>NZ_SPUM01000133.1 GCF_004614195.1 Massilia horti | reverse complement strand
AGCCGCAAGTCAGCATGCGGTGACCGCGTGCGCACAGGTGCGCACCCTACGCCTCCGGCCAAGGCCCCGTAATTGCTACAGATGCGGTGTGATCACCGGCATCAGGTCATCGAAGGTGCGGCCGCTCGCGTTTTCACCAATCGCATGCATCTTCCACTCGCCATTGTGGCGGTACACCTTGGCCATGATCTGGGCCGTGTGCGGACCCTGCACCGACAGGTCGTAACGCGCCACTTCCCGGTCGTTGGATGCATTGACCAGGCGGCAGTACGCGTTCTCCACCTGCGAAAAACTTTGGCCGGTGAAGCTGTTGACGGTGAATACCAGCGACTTGACGTTGGCCGGCACACGCGCCAGGTCGACGATGATCTGCTCGTCATCGCCCTCGCCGGCGCCGGTGCGGTTGTCGCCCGTGTGCACGATGCTGCCGTCGCGGCTCTTGAGCTGGCGGAACCACACCACGTCGACCGGCCGGTTCGACTCGTCGAACAGCACGCACGACGCGTCCAGGTCCACGCTCTCGGTACGCGCCCCAAAGCCGAAGAATCCACCCTTCTTGATGGCATCCCAGCCCAGGCCCATCGTCACGCGAGATAAGCTCCCGCCCGCCTCTTTCTCAAGCGAGATCTTCTGCCCCTTTTGCAGATTGACACTCATATGTTTCTCCTTGTATCAGCCCCGCCCCGGCGACTGCATCCAGGCCTTGAATGCACTGCGGTTACGGGAACACACAAAAACCTTGCCGCGGCCGGAAAAGCGCAGGACGATCCCTTCGCCGCTGGTCTGGCTGTTGATCAGGTTGCCAAGAAAGCCGCTGCTCTGGCCAGTGGTGATGGAGACCTCGTAGCGCAGGGTGCTGTCCCAGGCCACGACGTGCGAGTTGTCGATGATCGCGTCCTTGCCCGGCTCCACTTCCAGCATGCTCATCGAGCCGAAGCCCGACACCACCACCTGGCCGCTGCCGCTCGTCTCGGTCACGAAAAAGCCGCCGCTCTGCGCAAAGAGCGCGTTGCCCAGGCTTTGGGTGCGCACCCGCAGCTCCACTTTCGCACTGGCCGCGACAAACGCGCCGTCGCTGATGATGTACTGGTTGGGGCCGCAGTCGACCACCTGCATCGCGCCTGGCAGCGTCGGCGACAGCAGGCAATCGCCGTCGCCGCGCACCGCCTCGATATGCTGCTGGAAGAACGACTCGCCGTTGGCGAAGGTGCGCATCAGCGCGCTACCCAGGCCGCCGCGCATCTTGCCCTTCAGGTCGAGCGTCGATTCCATCATCACCATGGCATCCGATTCGCAGTAGATCGTCTCGCCCTGTTTCATCGATACGTGCAGGAAGGGATCGACATCCCCGGTCACGCTAAAAACTGGCATTGCAGCTTTCCTTTCTGGATGCCGCCCGTGCGGGCGGCAAACCTGGTTGCGATTAAACGTTGACGCCGTAGTTCTTCGCCAGCGGAGCCAGCCCGCCCTTGAACCCCTGGCCGATTGCGCGGAACTTCCAGTCGGCGCCGTTGCGATACACTTCGCCAAAGATCATCGCGCTCTCGGTGGAGCCGTCTTCCGACAGGTCGAAGCGGGCGATTTCGCCGTTATTGCCGGCATTGACGCAGCGGACGAACGCCTTGCTGACCATGCCGAAGTTCTGGCGGCGTGCGTCGGCATCGTGGATGGTAACGGCGACCACGATCTTGTCGATGTCGGCCGGAACCCGGGAAAGGTCGATCGTAACGCTCTCGTCATCGCCGTCGCCGGCACCGGTTCGATTGTCGCCCGAATGCTCCACCGAACCATCGACCGACTTCAGATTATTGTAGAAGATAAAGTCTTTGTCCGAGCGTACCTTGCCCGACTGGTTGACCATGAACACCACGCCATCCAGGTCGAATTCGGCGCCATCGGTGGCGCGCACGTCCCAGCCCAGGCCGACGGTCAGCCGCGACAGGCCCGGAGCCTCTTTCGACAGGTTGACGTTACCGCCCTTTTGCAGACTGATTGCCATGATGTGACCTCCTAAAGTTAAAGGACTTTCTTGAACACCTCGGTTATCACGCGCAGCGAGCTGGTGTTCTGCCGCTCGCCGCGCGGTTCGTTGCGCCCGTTACCGGGCTTGTTCTCGCGCTGTTACGCCGACAGTTCGTCCTTTTCACTGACGCCCAGCGCCGCCTGTTCCTTCTTGTACTTGATCGACGACCACAGCGAGGCGGCGATGAAGGCCACGCCAGTCAGGCCGGTGACGAGCTCAGGGATGTGGAACTTCATACTCAACAGCATGATCGCGGCCAGGATACCGATCGCGTAGTGCGCGCCATGCTCCAGGTACACGAACTCGTCGAGCGTGCCCTTCTTGACCAGGAACACCGTCAGCGAGCGCACGAACATGGCGCCGATCGCCAGGCCCAGCATGATGATCACGACGTCGCTGGTGATCGCGAACGCGCCGATCACGCCGTCGAAGCTGAACGAGGCATCCAGCACCTCCAGGTACAGGAAACCGCCGATGCCGCCCTTCTTGACCATGTCGCCGACATTGCCCGCGCCCTCTTCTTCCTTCTCCAGCAGGCTGCTGATCATATCCACGCCGACATAGATCAGGATGCCCCACAGGCCCGACATCAGCACCACCATCTTCTGCTCCGGCGCCACCAGCGTCATGCTGGCCATCAGCGTGCCGATCGCGACCATCACCGAGATCGACGACACCTTGCCCAGCGCGCCGAGCTTTTGCTCGACATGGCCAAGCCAGTGCAGTTCCTTCTCGTCGTCGAACAGGAAATTGAGGAACACCAGCAGCAGGAACATGCCGCCGAAGGCCGCCACTTCCGCGTGGTGATTAGTCAGGTGCATCGAGTATTGCTTGGGGTCGGACAAGGCAAGGTTCCACACCTCCATCAGGCCAAGGTCGGCCGCCACCGCGACAATCACCAGCGGGAACAGCAGGCGCATGCCGAACACGGCAATGATGATGCCCACGCCGAGGAACAGCTTCTGCCAGCGCTCGTTCCAAGTCTTGAGCACGGACGCGTTGACCACCGCGTTGTCGAAGGACAGCGACACCTCCATGACCGCCAGGATCGCGGCAATGCCGATGCCGGTCAGGGCGCCGGCCATGCCGCTGTGCTCGTATCCCCACCAGCCGGCGGCCACAAGGCAGAGCGCGGTGACGAGGAACGACATCTTGAAGTGCTTCATGTTTTGTTTTCCTTCAATGTGTTTGATTTGATATGACAGAGTGTAGGGCTGGACAAGCGACATAAAAAGCGAAGAGAATCGAAGCATTCCTTCGAGAAAACGGAAGAGATGAAAAATACCGGACCAAATTTCCGCCACCTGTACTACTTCTGGGTGGTGGCCAAGGAAGGCAGCATCACGCGCGCGGCCGAGCGGCTGGGGCTGGCCGTACAGACCGTCAGCACCCAGCTCACCCTGCTCGAGCAGGCGGTGGGCAAGGCCTTGTTCACCCAGCAGGGCCGGCGCCTGATACTGACCGAAGCCGGGCGCACCGCGCTCAACTACGCGGACCAGATCTTCCTGCTCGGCGAACAAATGCAGGAAGCGCTGGACGAGGCCGACAGCGTACGTACGCGCCTGTCGGTGGGCATTTCCGACTCGCTGCCCAAGCTCACCGCGTACCGCCTGCTGGAAGCGACCACCCAACTGGCCACGCCGGTACGGCTGGTGTGCTACGAGGACCAGCACGAAGCGCTGCTGGGCGACTTGGTGCTGCACAAGCTCGACGTGGTGCTGAGCGACCGTCCGGCGCGCTCCGGCACCCTGCTACGCGTGTTCAGCCACCAGTTGTTCGAGAGCGAGACGATCGTGGTCGGCGCGCCGAGCCTGGCCGCGGTCTACGAGAAGGGCTTTCCCGGGAATTTGAACGGCGCGCCGTTCCTGCTGCCGACGCGTAATAATGCCTTGCGGGGCAAAATCGACGAATGGTTCGAAGGGCACAACCTGCGGCCGGACGTGGTCGGCGAGTTCGAAGACAACGCGCTGCTCAACACCTTCGGGCGGCGCGGCCTGGGCCTGTTCTTCGCGCCGGCGGCGCTGGTCAATGACCTTGCCGAGCAGTTGGGAGCCAGGCTGGTCGGGCGCGTGCCGCAGGTGCGCGAACAGTTTTTCGCGATCTCGAACGAACGCAAGATCAAGCATCCGGCGGTGGAGGCGATCCTGTCGGCGGTGCCCCAGGGAGGGCTGGCAGCCGCTTGACGCGTACAATGCGCGGGCTTTGCCTTTCGTTTATACAAGTTATTTATGCAAAATGTTTTATTCGTCGTTCTCGCGCTGCTGCTCGTGGTGCTGAACGGCTTTTTCGTGGCGGCCGAATTCGGCATCGTCACATTACGCAAGACGCGGGTGCGCGCCATCGCCAAAACCACTGGCCTGCGCGGCCGCATCCTGGCCGAGGTCCACGGCCAGCTGGACGCCTATCTTTCCGCCTGCCAGCTCGGCATCACCCTCGCCTCGCTCGGCCTTGGCTGGGTCGGCGAACCGGCCTTCGCGCGCCTGCTGGTACCGGTGTTCGGCGCGCTCGGCGTGACCTCGCCCGAGCTGATCCACGGCGTGTCGTTCGTGATCGCGTTCGGCGTGATCTCGTTCCTGCACATCGTGGTCGGCGAGCTGGCGCCCAAGTCGCTGGCGATCCGCATTCCCGAAGCGGTCGGCCTGTGGAGCGCGCTGCCGCTGTACGGCTTTTATTGGCTGATGTACCCGGCGATCTGGCTGCTCAACGCCAGCGCCAACCTGGTGCTGCGCATTTCCGGCCTGTCCGGCGCGGGCGGCGGCCACGAAGCCACCCACTACTCGACCGACGAACTGAAGATGATCCTGCGCACCAGCACCGGCGCGCCGGGCGAAAAGCTGCTGCACGACCAGCGCCACATCCTGGCCCAGTCGCTCGATTTTTCGCAGATGACGGTGTCGGACCTGATGCGGCCGATTAACGAGGTGATCGCGCTGTACGCCAGCCGCACGGTGGAGGCGAATCTGGACACCGTGCGCCGCAACCGCTTTTCGCGCTATCCCTATTTCGACGAGGAAGGCGAGGAGGTGCTGGGCGTGATCCACCTGAAGGACCTGTTCTTTGCCCAGCAGTCGGGGCGCGCGATCAACGACCTGGCGGACTTTTTGCGGCCGGTCGAAGTGATCTCGGCGCGCACCCCGGCGCCGGAGATCTTCCGCCGTTTCAAGCGCGGCGCCCCGCACTTCGCGCTGATCGGCGAAAAGGGCAAGCGTCCGGTCGGCTTCATCACGCTGGACAACCTGCTGGGCGCGATGGTGGGCGAAATCCGCGACGAATTCCGGCTCAACGAAAACGACTGGCTGCCACAGGCCGACGGCACCTTCATCGGCAAGGCCAGCCTGCCGATCTTCTCGCTCGAGCGCGCGCTGGGGATCGACATCGACAATGAACAGATGGGGCTGGACGAGGTGGAATCGGTCGGCGGCCTGCTGATGGCCAAGCTCGGGGACATTCCGAAACAGGGGCAGCGGATCGCGTTCCCGATGTTCGATGTCGTGGTCAGGAAGATGAACGGGCCGCGGATTTTGCTGGTGAAGGTGATTCCGCGGCTGGCGCGGGCAGGCGGCGCGGACGAGGAGGATTAGAGAAGCGCCAACGAAACGCGAACGTACCGGTGCGCACGGGTGCGCACCCTACGGCGTGCAAATCGTAGCCGTAGGGTGCGCACCTGTGCGCACGCGGTACGTTTGCGTCTAGTTTGCTCTACCTTACGATAACAGCTGCCGGATGTCGTGAACGATCGTCCGCGGATCCTGCCCATTGCGCACGAACAGGCGAATCTTGCCGTCCTGGTCGAACACATACATGCCGGCAAAGTGGTCGAGCGTGTAAGTGTTTGCTGCCGACCCCGGCACTTTCGTGTAGAACACCTTGAATTCCTTGGCCACCTGGGCGGTCTGCTCGGGCGTGCCATACAGTCCCAGGAAACGCTGGTCGAACGCCGGCACGTATTGCGACAGGATTTCGCGCGTGTCGCGCTCCGGGTCGAGCGTGACGAACAGCACCTGCACCTTGTCGGCGGACGGCCCCAGTTCCTTCATCACGGACGTCATTTCGGCCATGGTGGTCGGGCACACGTCCGGGCACTGGGTGTAGCCGAAGAACATGACAACCACCTTGCCCTTGAAATCGGCCAGGGTGCGCGGCTTGCCGTTGTGATCAAGCAGCGAGAAATCTTTGCCATACTCGAGCCCGGTCACATCGGTATTTTCGAAGCTCGGCGCCTTGTGGAACACCTTGTCACAGCCGGCCAGCAGCACGGTCATGACCAGCACGGTCAGCAGTTTTTTCATATCGAAATCAGAACTTGAAATAGTGGTCGACCAGCAGCGCCGCGAACAGCAGCGACAGGTAGACGATCGACCAGGCAAATGCCTTGCGCGCGATCTGGTCGGTGTAGTGCTTGTAGATCAGCCAGGCGTGGCGCAGGAAAACGGCGTTGAGCACGACGGCGGCGCCCAGGTACAGCAGGCCGCTCATGTGCACGGCCCACGGCAGCAGCGTGGTGGCAGCCAGCGCGACGGTGTACAGCCACACCTGCAGGCCGGTGTATTTCAGCCCGTGGGTGACCGGCATCATCGGCAGGCCCGAGCGCTTGTAGTCGTCGCGCCGGTACATGGCCAGCGCCCAGAAATGCGGCGGGGTCCACATGAAGATGATCAGCACCAGCAGCCATGCCTCCATCGGCACGTGGTCTGCGACCGCGGCCCAGCCGAGCGCCGGCGGCATGGCGCCCGACAAGCCGCCGATCACGATGTTCTGCGGCGTGTAGGGCTTGAGCAGGATGGTGTAGATCACCGCGTAGCCCACGAAGGTAACGAAGGTGAGCCACATCGTCAGCGGGTTGACCTGGGTGTACAGCACCCACATGCCGGCGCCGCCGATCACGCCGGAAAAGGTCAGGGTCTGGGTGCGCGAGAGTTCGCCCATGGCGGTGGCGCGGCGCGCGGTGCGCGCCATGCGTGCGTCCACTTCGGCCTCGACCAGGCAGTTGACGGCAAACGCGGCGCCGGCCAGCAGCCAGATGCCGATGGTGCCGGCGATCAGGGGGCGCCAGCCGGGAAAGCCGTCGGTCGACAGGAACATGCCGATCACGGCGCAAAACACGGCCAGCTGGGTTACCCGGGGCTTGGTCAGCGCCCAGTACTGCGATGCGCGGGTGGCAGGCTTGTGGCTAATAGTCTGGGTGGTCATTGGTGGAGACTTGCAGGAGTGACGTTTGGCGCGCGGGGGGTAGGCGACGCCAGGTCCAGTTGGTACTTGGCCTTGTAGTTTAACATGGTTACCAGCAGCACCAGCAGCGCCGCCCCCGCGTTGTGGAGAACGGCGATGGTGAGTGGGAAGTTTAGAAACACTGTCGCAACACCGGTCAGCGCCTGCAGCGACAGCACCAGCGCGAGCTTGCGCGCGGTCGGTCGCAGGTGGGCATGCGGCCAGGCGCGCCACACCGTCAGACCCAGCACGACGACCACGATCATCGCGAAGTTGCGATGCACCCAGTGGATGGCCGTCAACGCCGAGAACGGCAGGTAATGGCCGGCGGCCGTGCGGCCCAGTTCACGCCACAGCGTGAAGCCATGTTCGAAATCCATTTCCGGCACCAGTTGGCCATTGCAAAGCGGGAAATCGCTGCAGGCCAGGGTCGCGTAGTTGGTGCTCACCCACCCGCCCAGCGCGATCTGCACCAGGAGAACCAGCGCCGACCCGATTGCCAGGCGGCGCACGCCGCGCAGCGCGGCAGGGTCGTGCGACGGCTGGGGCGGCGCAAGCACGTTGTCCTCGCGCCCGCCCAACCAAACGAGCATCGCCAGCAGCGTCAGCCCCAGCAGCAGGTGGGTCGTCACGATAATCGGCTGCAGCTTCATGGTCACGGTCCAGGCGCCGAACGCGCCCTGCAGGCAGACGAGAAGAAACAGCAGCGTCGGCATCAGCGGCGCAAACGCGCTCGCGCGCGTCCGTCGCCACTGCTGCCACGCCTTGATCATCAGCGCGATGATCACGAAGCCGATGCCCATCGCCAGGTAGCGGTGGATCATCTCGATCCAGGCCTTGGCCACGGTGACGGGACCGGTGGGCATAAGCGCCTCGGCCGCCGAAATGTGCTCGTGCGCCAGGAACGGGTTGGCCATGCCGTAGCAGCCGGGCCAGTCGGGGCAGCCCAGGCCCGAGTCGGTCAGGCGCGTGAAGCCGCCGAACACGATCAGGTCAAAAGTGAGGAAGACAGCCACCCACACCAGCTTGCGGTACTTGTTGGCGTCGGATGACATCCAGACCATCGAGAGCGGCAGGCAGGCCACGAGCAGGCCGGTGACGGCCAGTTGGATCAGGTGTGTTACGTGCATCTTGAAATCAGCCGATCGCGGACGCCTTGAGCAGCTTGGCAATGTCCTTGTGCATCTTCTTGCGCGCTTCCGGGCGGTCCGCGTCTTTCGGGAAGCTCAACATCAGGTTGCCCAGCGGGTCGATCAGGTAAATGTGGTCTTCGAAGGTGGTGCCCGGATCGGCAGGCAACCATTGGTTGACGACGTTTTGCGGCGCGCGCAGCATGTGGGTGCCGTCGAATTCGCGGATCACGATCGTGTCCAGCGGTTCGCTGTCGGTGATCAGCCAGACGCGCTCGATGCGGTCCATTTCCTTGCCTTGCATCAGACGCAACTGGCGCATCTCGAACAGCTGGTTGCGGCAGGCGTCGTTGCAGGCGCCGCCGCCGGCCTTGAGCATGATCCACTTGCCCTTGAACGCATCGAGCGTCTGCGGCCGGCCATCGAGCGTGGTCGTGGCCATCGCGGGAATGGGATGGTTGCGCGGATCGATCAGCGTGCCGTAGTTGTTGCGCGAAGTTGGCTTGACGATGTAATAAGCCACGTAGGCCGCAATCATCGGCGCCGCGCAGATCAGGAACACCAACAACATTTTCCAGCGCCCGTTGACGCGGGCCGTCCTGCTTGCTACCTCAGCCGTCATGTTTCGTTCCACTCCGAAATCCCGTTATCACAAAAAAGAGGAAGGCCATCGCTGCCAGCGCGTACCACTGGAACGCGTAGCCCTGGTGTTTCTCGATCCCCATTGCCGGCGCCGGCCAATCACGCACGAACGGTTCGCCTTCCAGCTTGGGGCCAGTCTGCTCGACAAAAAACGGCTGCAACCGCAAGCCGCTGGCCTGGGCAAACGCGGCCGGTTCGAGGTTCTGCACGAAGGCGTTCGGCCGCAACACGGGAGGCTTGCCCAACTGCAGGGCACGGCCGAGCGAGCCGGCCACCCTGCCTTCGATCGTCACCGTGCCAGTGGGCGTCGGATAGTCGGGGACCTTGTCATAGCGAGCCGGATCGCCCGGCAACCAGCCGCGCGCGACCAGTACGTACATCTGCGAATCCGCTATTTTAAACGGCATTACGAGATACGACCCGGGACGGCCCTGGTAAGTCTTATTCTCTAGAAAAATTGGCCATGCCGTGTCGAACTGGCCGGTGACGGTGACGCGCCGAAATTCCATTGGCGCGGCCGGCATGGGCGCGGGACCGAGCACGATGGGCGCCTGGGGGAAGCGCTCGGCCAGCCGCTGGTAGATCGCCATCTTTTGAGCAGCGCGCCGCTCCTGCCAGTTGCCCAGCGCAATGCCCAGCGCAACCAGCAGCACGGTCGCGATGAAAGGTACTAGTCTAAAATGAAAGGTGAAACGCATTACAATGAAGCCTCAACTGACATATGGGGCCAGAGCCGCATCATGAAAATCTTCGTTGGCATCGCATTCACCCTGATCATCGCCAGCCTCGCCTCGGCCTTGTTCTTCCTGATGCGCGACAAGGGCAGGAGCAACCGCACAGTGCAGGCACTGGCGATGCGTGTCGGGCTGTCGGTCACCCTGTTCCTGATCGTGCTCGGCGCCTACAAGCTGGGCTGGATCCAGCCGACTGGCATTTCGATGCGCTAGCCGGATAAAAACCGGGGACGGCTGCAGACGCAGCCCGTCCCCTTTTTCATTCAGCAAACGGGCCGAATACCGTAGGGTGCGCACCCCGTGCGCACGCGGAAGCAAACTTTGCGCAACCGTACCGCGTGCGCACAGGTGCGCACCCTACGCCGCACAGGCCCTTTTACATCCAATACACGACGATATACAAGCCCAGCCACACCACGTCGACAAAGTGCCAGTACCACGCCGCGCCTTCAAACCCGAAATGACTGTCTGGCGTAAAGTGCCCTCGCAGCACGCGGTACAGGATCACCGACAGCATGATCGCACCCAGCGTCACGTGGAAGCCGTGAAAGCCGGTCAACATGAAGAAGGTTGAACCGTAGATGCCCGACGACAGCTTGAGGTTCAGCTCGGTGTACGCGTGGTGGTACTCGTAAGCCTGGAAGCCAATGAAGACCGCGCCCAGCACGATGGTCATGAACAGCCAGAACGCGGTCTTGCTGCGGTGCCCCGCGCGCAGCGCGTGGTGCGCGATGGTCAGGGTCACGCCCGAGGAGAGCAGCAACGCGGTGTTGATGGTCGGGATCGGGAACGGGCCCATCGTGGTGAACGGCTCGATCACGCCTGCCGGGCCGGCGTTGCCCCAGTGGCCGTTAAAGTCCGGCCAGAGGATCTTGTGGTCGAGGTCGGACAGCCACGGCATCGAGATCGAGCGCGCGTAGAACAGCGCACCGAAAAAGGCGCCGAAGAACATGACTTCGGAGAAGATGAACCAGCTCATCGACCAGCGGTACGAGGTGTCGATGCGGGCGCCATACTTGCCCGATTCCGATTCGGAAATCGCATCACCGAACCAGAAATACAAGGTGACGAGCATCGCAACGATGCCGGCGATGCAGACCCCCGGCCCCCAGACGGTGCCGTTGACCCAGCCGGACGCGCCGGCCATGGTCGTGAGCATCGAGACGCCGGCGGCGACCGGCCATTTCGAGGGGCCCGGCACGAAGTAGTACGGCGCGGTGTGTGGCAAACTCATCTTCAATCTCCTAAGTCAATCTTGTACTGTGGTGTTGAGTAGTTGCTTCAGTTGGAATGCTTACTTCGATACCGCAAATTTCACGAGGGCGATCAGCACCCCGATAAACAGCACCAGCCCGATCAGCGCGGCGACGATCAGGTGTAATGGGTTCAGGTGCGCCGCATCATGGTCGTAGTCCCGCTTCTTGCGCACCCCGAAGAACGACCAGAACACGGCCTTCATCGTCTTGCCGAATGAGGCGTTGCGCTGGGTCGGTTTGTCTGTCTCGTCCATATCACTTCGACGCGGTTACCGCGCCGATCTCAAAGAAGGTGTACGACAGGGTGATGTTGGTCACCTCGCGCGGCAGCGCCGGATCGATGTAGAACACGACCGGCATCTGACGCGCCTCGTGCGCCTGCAGCACCTGCTCCCGGAAACAGAAGCATTCAACCTTCTTGAAGTGCGGCGCCGCCGACTGCGGCGCGTAACTCGGGATTGCCTGTGCCTTGAGCGCCCTGCCCTGGGTGTTGACCACCTCGTAGATCACGGTGGTCAGTTCGCCCGGGTGCACCGTCACGCTGTTCTGGGTCGGCCGGAAGCGCCACGGCCCCTGCGCGTTGCCGTCGAGCTCGATCGTGATCGTGCGCGACAGGTCGACCTGGGTGTTGGTCGGCCGTGCCACGGTCCCGTCCTTCGCCGTCAGCACGTTAATGCCGAGCACCTCGCATGCCTTCCGGTAGACGGGTACCAGCGCATAGCCGAAACCGAACATCAGGATCGCAACCACGACCAGCTTGCCCAGCATCGTGCGGTTCAACTTGAGACTGCGATCCTGTTCCTTGCTCACTTTTTCAGCTCAGCCAGAGGCGTTTTACAAACAGCATTACGAAGAAGAACAACGCCAGCGCCGCCAACAGCAAACCAGTCCTGAGGTTGTTCGGCTTCTTCGGTTTGGGTTCATCCATCACTTCACCAGCGGCGGCGTTTCGAAGGTGTGGAACGGCGCCGGGCTCGGCACGGTCCATTCCAGGCCTTCCGCCGCTTCCCACGGCTTGTCGGCTGCCTTGGCGCCGCCGCGGATGGTCGGCAGCACCACGAAGAACAGGAAGTAGACCTGCGACAGGCCAAAGCCGAACGCGCCGATGGTGGCCACAGTGTTCCAGTCCGTGAACTGCGCGGCGTAGTCGGCGTAGCGGCGCGGCATGCCGGCCAGGCCCAGGAAGTGCATCGGGAAGAAGGTGATGTTGAACGTGATCAGCGAGGCCCAGAAGTGGATCTTGCCGCGCAGTTCAGGGTACATGTGGCCGGTCCACTTCGGGCTCCAGTAATAAAAGCCGGCGAACAGCGCGAACAGCGAGCCGGCCACCAGCACGTAGTGGAAGTGCGCCACCACGTAGTAGGTGTCCTGCAGCGCGATGTCGATCGGGGTCACGGCCAGGATCAGGCCGGTGAAGCCGCCCATCGTGAACACGAAGATGAAGCCGACCGCGAACAGCATCGAGGTCTCAAAGGTCATCGAACCGCGCCACATGGTGGCGACCCAGTTGAACACCTTCACGCCGGTCGGCACCGCGATCAGCATGGTGGCGTACATGAAGAACAGCTGGCTGGTCACTGGCATGCCGGTGGTGAACATGTGGTGCGCCCAGACGATGAACGACAGGATCGCGATCGACGCGGTGGCGTACACCATCGAGGCGTAGCCGAACAGCGGCTTGCGCGCGAAGGCCGGCACGATCTGCGACACGATGCCGAACGCCGGCAGGATCATGATGTACACCTCGGGGTGGCCGAAGAACCAGAAGATGTGCTGGTACATGACCGGGTCGCCGCCGCCGGCGGCGTTGAAGAAGGTGGTGCCGAAGTGGCGGTCGGTCAGCGTCATGGTGATGGCGCCGGCCAGCACCGGCATGACCGCGATCAGCAGGTAGGCGGTGATCAGCCAGGTCCAGCAGAACATCGGCATCTTCATCAGGGTCATGCCGGGCGCGCGCATGTTCAGGATGGTGACGATGATGTTGATCGAACCCATGATCGACGAGGCGCCCATGATGTGCAGGGCAAAGATCGCCATGTCCATGCCCGGACCCATCTGGGTCGTGAGCGGCGCGTACAGGGTCCAGCCGGCGGCGGTCGCCCCGCCCGGCACGAAGAACGAGGTGGCGAGCAGGATCGCGGCCGGCGGCAGCAGCCAGAACGAGAAGTTGTTCATGCGCGCGAACGCCATGTCCGAGGCGCCGATCTGCAGCGGGATCATCCAGTTCGCAAAGCCCACGAAGGCGGGCATGACCGCGCCGAACACCATCACGATGCCGTGCATCGTGGTCAGCTGGTTGAAGAATTCAGGCTGGAAGAATTGCAGGCCGGGCTTGAACAGCTCGGAGCGGATCAACAGTGCCAGCACGCCGCCCGACAGGAACATGGTGAACGAGAACCACAGGTAGAGCGTGCCGATGTCCTTGTGGTTGGTGGCGAACAGCCAGCGGCGCCAGCCATGCGGGTGGTCATGGGCGTGGTCGTGGTCGTGGGCGTGATCGAGAGTGCTTGTAGTCATTTCAGTTTCCTGTCTTTCTTACTTGCTACGTGCAGCCAGAACCTCGGCCGGTTGAACGATGTTTTCCGCAGCGTGGTTGCTCCAGTTGTTGCGGGTATAGGTGATCACGGCGGCGATGTCGGTATCCGACAGCTGCTTCCAGGACGGCATCTCGGCCGAGTATTTGCCGCTGTGCTTGCCGTTCAGCAGGACCTCGATCTGTTCAGCCTTGGGACCGTTCACCACCGGCGAGCCATCGAGCGGCGCGAAAGTGCCCGGCACGCCCTTGCCGTTGGCCTGGTGGCAGGCCACGCAGTCGGTGGCATAGACTTTTTCGCCGCGGGTCTTCAGTTCGTCCAGGGTCCAGACCTTGTTCGGATTCTCGGCGGCGGCTGCCATCTTGGCTTTCTGGGCCCCGACCCAGGCGGTGTATTCGTCCTGCGAGACCACCTTCACGACGATCGGCATGAAGGCGTGCTCCTTGCCGCACAGCTCCACGCAGCTGCCGCGATAGGTGCCGGTCTGCTCGGCGCGGAACCAGGTGTCGCGCACGAAGCCGGGAATCGCGTCCTGCTTGACGGCGAATGCGGGGATCGTCCACGAGTGGATCACGTCGTTGGCGGTCAGCACCAGGCGGATCTTCTTGTTGACCGGGACGACCATCTCGTTGTCGACTTCGAGCAGATAGTTGTCGCCGCGCGGTTCGGTCGGCGCCACGCCCGGCGCGCCTACCTGGTCGCGCGGGGTGGACAGGGCGGACAGGAAGGAGATGCCCTCGCCTTCGCCCTTGAGGTAGTCGTAACCCCATTTCCACTGCATGCCGGTGACCTTGATCGTCAGGTCCGGGTTCGAGGTGTCCTTCATCGCGATCACGGTGCGGGTGGCCGGCAGGGCCATGCCGATCACGATCAGGAACGGTACGACGGTCCAGGCGATTTCAACAGCGGTAGATTCGTGGAAGGTGGCCGCTTTGTGGCCGAGTGATTTGCGGTGGCGGAACACCGAGTAGAACATGACGCCGAACACGCCGATGAAGATGATCAGGCAGACCAGCATCATCCAGTTGTGCAGGCTGTAGACCTCGGCGCCGATTTGCGTTACGGGCGGCTGCATGCCCAACTGGCGTTCCACCGGTCGCCCTGTTATTTCCGGCATCGGTAACGCCAGTGCTGGGATGCTGGCCGATACTGCGAGACCGAGCATCAAGGCTTGAAGTCGCTTTGCATGTGTCATGTTTTCCCCAACCACCCAAAAATAAAAATATTCTTAAACGGTCAGCGTTCATGAACGAAGAACCGCCGCCGCTCCGAAACCATTTCGCAAAAAGGCTCCCGCACCGCCCCGCAGCGCGTTATGCACTGCGAGCCGTCAGGAGCCCTGACACCGCCCACCGGCATTTACCGATGGACGAGACCTACAATTTGCTACCAATGATGCTGATGCAACAACCAGTTCGACTTCTACGCTTTTCTTCCTGATTTTTAGCGTTTTACTGCTTCAGTCGAAAAAAGTGTCTTTGATTATACTCATGCAAGCAATCTTAATTCAAGGAAAACGCGTACCCCCGGGATGACGCTTTGCTACTGCCTGCGCCCGCAAGCGTAGCATGCCGTGTCTGCGCATGCACCTGTTTTGCGATCCGCCTCAGCCTTTGCGGGGCTGAAAGCGAATGATTGCCTCTCCTGCCGCATTCACGCGCGGCGCCGGCCGGAACGCGTGGCCGTAGATCACCTCGAACGTCAGCGCCAGTTTGCCGTCCGGCCGCCGCTGCGATTCCAGCGCCGCCAGCATCTTTTGCCATGCCGCCCGCCCCACCAGAGCACGCCGGCGCGTTGCCAGCGGGTTGCCGCCGAACGCGCGCACGTCGGCCAACAGCGCGTCCACGGTGTCGTAGGTCACGGTGATCTGCTCCATGTCCATCACTGGCGTGCTGAAACCGGCTTCCACCAGCTGGTCGCCAAAGTCGTGCATGTCGACGAACGGCAGCGCGTGCGGACTCTCGTCCATCGCCGCGAACGCGGCGCGCAGTTCCTTGAAGGTGTCCGGTCCGAAGTTCGAGAACATCAACAGGCCATCGACGCGCAGCACCCGCCGCCATTCGGCAAACACGCGGTCCGGCTGCGGATGCCAGTGCAACGCAAGATTCGACCAGATGAGGTCTAGCGAGTTCATCCCAAATGGGAGGTTGCCGAAGTCAGCGCAAACCAGGTCGACACCGGCCTTGGCTGGCAGTAAACGGCTCAGCATCTGGTTAAGCGCGCGCAAGGCGGGCGCCGGGGCTTTGGCGGCCTCGAGCATGGCGGGCACGGCGTCCACGCCGACGATCTGCGCCGCCGGATAGGTCTTTTGCAGCAGCGCCAGGTCGGCGCCGCTGCCGCAGCCGGCATCGAGCACTTGATGCGGATTGATCTTCACCAGCGCCAAGCGCTCGTGCATGCGCTCGGCGATCTCGCGCCGCAAAAAACCGGAGGCCGAAACACGTTCGGGCCGGGCGAACAGCGCACGCACGCGCTCAAGATCAATCGGCGCGCTCATCTTGGATGGGGATTGGGGAGAAACCATAATTGGACAGCATACAAATGCGATAATGCGGCAGTGTACATGTTTGTAGGAATACGAGCCGATGCCGGATCGCCTACGCCTGTGGTTGCACCGCTGGCCGCGCGCGCTGGCGTGCGCGCTGCTGCCGTCAAGCTGCGCCCTGTGCGGCGCGGCGGGCGTCGATGTGATCTGCCGGCCGTGCCACCAACAGTACGTAGCGCCGCGGCGCACGCGCTGCCCGTGCTGCGCCAACCCGGTGCCGCAAGAAGGGCTGCGCTGCGGCAGCTGCCTGGCCAACAGCCCGGCTTATGACGCGACGATTGCGGCAGTCGATTACGCCGCGCCGCTGGACCAGCTGGTGCTGCAACTGAAGTTCGCCGGCCGGCTCGCGCTGGCGCCCTGGTTCGCGCACATTCTGCGCGACGCGGTGCTGGCGCAGCCGGGATTTGCTCTGCCGGACTTGCTGTGCCCGGTGCCGCTGGGTCCGCGGCGGCTGGTCGAACGGGGCTTTAACCAGGCGCTCGAGATCGCGCGGCCGCTGTCAGGCGCGCTGGGCATCGCGCTGCGGCCGCGGCTGGCCGTTCGCGCACGGGACACGCGCGCGCAGTCGGGCGTGTCGCCTGGCGAGCGGATTGATAACATCCGCGGCGCGTTCGTGGTAAGGGACGAGTGCGTTCAGGGCCGTCACGTGGGCGTGGTCGACGATGTGATGACCAGCGGGCAGACGCTGGCCGAACTGGCGGCGGCCTTGAAGCGCGCCGGCGCGGTGCGCGTGTCGAACCTGGTGTTCGCGCGCACGGCGCCAAATTAAAGGAGAGGAATTTGTTTCACGTAGTACTGGTCGAACCAGAAATCCCGCCCAACACGGGCAACATCATCCGCCTGTGCGCCAACACGGGGGTGCAGTTGCACCTGATCGAGCCGCTCGGCTTTCCGCTGGACGACGCCAAGATGCGCCGCGCCGGGCTCGACTATCACGACTATGCGACGATGAAGGTGCACAAGAACTGGGAAGCCTATCTCGCCTCGGAACAGCCGGATCGCACCCGCATGTTCGCGCTGACCACGCACGGCTCCTCGCCGTTTGCCGAAGCGGCGTTCCGGCCGGGCGACGTGTTCGTGTTCGGCCCGGAAAGTCGTGGGCTGGCTTTGGCACTGCGCGAATCCTTTCCGCCGGCCCAGCGCATCCGCCTGCCAATGCGACCCGGCAACCGCAGCCTGAACCTGTCGAACACGGTCGCGGTGGTGGTCTATGAGGCATGGCGGCAGCACGGCTATGCCGGCGGGGCCTGACCATCGGTCGACACCTTACATGTGCAATTCGCCGGCCCGTTCGGGCTGGTACTCGACACCCAGCACCTTCACCGCCAGCAAGGCCCCGGCCGGATGCCGCCATTCGATGCAGTCGCCCTCCTTCAGGCCCAACAGCGCACTGCCGACCGGCGACAGGACCGACAGGGTGTCGTTGTTGCCGACGTCCTTCGGGTAGACCAGGTTCATGCAGAACTCCTCGCGCGAGTTTTCGAGCATGAAGCGGACCTTGGAATTCATGGTGACGACCGTGGGCGGCATTTCGTCGGGCTCGACCACGTCGGCGCGCTCCAGCTCCCCCAGCAAGTGGTCCTTGGCTGCGGTATTGGCGCCCGGCAGCCCATCGAGCAGCGAATGCAGGCGTTGGTAGTCGACTGTCGACACGACAATAGCTGGCTTCATTTTGTTTCCTCCTAATAAAAATCGCTGGTGTGCTCCAGCGACAGGCTTCACGCCGGCAATAGCGGGTGCTACGTACATCGGCGTGCAACTTCGGGTGATCGGAGCGCGCAATGCGCCTCCTCGTCACTTCAAAACGATGTAGAGTTGGCTCGGCAGATGAGAAGGATCCTCAACGCCGAGCTCAATCAAGCCGGGCGAGGATTCGAGGCGTGAGCGCGGACATGCCGCTGCTGCGAGGATGTGCCAGGGAAGAGAACAACGACACGCGCGCCGACACCCGGGCCGCGGCAGCATGTGCGCGGGCCTGGTGCATCGGATTGTTCATGTGCGCGTGGCGAAACATTTTGGGATAGGTAAATTTAATTTGTGGCGGTTGGTGCAACCAATAAATACAATTTACACCCAACCATTCGTAAAGACAATCTTTACTTAGGACACGCGCATAGTAACAGCCACGGGCGACCCTGGCTACGGCTGATACGCGCGCGCCACCTGGTTCGTGTCCGTGTATTCCTTGAACTTGTCGATATGCTGGCCTGCCAGCGAAAAGACATGCACCCAGTCGCAAGCGAAGCTGGAGCCGGTCGCCTTCACCGTCCACTCATAGTACCCCATCACGACCACCTTGTCGCCCTGCGCGAAGAATTCCTGCGGATGAAAGCGGCGCTCCTCCTGCAACTCGCCCTGCTGGCGAAAAAATTCCGCGACCTGGTCGCGCCCGCGCCGATGGCCCCACAGCGCCAGTCCTTCGATGACAGGCAGTTCCCATTTGACATCGTCGGTCAGGTAGCCGAGCAGGCGCGGGATGTCCCGCTTGGCGAAAGCCTCGTAAACGTGCTTGACCAGCTCGATCTTCGCCGCCTCGTTCATGACGCCCTCCTTGCCCTTAGTGCCGCCGATACGGTGCGAAGTTCACACGGCCGGGCAAGGCCAGCGGGCCTGATCCATGCATCCCGCCCGACCCTGCTTTACAATGGCGGATTGCGCATCTTCTACCCGCTTTATCCATGATCGTTCTCGGTGTCGAATCCTCCTGCGATGAAACTGGCCTGGCCCTGTACGATACCGGGCGCGGCCTGCTGTCCCACGCCCTGCACTCGCAGGTCGCCATGCACGAGGAATACGGCGGCGTCGTTCCCGAACTGGCCTCGCGCGACCACATCCGGCGCGCCCTGCCGCTGCTCGAACAGGTGCTGGCCAAGGCGGACCTGCCGGCGTCTTGCATCGACGCCATCGCCTACACCCAGGGACCAGGGCTGGCCGGTGCGCTGCTGGTCGGCTCGTCGCTCGCCTGTAGTCTTGCCCTCGCGCTCGACAAGCCGGTGCTGGGCGTGCACCACCTCGAAGGCCACCTGCTCTCGCCGCTGCTGGCGAGCGAGCCGCCCGAATTCCCGTTCATCGCGCTGCTGGTCTCGGGCGGGCACACCCAGCTGATGCGCGTGGACGGCGTGGGCCGCTACACATTGCTGGGCGAAACGCTGGACGACGCCGCCGGCGAAGCGTTCGACAAGTCGGCCAAGCTGCTCGGCCTGGGCTATCCGGGCGGGCCTGCGATCTCGCGTCTGGCCGAGTTTGGCGACCCGCTCGCCTACACGCTGCCGCGCCCGATGCTGCACTCGAAAGACTTCAATTTCAGCTTCTCGGGGCTGAAAACCGCGGTGCTGACCGTGGTGAAGAACCACGACGAAAAGGTGATCGCCAATATCTGCGAGCAGGACAAAGCCAACATTGCGCGCGGGTTCGTCGACGCAATTGTCGAGGTGCTGACCGCCAAGTGCGTCAGCGCGCTGCGCCACACGGGGTTGAAGCGCCTGGTGGTGGCCGGCGGCGTGGGCGCCAATGCCCAGCTGCGTGCATCGCTCAATGCGGCGGCGGCCAAAAAGAAGTTCAAGGTGTACTACCCCGAGCTAGAGTTCTGCACCGACAACGGCGCGATGATCGCGTTCGCGGGCGCGATGCGGCTGCAGCGCGATCCGGGCGCGGCCACGCGCAACTATTCGTTCGACGTGCGCCCGCGCTGGCCGCTGGACGAGCTGGAAGCGGCCTGATTCCAGGCCTAACAGGCGCAAACTTGACGCAACCGTACCGCGTGCGCACAGGTGCGCACCCTACAAGTGCTACGGCTACCGGCTTCGGCGTAGGGTGCGCACCTGTGCGCACGCGGTACGGTTGCATCTCGTTGGCTTTCGCGCACAATCCACTGAACTTGCAAGCCTGACATCGATCCTAGCGTGTGACCACCCTCCGCCGAAGAATGGCAAACTCTTGCGGTTTAATTTATGGAGGTAGTTTCATGCGCTTGGTAAGTTGGAACATTCACTGGGGCTGTGGAAAGGACGGGCGAATCCGTATGCACGCCGTCATCGACGTGCTGCGCAAGCTCAATCCGGACGTTATCTGCCTGCAGGAAGTCGCCGCGAACCATCCCGAACTCGAAGGCAGCGCGAGCGCCAACCAGTTCCGACAACTGGCCGGTGCGTTCGGCGGCTATTTCGCGATCGAGCACCCCACCAGCGAGATCTACAAGAATCCGGTGCCTCGCCTGTTCGGCAACATGTTGCTGTCGAAATTCCGCATCACCCAGGCCCAGCGCTATCTGCTGCCGTGGCCGGCCGATCCGGATCATCCGCCCGGCATGCCGCGCGGGCTGCTTGAAGTCGTGCTCGATACGCCGGCCGGCAAGTTGCGCGTGCTGACCACCCATCTCGAATACTATTCGCCGGTCCAGCGCCTGGCCCAGGTGCGCCAGTTGCGCGCGCTGCATGTGGAAGCCTTCGAGCGGGCGCAGCAGTTCCAGCCCGATCCCAAGCTCGAGGCGCCCTTCCAGCTCGGCTTTCGCCCCGCCACGGCCATCCTGTGCGGGGACTTCAACATGCTGCCCAATTCCCCGGAGTATAACGAGCTGCTGGCGCCGTTCGATGGCCACGTGCTGCGCTTCGTCGACACGTGGAGGGCGGCCCACCCGGACCTGCCGCGCGCGCCGACCACCGGCCTGCATGGCTTTGCGTGGCCGGACAAAGCAGACTGCTACGATTATTTTTTCGTGACGGAAGACCTGGCGCCGCGCATCGCCAATTCCGAGGTGCAGTCGGAGACCGCAGCGTCGGATCACCAGCCGATCGTGCTCGACCTGTCCTGATTATTCCTGCGCCACGATCTGGCGCAGCGCCTGCTCGAACACTTCGGGCGGCTGGCCGCCGGAAATCAGGTGGCGCTGGTTGATGATGACCGCCGGTACGGAATGGATGCCTGCGCGCTGGAAGAACTGCTCACGCTCGCGCACCGCGTCCGCGAATTCGTCGCTGGCGAGGATGCGCGCCGCTTCCGTCCGGTCCAGGCCGACTTCGCCGGCCACGCGCAGCAGCACCTCGTGCGAGCTCGGATCTTCGCCCCGGGTGAAATAGGCTTCGAACAAGGCCATCTTCAGGTCGCGCTGGCGGCCTTGCTCTTCGGCCCAGTGCAGCAGGCGATGCGCATCAAAGGTGTTGTAGATGCGGCTGCGCTGGTCCATGTTGAAGTTGAAGCCGACCGCTTCGCCGCGCTGGCG
Organism: Massilia horti; assembly: GCF_004614195.1. Taxonomy (GTDB): domain Bacteria; phylum Pseudomonadota; class Gammaproteobacteria; order Burkholderiales; family Burkholderiaceae_D; genus Telluria; species Telluria horti. The sequence continues at coordinate 22,965 of NZ_SPUM01000133.1, read as the reverse complement.
GATCATTTCGCGCGAGTGCTCCTGCTGCTCTTCCGTGGAGCCGTATTTCTGGCCGAGGTGCTCCACGATGTCCTGCCCCTCCGGGCCCATGCCCGGGTTCAGCTCGAACGGCTGGAAATGCAGGTCGGCTTGCGCCACGTCGGCCACGCGGCCGAGCGCCGTTTCCAGCGACTTGAGGCCGATCGCGCACCAGGGGCACGACACGTCCGACACGAAATCAATCCTGATCTGCTTGCTCATTTGCACCGCCTGTCTGATTTGTCATGCGTGGCGGACTCGCCCCGCTTTGGCAAGCTTACCGTTTCTTCGCGCTCGCGGCCGCCGCCTTGCCCGCGCCGGCCTTGCTGCCGATGCGCGACTCGGTACCGGCCAGCAGGTTTGCGATGTTCTTGCGGTGGCGGTAGATCAGCAGCGCGCTCATCACGATCACGGCGAACAGCTTTTCATCGACGCCGAACGCCATGCCATAGTAGAGCGGCGCGAGCACCGACGCGACCAGCGCCGCCAGCGAGGAATAGCGGGACACGTATGCCACCAGCAACCACGTGCCCAGCGTTGCCAGGCCGAGCCAGGGGTTCAGCCCCAGCAGCACGCCCAGCGCGGTCGCCACGCCTTTGCCGCCGACGAAGCGGAAGAACACCGGATACAGGTGGCCGAGGAACACCGCCACCGCGACCAGGCCCACGCCCAGGTCGCCGATTTCGTACTGATCGCCAAAGTGCAGCGCCAGCCACACCGCCAGCCAGCCCTTGGCGCCGTCGCCGATCAGGGTCGCGATCGCGGCCTTCTTGTTGCCGCTGCGCAGAACGTTGGTGGCGCCCGGATTCTTCGAGCCGTAGGTGCGCGGATCGGACAGGCCGAACACGCGGCTCATCACGACCGCGAACGAAATCGAACCGATCAGGTAGGCGGCAACAGTAAAAATCAGTGTGGTCATCTCGTCTCTCGTGTTAGCCAGCTGAAACTGGCTCGTGAATATACACTATGGCTATCGTCGGGGATAGCCTGCCGGCCACGGGGCGCGATCCGGTTGATGGGTAAGTATAAGTTCACTTACGAAATGAATAAACAGGCAACTGCGACCGGCCCGCCCACGGGCAACCTGCGCTGGGCCGTCCTGGCCATCCTGCTGGCGACCTTCATGGGCGTGCTCGACGCCTCGATCGCCAACATCGCCCTGCCCGCGATTGCCGTCGACCTGCACACCCAGCCTGCCCGGGCCGTGTGGATCGTCAACGCCTACCAGATCGCGCTGGCGACCGCCGTGCTGCCGCTCGCCGCGCTCGGCGAACGGTTCGGCTACAAGCACGTGTTCCTGGCCGGGCTGGTGATCTTCACCTTCTCTTCCCTGCTGTGCACATTGGCGCCGAGCCTCCCGCTGCTCCTGGCCTCGCGCGCGCTGCAGGGACTGGGCGCCGCCTGCACCTCGACCATCATCCCGGCGCTGCTGCGCGCCGTGTATCCGCCGCGGGAAGTCGGGCGCGGCGTCGGCTACCTGGCGTTGACCGTCGCGTCCTCGGCCGCGCTCGGCCCCACGGTGGCGGCCGCCATCCTGTCGGTGGCCGGGTGGCGCTGGCTGTTCGGCGTGAACCTCCCGATCGGGATTGTCGCGATCGTCATGACCGCGCGCCTGCTGCCGGGAAGCGGCGGGGCGCACCGCCCCTTCGACCTGCCCGGCTCGCTGCTCAACGCGGCCGCGATCGCGCTCCTGATCATCGGGGTGGGGGGACTCGGCAACCGGGCCGGCAGGCCGCTCGCGATCGCCGAGATCGTCCTGTCGCTGGTCGCCGGCGCGGCATTGATCGCGCAGCAGCGCGGCCGGCCGATGCCGCTGGTGCCGTTCGACCTGCTGCGCATTCCGATGATGCGGCTGTCCGCCGGCACCTCGGTGTCGGCCTACGCGGCGCAGATGATCGCCTTCGTGGTGCTGCCGTTCATGCTGGTGTCCGAACTGGGTCGCGGCGCCTCGGCCACCGGCCTGTTGTTAACGCCGTGGCCGCTGGTCATCCTGGTCATCGGGCCGGTGTCGGGACGGCTGTCGGACCGCCACCGCGCCGACCTGATCGGCGCCGCTGGCCTGGCCCTGCTGACGCTTGGCCTCGCGATGCTGGTGCTCATGCCGCCCAAGCCGTCGGATTGGCAAATCGTCTGGCGCGTGGCCCTGTGCGGCATCGGCTTCGGCCTGTTCCAGACGCCGAACAACCGGCTCATGATCACCTGCGCCCCGCCGGAACGCAGCGGCGCGGCCGGCGGCGTGATGACGATGGCGCGCATGCTGGGCATGACGCTGGGCGCGGCGCTGGCCACCATCATGCTCGACCTGTACGGCGTGCGCGGCGCGCATGAGGCGATCGTTATCGCCGCGATCGTGTGCGGCCTGGGGGTGCTGGTGGGGCTGCGGCGCGCGGTGCGCGCCACGCACCACCCTACGAACCCGTAGCCGCAGACATTGTAGGGTGCGCACCTGTGCGCACGCGGTCACCGCATGCTGACTTGCGGCTACCGCTTCCGTGCGCTACGTTCGCGAACCGCGTGCGCACAGGTGCGCACCCTACGCCTCTCAGAAGCCCGTAGCTGACTCGATTTACTACCTGAGCGCTACCTCGACCGGGGTGGCCGGCAGCACGCGCAGCAGTTCCTTGGGATCGATCCCGATCAGGAAGCCGCGCCGCCCGCCGTTGATGTAAATCTTCGGCAGGTCGAAGATCGTCTTTTCCACGTACACCGGCATCGGCTTGCGGGTACCGAACGGACTAGTGCCGCCGACCAGGAAGCCGCTATGGCGGTTGGCCACCTCCGGCTTGCATGGCTCGACCGACTTGCGGCCGGTCTGGCGCGCCAGGTTCTTGGTCGACACCGTGCAGTCGCCATGCATCAGCACGATCAGCGGCTTGGCCGCCTCGTCCTGCATCACCAGGGTCTTGACCACTTCGTGCTCAAGCACGCCCAGTTCGCGCGAAGAAACAAAGGTGCCGCCATGCTCTTCGTACTCGTACGGATGCTCGGAGAAGGCAACGGCATGCTTGCGCAGGAACTGGGTGGCCGGTGTTTCGGAAATGTGCTCTTTTTTGGCCATTGCCGTGATACGCTAAAGCTGAATGGAGGGGGTTCTATTATGCAGCAGGAAATTCGATTTGCCACCTTCAACGTTTTCAACCTGGCCCCGCCCGGGGTCAAGCTGTACGACAACCTCGTCCCGTTCACTCCCGAGCAGTACGAAGCCAAGCTCGCCTGGACCGCACGCCAGATCGACCTGCTCGACGCCGACGTGATCGGCTTTCAGGAAATCTTCTCGCAGGCCGTGTTGAAGGAGGCGCTGGCGCGCACCCACCGTTACCGCAACGCGATCCACCTCGGCTTCGACCCCGACCCGGCGGCCGAGCGCCTGACACCCAGCGTGGCGCTGGTGTCGCGCCTGCCGGTGGTCGAGGGCGAATCGATGCCGGCCTTTCCGCCGGGCGTGGCGATGCCGCCCGGCTCGCGCGACCCGGACCGCTTCACGCGCGCGCCGTTGCATGCGGCAGTGGCGATCTCGCCGGACGTGACGATCGATGTGGTGGTGGTGCACCTGAAATCGCGCCGTCCGGACTACCGCAACGGCGACAGCGGCGAGGATCCGCAGCTTTACGCGCTGGCCTGCCTGCGTTCGCTGGTACGGCGCGGCACCGAGGCGGCCGCGCTGCGGGTGCTGATGACCGACATGGGGCGCATCCGCAAGCGGCCGCGCGTGGTGCTCGGCGACTTCAACGACGTGGCCGACTCTGTCACTACCGGCATCGTGCTCGGCGTGGGCACGCCGCTGGCCGACCGTCTGTTCGACGCCAGGGCGCTGCAGCATCGTTCGGACCACCAGCAACAGATCGGCTTTTCAAGCGTGCACGACGGGAACTACACGACCATCGACCACATCCTGGTGTCCGAGGAATTCAACCCGGCGCTGCCGAACGCGATCGGGGAAGTGGTGGACGTGATCTACCTGAACGACCACCTCGATCTGGAATTGCCGGAAGCCTCGGACCACGGGCAGGTGCTGGCGCGCATCCGCCTGTTCGACGAGGGCCACGGGCTCATGGAGGCCGGGGTGTGAGGGCGGGCGAATCTTTTGGCTATGTCACCGGTAAGTGTGGGCTCACGCGCGCCGTAGGGTGCGCACCTGTGCGCACGCGGTACGTGTGTGTACCGGAGCCAATGGCGTTCAACTGTACCGCGTGCGCACTGGTGCGCACCCTACGCCTTCGGTAAGCACGGTTCCACACTTAATGAGGACATTCCGCGACACGTCGTCCCCGCGAAGGCGCCGCCTGCGCGGGAACGACGATAGTTGGGCTAACTAATTGCGCACCTCTTTTTTGAGAGGTTATGCAGGCCGGGAGGCCGGCTCAAAGAGAGGGCGCACCTCGACTTGTACACGGTTTGCATTTTGTCCGGCCTTTTGACGCTTTATGCCGCCGAAACTACCACTCGTCGCATGTCGGTGGCAGGCAAAGTTGCCTATTCGTATAGTTGCAACATGCCCCCTGGAGCTCCATCTTGCCGGTCAAGACGGAGCACAGGGGCCAATATTCATGCCACTGGTGACCGATCCGCCAGGCAGGCAAGATCCTGCCGTCCACACCAAACTGTCTACGCGCTATCGGGTGCCGCCTGCGGCTCGGCCGCCGCATCGCCCTGCCCGGGTTGCTCCTCGCGCCGGTGGTTTTTCGCCTCCATCTTGCGCCGCGCCTTTTCCTCCGCCTTCTTTTTCTTCTCCAATTCCCGCTGCCGCTTCTCGTACTGGAAGTTGGTCCTGGCCATGATCACCTCAAGATTGTCAATAAGGAAACGGACTCCACCTCCCATTATCCCCCAGTTGGGCTGAACACATTTGAATTAACCCCGGGGGTGGTGCTGCGCATGCAGGTTGCGTAAACGCTCACGCGCAACATGCGTGTAGATCTGCGTGGTAGAAATATCGGAATGTCCGAGCAATAACTGCACCACGCGCAAGTCGGCGCCGTGATTGAGCAGATGGGTGGCAAACGCATGGCGCAGCGTGTGCGGCGACAGCGGGGCCTTGATCTCGGCCTTGGCGGCGTGCTTTTTGATAATGTTCCAGAACATCTGGCGCGTCATCGGCCCGCCACGCCCGGTCACGAACAGCGCATCGTCAACCTGGCCACCCAGGATCACGCCGCGGCCTTCCTTCATGTACCGCTCCAGCCAGACGCGCGCCGGCTCGCCGAACGGCACCAGCCGGGTCTTGCTGCCCTTGCCGGTAATGCGCAGCACGCCATCGTTCAGGCTCAGCTCCACGAGTTTGAGCGCCACCAGCTCCGACACGCGCAGGCCGCTCGCGTACATCAGCTCGAGCATGGTGCGCTCGCGCAGGCCAAGCGGGGTGCGCACGTCCGGCGCGCTCAAGAGGGCCTCGACCTGGCTTTCGGTGAGCGTATTGACAAAGCGCGCCGGCTGTTTGGCGCTGGCCATTTGCAGGCAGGGGTCAAGGCTGATCCTGTGCTGGCGCAGCGCGAGCTGGTAGAAGCGCTTGAACACCGACAGCCGCCGGTTGGCGGAACTGGCCTTCGATTCGGGATGGCGGTCCGCGAAATAGGCGGCGAGGTCCTCGGGCCGTACCGCCAGCAGGCCAGCGTGCCCCGGGCGCGTGACATCGAGCCAGCGCGAGAACATGCGCAGGTCGCGCCGGTAGGCGTCGAGCGAGTTCTTCGCCAGTCCCTGCTCCAGCCACAGGGTGTCGCAGAACTCGTCGATCAGAACGAGATTGTCTGCTGCAGCCATGGCGAAGCCGTCGCGCCTTCGTGCAGCAGCAGCCAGCGCTTGACGGAAAGATGAAAGCCGTTTTCGTCGTCATGGTTGGAAAAGCCGCCGAGTCCGCCGGCGGCGGTCACGCGATGGCAGGGAATGACCAGCGGGAACCAGTTGGCGCCGCAGGCCTGGCCGACCGCACGCGGTGCCGAGCCGATCAGCTTGGCGAGCTGGCCGTAGGTGCGCACGCTGCCGCGCGGTATCGCGCAGATCGCGTCCCACACGCGGCGCTGGTAGTCACTGCCTGCTTGCCACAGCGGCAGGTTGAATGTGTAGTCGGGGTCGAGCAAGTACTGCTCGACCTGGGCCGCCGCCTGTTCGGCCGGCGCGTCTTGCGGCGCCTTGGGCTCGTAATGGGACGGCAGGTAGACCAGTTCGCGCACCAGGTCGCCCTCGGTGCGGATGCCGATCGCGCCGAACGGCGCCTCGACAATTGCGCTGAACAGCGCGCTGCCCTGTTGTGTGTTCATCAGTGCAGTGTAACGCCTGGCGCCTGGCCCTGCCAAGGTTGGCGGCGGCACACACGCCAGGGACACATATAAAAAAAGCGCACCCTCTGGGTGCGCCCTAATGCGGTTCCACGTTTCCGGCCGATCGGCGTACCTTCGGCATCTATTAAACGCGGCGTCTCCTCATTTAGTCTCCGGTATTGGATTACCGTTGCTTTTTTTCTCACTCCCCCAAAACGTACATTCTGTGTTGGCGGGCACCTGGGGTGCCGAAAAGTGCCCCATCATAACGCATGTGGGGCCCAAAGGCGTAGCTTTTTATATACGGTTAGCGAATTATTTCAACCGTAAACCAACTTCGGCAGCCAGAGCGAGATCTGAGGTACATACGTTATTAAAGCGAGGAAACCGAGCATCGTCAGCAACCACGGCAGCACCGCGACCGTCAACTCGGAGATGCCCATCCTGGTGATGCCCGATGCAACATACAAGTTCAGGCCCACCGGTGGATGGCACATGCCGACTTCCATGTTGACCACGATCAGGATGCCGAAGTGGATCGGATCGATGCCGAGCTGGGTGGCGACCGGGAACAGAATCGGCGCCATGATCAGCACGATCGAGGACGGTTCCATCACGTTGCCTGCCAACAGCAGCAGGATGTTCACCACCAGCAGGAACGCGACCTGCCCCAAGCCCATGCCGGTGAGCCAGTTGGCCATGGCCTGCGGGATATTCTCGCTGGTCATCAAGAACGAGAACAGCACGGCGTTGGTGATGATGTAAAGCAGCATCGCCGACATCGCCGCCGAATCGAGCAACACCTTGCCCACCTGCTTCAGCTTGAGGTCCTTGTACACGAACACGGCGATGACGAACGCATACACCGCCGCCATGGCAGCTGCCTCGGTCGGGGTGAACAGGCCGCTGTAGATGCCGCCCATCACGATCACGATCAGTGCCAGGCCCCAGGCGCTCCTGCGAAACGCGGTGAAGCGCTCGCCCCAGGTGGCGCGCTTCATGCGCGGGTAGTCTTCCTTGCGCGCCAAGAACCAGGTGGTCAGCCCGAGCAGCAAGGCCAGCAGGATGCCGGGCACCACGCCGGCCATGAACAGCTTGCCGACCGAGCTGTTGGTGGTCACCGAATACATCACCATCACGATCGACGGCGGGATCAGGATGCCCAGCGCGCCCGAGGTCGTGATCACGCCAGCGCCGAAGCGGTTCGGATAACCCTGCTTGACCATGGCCGGCAGGATGATCGAACCGATCGCCACCACCGTGGCCGGGCTGGAACCGGACACGGCCGCGAACAGCGCGCAGGCGAACACGCCGGCCAGCGCCAGGCCACCGTGCCAGTGGCCGACCATCGAGCTGGCAAAGTTGATCATGCGCCGCGCTACCCCGCCATGCGTCAGGAAATTGCCGGCCAGGATGAAGAACGGAATGGCCATGATCTCGAATTTCTCGATGCCAGTGAACAGCTTCATCGCGACCGACTCGATCGGCACGTGGGTCATCGTGAACAGGAAGGTCAGCACGGTCAGGCCGAGCGCAATCGAGATCGGCATGCCGGTGAGCATCAGCACGATCAGCAGAATAAAAATAATCATCGCGTTCATGCCGTCGTCTCCTTCGCTTCTTCGATTTGATCAATCAGGCCCTCGACATGGGCATGGTCATGACGCGGCAGTTCCCCGTGCCTGACAAACTGGACCATCACCTGCAGGAAACGGAAGCACATCAGCCAGGAGCCGAGCGGCACCGCGAGATAAATGATCCACATCGGCCATTCGAGGTCGGGCGAGATCGAATCGGTCTGGCTCATGCGCGCGACGAACACGGCGCCCAGCGCGCCGACGACACCGGTGAACAGCGCCCCGGCCAGCAGGCCAAAGATGACGAACTTGTTGCGCCACGGGGTCGACAGGCGGTTGATGACGACGTCGACGCCGACGTGGATGCCGGTGCGCACGCCGTAGGCGGCGCCGAACTTGGCCATCCACACGAACATGTAGATGCACAGTTCCTGCGCCCAGCTCATGTTGATGGTGAGGAGGTAATCCTGCAGGGCAGGAAATGGCAGGCCCGACAGGTAGCGGTGCAGCACCGCCACGAAAATGACCAGGGTGGCCGCGCCCATCAGGGTCGCAATGATCCACTCTTCGAGTCGGTCGAGGAATTTCATGTGAGGTCCCGGGAAAGCGACAGTCTTGCGAGGCGCACGCGCACGCGCCGTCGCCCCGCCAGATCAAGCGGGGCGCGGGGCGTTTGACTGCCGGGGGATTTTTACTGGGCCGCGGCGGCGGTCTTGTTGATCGACGTGATCAAGTCCTTGCCGATCCGGCCTTCCATCGCCTTTTGCACCGGCGCCAGCGTCTTGCGCCACTCGGCCTGCTCCTGCGCGGTCAGGTTGTAGATGGTGGTGGTGCCGGCCTTCTTGATCGCGTCCATCGCCAGATCGTTGTCACGCTGCGCGATCGCCTTTTCGTAGGTGGTTGCCTCGCGCATCGCCTGCTCCAACTGGCCGCGCACGTCGGTCGGCAGGCCATCCCAGAACTTCTTGTTGACGATGACCGCATAACCCAGGTAACCGTGGTTGGACACGGTCAGGTGCTTTTGCACTTCATGCATCTTCTGTGTGTACATGTTCGAAGGCGGGTTTTCGGTGCCGTCGACCACGCCGGTCTGCAAGGCCTGATACACTTCCGAGAACGCCAGCACCTGCGGATTGGCGCCCAGCGCGCGCATCTGCGCGTCGAGCACCTTGGACGACTGGATGCGCATCTTCAGGCCGCGGAAGTCGGCCGGGGTGTGCAGCGGCTTGTTGGCCGACATGATCTTGAAACCGTTATCCCAGTACGCGAGGCCCGTGATGCCTTTCGGTTCCAGCTTTTGCAGCAGGCTCTTGCCGATCGGGCCTTCGGTCACCGCGTACAGCGCCTGCTTGGTCGGGAAGATGTATGGCAGGTCGAACGCTTCGAATTCCTTCACGCCCAGCGGGCCGAATTTGGCCAGGGACGGCGCCAGCATCTGCACGGCGCCCAGCTGCAAGGCTTCGAGCTCTTCCTTGTCCTTGTACAACTGGCTGTTCGGATAGACTTCGACCTTGACGCGGCCCTTGGTGTACTTCTCGGCCAGTTCCTTGAAGCGGTCAGCGGCCTGGCCTTTCGGCGTGTCCGTGGCGACCACGTGGCTGAACTTGATGACGATCGGGGCTTCTGCGTAAGCATTGAAACTGACGGCGGCGGCGAGCGCCAGGACCACGGCCTTGATCTGCATGCGATGTCTCCTCTCTTGAATTGGAAGCAATTTTTTTATTAATCGAAACAGTGTGAAAGCACACGATTCGCTCTGCTATTGTGGAAAACCACAATAGCAGCTTGTTTGTAACGATACAACATTACTGCATGAAAAACGCGTTCTTCTTGCCAAGGTCGTTACGCCAGTCGGGGCCGTGGCGCTGGCTGTTTCCGGTGCTCATCGTACTGCTGTTCCTGGCGGTGCTGATCTGGCTGCCGTGGCAGGCGCGCCAGATGGAGAGCAACGAACGCCAGGAACAGCTGATCGCCGACACCCTGTGGGTCGAGCAGACGCTGCGCTTCGAACTGGCGCGCAGCGAGGATGCCTTGGGCGCGCTGGGCGCCGACCTGATGGCAACAACGCTCCCGCCCGAGGCGCTGCAGGCGCGCCTGGCGCAGCTGTTCAAGACCGGCCACGAGCTCCAGCGCGTGCTGTGGCTCGACAGCAATGACCACGTGCTGGCGTGGCGCGCCAGCACCCTGGCTCCAGCCGACCTGGCGCTCGCCTCGCAAGAAGCAGCCGATTACGCACGCAAGACCGGGAACGGCCGCTACGGCGAGCCGTATGGCCCTGCCCGCCTGGGCCTGATCGATTACCACCTGCCTTTGTTTCGCAACGGGGTCTATGCCGGCAGCCTGGTCGCCACCTACGACCTGACCGCGCTGCTGAACGAGATCGTCCCCTGGTGGTTCGCCCAGGACAATTCGCTCAAGCTGCTCGACCGCGACGACATGGTGGTGGCCCAGCGCGCGGCCGGCGGTCCGGGACGCGGCGTCTACACGCACAAGCATGCGCTCGACCTGCCGGGCGCCACCATCGTGCTGGCCACCGACAGCGTCAAGGGCGCGCCCAAGCTGCTGCCGAACCTCCTGGTCGGCTCGGTGATCATGCTCGCGCTGGGCCTCTTGCTCTCGCTGGGCGCGCTGTGGCGCCACATCGCGCGCACCATCGCCGCCGAAAGCGCGCTGCGCCAGCAAATGGCGTTTCGCACCGCCATGGAAAACTCGCTGCTGACCGGGCTGCGCGCGCGCGACCTGGAAGGGCGCGTGACCTACGTGAACAAGGCGTTCTGCCAGATGGTCGGGCTGCCGGCCGAGGAACTGGTCGGCAAGGTGCCGCCGATGCCGTACTGGGCGCCGGAGGCGATGGAAATCTACGAGCGGCGTTTCGCCGCCGTGCTGGCCGGGACCGCCACGCCGCAGTTCGAGACCATGTTCCAGCGCTCGGACGGCGTGCGGGTGCCAGTGCTGGTGTTCGAGGCGCCGCTGGTGGACAGCCGCGGGCGCCAGACCGGCTGGATGAGTTCTATCCTCGACATCACCGACCGCAAGCGCGCCGAGGAGCTCAACCGCCAGCAGGAGGAAAAGCTGCAGGCCAGCGCGCGGCTGGCGACGATGGGCGAAATCTCGTCGATGCTGGCGCACGAGCTGAACCAGCCGCTGGCGGCGATCTCGAGCTACACCGCGGGGGCGCTCAACGTGGTCGAACGCGCCCGGCAAAGCGGCGGCGCGCTCGACCCGGGCCTGTTGGGACGGGCGCTGGAACAGGCGCGCCAGCAGGCGCAGCGCGCCGGGCAGATCATCCGAAGCGTGCACGAATTCGTCAAGAAGCGCGAGCAGCCGCAGCGCCAGCCGGTCTCGATCCACAGCGTGGTCGACGGCGTGCGCGCGCTGATCGAGCTGCAGGCGCGCCAGGCCTACGTGGCGCTGCAGGTGCGCATTCCGGCGCGGCTGCCGCTGGTGCTGGCCGACCGCGTGCTGCTCGAACAGGTGCTGCTGAACCTGACGCGCAACGCGATCGAGGCGATGGCCAGCGTCGCGCCCGAGCACCGCATGCTGCGCATCGCGGCGGCCAGCTGCGACGGACAGGTGTCGGTGTCGGTGATCGACCGCGGGCACGGGATCGCGCCGGCGGTCGCCGAGCGCCTGTTCTCGCCGTTCTTCTCGACCAAGGCGGAAGGCATGGGCATGGGCCTGTCGATCTGCCGCACCGCGATCGAATTCCACGGCGGGACGCTGACCCACGCACCGAATCCCGATGGCGGGACCATCTTCACTTTCACCCTGTCGCAGCAGACCGAAACGGCGCTGGGATAGAATATCCAGCGCAAAGGAGAACCACATGCTGCACATTGTCGACGACGAGGAAGTCATCCGTGACGCTCTGGCATGGCTGGCGCAATCGCGCGGCCTGGAGGCGCGCAGCTATGCGAGCGGAGAGGAATTCCTCGCGAATGTGGGCGAACGCATCGACCCCGGCGGCGACTGCGTGCTGCTCGACGTGCGCATGCCGCGCATGAACGGCATCGCCGTGTTCGACCAGCTGGTGTCGCGTTCCCTGCTGCCGCGCCTGCCCGTGATCTTCCTGACCGGCCACGGCGACGTGCCGATGGCGGTCGATTCGCTCAAGCGCGGCGCGTTCGACTTCTTCGAAAAGCCGTTCAACGACAACCAGCTGATGGACCGCGTCGAGCAGGCGCTGGCAGCGGCGCGCCGCGCCGGCAAGGCGGCCGAGGTGCGCGCGCGCCTGGCCACGCTGTCGGCGCGCGAGCGCGAAGTACTCGACCTGATCCTGGCCGGTATGATGAACAAGGTCGTCGCCGACAAGCTCGGCATCAGCATGCGCACGGTCGAAGTGCACCGGGCGCACATCTTCGACAAGATGCAGGTCAAGACCGCGGTCGAACTGGCCGGCCTGCTCAAGTAACGCACACTTTCGGTTGCAACCGGCGCGCCACCGATCGTCTGTGATATCCATGCCGTGCACACTACAGCCGTCCGGCGCCCCGTCTTTTCGAGGAACGCTTGTAAAATTAACTTGAACGCGCCGCGGCCGGCGACGGCGCACATTTTTTAGGAAATGCAGATGAGCGAAAAGACAGTTGCTGACAAGATGTTTTTACGGACCGCGAAGTCGATGCTGATCCTGGGCGGCAAGTCGCATCCCGGCGTGGTCGCGCAAATGCCGGCCAACATCCTCAAGAACGAAGACGATCCGGGCCCGGTCGATGTGGTCCTGCTGTTCGCAATGAACCGCAAGGAGCTCGAGCAGTACTTGCCCGTAGCCAAGGAGCGCCTCGGCGATAAAGGCTCGCTGTGGGTCGCTTATTTGAAACAGACGGCGTCCAAGGCGACCGACATCAACCGCGATACGATCGCGGAATACCTCAAGGAAAACGGCATCACCACCGTCGCGATCATCTCGATCGACGGCGACTGGTCAGCCCTGCGCGCCAAGCGCATCGACCTCTGATCCGTGGCGCGCCAGCGCCCACGCCACATGCTCGCGCACCAGCGCCGACGGATGGGCGAGGCGCTGCCGGAGCGCCGCCACGATTTGCTCGTCCCCCTTCGCCTGCGCGGCCGCGTTGCCCAGCCCTACGGCCAGGTTGCGCAGCCAGCGTTCATGCCCGATGCGGCGGATCGGGCTGCCCTCCATCCGGCGGTTGAATTCATTCTCGTCCCAGCCGAACAGCTCGATCAGGCTGGCGCTTCCCAGGCCATTGCGCTCGTCAAAATCGGCCAGCTGCGCGCGCTGCGCGAACTTGTTCCAGGGGCAGATGAGCTGGCAATCGTCGCATCCGTAGATGCGGTTGCCGATGAGCGGACGCAGATCCTCGGGAATGCTGCCCTTCAGTTCAATTGTCAGGTACGAGATGCAGCGCCGCGCGTCCAGCCGGCCGGGGCCGAGGATGGCGCCGGTCGGGCAGGCGTCGATGCAGGCGCGGCACTGGCCGCAATGGGTGTCGATGGCTGCGTCCACCGGCAGCGGCAGGTCGACCAGGATCTCGCCCACGAAGAAGGTGGAACCGGCGCTGCGCGAAAGCAGCAGCGTGTGCTTGCCGCGCCAGCCCAGGCCCGCCTTTTCGGCCAGCGGCAGTTCCATTACCGGCGCCGAGTCGGTGAACACGCGGTAGCCGAACTCCCCGATGCCCGCCGTGACCCGCTCGGCCAGCTGTTGCAGCCGGTTGCGCAGCACCTTGTGGTAGTCGCGTCCGCGTGCGTACACCGACACCACCGCCGCATGTGGATCCTGCTGGCGCGCCGTTTCGTGTTCGCGCCAGTTTGCGCCGGTGGCCGTTGGCAGGTAATCCATGCGCGCCACGATCGCGCGCACCGTGCCCGGCACCAGCTCGGCCGGCCGGGCGCGCTTCATGCCGTGGCTTGCCATATAATCCATCTCGCCGTGGTGACCCGCGGCGAGCCACGCGCGCAGGCCTTCCTCCGCGTGCGCCAGGTCGACGTCGGCGATGCGCACTTCGGCAAAGCCGAGTTCCTTGCCCCACGCCTTGATGGCGCGCGCAAGTTCGGGCAGGTCTGGTGGCAGGGTCGGCATGCAGGACAAAGAGACAGTAATACGACACGACATTCTATTCGATGCAGCACTTCAAAGCTTACCTGGCCGATGAATCGGCGACCGCCGCCTTCGGCGCCGCGCTGGCACGCGCGCTCGCACCCGGCCTCGTGATCTACCTGCACGGCGACCTCGGCGCCGGCAAGACCGCGCTCACGCGCGCACTGCTGCACGCAAGCGGCCACCAGGGCACGGTCAAGAGCCCGACCTATACCCTGTCCGAGCCGTACCGCATCACCGTCGATGGCCAGCTTGTCAACGCCATCCACTACGACCTGTACCGCATGAGCAGCCCGGAAGAGTTCCTCGACGCCGGTTTTCGCGAGGATTTCGACGGCCACAACATCTGCATCGTCGAGTGGCCGGAAAAGGGCGAGCCGGTGTTGCCACCGCCCGACGTACAGGTCTGGCTGAGTGTTTGCGGGCTCGGCCGTGAGGTAGAATTGCAGGCGTTGTCTGAATTAGGCCAGCTATGCCTCGACCGCCTCACCTTCGCACCGCCCGCTTGAATTCTGGCTCGCCGCGCCGCCGCACCGTGCTCAAGGCCGGTGGCACACTGCTGCTGTCGGTCTTTACCGCCCTGCCCGCGCGCGCCGCGCAGATCCTGGCCGTGCGCGTCTGGCCGGCCGCCGACTACACCCGCGTCACGCTGGAAAACGACGGCGCCCTCAAGACCAACCACTTCATGGTGTCCGACCCGCCGCGGCTGGTGGTCGACATCGACGGCCTGGCGCTGAACGATACCCTCAAGAGCCTGGTCGCCAAGATCGAGTCGAACGACCCGTACATCAAGCAGGTGCGCGTCGGCCAGAACCGTCCGAACGTGGTGCGCCTGGTGTTCGACCTGAAGGAAAAAGTCACGCCGCAGGTGTTCACGCTGGCCCCGGTGGCGGGCTACCAGCACCGCCTGATCTTCGACCTGTACCCGGTGAACGCGGTCGACCCGATCGCCGCCATGATCGAATCGGGCAACTGGTCGACCCCGGATGCCGCCAGTACGCCAACCGCCCCGGTCCAGCCGGGCATGCCGGCCGCGGGCCAGGTTGCGCCGGACGCGGTCGCGAAAATGGAAGCGCAGATTGCGCAGGGGACAGCGCCGTTGCAGACGCCGGGCGCGGCGCCGGCCACGCCCCGGCCCCAGTCGCCGGCGGGCGGCGCCGCGTCGAAGGTGACGCGCATGATCACGATCGCGCTCGACCCCGGCCACGGCGGCGAAGATCCGGGCGCCATCGGCGCCAGCGGCGCGCGCGAAAAGGACATCGTGCTAGAGATCGCCAAGCGCCTGAAGACCAAGCTCGAAGGGCTGCCGAACATGCGCGTCATGCTCACCCGCGACGGCGACTACTTCGTGCCGCTCGGGACGCGCGTCGAAAAGGCGCGCAAAGTGCAGGCCGACCTGTTCGTCTCGATCCACGCGGACGCCTTCATCCAGCCCAGCGCGCGCGGCTCGTCGGTGTTCGTGCTGTCCGAAAAAGGCGCCAGCTCGACCGCCGCGCGCTGGCTCGCAAACGACCAGAACAAGGCCGACATGATCGGCGGCGTCAACCTCGGCAACCACGACAAGCAACTGGCCAGCGTGCTGTTCGACCTGTCGACCACAGCCCAGATCAACGACAGCCTCAAGCTCGGCAAAGCGGTGCTGACCGAAATCGGCGGCATCAACCGCCTGCACAAGGGCGCGGTCGAACAGGCCGGCTTTGCCGTGCTCAAGGCCCCGGACATCCCGTCGATCCTGGTCGAAACCGCATTCATCTCCAACCCCGACGAAGAGGCTAAACTCAAGGACAACGGCTACCAGGACCAGCTCGCCGATGCGATCACCAAGGGCGTGCGCCGCTACTTCGCTGCCAATCCGCCGATGGCCAAGGGCCGCCTCACCTGAAGAGCATGACAATCACGAATACCGAATACGGACACCTGCCCGCCGTGCGCCTATCCGCCCCGGACGGCGCGCAAGCCACCATCACCCTGTTCGGCGCCCACCTGGTCTCATGGAAGGGAGCCCAGGGACACGAGCGCCTGTTCGTGAGCGCCAAATCGGCGCTGGACGGCAGCGCCGCGATCCGCGGCGGGGTGCCGGTGGTCTTCCCGCAGTTCGCCGAGCGCGGCCCCCTTATCAAACACGGCTTCGCGCGCGTCTCCAACTGGCGCATGACCGCCAGCGGCATCGAAGACGGCGCCGCGTTTGCGCTGTTTGAACTGAACCAGTCGGACCTGGCGCCAGAGCTGGCCGCCGCATGGCCGCATGCCTTCGCCCTCGCGCTGCGGGTGGCGGTGCGCGACAGCGAGCTGGCCATGTCGCTTGAAGTGCGCAACGACGGTGCGCAGGCGTTCCCGTTCGCGGCGGCGCTGCACACCTACCATCTGGTCGACGACATCGCAGCGGTGCGCATCATTGGTGTGGAACCGGCGGCGCTCACTTTTACGGGCAAGCACGACCAGCCCTACGAAGGGATCGCGGGGACGGTGTTCCTGGAGAGCGGCGCCGGCAAGCTCAAGCTCGAACAGAAGGGCTTTACCGACGCGGTGGTATGGAATCCGTGGGCTGCCGATGCGGCGGCGATTCCGGACATGGGAGACGACGAGTACAGGCGCTTCGTGTGCATCGAGCCGGCGCGGCTGGGACCGGCGACGCTGGACCCGTGCGCTGTCTGGCGCGGCGAGTACCGCGTTACCCCTGCGTGATACCCGTAGGGTGCGCACCTGTGCGCACGCGGTTCGCGAACGCAGCGTAGTGAAGCGGCAGCCGCAAGCCAGCATGCGATGACCGCGTGCGCACAGGTGCGCACCCTACGGTATGCCGGCGTCTTGGTTTAATTCGATTCCTTGATCATGCGCCCGTATCCCGACTGCACTGGCCGCGCATTGAGCGGATACAGCCGCGAGAACAGCGCCATCTGCGCGGGCGAAGCCTGCATCGGCTGCTTCATCACGAGCCACAGCACGCCCTCGGTGCAGGGCGGCGTGGTGAGCGAGCCCATGTAGGTGTAATACTCGCGCCGCTCCGGCAGCGCCTCCTTCAGGTCGAGCACCAGCGACGGCGACACCGTCTCGTTCTTCTCGAGCGGCAGGTTGTTCCACACCGTCTGGATCAGGTTATGCTGCTTGCCGCGCTCGAGCAGCACCGCCACCACCGCCAGCCTGCCCTCCGCGCTCTTGTGCACCAGGTGCATGACCATCTCGGTGCCCTTGCCGTTGATGCGCTCCTCCGACGGCCGATGGAAGTGGAACTGCTGCAGCTCGTAGGTCTGGTTCCCAACCGTGATGAAGTTGCCGCCACCGACATTCACCTGGATCGTATGGCCATTGTCGATTTCGTTGAACGAGCTCGGATGGTAGTCAAAAGTGATCTGCTCGAGGTCGACCTTGATGCCGTCGCGGATGTCGATCGGCGACTGGCGGCGGCCGGTGGAGCACGCTGCCCAGTCCGAATTGATCTTCGACCAGTTGGCCGGCCCGCTCTCGCCCTCGTAGCTCCAGTGGGTGCCACGCCTGGGCGCGGTGGCGGCGACAATTGCGGCCAATTCTTCCTCGCGGCGCTTGGCGTCGGCGACCTTCTTGGCCCTGGCCGCGGCGTCCGCGCGTGCGGCCTGCTTGGCGCGCAGGTCGGCCAGGCGCGCCGCGATCTTCTCGGACAGATCGACCTCGGCGTCCTCTTCTTTCTTTTGAGGGATTGCCGCCGGAGCCGGCGACGCCGCGGCGATCTTGGCCGTGGCGGCCGGCGTGCCCGCAGGTTTCGACGGCACGATGGCGGTTCTGGTGATGGGCTCGCTCGCACTGGCTGTCACGATGACGGCGCTGCAGGCGAACAGGGCGAAAAGGTTACGCATTGGGTTCCAGGAGTGTGGCTTACTCCTGATTATCGGCTCGCCGGGACAGAAACTTGAGTCCGCCCCGGCGCGAAATCTGGCACGTGGCCAGATTCGCAGCCTTAGCGGCTGATCACCCTGCGCCCGAACTTGTACAAGCCGCCCAGCGCGAGCGGGATGATCGCGGCGCCGACACCGACCAGCACGATCGTGGTCAGGTGATCGCGCACGACCGGGATGTTGCCAAAGAAATAGCCACCAGTGACCAGGCTGGCCACCCAGGCCACGGCGCCCGCCACGTTGAACAACTGAAAACGTGCAAAGGTCATGTCCGACACGCCGGCCACGAACGGCGCAAAGGTGCGTACCACCGGCACAAAGCGGGCGAGGATGATGGTCTTGCCGCCGTGCTTTTCGAAGAAATCGTGGGTGCGGCGCAACGCGTCCTTGTTGATCCAGCGATAGTCGTGCGTGAACACGCGATGCCCGATCGCCCCGCCTATCCAGTAATTCAAGGTGTTGCCCGTCACGGCAGCAATAATCAGCAACGCCATCAGCAACGGATAGCTCATCTCGCCGGTCGCGCAGAAGGCGCCCGCGATGAAGAGCAGTGTGTCGCCGGGGAAGAAGAACAGTACGACCAGTCCAGTCTCACAGAACACGATTGCAAACAGGACTGCATAAACATAAGTGCCATACTGGGCAAGCAGCGTACCCAGGGTCGTATCGACATGAAGGATCATGTCGAAGAATTGCATCAGATCCATAATTTTCCTAAGAGGGAACACAGCATCATACCATCAGTCTGCCTCAAGAAATGACTGTTGGCGCAACTTCCGGCACACTCTTTTTCGCCGTGTCAAGCAAGTTTCCAAAGTGATCACGTTACGGATTACAATGCGGACAACAAGCGGCGGCGACCGCGTGACAACAGGAGAGGAAATGCGTGCTTTTAAGGCAATCGGGCGGAAAGCTGTACTGAAATCGGCAGCGCTGGCGCTGCTGGCGGCAAATGCATATGCGGCCGACAAGACTCCGCCGGCCAAGCCGTCGGTGTCGGACGTTGTCAAGGCGTCCAAGCCGTCGGACTGGCGGCCGCTCGACCCGGAAAACACGCTGTACATGGACATTCCGTCCGGCCGCGTGGTGATCGAGCTGGCGCCCACGTTTGCGCCCAATCACGTCAAGAACATCAAGGCGCTGGTGCGCGAGCACTACTTTGACGGCCTGGCCATCATCCGCTCGCAGGACAACTGGGTGGTGCAGTGGGGCGACCCGAATGAGGAAAATGGCAAACCGCGGGAGATCAAGAACGCCCAGCGCACGCTCAAGGCCGAATTCACCGTGCCGATCAAGAACGACAAGAACTTTACCCGGCTGCCGGACCACGACGGCTATGCGCCGCAGGCGGGGCACTCGAACGGTTTTCCGGTGGGGCACGACCCGAAGAAGGGCGAGGCCTGGCTCGCGCACTGCTACGGCATGGTCGGCGTGGGGCGCGACAACGATGCCGACAGCGGCGGCGGCACGTCGCTGTATGCGGTGATCGGGCATGGACCGCGTCACCTCGACCGCAACATCACGGTTGTTGGCCGCGTGATCTCGGGCATGCCGTTGTTGTCGACGCTGCCGCGCGGCGCCGGGCCGATGGGCTTTTATGACAAGCCGGAGCTGAACGTGCCGATCAGTTCGGTCAAGGTGGCGGCCGACGTGCCCGAGGCCGAGCGGTCGAAGTTCGAGGTGATGCGCACCGACAGCGCAACCTACCAGGCGGTGGTCGAGGCGCAGCGCAACCGCGGCGGCCCGTGGACCAAGGTACCGGCCGGGTATATCGATTTGTGCAACACCCCGATTCCGGTGCGGGAACAAAAGTAGCCGCTGACTCGGCCGGAGAATATCGTAGGGTGCGTACCTGTGCGCACGCGGTACGGTTGAATTCCGTTAGCCCATTGCAGAAGCCAACGGCATGCGAGCGTACCGCGTGCGCACTGGTGCGCACCCTACGGGGCTGTGCAACGACCGTTAGGGTGCACACCCGACGGGACGCTCCAGCCCAATTGGCGTCGAGCTATAATTCCCCGGATGAACGCCCCCGCCTCCACCCATCGCCCGATCCAGCAGCTTCCTGACCAGCTCATTTCCCAAATCGCCGCCGGCGAGGTGGTCGAACGGCCATCGGCCGTGGTGAAGGAACTGCTGGAAAACGCGCTCGACGCCGGCTCCACGCAGATCACAGTGCGGCTCGAAGAAGGCGGCGTCAAGCGCATAGCGATCACCGACAACGGCCGCGGCATCGCGCCGGACGAAATGCCGCTCGCGCTCGCGCGCCACGCCACCTCCAAGATCGCGTCCCTGACCGACCTGGAAAATGTGGCAACGCTCGGCTTTCGCGGCGAGGCGCTGGCCTCGATCGCCTCGGTCGCCGCGGTCTCCATCACCTCGCGCACGCCCTCCGCGCCGCACGCCTGGCAGATCATCGGCTCCCACCACGGCACCGTCTCGCCCTCCTCCGGCGCGTTCGGCACCACCATCGACGTGCAGGACCTGTACTTCAACACGCCGGCACGGCGCAAGTTCCTCAAATCCGAACAGACTGAATACGGCCACTGCGCGGAAGTCGTGCGGCGCATCGCGCTGGCGCGGCCGGACGTCTCGTTCAGCCTGTCGCACAACGGGCGCACCATCGATCACTGGAACGTGAGCGACATGGCCAAGCGCAGCGCACAGATTCTCGGCACCGACTTCGCCGAGGCGCGCCTTGCCATCGACGAGGCGGCCGGCCCGCTCCACCTGCACGGCTTCATCGGCCTGCCGACCGCATCCAAAGCCCGCGCCGACGGCCAGTTCTTCTACGTGAACGGCCGCTTCGTGCGCGACAAGCTGCTGCTGCACGCGGTGCGCGCGGCCTATCAGGATGTGCTGCACGGCGACCGCTTCCCGTCGTACGCGCTGTCGCTGGACCTGGACCCGGCGCTGGTGGACGTGAACGTGCACCCGTCGAAGATCGAAGTGCGCTTTCGCGACAGCCGCGCGGTGCACCAGTTCGTATTCCACGCCGTGCAGCGCGCGCTGGCGCAAACCTCGGCCACCGCGCACGGCAGTGTGCCGGCGCCGATCACCGCGGCCGAGGTCAAGGCTTCGGGTTCGAACTGGCAGCCGCGCCCGCACGAACAAACCTCGTTCGGCGCGCAGCTTTCGTCCACGTTCTCGCCCTCGCCTTTCCCGCCGGGCAGCCGCTGGGATGCGCCGGGCGTGGCCACCTCGGCCCTCGGCGTGGCGCAAAGCACGGAGCGCTATGGCGCCCTCTTCAAGTCGAGCGAGCTTGACATGGCCAGCGTGGCCGCGGCGCCTGCCGCCCCGCTGTCCGCGCCGATCCGGCCGATGTCGA
The DNA here is from genome assembly GCF_004614195.1 of Massilia horti. Classification (GTDB taxonomy): domain Bacteria; phylum Pseudomonadota; class Gammaproteobacteria; order Burkholderiales; family Burkholderiaceae_D; genus Telluria; species Telluria horti. The sequence goes on along the minus strand of NZ_SPUM01000133.1, from coordinate 1,861 downwards.
ACGACGACTTCCCGCTCGGCTTCGCGCTCGCCCAGCTGCACGGCATCTACATCCTGGCGCAGAACACCAAGGGCCTGGTGCTGGTCGACATGCACGCGGCGCACGAGCGCATCCTGTACGAACAACTGAAGAACGCGCTCGACGCCCAGATCGACGGCAGCGACATGCAGGTGCAGCCGCTCCTGATCCCGGTGACCTTCTTCGCCGACGCGATCGAAGTAGGCACGGCCGATGAAAACCAGGAGACGTTGAAGAAGCTCGGCTTCGACATCGCCGTGATGTCGCCGACCACGCTCGCGGTACGCGCGGTTCCGACGCTGCTCAAGAACGCCGACGCACAGACGCTGGCGCGCGACGTGCTGCGCGATGTGCGCGAATACGGCGGCTCGCGCGTACTGATCGAGCGCCGCAACGAACTGCTCGGCACCCTCGCCTGCCACACCGCCGTGCGCGCCAACCGCATCCTCACCGTGCCCGAAATGAACGCGCTGCTGCGGCAAATGGAATCAACCGAGCGCGCCGACCAATGCAACCACGGGCGCCCGACCTGGGTGCAGCTCGAAATCTCGGCGCTCGACAAGCTTTTCCTGCGCGGCCAATGACAACACAAGCATCGAACAAACCGCTGGCGGTCGCGATCATGGGGCCGACGGCCTCGGGCAAGACCGCAGCCGCGCTGGCGATCGCGCGCGAACGTCCGGTCGAGATCATCTCGGTCGACTCGGCGCTGGTCTACCGCGGCATGGACATCGGCACCGCCAAGCCGACCCTGGACGAACTGGCGAGCGCGCCGCACCACCTGATCGACATCATCGAGCCGACCGAGGCGTATTCGGTCGCGCAGTTCCGCGACGATACCTTGCGGCTCGTGGCCGAGATCAGCGCGCGCGGCAAGCTGCCGCTACTGGTTGGCGGCACGATGATGTACTTTAAGGGCCTGACCGATGGGCTGGACGACCTGCCGACCGCTGATCCGGACGTGCGCGCCTCAATCGAGGCCGAGGCGGCGCGCATCGGCTGGCCCGGCATGCACGAGCGGCTGCGCGCGCTGGACCCGGCGACGGCCGAGCGGCTGGCGCCGAACGACGCCCAGCGCATCAACCGCGCGCTCGAGATCATCGAACTGACCGGCAAGCCGATGTCGGAACTGCTGGCCAGGCGCGACAAGCCTGAGCTGCCGTTCGAACTGATCTCGTTCGCGCTCGAACCTTCCGACCGCGCGGTGCTGCATGGCCGCATCGCGCTGCGCTTCGAGCAGATGCTGGGCGAACGCGACGATCAAGGCCTGGTAGCCGAAGTGGCACGGCTGCGCGAGCGCGGTTACCTCACGCCCAACCTGCCCTCCATGCGCTGCGTGGGTTACCGGCAGGCGTGGGAGTATCTGGACGGCCGCATCGACCGCGCGGCGCTGCGCGAAACAGGCATTATCGCCACGCGCCAGCTTGCCAAACGCCAGCTGACCTGGCTGCGCTCGATGCCGGACCGGATCGTGATCGACTGCCTGAGACCGGATGCGCCCGCGGAAATCCTGGCGCAGCTGAAGGGAATGCACACATGACACTGGCTCGAAAGAGCGCGCCGCGAAGGCGGCGAGCCTTGACACCCAAAAGGCCGAACGGCATAATGCTACCCGTTCTGGTGATATAGCTCAGTTGGTTAGAGCATAGCATTCATAATGCTAGGGTCGTTGGTTCAAGTCCAACTATCACCACCAAGTTTCAATGACAGATGGCTTGGCTCGCAGAGCTGAGCCATTTTGTTTTAGCAGCACTGTTCAGTTACAGCTCCGGTAGAAATGCCGAGCGTTGGTGATATAGCTCAGTTGGTTAGAGCATAGCATTCATAATGCTAGGGTCGTTGG
>NZ_SPUM01000130.1 GCF_004614195.1 Massilia horti | reverse complement strand
GCGCGAGGCCGGCCGGCAGCCGCTGCAGGAAGCCCTTACGCATGCGCGGCGGCGGACACGCGGCGCCGGCGTGCGGCGAACGCGCCCGCGGCGCCCAGTCCCAGCAGCAGCAAGCTGGCCGGTTCCGGCACATCGGTGGAGGTTTGCACCGTGATCGGGTTCTGCGTCATCGATACCTGGCCAGCGCCGGTGAAGGTCAGGCCGGTCACGAACGCCTGGGTGTTGGCGGGGTCCAGGCCGGCATCGACGTCGATCCCGAGCACGCGGAAGCCCCGGATGCCATCCGGGCCGAAGGTGTAAATTTCGCCGCCCATCACGTGGGCGAGGAAATTGTTGTCCAGGTCCCAGATCTCGTAGCCGTCCAGGTCGCCGGCGATCGTCGGCAACAGCACGCTCGCGAAGTTCGGGCCGGATTGGACAGTGTATTCATAGCCCACCGCCACCAGCGGGTCGATGAATACCCGCTGGTCGAGCACCACGTTGAAGTTGAAGTGATAGCCGTCTTCCTGCACGATGGTCGGCAACAGCGGGGCATCCGGGCTCGAGCCGTCCGAGGTGACGCCGTTGCGGATTGCCATGGTCCACACGCCCGGCGTTTCCTGGCTGAGGTTGGAGGTATTGGCCAGGTTCACGACGCCGGTGGTAAACGAGCCGGGCAGCACGAAGAAGTGCTGGAGGTCGCCCGCGTCATAGCCCGCCTGCGCCGGGTAGCCCTGGCTGACGTCGCCGGTGGTCCATTGCAGCTGGTTGTAGCGGAATTCGATGTCAAAGTTGCCGGCGCCGGTATCGGAGCGGTTCACCAGCGTCAACTGGAAATCGTTGAGCTTGTCGGTATGCTGGTTGTAGTAGCCGACGTTATGCCAGGTGACCACCACCGTGTTCGCATCCGGCGAGGCCACGTAGACCGCGCCGCCGCCCGGTTGAGGGCGGGTGTCGACGTCGGCCCAGAACGGCGCGATCATCGGCTGGTTGGAAATCGGGAACGGGGTAGGCGTATACGACGACACCGGCCCACCAAAGGTGACGTTGCCGTTATTATTGACATAGAACTGGTTGTAATTGTGGTTAAAGAAATTGAGCGTGAAGGGCAGGTTCAGGATACTGGACGAATTGTCGTCCGCCGGAACCAGCGCCAGTTCGCCGTATCCTTCAGGCCCCCCGAAGCCGCTGCGCAGCGGCGCCGCATCGGCCAGGCTCGACAGGGTGGTGGCGGCACCGAGGGCCAGTATGGCCAGCAGTGATCTAATTTTCATTCTACTATCCCCAAAAAATAGTTACAAAAAGTGATTTTCACAATGAAACCAAGCGTCGGATCAGGTAGCAAAATCCATGCCGAAATCAAACTGCGTTTAAAATCAAGTGTTTACATTTCTTGGGAAAATCCGGTGTAAAGCTCACCGACAACCGAACTGCATAAATTGAGTCTGGAGACTTGATGAGACCTGCCCAACGAGACGTACTGAGCGCAATATTTTCGGTAGCAATCATTGCCTTTGCCGCCTTCATCACCCAACGCTTCGTGCTGCCGCTGCTGTGGGCCGCCATCCTGGCCACCGCGACATGGCCGCTGTACGCCCGGGCCAAGCGTTCGCTCGGCGGCCACGAGATCGCCGCCGCGCTGGGCGTGACCCTGCTGTGCGCCGCGGTGTTCATCACCCCGCTGGCGTTGGCGTGCGTGCAGGCGGCGCACCAGGCGCCGGCCCTGGCGGCGCTGGTGGCCCAGGCGAATACCGAAGGGCTGGCGGCACCAAGCTGGCTGCATCGGATTCCGCTGGTCGGCAGTGCAATTTACGAATGGTGGCAGACCACGCTGAGCCAGCCGCACGGCCTCTCCCACCTGCTGACCGACGGCACGGCCGTGCGTCTGCATAACGCCAGCGAATTGCTCAAGATATTCGGCAGCGTGGTCATGCACCGCATGATCGACGTGCTGTTCGCTTTCCTCTCCCTGTTTTTCTTTTACAAGGACGGCCCCGCCCTGCTGTCGCAACTCGATGCGATCGGCCACCACCTGATCGGCGACCACCGCTGGAAGCTGTACGCGACCAAGGTGCCGACCGCGATCCGGGCCACCGTCAACGGCCTGGTGCTGGTCGGGCTGGCCGAAGGCGTGCTGCTCGGCATCAGTTACGAATTCACGAATGTGCCGTCGGCCGTGCTGTGGGCCGCCGCCACCGGCGTGCTGGCGATCATCCCGTTCGGCGCGCCGCTGGCCTTTGGCGCCGTGGCGGCCGTGCTGGCTTTTAACGGCAATATTGGGGGGGCCGTCGCGGTGCTGGTCTGGGGCGGTGTAGTGCTGTTCGTGGCCGACCATTTCGTGCGCCCGGCCATCATCGGCAACGCGACCAAGCTGCCATTCCTGGCGGTGTTGCTGGGAATCCTGGGCGGCGTCGAAATGCTGGGCCTGATCGGCCTGTTCGTCGGCCCGGTCGTGATGACGCTGTTCGTCACCCTGTGGCAGGAAGAAAAGTTGTACCGGAGCGAGCAGGCAGAGCACATGCACTAGCCGACACCCCGATGACAAAGGGCGGCAGGATCGCTCTATGCCGCCCTAACGGGCATTGCAAAGCGACGTGCCGCCCCGTAGGATGAATCACGCAAAACGCAGCGCAATTCACGGTTAGAGGCGCCAGCGGTGGCGCTTGGCCAACATTGCATCGCGTTTTGCGTTTCTTTATCGCATGTTTCGGCGAGGCATAGTCACGCCTTCGACATGCGGTTGATTCACGTTAAGAGTCGGATCAAAGCTAGGGGTTGTAGGGTGCGCACCTGTGCGCACGCGGTGCAGACTGTGCGTCATGTCAGCAACGCCGCGAGCCGGGCAGACTCTGACCGCGTGCGCACAGGTGCGCACCCTACGACCTGCCGAAGCCCTTAGCCAAAGCAAATTGTAGGGGGCGCGGGCATGTGCACCTGCGTGCTACATACGTGGCGCGCGAAAAAAGGGCGGCAGGATTCGCATCCTGCCGCCCTTTTCGTTGGAACTTAAATCCAGGTTAGCCCAGCCTGCCGTGGCACTGCTTGAACTTCTTGCCGCTGCCGCAAGGGCAAGGATCGTTACGGCCGACCTTCATGCCCTCATAGGTGTTGTGGTCCGCCAGCGCGGCGCCGCCCACCCGGTCGGGCATCGCCGCCGCTGTCGGAGCCAGCAGCTCCTCGGGCGCGGCCGCCGGGTTGAAGTCGGAATGCTGGTAGTTGATATTTTCCAGCTGTGCCATCTGGGCCGCCATTGCAGCCTCGGCGGCCTCCACTTCCTCGCGGGTCTGGATGCGCACCGTCATCACCATGCGGATCACTTCGTTCTTGATCATGTCCAGCATGTTGGCGAACAGTTCGAACGCCTCGCGCTTGTATTCCTGCTTCGGGTTCTTCTGCGCATAGCCGCGCAGGTGGATGCCCTGGCGCAGGTGGTCCAGCGCCGCCAGGTGCTCGCGCCAGTGGGTATCCACGCTTTGCAGCATCACGTTGCGCTCGAAGCCGCCGAACGCTTCCTTGCCCACGACCGCGACCTTGGCTTCGTACGACTCCTCGGCTGCCGCCAGGACGCGCTCGAGGATGTCGTCGTCGTTCAGGTTCGGCTCGTCCTCCAGCATCTGTGCCAGCGGCACGGGCAGCGCCCACTCGCTGGCCAGGGTCTGCTCCAGGGCCGGAATGTCCCACTGCTCCTCGACCGAGTCGGCCGGCACGTAGTTGCGCACGACGTCGGTGAACACGCCGGTGCGCAGCGAGGCGATCAGCTCCGAAATGTCGGCCGCTTCCAGCAGTTCGTTACGCTGCGAGTAGATCACCTTGCGCTGGTCGTTGGCGACGTCGTCGTATTCGAGCAGCTGCTTGCGGATGTCGAAGTTGCGCGCCTCGACCTTGCGCTGCGCCGATTCGATCGAGCGGGTCACGATGCCTGCCTCGATCGGCTCGCCTTCCGGCATCTTCAGGCGTTCCATGATCGCGCGCACGCGATCACCCGCGAAGATGCGCAGCAGCGGATCGTCCAGGGACAGGTAGAAGCGCGACGAGCCCGGGTCGCCCTGGCGCGCGGCGCGGCCGCGCAGCTGGTTGTCCACCCGGCGCGATTCGTGGCGTTCGGTGCCGATGATGTGCAGGCCGCCCTGCGACACGACCAGGTCGTGCAGCGACTGCCATTCGTCGCGCAGCTTTTTCGACTGCGCTTCCTTCTGTTCCGGCGACAGCGATTCGTCCGCCTCGAGGAACTGGATCTGCTTTTCGACGTTGCCGCCCAGGACGATGTCGGTACCGCGGCCGGCCATGTTGGTCGCGATGGTGATCATCTTCGGACGGCCCGCCTGCGCCACGATCTCCGCTTCACGTGCGTGCTGCTTTGCATTGAGCACGTTGTGCGGCAGTTTGGCCTGGTTCAGGATCCCGGACAGCAGTTCCGAGTTCTCGATCGAGGTGGTGCCGACCAGGACCGGTTGGCCGCGCTCGTAGCAGTCGCGAATGTCGGTCACCATGGCCTGGTATTTTTCCGTGGCCGACTTGTAGACCTGGTCCTGGCGGTCCTTGCGCTGGTTCGGCTTGTTCGGCGGGACGACCACGGTCTCCAGGCCGTAGATCTCCTGGAACTCGTACGCTTCGGTGTCCGCGGTACCGGTCATCCCCGACAGCTTGCTGTACATGCGGAAGTAGTTCTGGAAGGTGATCGAGGCCAGGGTCTGGTTCTCGTTCTGGATCTTCACGCCTTCCTTGGCTTCGACCGCCTGGTGCAGGCCGTCGGACCAGCGGCGGCCCGTCATCAGGCGGCCGGTGAATTCGTCGACGATCACCACTTCGCCGTTCTGCACCACGTAGTGCTGGTCCTTGTGGTACAGCACGTGGGCGCGCAGCGCCGCGTACAGGTGGTGGATCAGGGTGATGTTGGCGGCGTCATACAGCGAGGCGCCTTCCGGCAGCAGGCCCATTTTGGTGAGGATGGCTTCGGCCTTCTCGTGGCCGGCTTCGGTCAGCAGCACCGTGTGCGCCTTCTCGTCCTTGACGTAGTCGCCCGGGACGTCGATCTTGCCCTTGCCGTCCGGGGTCTCTTCGCCGACCTGCAGCGTGAGCAGCGGCGGCACCTCGTTCATGCGGTAGTACAGATCGGTGTGGTTCTCGGCCTGGCCGGAGATGATCAGCGGCGTGCGCGCTTCGTCGATCAGGATCGAGTCCACCTCGTCGACCACCGCGAAGTTCAGGCTGCGCTGCACCCGCTCGCGCGCCTCGTAGACCATATTGTCACGCAGGTAGTCGAAGCCGAATTCGTTGTTGGTGCCGTAGGTGATGTCGGAGGCGTAGGCCTTCTGCTTGCTGTCGTGGTCCATCTGCGACAGGTTCACGCCGGTGCTCAAGCCCAGCCAGCCATACAGGCGCCCCATCTGCTCGGCGTCGCGCTGGGCCAGGTAGTCGTTGACGGTAATCACGTGCACACCCTTGCCGGCCAGCGCGTTCAGGTAGACCGCCAGGGTCGCCATCAGGGTCTTGCCCTCGCCGGTCGCCATCTCGGAGATCTTGCCGTCGTGCAGGACCATGCCGCCGATCAACTGGACGTCGAAGTGGCGCATCTTGAGCACCCGCTTGGCCGCCTCGCGGCACACCGCGAACGCTTCGACCAGGATGTCGTCAAGCGTTGCCCCGCCCGCCAGGCGCTCTTTGAATTCCGGAGTCTTCGCCTGGAGTTCGGCGTCGGACAGCTGTTCCATCTGCGGCTCGAGCGCACTGATGGCGCGCACGGATTTTTGGTACTGTTTGAGCAGCCGCTGATTACGGCTGCCGAAAATCTGGGTCAGTAAAGACATGCTGTGTTCTAGAAAAATGCCGCGAAAAGAGCCAGGGATGATATCAAAAAAATATCAGTCGAAGACCGCCTATGGCTAAAACCGAGTGATTCTATCATGCAGTCCGGCCACACTTGGGGCCAATGGCAGGAATTACAAGGGTTTTCCATCCAGAAACGCTTTCCCCCCGGCCGGCCCCTGTTCGGCCAGCCAAGATTATCCACAAGATCGCGCATTGGCGCTGCCTGTGCTATTGTTCCCCTCATGCATGTTTACGGAACCCGGAACACCCAGACCTCGTTCGACGTCTTCGACTTCCTGCGCAAGAACGATCGGCTCGCCAGCCTGCTCCCGACCGCGACCCGCATCGCGCGCCTGCAACACGATTGCGCGGGCGCGCTGCCTGCCATGTTCAGCAATTGCGACGTGTTGTCCTTTCAGGAAGGCGTGCTGGTGCTGGCCGTGCCCAGCTCGGCCGTCGCGGCGCGGCTCAAGCAGCAGCTGCCCAAGCTGCAGGCGACGCTGCAGCAGCGCGGCTGGCAGGTCGAGTCGGTACGGCTGAAGGTACAGGTGGCGCGCGCGATGCCGCCCCAGGTACAGATGCGCACGCTGGAGCTGCCGCCGGTGGCGGTGGATGCGTTTGAACAGCTGGGCAATGCCTTGCCGGATACGCCGCAGAATGCGACGCTGATTGCGGCGATCAAGAATATGGCGGCGAAGCGGCGGCAGGAGGGTTGATGCCCGCGAGAGCGCGGCCATGAAATAACCATCGTAGGGTGCGCACCTGTGCGCCCGCGGTACGTGTGCGTACCGGAGCCAACGACATTCAACCGTACAGCGTGCGCACAGGTCCTCGCCGGCCGCGCGCCCCCTACGCTTCCGGCAAGCCGTACGATGCAGTGCGTAGAGTGGGCGGCTCGTTCGTCGGGCATTTAGCCCGACTCACCCCACGCGTTCAAACAGTGCGTGCATCAACCGAACGCACAGCGGCGGTGCCGGCGCTGGCTGGACGCGTGGGCGGGAGACCCGCCCACCCTACCAAGGGCCGGCTCAGGTAAGCGCCCACTCCCGCGCCATCTGGCGCACGTACGACACCGGCGCCGTGCCCGGCGCGTCGAAGGTCACGATCTCATACGCATCCGGCTGTGCCAGCAGTTCACGCAGCAGCAGGTTGTTCAGTCCATGCCCGGACTTGTGCGCCTCGTAGCCGGCCAGCAGCGGATAGCCCACCAGGTACAGGTCGCCGATCGCATCCAAGATCTTGTGCCGCACGAACTCGTCCTCGTAGCGCAGTCCGTCCGCGTTCAGGATGCGGTACTCGTCCATCACGATCGCGTTCTCGAGCGAGCCGCCACGCGCCAGGCCCATGCCGCGCAGGCTTTCCACGTCCTGCATGAAGCCGAACGTGCGCGCGCGCGCCACGTCGTGCACGTACGAGACCACGCCGAAATCGACCGAGGCGCGCTGCGCGGTGCCGTCGACGGCGGGATGGTTAAATTCGATGAAGAAGTCGAGCTTGAAGCCGTCGTATGGCGACAGCCGCGCCCACTTTTCGCTGTCGCCGCTGCCCTGGCGCACCTCGACCGGCTTGAGCACGCGGATGAATTTCTTTGGCGCGGCCTGCTCCTGCACGCCGGCCTGCTGCAGCAAAAACACGAACGACGAGGCCGATCCGTCCATGATCGGGATTTCCTCGGCCGAGATATCGACGTACAGGTTGTCGATCCCCAGCCCCGCACACGCGGACATCAGGTGTTCGACGGTCGACACCCTGGCCTTGCCCTTGACCAGGACCGAGGCCATGCGCGTGTCGCCCACCACGTCGGCGCTGGCAGCGAATTCGACCACCGGGTCGAGGTCGACGCGGCGGAACACGATGCCGGTATCCACGGCGGCCGGGCGCAGGGTCAGTTCGACCTTGGTGCCGGAGTGCAGTCCGACACCAGTGGTGCGAACCAGCTGTTTAATCGTTCTTTGCTTTAACATCTTCCGATTATAGCGTAGGCGTTCCGGAGCGCGTTGCCTGCGGTCCAGCAGGTCGCATCGGCGCGACGCTTTCTACGGATGCTGGACTTAAGCGTGGACCTTTTCGTGGCGGATCAGGTACAGGCCACTGCCGATGATGATGGACGCGCCGATCAGGGTGAACTGGTCCGGGAGCGTGCGCCACAGCAGCCAGTCGATCGCCACACCCCAGGCCAGCGCCGAATACTCGAACGGCGCGACGACCGACGCCTCGCCGCGGCTGAATGCCTCGTTGATCGCCATCTGGGCGAAAAAGCCGCTGACGGAAAGCGTGCACAGGATCGGAAGGTGTTGGCTTTCCACCGGGACCCAGTTCGGCGCGGCAAGCACCGAGGCGCCCGCCGCCATCAGCAGCATCAGCCAGAACATCATGTGTTCCTTGCTGTCGGTGCGCGCCAGCAGCCGCGCCGCGATGGCGGACACGGCGTAGCAGGTCGCCGCCGCCAGGATCGCAAGGCCGCCCAGGCTCAGCAAGCCACTGCCGTCGGGGCGCAGCACCACCATCACGCCGGCCATGCCGACGCCGATCGCCAGCCAGCGCGCCGCGTTGACGGTTTCACCCAGCATCACCACCGACAATGCGGTGATCAGTATCGGGCCGATGAAGAAGATTGAATAGGCCGAGGCCAGCGACAGGTGTTTGACCCCGTAGGCGAACAGCGCCAGCATCACGATGCCCAGCGCCGCACGCAACAGGTGCAGCGGCCAGTTCACCTTGAGCGCAGTACGCAGCGCGCCGCGCCAGCCGACCCACACCAGCACCAGCGGCAGCGAGGCCAGGCAGCGCAGCGCGGCGACCTGCATCGCCGGAAAGCCGGCTGACAGCATCTTCATCGTGGTATCCATTACGGAAAAGAATGCCACCGCGACCAGCATCGCGTAGATGCTGCGCAGGTTGTCCGCCTTGATACTCATTGCCCCGTTCCCATCGTATGCATAACGCGCGTGCTAAAACAAAAGACGGCGCCGCGGCGCCGTCGTTTTCTGTGCTGCGGTCGATCAGCCCAGTTGTTTGAGCATATATTCGGCGCTCGAGACCTCGAAGCCGCCCTGCTCCACGTTCAGCTGCTTGACCACGCCGTCCTCGACCAGCATAGAGTAGCGCTGCGAGCGGGTGCCCATGCCGTACTTGGAGAAGTCGGCGTCCAGGCCCAGCGCCTTGGTGAAGGTCGCGTTACCGTCGGCCATCATGCGCACGATGCCGGTGGCTTTCTGATCGCGGCCCCAGGCGCCCATCACGAACGCGTCGTTGACCGACACGCACCAGATTTCGTCCACGCCCTTGGCCTTGAGTTCATCGAAGTGCTGGACGTAGCCCGGCACGTGCTGGGCGGAGCAGGTCGGGGTAAAGGCGCCGGGCAGGCCGAAGATCACGATCTTCTTGCCCTTGACCAAGTCGGCGACCTGGAACGTGTTCGGGCCGAGCGAACAGCCTGCGGTTTCGGTTTCGATGAATTCGGACAGGGTGCCTTCCGGCAGGCGATCGCCGATCTGGATGGTCATGGTGACTCCTCTGGTTTTTGTGAATCCCTCAAGTATGCCCGATCCTGAGCAAGCGTGCAGAGCAGGCAAAGAAATCCGAAGTGACCAGAGCTCGCAGCAACTACCGCGCCAAGACTGATTGAATCAAATCGCACCGGGCTGCGGGGATAACGGCATCTTCGCCTATCGGTTGGCCGAACGCTTCATTGCCAATGTTTTCGCCTGACACGAATCGAACAATGAAGCGGATCGGTTGTTTGGACAGCCGCTCGATCTTGAAAGCTTCTTTTTTTCGTTCCTTCATCAACGCGCAACTTCCGCTCAGCAGGAACATAGATTTTGCCGCTACGCTTCCGGAAGTCTGCACTGCTTCCACAGTCGATGAGGTTTCGCTACGTTCGACCTCCTGAAACACCATGCTGGGCTGATTGCCGTTGGCAGCCTGTCCTGCATTGGATGTCATGCGAAACAAAGGCGCCTGCGCGGCATAGAGGGTAGAGGTAGCAAAAAAGAGCAGAACAACACACAAGGTCTTAATTTTCATATCAGGCTGGGTAACGAGAGTTAGTTGACACGTTTATGTTCGCGGCCCTCTTCCATCTTCTCATCACTGCCGTTAATCCATTGCAACCAGCGGCAATGGCTAAGTGCACAAGCCCTTTGGTATAAGAATTCGCTACCTCGAAAAGCCGAGGGTAGGCGGTGTGGCGATCGCGCCGTGAAGAACAAAAAAAACCGAGGCACTCGGCCCCGGTAAAGATGCAACGCCGATAAATCAGTCAGCTTGCTTGCGCAGGAAAGCCGGAATGTCGTAGGTCTCAACACCGTTGCGCTGCATCGCCTGCACCTGCTCCGATGCCTGCTCGCGGCGCCACACGGCCGGCTGCTTCATGCCGCCCATCGCGTCGCCGGTGGCCGCTCCCACCGACAGGCCGTTACCCAGGCCGGCGCCGGCGGACATCACCGGGGTGTTGTAGGTACCGGTGCGCAGCATCTGCTGCGGCTGCACCAGCTGGATCTTCTTGTTCTTGCCCAGGCCGGTGGCCACCACCGTCACGCGCAGCTCGTCGCCCATCGAGTCTTCGTAGGCGATGCCCTGGGCGATGGCGGCGTCCGGAGCGGCGAAGGCACGCACGGCGGCCATCACTTCCTTGACTTCCTTACCCTTCAGGCTGCGGCTCGCGGTCACGTTGACCAGCACGCCGCGCGCGCCCGACAGGTCGATCCCGTCGAGCAGCGGCGAGGCGATCGCCTGCTCGGCCGCGATGCGCGCACGGTCCACGCCCGACGCGGTCGCGGTGCCCATCATGGCCTTGCCCTGCTCGCTCATGATGGTCTTGACGTCGTTGAAGTCGACGTTAATGTGACCCGGCACGTTGATGATCTCGGCGATGCCGGCCACCGCGTTGTTGAGCACGTCGTCCGCATGCTTCATCCAGTCGAGCATCGATTCGTCTTCGTAGATCTCTTCCAGCTTTTCGTTGAGGATGATGATCAGGGAATCGACGTGCTTGGACAGTTCTTCCAGTCCGTCTTCGGCGATGTCCATGCACTTCTGGCCTTCGTACGAGAACGGCTTGGACACCACCGCCACAGTCAGCGCGCCCATGGTCTTGGCCACTTCGGCCACGATCGGCGCGGCGCCGGTGCCGGTGCCGCCACCCATGCCGGCGGCGATGAACACCATGTGCGCGCCACGCAGCGCGTCTTCGATGCGCGAACGGGTCTGCTCGGCCAGCTGGCGGCCGATCTCCGGACGCATGCCCGCGCCCAGACCGGTTTCGCCGATCTGGATGATGTTGTCCGCGGTCGATGCGGCCAGCGCTTGTGCGTCGGTGTTGGCGGCGATGAACTCCACGCCCGATACACCCTTGTTGATCATGTGCTGTACCGCGTTGCCACCAGCGCCGCCGACCCCGACGACCTTGATCACGGTTCCCAGTGCTGCATTATCGACCATATCGAAATCCATGATGAAACTCCTAATATCAAAGTGCCGTTTCCAAGCGCTAGACCTCATAAATCGCTATCAGGCCTGGCGATTGGAAACTGCGTTGTACTCAAAAACGACTGTGTGCTTGATCCAAGAACTGCCAACCGAACTACAACCAACCATTCCCCGCAGTCCCCGCATGCCGTCCCCGGACGGGAACGGCGTCAAGGCCGCGGACTGCTTTTAAAAATTCCCCAGGAACCATTCCTTCATTCGCTGCCAGACCGCCTTCACCGAACCGTCCTGGCGCGTGACGATGTGTCCGCGCAGGTACTGCTTTTTCGCTTCCAGCAGCAGGCCGAGCACGGTCGCGTAGCGCGGGCTGCGCACCACGTCGGCCAGCTGGCCGCGGTAGTCCGGCGTGCCCAGGCGCGCCGGCTTGAGGAAGATGTCCTCGGCCATCTCGATCATCCCCGGCATCATCGACGAGCCGCCGGTGAGCACGATGCCCGACGAGAGCACGCCCTCGTAACCGGACTCGCGCACCACCTGCAGCGCCAGTGCGAACAGCTCCTCCACGCGCGGCTCGATCACCGCCGCCAGCGCCTGGCGCGACAGCGAGCGCGGGCCGCGGTCGCCCAGTCCCGGCACTTCGAGCGATTCGCCCGGGTCGGCCAGCACCTGCTTGGCCACGCCGTAGCGCAGTTTGATTTCCTCTGCCTCGCCGGTCGGGGTGCGCAGCGCCATCGCGATGTCGCTGGTGATCTGGTCGCCGGCGATCGGGATCACCGCCGTGTGGCGGATCGCGCCGTCGGAGAAGACCGCGATGTCGGTGGTGCCGCCGCCAATGTCGATCAGCACCACGCCCAGTTCCTTCTCATCGCTGGTGAGCACCGCGTCGGCCGAGGCCATCGGCTGCAGGATCAGGTCCGATACCTCCAGGCCGCAGCGGCGCACGCACTTGACGATGTTCTGCACCGCCGACACCGCGCCGGTCACAATGTGCACGCGCACCTCGAGGCGGATGCCGCTCATGCCGATCGGCTCGCGCACGTCTTCCTGGTTGTCGACGATGAATTCCTGCGGCACCGTGTGCAGCAGTTGCTGGTCGGTCGGGATGTTGACCGCCTTGGCGGTCTCGATCACGCGCGCCACGTCGGTGGCGGTGACTTCCTTGTCCTTGATGGCGACCATGCCGCTCGAATTGAACGAGCGGATATGGCTTCCTGCGATACCGGCATACACGTTGCGGATTTTGCAGTCGGCCATCAGCTCCGCTTCTTCGAGCGCGCGCTGGATCGACTCGACGGTCGCCTCGATGTTGACGACGACGCCCTTCTTCAATCCTTTCGACTCGTGCTGACCGAGCCCGATCACCTCGTGGCGTCCGTCGGGCATCACCTCGGCCACCACCGCCACCACCTTGGAGGTGCCGATGTCGAGGCCGACGATCAGGTTTTTCGCGTCTTTTGTCATTGCTGTATGCCTGCTGTTATGTATGCTTGGTTGTTTTAAGTTTTGGTTTTTTGGCAGCCTTCACCGGCTTGTTCGCGTCTTCCGGCACCAACAGGGCGCTCGACGCCAGCGCCAGTCCGCTCGGATAGCGCATGTCGATGGTGTCGATATGCCCTTCCTGCAGCCGCGCCACCAGTTGCGGGTAGACGCCGACCAGCCGTTCCACGCGCGCCTTGAGCATGCTCGGGTCGTGCTCGCGGCCGAGCGCCACGCTCATGCCGTTGGAAAGCCGGACCGTCCACGCATAGCGGTTCGACAGGCTGAGCGACTCGGGCACCAGCTTGACCGGCGCGAACCATTTGCGCAGCTCGGAAAAGCATGCCAGCACTTCCTTTTCGCTGCCGGGCGGACCGTCGAACTCCGGCAGCTCGTGGTCATCGTCGGCCTCGGCCACGTTGGCGGTGAATACATCCCCCTTCACCGACAGCAGGCGGCCGTCCTCGCCCCAGGTGCCCAGCGCCTCGTGTTCCTCGACCGAGACGATCAGCTGGTTCGGCCACTCGCGCCGCACGGTCGCGCGGCGCACCCACGGCACCGCCTCGAACGTGGTGCGCACCTGCTCCAGGTTCGCGGTGAAGAAGTTGCCCTTGATTTTCCCGAGCACGCTGTTACGCACCGTGAGCTCGTTCACGTGCTGCAGGCCGATGCCATACATGCTCTCCACCGTCACCCGGCGCAGCGTGAACATCGGCAGCTGCGAAACCCACCACACGCCTGACACCACGCAGGCGAGCAGCACCAGCGCGGTCAGGCCGCTGGCGGTCGCATTCAGGGTTCGGACGTCGTGCCACATTCTTCTTTATCCCCGTGCCTGTCCAATTTTCAGGCGCGCCGAGCGCAGGATCTCGACGCACAGGTCCTCGTAGCTCATGCCGATCGCGCGCGCGGCCATCGGCACCAGCGAATGGCCGGTCATGCCCGGCGAGGTGTTCACCTCGAGCAGGAACGGGCGGTTATCCGATTCGCGCAGCAGCACATCGACCCGCGCCCAGCCCTCGCAGCCGATCGCGTTGTAGGCCTCGACGGCGATACGCTCGATCTCGGCCGTGATCGCCGCGTCCAGCGTCGCCGGGCAGTGGTACTTGGTGTCGTCGGTGAAGTACTTGTTGTTGTAGTCGTAGTTGCCCTCCGGGGCCACGATCTCCACGATCGGCAGCGCGCGCGCATTCTCGCCCTGCCCCAGCACGGTGACCGTCAACTCGCGACCGGTCACGAATTCCTCGGCCAGCACCACCTTGTCAAAGCCGGTGGCCACGTCGACCGCGGCCTTCAGGTCCTCGGCCTTGGTGACCTTGGTGATGCCGATGGTCGAACCTTCCAGCGGCGGCTTGACGATCAGCGGCAGGCCGAGTTCAGACGCGACCTTGTCCAGGTCAGTGACGCCCGGTTCGATGGTCGCGTACCTTGGCGTGGGCAGGCCCTGCGCCAGCCAGATCTTCTTGGTGGTGATCTTGTCCATCGCGATACTCGACGCCATCACGCCGCTGCCGGTGTAGGCAATGCCGAGCAGTTCGAGCGCGCCCTGCAGGCTGCCGTCCTCGCCGTAGCGGCCGTGCAGCGCGATGAACACGCGGTCGAATCTTGCCGCCTCCAGTTCGGCCAGCGACTGCGTGCCCGGATCGAACGGGTGCGCATCGATGCCATGGCTCTTGAGCGCATTGAGCACGCCCGTGCCGGACATGATCGAGATATCGCGCTCGGCGGAGCGGCCGCCGAACAGCACGCCAACCTTGCCGAATGCGGCTGCGTCAGTTGAAGAAAGAGTACTCACGATGAAGCCTTTGCATGAGAAATCAGTTGGTTGGGGACGCCGCTGATCGAGCCTGCGCCCATGGTGAGCACGACGTCGCCGTCGCGCGCCACCTCCAGGATCGCGGCCGGCATGTCGCCGATCGCCTCCACGAAAATCGGTTCTGTCTTGCCGCCTGCGCGCAGCGCGCGCGCCAGCGCACGGCCGTCGGCGGCCACGATCGGCGCTTCACCGGCGGCGTACACGTCGGCCAGCAGCAGCACGTCGGGCGTGGCCAGGACCTTGACGAAGTCCTCGAACAGGTCGCGTGTACGGCTATAGCGGTGCGGCTGGAACGCCAGCACCAGGCGCCGGCCCGGATAGGCGGCGCGTGCCGCTGCCAGCGTGACCGAGGTTTCGACCGGGTGATGGCCGAAATCGTCGACCAGGGTAAAGCTGCCGCCGTTCGGCAAAGCCACCTCGCCATAACGGGTGAAGCGGCGGCCGACGCCGCGAAATTCGGCCAGGCCCTGCGCGGTGGCGCTGTCGGGAATGCCGATCTCGCGCGCGATCGCGATCGCCGAGCAGGCGTTGAGAACGTTGTGCATGCCGGGCTGGTTGAGCACGAACCTGGTGTCCGGGTAGCCCTCCTGGCGCACCGTGAACTTCATCTGCACGCCGCTGGCGTGGGCGTCGAGCGCGCGCACCTGGGCGTCCTCGGAAAAACCGTAGGTGGTCACCGGCTTGGTCACCTGCGGCAGGATCGCGCGCACGTGGCGGTCGTCGATGCACAGCATCGCGCGGCCGTAGAACGGCAGGCGGTGCGTGAAGTGCACAAAGGCGGCCTTGAGCTTTTCGAAGTCGTGCTCGTAGGTCTCCATGTGGTCGGCGTCGATGTTGGTGATCACCTCGATCATCGGCGACAGGTTCAGGAACGAGGCGTCCGACTCGTCGGCCTCGGCCACGATGTATTCGCCCGAGCCCAGCTTGGCGTTGGCGCCCGCGCTGTTCAGGCGCCCACCGATGACGAAGGTCGGATCGAGCCCGCCCTGGGCCAGCACCGACGCGACGAGGCTGGTGGTGGTGGTCTTGCCGTGGGTGCCAGCGATCGCGATGCCGCGCTTTAGGCGCATCAGTTCGCCGAGCATGATCGCGCGCGGCACCACCGGCACCTGGGCGGCACGCGCCGCCATCACTTCCGGATTCGATTCGTGCACCGCGGTCGAGGTCACGACCGCGTCGGCGCCGATGACGTTCTCGGCGGCGTGGCCAAGCTGCACGCGCGCGCCCAGCTCCGCCAGGCGCTGGCTGGCCGGATTGCTGGACAGGTCAGAGCCCGACACCTTGTAGCCGAGATTGAGCAGCACCTCGGCGATGCCGCTCATGCCGCTGCCGCCGATGCCGACGAAATGGATGTGTTTGATCTTGTGCTTCATCGGCTCTTATCTGCTGCCAGTTGTTCGAGTTGATTCGCGATTGCCTCGTTCGCGTCCATCCTGCCGGCCGTGCGCGCCGCCTCCGCCATGCGAAGGCACTCCTCGCGCGTGGTCGACTGCAGCAGGCTGGCCAGCCGCTGCGGATCCAGTTCGCCCTGCGGCAGGTGGATCGCCGCCTTCTGCCCCGCCATCCAGGTGGCGTTGTCGCGCTGGTGGCTGGTGGTGCTGGCCACGAACGGCACCAGCACGCTGGCCACCCCGGCCGCGGTCAGCTCGGACACGGTGATGGCGCCGGCGCGGCAGATCACCAGGTCGGCATTGGCGTATTCGGCGGCCATGTCGTCAATAAAAGGGACCACGTTGGCCTTCACGCCCGCGGCGGCATATGCCTCGCGCAGCGCGTCGATGTTCTTTTTGCCCGACTGGTGGGTGACCACCGGACGCAGCCCCTCCGGAATCAGCGCCAGCGCCTTGGGCACGTTGTCGTTCAGGGCCTTGGCGCCAAGGCTGCCGCCGACCACCAGCAGGTTCAGGGGGCCGGTGCGGCTGGCGAAGCGATGCCCGGCGGGCGCGATCTCGAGGATCTCCTTGCGCACCGGGTTGCCGGTCACGACCGCCTTGCCGGCAGCGCTGCCGAAATCGGCCGGGAAGCCGAACAGCACCCGCTGCGCGAGCGGCGTCAGGGTCTTGTTCGACAGGAGCAGCGCGGCGTCGGCGTTCACCAGCGCCAGCGGCACGCCGGCCATGCGCGCCATGGCGCCGCCCGGCACGGTAACGTAACCGCCCATGCCCAGCACCACGTCCGGCTTGCGCAGCTTGAGGTAACGCCGGCAGCTGGCAAAGCTGGCCACCAGCTTGAACGCGCCGGAGACGCTGTGCTTGAGCCCCTTGCCGCGCAGGCCGGAAAAATCGATCAGGTCCATCGCAATGTCGTGCCTGGGCACGATGTCGCGCTCCATGCCGTGCGTGGTGCCCAGCCAGGTGACTTCCCAGCCGCGCTCGCGCATGGTCTGGGCGATCGCGATGCCGGGGAAAATGTGGCCACCGGTTCCGGCCGCCATGATCATCAGCTTTTTCATTGGCGTCCTCCCCGCATCCGCACGCGGTTTTCATAGTCGATCCGCAGCAGGATCGCCAGACCCACGCAGTTGAACAGCACGCCCGATCCGCCGTAGCTCATCAGGGGCAGGGTCAGCCCCTTGGTCGGCAGCAGGCCCAGGTTCACGCCCATATTGATGAAGGTCTGCACGCCGATCCAGATGCCGATGCCCTTGGCGGCCAGGCCGGCAAAGGTCTGGTCGAGCGCGATCGCCTGGCGGCCGATGTCGAACGCGCGCTTGACCAGCCAATAGAACATCGCGATCACGACCAGCACGCCGGCCAGGCCCAGCTCCTCGCCGATCACGGCCATCAGGAAGTCGGTGTGTGCCTCCGGCAGGTAATGCAGCTTTTCGACGCTGCCGCCAAGGCCGACGCCGAAGATTTCGCCACGGCCGAAGGCGATCAGCGAGTGGGTCAGCTGGTAGGCCTTGTCCAGCGCATTGCCCTCTTCCCAGGGATTCAGGTACGCGAACATGCGCGCGCGGCGGAACGGCGAGAGCGCGATGATCGAGGTGAACACCAGCACCAGCACCGCGCCGATGCCGCCGAACCAAATCATGTTGAATCCGCCGAGGAACAGGATGCCCATGGCGATGCAGACGATCACGCCGAACGCGCCCAGGTCGGGCTCGAGCAGCAGCAGCATGCCGACCACACCCATTGCAGCGGCCATCGGCATGAAGCCTTTGGTCAGCTTGTGCATGTACTGCTGCTTGCGAACCGTGAAGTCGGCCGCGTACAACACGGCCACGATCTTCATGATCTCCGATGGCTGCAGGTTGAACACCTTCAGTGACAGCCAGCGGCGCGATCCGTTCACCGACACGCCAATGCCGGGCACAAGGACCAGCACCAGCAGGAACAGGGTCGCGACGAACATCAGGGGCGCAAGACGCTGCCAGGTGGCGATCGGGATCCGGAACACCACCATCGCAGCCACCATCGAGACGGCAATGAACAGCGCCTGGCGCGTCAGGAAGTAGTCGGACTTGTTGCCCAGCCAGGAGAACTTGGGCGAATCATGCAGCGCGATGGAGGCCGAGTAGACCATCACCATCCCGAGCAGCATCAACAGCAGCACCACCCACACCAGCGGCTGGTCGTATTCCATCATGCGCGACGGACGGCTGCCTGCCGCGGCGGCATCGCTCGACGATCCGGAAAACTTGAAGGGAATCTGGAAGGCCATCAGATGTCCTGCCCCTTCTCCAGCGCGATGTCGCGCACGGCATCGACGAACACCTGCGCGCGGTGTGCGTAGTTGGTGAACATGTCCAGGCTGGCGCAAGCAGGCGACAGCAGGACCACGTCGCCGCTTCTGGCCAGGCCGGCGGCGCGGCGCACCGCGGCCGGCAGGTCCGGCAGGTCGAACACCGGCACGCCGGTCGGCTCGATCGCGGCGCGCAGCAGCGGCGCGTCGCGGCCGATCAGCAGCACTGCGCGGCAGTAGTGCGAGCATGGACCGGCCAGCGGCGAGAAATCCTGGCCCTTGCCGTCGCCGCCCGCGATCAACAGGATCTGCTGGTCCTGGCCGGTGAACGACTTGCCCAGGCCCTCGAGCGCAGCGACCGTTGCGCCGACGTTGGTGCCCTTGCTGTCGTCGTAGTACTCGACGCCCTCGATCGAGGCGACCAGTTCGACCCGGTGCGGTTCGCCCTGGTATTCGCGCAGGCCATGCAGCAGCGGCGCGAGCGGCAGGCCCACGGCGCGGCACAGCGCCAGCGCGGCCAGCGCGTTGCTCGCATTGTGCAGGCCACGGATGTGCAGCGCGTCGGCCGGCATCAGGCGGTTGACCGTGACTTCGACTGGTTCAGGCGCCTGGCCTTTCTTCGGCTTTTTCTCGGGTTCTTCGCCCGGCACGGCGGTGGCGAGCCACAGCACGCCGCGCTCGCCCACCAGGCCGAAGCTGTTCGGCTCCTGCGGTTCGCCGGTGCCGAAGGTAGCATTCGCCGCGCCAGGGGCGGCCATGCGCATCACGGCCGCATCGTCACGATTGAGCACGCGCACCGTGTGTTCGCCGAAGATGCGCGCCTTATCAAGCGCATAGGCCGCCATCGAACCGTGCCAGTCGAGGTGGTCCTGGGACACGTTCAGTACCGTGGCGGCGTCGGCGTCCAGGCTGAAAGTGGTATGCAACTGGAAGCTCGACAGTTCGAGCACCCAGGCCTGCGGCAGCTCGTCGTTGTCCAGGACCTCGCGCAGCACGTCGAGCGCGGCCGGGCTGATGTTGCCGGCCACGCGCGTGGACAGGCCGGCGCGGCGGCACAAGAGGCCAGTCAGGCTGGTCACGGTGGTCTTGCCGTTGGTGCCGGTGATGGCGATCACCTTCGGCGCATAGCCGCGCTCAAGCTTGAGCGCGGCCAGCGCCTGCGCGAACAGCTCGATCTCGCCCCAGACGGGAATCGAACGCGCTGCCGCGGCCGGGCCGATCTGCGCCAGTTCGCGGTTCGGGGCCAGGCCCGGGCTGACCGCGACGAAGTCGACGCCGGTGAGCAGGTCCTCGGCGAATGGGCCGCCGATGAATTCGGCGTCCGGCACTGCCTGGCGCAGCGCCGGCAGGCGTGCGGGGTCGACGCGGGTGTCGGCCACGCGCACGCGCGCGCCGCAGCGCGCGAGCCATTGCGCCATCGCCAGCCCGGATTCCCCGAGCCCCAGCACCAGTGCCTGTTTGCCTGAGTATGTCATCAATCAGCGAAGCTTCAGTGTCGAGAGTCCAACCAGGACCAGCATCATGGTCACGATCCAGAAGCGGACCACGACCTTGGTCTCCTTCCAGCCCTTTTGTTCGAAATGGTGGTGCAGCGGCGCCATCAGGAAGACGCGGCGTCCGGTGCCGTAGCGCTTCTTGGTGAATTTGAACCAGCCGACCTGGATGATCACCGACAGGGTCTCGGCCACGAAAATGCCGCCCATGATGAACAGGACGATTTCCTGGCGCACGATGACGGCGATGGTGCCCAGTGCGCCGCCCAGCGCCAGCGCGCCGACGTCGCCCATGAACATTTGCGCAGGGTGCGCGTTATACCAGAGGAAGGCCAGGCCCGCGCCCGCCATGGCGCCGCAGAAGATCAGCAGCTCGCCTGCGCCCGGGATGTGCGGGATGAACAGGTACTTGGAATAGGTGGCGTTGCCGGTCAGGTAGGCGAACAGGCCGAGCGCAGCGCCGACCATCACGGTCGGCATGATCGCCAGGCCATCGAGGCCGTCGGTGAAGTTCACCGCGTTGGACGCGCCGACGATCACGCAGTAGGTCAGCGCGATGAAGCCCCACACGCCCAGCGGGTAGCTGATGGTCTTGAAGAACGGGACGATCAGGTCGGCCTTGGGTGGCAGGTCCATCGAAAAACCGGACTGCACCCAGCCGAAGAACAGTTCCCACACCTGCCAGGGGTTGCCGGCCGAGACGGAAAAAGCGAGGTACAGCGACGAGGCGATGCCGATCAGGGACATCCAGAAGTACTTCTCGCCCGAGCGCATGCCTTCGGGGTCCTTGTAGACCACCTTGCGGTAGTCGTCGACCCAGCCGACCGCGCCAAAGCCCATGGTCACCACCAGCACCGGCCAGATCAGGCGGTTGGACAGGTCGCACCACAGCAGCGTGGAGATGCCGATCGCGATCAGGATCAGCACGCCGCCCATGGTCGGGGTGCCGTGCTTTTGCAGGTGGGTCTGCGGGCCGTTGGTGCGCACCGCCTGGCCGACCTTCATTTCGGTCAGCTTGCGGATCACGGCCGGACCAAAGCCCAGGCCGAGCGTAATCGCGGTGATCGTGGCGAACACCGCGCGGAAGGTGATGTAGTTAAAAACACGCAGGAAGCTTAGATCCTGCTGAAAGTATTGTGCGAGCCAGAGCAGCATTTTAATGGGCTTCCTTGCCAGTGTTTTGAGATCCAGTCAGGTGCTCGACCACGCGCTCCATCTTCATGAAGCGCGAGCCCTTCACCAACACAGTCGCGTCAGATTTGCTGCCCAGTTTTGTATCCAGTGCTGCCAATAATTCGTCAAACTGCTCAAAGTGTTGTGCCCCAGAGGCGGCCAGGTGGCGGGCCAGCTCTCCGGTTACGAGCACGGTATCGATGCCGCGGCTTTTGGCGTAAGCGCCGATTTCTTCGTGAAACTGCCGTCCTTGCGTGCCGACTTCGCCCATGTCGCCCAGGACCAGGATGCGCTCACCTAGATACCCGGCAAGCACATCGATCGCGGCGCGCACGGAGTCGGGGTTGGCGTTGTAGGTGTCGTCGATGACGGTTGCGCCGATTGCCGCCTGCTTGAGTTGCAGACGGCCGCCGACGGGGGTGAAGCTCTCCAGGCCGCGCACGATCGCGTCGTGGTCGATGCCGGCGGCGCAGGCGCACGCGATCGCGGCGAGCGCATTTCTTACATTGTGTTCGCCGGCGGCGGCCAGCTTCACGCTGAACTGCCCGTCGTTTCCGCGCAGGCGGGAATCGCCTGTGGCGATTCCCCCCATGCTGAGTGTGCTGGAATGCGGCGTGTCCATGGGTTCCCGCCTGCGCGGGAACGACGGGGTTACGCTGACACTTAAGTCGCTGCCGAAGCCGTTCGAAGTGTACGTAGCGTGCACGTCGCATGCATCGGTAAGACCGAAGGTCAGCACGTCGCACTTCGCCAGGCCGCGCCACAAGTCCGTGTACTCGTCATCCCCCGGGAACACGGCCACGCCATCGACCGGCAGCGCCTGCAGCACCGAGCCGTTCTCGCGCGCCACCGCTTCCACGGTGTGCATGAATTCCTGATGCTCGCGCTGGGCGTTGTTCACCAGGCCGACGGTCGGCTCGGCGATTGCGGCCAGCCGGCCGATCTCGCCCGGATGGTTCATGCCCAGTTCGACCACAGCGGCGCGGTGCGACGGCGCAAGGCGCATCAGGGTCAGCGGCACGCCGATCTCGTTGTTCAGGTTGCCCTGCGTCGCCAGGCGAGCTTCCGCGCCAAACGCGGCGGCCAGGATCGAGGAGATCATCTCCTTGACCGTGGTCTTGCCGTTGCTGCCGGTGACGCCGATCAGCGGAATAGCGTACTGCTTGCGCCAGGAATTGGCGATGCGGCCGAGGGCCGCCAGGGTGTCCGGCACCACCAGCGCCGGCAGGGCAAAGCCTTCCGGCAGCTGTTCGACGACCACGCCGGCCACGCCTCTGGCGGCGACCTGGTCGAGGAAGTCGTGTCCATCAAATTTCTCGCCGCGCAGCGCGACGAACAGCGCGCCAGGGGCTACCTGGCGGCTGTCGGTCGAGACGCCTTCGAAAGCGGCGTCGCGCGTGGCGCGGCTACCTGCGATCGAAGCGGTCAGTTGTGCGAGCGAACCGCGCATGTTCAGTGTGTCCTCATCATCGTTGCCAGCGCCGTCAAGGCCAGCGCTGCATGGTCGGCATCGGAGAATGGAATCTTCTTGCCTTTGATTTCTTGATAGGGCTCGTGGCCCTTCCCGGCCAGCAGGATCACGTCCTGCTTGCCAGCGTGTTTGATCGCGTACAGGATCGCGGCGGCACGGTCTTCGATCGCCTGTAAGCGCGAAGCCGCATAGTTCTGGTCCATGCCCGCGACGATCTGGGCGATGATCGCGCCCGGCTCTTCGCTGCGTGGGTTGTCGCTGGTGACCAGCACCTGGTCGGCGATCTGCGAGATCGCGCCCATCTGGGGACGCTTGCCCGGATCGCGGTCACCGCCGCAGCCGAACACGCACCACAGCTGGCCGGCGCGCTCCTGCGCCACCTGGCGCAGGGCTTCGAGCGTCTTTTCCAGCGCATCGGGCGTGTGCGCGTAGTCGATCACCACCATCGGCGCGTCCTGGCCGCCGATCTGCTGCATGCGGCCGGGCGCCGGTTCGAGCGCTTCCAACGCTTCGATCGCACTCTTGAACTGCACGCCTTTGGCCAGCAACGCGCCGAGCACCGCCAGTGCGTTGCTGACGTTGAAGTGGCCAACCAGTTTCGTCTTCACGTTGGCCTCGCCGAACGGCGACTGAAGATGGAACTCGGTGCCGGCGTTGCGGCTCTTCGGCTGCACAGCGCGCAGCATCGCCACGCCGTCGATGGCCGGCTGTTCGTGTTCGCTCTTCAAGGTGTAGCCGGTGACCGGCGGTGCCTTGCCGCTCGCTGCCAGGCGTGCGACGAAGCGCTGGCCGGCCGGGTCGTCCAGGTTGATCACCGCCTGCTTCAGGCCCGGCCACTCGAACAGCTTGAGCTTGGCCGCTTCGTAGCTGGCCATGTCGCCGTGGTAGTCCAGATGGTCGCGCGTAAGGTTGGTGAAGATCGCCACGTCGAAGTGCATGCCGGCGGTGCGGTGCTGCTCCAGGCCAATCGACGACACCTCGATCGCGAGCGCGCCCGCGCCAGCGTCGCGCGCACCGGCCAGTTTTTCGGCCAGCAGCACGGCATCGGGCGTGGTGTAGCCGGTGGCATCGAACTCGGCTTCGCCGCGGCCCTTGAACAGGCCCACGCCAAGGGTGCCGATCACCGCGGCCGTTTCGCCCAGCCGGGCCAGCGCCTGGCCGATCCAGACCGCGATCGAGGTCTTGCCGTTGGTGCCGGTGACGCCGACGGTAAACATGCCGGCATCTGGCGCGCCGTAGCAGGCGTGCGCGATGGGGCCGGCGTTCTTCTTCAGGTCGGCCACGGCCAGGTGCGCTGTCGCCAGCGATTCGTCCCACGTGAAGCCGCGCTCGTCATACACGACGGCGGCGGCGCCCTGTCCGATGGCGGAGGCGATGTACTGGCGCCCATCGCTGGCCTCGCCCGGATAGGCGAAAAACACGTCACCCGGTTGCACACGCCGCGAGTCCGAAACGAGTCGGCCGCCTGGTGCGGCGGCTCGGATCCACTGGCAGATGTCGTGCAGGCTCATGGCCATCACATGCTCTCCTCTAGAGGATGTTCCGGGATGATGATGTCGGTGACCGACGAATCGGGCGGCACGTTGGCCGCGCGCAGTGCGCTGGCGGCCAGTGCAGCAAAGGTCGGCGAGGCGACGTCGCCGCCGTAGTGCGACCCGGCGCGCGGATCGTCGACCATGACGGCGATGATGAAGCGCGGGTTCGACATCGGCGCGATGCCGGCAAACGAGCCGACGTAACGGGTCTGCGAATAGCGTCCGTCGATCACTTTCTGCGCGGTGCCGGTCTTGCCGCCCACGCGGTAGCCGGCGATCTGCGCCTTCGGTGCGGTGCCCTCGGGGCTTACGACCGATTCGAGCATTTCGCGCATTTCGGCCGCGGTCTTCTTCGAGATCACCTGCTGGCCCACGGGCTGTTCGGTCACCTTGGTGAACGACAGCGGAATGATGTCGCCGTCACGCGCGAAGATCATGTACGCGCGGGCCAGTTGCAGCAGCGAGACGGTAAGACCATGGCCGAAGGCCATGTTTGCCTGCTCGACCGGACGCCACGATTTGTACGGCCGCACCCGCCCCGCCACTGCACCGGGAAAGCCGAAACGCGGCGCCTGGCCGAAGCCCACCTTGGTAAACAGCTCCCACATCTCCTGCGCCGGCATTTGCTGCGCGAGCTTGATCACGCCCACGTTGGACGATTTTTGGATCACCTGGCTGACCGTCAGCAGGCCGTGCGCATGCGAGTCGCGGATGGTTTTGCCGGTGACCACGATGCGGCCGGGCGCGGTGTCGATCACGGTGTCGGGCTTCGCGCGTCCGGTCTCGAGCGCGAGCGCCACCGCAAACGGCTTCAAGGTCGAACCGGGCTCGAAGGTGTCGGTAATCACGCGGTTGCGCAGCTGCTCGCCGGTCAGGTTGCGGCGGTCGTTGGGGTTGTAGCTGGGCCAGTTAGCAAGCGCCAGCACTTCGCCGGTGTGCACGTCGAGCACCACCGCCGCGCCGGCCTTGGCGTTGAACTTCTCGACCGCGGCCTTCACGTTGGTAAAGGCGATGTACTGCAGCTTGCTGTCGACCGACAGGGTGATGTCCTTGCCGTCGTGCGGCTCGCGCGACAGGCCGACATCCTCGATGATGCGGCCCAGGCGGTCCTTGATCACGCGGCGGCTGCCGGGCTGGCCGACCAGCGCCTTCTGCTGCGCCAGCTCGATGCTCTCCTGGCCCACGTCCTCGACGTTGGTAAAGCCGACCATGTGGGTCATCACCTCACCCTGCGGGTAGAAGCGCTTATATTCCTTGCGTGTGTCGATGCCGTCGATCTTGAGCTTTTCAATCTGCGCGACGACATCCATCTCGACCTGGCGCTTGAGGTACACGAAGGTACGGTCCGAATCGAGCTTCTTGCGCAGGTCGCTTTCCGGCATCTCGAGCAGGCGCGCCAGTTCGCGCAGCTTTTCGGGCGGCGCCTTGAGCACGTCCTCGGGAATCGCCCACACCGCCTTGACCGGCAGCGACGAGGCGAGCACCTGGCCGTTGCGGTCCAGGATCTTGCCGCGGATCGCGGGCAGCTCGAGCGTGCGCTGGTAGCGCCGCGCGCCCTCCTCTTGCAGGAACTCGGTCGACATCGCCTGCAGCCACAGCGCGCGGCCGCCGAGCGCAAGGAAGGCCGCGAACAGCGCGATCAGCACCAGGCGCGAGCGCCAGTCCGGCAGGCGCATGGCCAGCACCGGGCTCTTGGAAAACGCGACGCCCTTGGAGGCGGCGACGCGCGAGCTGCTGTTCCCGTTGGAGCGCTTCATTTGCCGCCCTCCGTCAAATACTGGGTACGGGCAGGGGTCAGCGGCGTCATGTTCAGCTCCGTGCGCGCGATCTGCTCAATGCGCTCATTCTTGCCGAGCGTGGACTGGTCGAGCTGGAGCTGGGCCCAGTCGATGTCGAGCTGGCGCTGTTGCTGCTGCAGGCGCTCCAGGTCGATGAACAGGTGGCGCGCCTGGTAGCGCGCGTTCACGACCGACAGCGCGCAGCCGACCAGGAGCGTGGTGAGCACGACGTTGATCTTGCCGATCATGCCCCGCCTCCCAGGCGTTCGGCCACGCGCAGCACCGCCGAGCGGGCGCGCGGGTTGGCGTCGACCTCGTCGTCGGACGGCTTGATCCTGGCGACCAGTTTCATCTGCGGTTGCGGCAGGTCGGCGGCGCGGATCGGCAGGCGGCGGTCGGGCTGTTCGACCTTGGCCTTGGAAGCGAGGAACTGCTTGACCATGCGGTCTTCCAGCGAATGGAAGCTGATCACGGCCAGGCGCGCGCCGGGGGCGAGCATGTCAAACGCGGCGCTCAGGCCGACTTCGAGGTCCTCAAGCTCTTGATTGATGAAAATCCGGATAGCCTGAAAGGTCCGGGTTGCCGGATCCTTGCCCTTTTCGCGAGTCTTGACCGCGTCTGCCACGATTGAGGCAAGCTGCCGTGTGCCTGAAATTGGCTCGATTGCCCGGCGAGCAACAATCGCCTTTGCAATCTGAAAAGCAAACCGTTCTTCCCCATAATCGCGTATCACCTTTTCCAATTGTTGTTCTGGCACGCTCGCCAGCCAGTCGGCCGCCGACATCCCGCGCGTCGTGTCCATCCGCATGTCGAGCGGACCATCCTGGCGGAACGAAAAGCCGCGCGCGGCATCGTCCACCTGCGGCGACGAGATGCCCAGGTCGAGCAGGATGCCGTCGACCTGGCTAATGCCGCGCGCCGCCAGCGCTTGTTTCATCGTCGCGAAACTTTCATGAACGATGGAAAAGCGCGGATCGTTGACCTGTTCGGCTGTCGCAATCGCCTGCGGGTCCTTGTCGAACGCGATCAGGCGGCCGGTGTCGTCCAAATGCGACAGGATCAGGCGGCTATGACCGCCGCGGCCGAACGTGCCATCTATATAAATACCGGACGCACGCGCGCCATCCAACTGGAGCGCGTCGACCGCTTCGTCTAGCAGCACCGTACGATGCTGAAAACCGGGCACCGTCAATGGAGTCGTCACAGGTGCCTCAGAAGGAGAAATTAGAAAGAACATCGGGCATACCACCGGCCACGGCTTGCGCCTCGTTTTCGGCCAGCTTGGCGGCATCCCAGATTTCGAAATGGCTACCCATCCCGAGCAGCATCACTTCCCGGTCCAGCCCGACTGCGGCGCGCAATTCAGGCGAAATAAGCACGCGCCCGGCGCCATCCATCTCGACATCGCAGGCGTTCCCGAGGAAAATGCGCTGCCACGCGCGCGCCTGCATCGGCCACGCGGCGATTTGCTCGCGGTGCTGTTCCCAGACCGGACGGGGGAAAAACAACAGGCAGCCGTGCGGGTGCTTGGTCAGCGTCATGCGGCCTTCGCACTGCTGCGCGAGGGCGTCACGATGCTTGGCCGGTATTGACATCCGCCCTTTTGCATCGAGATTGATTGCTGACGCGCCCTGAAACACGTTGTACCTGGTTTTGGAGAGTTATCAGTTTAGTTGTTTTGGGTGTCCGGGGTGTTCAATTCCCCCCACAAAACTACACTTTTTGCCACCATTTCCCACTTTAGAGGAAGCATTGACCGTGGTCAAGCGAATTCACACTTGGAAAATGCGAAATTTTCCAATTAAATTAAGGACTTAGCGCGCTTCGCTGAAGTTAGGTAAAGTAAAAATATCCCGTAAAATTAGACACTTAGAAAAGACAGTGAAAGTGCTACCTCATCTGTACACATGGGTTTGAAGCGGGTTTCACGCGAGTTTTACGTTTACTTACATCTTCAAAATGACAGGTGGTTGGTCTGTCACAGCACCGCGCGAACCTGTCAGCCACGCTCTGCTGTTCCAAATTGCAGATTCACGCGCGAAGGTTTAGGATGAGACCAAGCGATGACCCGGACCGTTCTCGGCTCGCTCAGCGGTCCTGGTAGCGGTTGGCGTGAGCGAGCCTGCGCTGGCGAGCAATTTTTCGCCGCAAAAGGAGATAGCTGTGAGCATCACCCTCGCCCGGACCCGCGCCGTCTACGACTTGAACGAAGTACAAGGCGCGCTCGACCGAAGCCGCGGGCGGTCACCCGAACTCGAAGCGTTCTACGAACGCATGCTCGATTCTGGGGCCGAACGTTTCGTTACCACTCCCTCTTCCGTTGACGCCCTCGATCCGCTGTTCGAGGAATGCCCGAATTTCGACGAAGTGCTGGACGACCTGTCGCGCTACCTGCGCCTGGCCCAAATGGGCGACCGGGGCTTTAATGTCATGCCAATCCTGCTGCTGGGCGGGCCGGGTGTCGGCAAGACGCACTTTGCCAAACGCCTGGCCAAGGTAATGCAGACCGACTGTGAATTAATTAGCATGAATGCGCTGACCGCCGGTTTTGTCATCACCGGCAGCTCGGCGAGCTGGCGCGGGGCCAAATGCGGCAAAGTGGCCGAACGGCTGGTGCGCGGACAATTCGCCAATCCGGTGCTGGTGCTCGATGAAGTGGAAAAAGCGAGCGGCTCGAGCCAGTCAGATCCGCTGGCGGCGCTGTACCAGTTGCTGGAACCGGAAACGGCCTGCGCGTTTCGCGACGAATTTATCGACGTCGAAATCGACGCCTCGCAGATTTTTTGGGTACTGACTGCTAACAGCACGGAAGGCATTCCGCATCCTTTGCTGAACCGGATGGCGGTATACGAAGTGCCGGCGCCCACGCCGGAGCAGGCGGCGGGGATCGCGCAGCGCATCTATGCGGGCCTGCTGCGCGAAATGAACCTGCCGGCGTTCGAGGACAAGCTGGCCGCTGCCGTGCTGGACAAACTGGCGTCGGTCTCGCCGCGCGACCTGCGCAAGACGCTGCTTGACGCACTGGGCCATGCGGTGGCGGCCGGGCGCGAGCATGTTCTCACAGAAGATATCCGGCTCAAGACCACTCCGGGCAAAGGGCGCATCGGATTCTGACGAAATGACCGGAACACGTGCAGCATCGTAGGGTGCGCACCTGTGCGCACGCGGTCATCGTATGGGGGCCTGCGGCTGCTGTGCGAGTCCGCTACGTTCGCGAACCGCGTGCGCACAGGTGCGCACCCTACGATCCTCCGCCGCACTCGTAACTTTATCTTGTCGCTTGCGCGCACGCCGTAATTACTTGCGCTTAACAAAAAGCTATTTCTCCCTGTACAATCTGGCTCTTTAAACATGCACTTGGGCAAGCCCGGTGCATGATCCGGAGAGATCAGGGAGCCCGAATTTTGCCAAGCCCGAGCCAATCATTCGAGCCAAGGCAGTCTGCGCGTGGCACGGCCACAAAACGCCAGCTTGGCAAAGCGGCGGTGGCGCTGCTATGCCTGCTGCTCTCTTCCTGCGCTCACCAACGTTACGACCCGCGGCCGGTATCCCTCGACGGCATCGCCAGTCAGATCGAGGCCCATTCCCTCGACTCGCCCGAACTGCGCGCCTTCGTCCAGGCCCACTACCCAGACAAGGCATGGCCGCCGGCGCAATGGGATCTGGACGCGCTCACGCTGGTCGCCTTCTTCTACAACCCCGATCTCCAGGCCGCGCGCGCCAGGCTGGCGAGCGCCGACGCCGCGCAGATCACCGCGGCCCAGCGCCCCAATCCGGTGCTCGGCCTGTCGTCACAGCGCACGCTCAACCAGATGGCGGGGATTTCGCCATGGACGCTCGGGCTGCTGCTCGACATCCCGATCGAAACTGCCGGCAAGCGCGGCTACCGGATGGGCGAGGCGGCCCAGCTCGCGCAATCGGCACAGCTGCAACTGGCGGGCGCGGCGTGGGATGTCCGGAGCCAGCTGCGCACGCAACTGCTCGCGCTGTGGTCCCTGTCCGGAAAGGCCCAGCTGGTGCGGCGTCAGGCCGAACTTGAACAAACCTTGAGCACGATGCTCGAGAAGCGGCTCGCCGAGGGTTATGCCTCGGCGTGGGAACTGAACCAGCAGCGGCTGGCCGCGCTGCAGTCGACCCGGGACGCACTCGCAGCGGAGCGCGACGCCCTCGCCGCCCGGGTCAAGCTGGCCGCGATCCTCGGCCTGAAGGCGGACGCGTTCGCGCACGCCCAGCTTGACCTCGCCGCATTCGACCGGCAGACGCCCGAGCCGCCTGCGCAAGCGATCCGGCGCCAGGCCTTGCTGGGCCGGGCCGACGTGCGCTCTGGCCTGGCCCAATACGAGGCGAGCCAGGCGGCGCTCCAGCGCGAGGTGGCGAAGCAGTATCCGGACCTGCATCTTGGCCCCGCATACACCTTCGACCAGGGCGCGGACAAGCTGGGCTTCGACCTCAGTAATATAGAACTGCCGATCTTTAATCGCAACGAAGGCCCGATCGCCGAAGCGCGCGCGCGGCGCCAGGAAGCCGAAGCCAAGGTCCGGCAGCTCGAGGCCAAAGCCTTTTTTGATGCCGACAGCGCGCTCGTCGCCTACCACGGCGCGCACGCGATTTTCCAGCAGGCCGCAACGCAGCTCGCCGTTCAACGCCGGCAGCTGGGCGTCGCCGGGCGCGCGCTCGAACTGGGCGCGGACGACCGCATGGCGCTGGTACTGGCCGAAAAGGCCGAGCTGGCCGCACGACTCGCCCAGTTCGATGCGACGTTCCAGGTGCAGCAGGCGCTCGGACAGATCGAAGACGCGATGCAGCTGCCGCTTACCTCCACCATGATCCCTTTGCCTCCCAACCCGCCGGCCAAATGAGCGTATCGAAAAAAACCATCTTTAGAGGCGCGCTGCTGCTGGCGCCGACCATCCTGGCCCTGTTGCTGGTCGGCGGATACTGGTTGAGCCGCGAGGAGATCGCCAGGGAACAGGCGCGCGAGGCGCCGGTACCGAGCACGGTGGGCATCGAAGTGGTCAAGGGCGTCACCACGCTGACGGTGGATCGGGTGTCGCAGGAGCGCAGCGGAATCGTCACTCAGCCAATCGGCGCGGCGACGCAGGCGAACGGCCCGGTAGTCTACGGCGTGGTGATCGATGCCCAGCCGCTGGTGGAACTGGCCGCGCGCCACGCAGCAATGACGGCGGAACTGAGCGCGGCAAGGCAGCTGCTGGCATCAAACGGCGCCGAAGCCAAGCGGGTCCAGGCGCTCTACCACGACCAGCAGAACGTCTCGCTCAGGGCGCTGGGTACGGCGCAGGCGGCGGAAGCGGAAGCGGCAGCGCGGGCCAACACGGCCCGGGCCAACCTCGATTCGGTGGCCGCGGCATTGCGGCAGCAGTTCGGACCAGTCCTCGCGACCTGGGCAGATTCGCCCTCCTCCCCGCGGCTGGCGCCGTTCGCGGCCCGGCGCGAAGTGCTGGTCCGCTTCGTGTTCGCATCCGTTGATCAGGCGCCGCCAGCGCTGGCAGTGCAGACGGATAACCACGAGCCGCTCACGGCGACGCGGGTGTCAAGCGCGCCGCAGACCGACCCTGGCGTACAGGGCCACCCGTTCATCTACCGCTCGGCCGCTCCGATCGCAGCCGGCACGCGCGTCATGGCGCACTTGAGCGGCGCGCAGGCAGGCTTGCGCATTCCGGCCGAATCAATCGTCTGGTACGGCGGCCAGCCCTGGGCCTTTGTCCGGACCAGCGACACCCGTTTCGAGCGGCGCGCGGTGGAGCAAGGCATGCCTTCCAATGGCGACTTCATGGTCACGCGCGGGTTCAAGGCCGGCGAACAGGTGGTCACCCAGGGCGCGCAACTGCTGCTGTCCGAAGAAAGCCGCGCCCTGCTGAATAAGTAAAGCGCCAGCGACATGATCACTCGAATCATCGACTTTTCGGTACGCCTGCGCGGCGTGATCCTGGCCCTGGCCTGCTTGGTGTTTGGATACGGGATCTACGCGCTCAGCCAATCGCGGCTGGACGTGTTCCCTGAATTTACCCCGCCACTGGTGACGATCCAGACCGAGGCGCCGGGCCTGTCGGCCGACCAGGTCGAGCAGCTTGTCACGCAGCGCATCGAAAACGTGCTGGGCGGCGCGATCGGGCTGGAATCGATGCGTTCGCAGTCGATCGCGGGCGTGTCCGTGATCACGCTCATCTTCAATGACGCCACCGACATCCACCGCGCACGCCAGACCGTCGCCGAGCAACTCACGACGGTGGCCGGAACCCTGCCCGCGGGCGTGGCCGCGCCGGCGATGACGCCGCTGAGCTCGTCGAGCAACCTGGTGCTGGGGATCGGGCTCACCTCCAAGAAGCTCTCCCTGATGGAGCTGCGCAGCGTGGCCGACTGGACGATCCGGCCGCGGCTGCTGAGCAGCCAGGGCGTGTCCGACGTCGGCATCTACGGCGGCGAGATCAAGCAGTATCAGGTGCGGGTCCAGCCGGACAAACTGGTCAAGTACGGGCTGTCGCTGCAAGACGTGGTCAAGGCGGCGCAGCGCGCAACCGGCATCCGCGGCGCGGGCGTGCTGGATACGGCGAACCAGCGCCTGGTGGTCAACACGATCGGCCAGTCCACCAGCGCCCAGCAGCTCGGGCAGGTCGCGCTGCTGCACAAGAACGGCGCGACGGTGCGGCTCGCGGACATCGGCGAAGTGGTGGTCGGGCAGGAGGTGCCGGTCAGCGGCGCCAATATCCAGGGCGGGCGGGGCGTCGTCCTCATGATCAGCAACCAGTACGGATCGGACATCGTCTCGGTTACCAAGAACGTGGAAGCGGCGCTGGCCGAATTGCGTCCGGCGCTGGAAGCGCGCGGCATCGAGCTGCATGCCGACCTGTTCCGGCCCGCGAACTTCATCGTAGCCTCGATCGACCACCTGCGCATTGCGCTGCTGGTCGGCGGCGCGCTGGTCGTGATCGTGCTGTTCCTGTTCCTGTTTAACGTGCGAACGGCGTTCATCTCGCTCACCGCCATTCCGCTGTCGCTGCTGTCCGCCGTGATCGTGCTCCACCACTTCGGCGTGCCGCTCAACACGATGACGCTCGGCGGCCTGGCGATCGCGTTGGGCGAAGTGGTGGACGATGCGATCATCGACGTCGAGAACATCTACCGGCGCCTGCGCGAAAACCGCCAGCTGCCGCAACCCAGGCCTGCGATCGAGGTCGTAATCGGCGCTTCCACCGAAGTGCGCGGCGCGGTCATTTACGCCACCTTCATCGTGGCCCTGATCTTCCTGCCGGTATTGAACCTCTCGGGCGTGGCGGGCAAGCTGTTCGCGCCGCTGGGCATCGCGTACATCCTCGCGATCATGGCTTCGCTCGTGGTTGCGCTGACCGTCACCCCTGCGCTCTGCTACGCGATGCTGGCCGGGCATGAAGAGGATAAGGAAGAGCCGCGCGTGAACCGCTGGCTCAAAGAGCGTTACACCGGCATGCTCAGACAGGTGGAACGGCACTGGGGGCTGGCCCTCGTCGCGTTTCTCGGCTTCCTGCTGCCGGCGTTGATCGCACTGCCGTTCTTCGGCAGGGTCTACCTGCCGGAGCTAAATGAAGGCCACTTCATCGTCCACATGCAGGCGGCGCCCGGCACCTCGATACAGGAGTCGATGCGGGTCGGCGCGCGCGTGAGCAAAGCACTTCTCGAGATCCCGTCGGTGCGCTCGGTGGCGCAACGCGTCGGTCGGACGGCGCGCGGCGTCGACGTGTTCGGCCCGCAGTACAGCGAGTTCGAAGTCGACCTCAAGCCCGGCCTGGGCGCCGAGGAGCAGGAGCTGGCGATGGCGGACATTCGCGGCAAGCTGGCCAACTTCCCCGGCCTGCTGTTCAGCGCCGAGACCTTCCTGACCGAGCGGGTGGAAGAGACGATATCCGGCTACACAGCGCCGGTGATCGTCAACGTGTTCGGCCCCGACCTCGACGTGCTCGACCGCCTCGGCCGCTCGGTCGCCAAGGCGCTCAATGGCGTGCCAGGGGCTGCGGCCGTCACCGTGCAGGCGCCGCCGGCGCTGCCGGAACTGTCGATCCGGCTGCGGCAGGACCAGCTCACGCGCTGGGGCCTGGCGCCGCTGGACGTAATGGACGCGATCCAGGCCGCTTACGGCGGTGCTGAAATCGCCCAGGTCTTTGAAGAGAATGCGGTGTATGGCGTGGCAGTGATGCTGGCGGACGAAGCTCGCCGCAGCCCCTCACAGGTTGGCAACCTGCCGCTGCGCACCGCGGACGGCGCCATGATCCCATTGGGCCGGTTGGCCGATATCCGGCAGACCGACGGGCGCTACCTGATCCTGCACTCGGGTGGCCAGCGGCTGCAGACCGTGACGTCGCAGGTCCACGGCCGCACCGTCAGCGAATTCGTGACCGAAGCACGCAAGCGGATCGCAGCCGATATCAAGCTTCCGGCCGGGTATGACGTGGCCTTTTCAGGCGAAGCCCAGGCGCAGGCAGCGGCGCAGCGAGAGTTGATCATCAACTTCGCCGTCGTGGCCGTGATCATCTGCGTGCTCGTGTTCCTGGCCTTGCGCAGCACGCGCGCATTGCTGCTGGTGCTGGCCAACCTGCCGTTTGCGCTGGTGGGCGGCGCGCTCACCGTCTTCGCAACGGGCGCCGTGCTGTCGATCGGGTCGATGGTTGGTTTCGTCACGCTGTTCGGCATCACGCTGCGCAATTCGATCATGCTGATCTCGCACTACCAGCATCTGGTGCAGGTGGAAGGCCATCCATGGAATGCCGAAACCGCCACGCTGGGCGCAAGCGAGCGGCTGGCACCGATCCTTATCACGGCGCTGGTGACAGGGCTTGGCCTGTTGCCGCTGGCGGTGACGACCGGAGAACCCGGAAATGAGATCGAAGGGCCGATGGCGGTGGTGATCCTCGGCGGGCTGGTGACGTCGACGCTGCTTAATTTGCTGGTGATGCCGGCGCTGGCGCTGCGGTTTGGACGATTCGAACGCCGGACCGGCCAAGCTTAATACGTTTAGCAAAATCCCTGCTCGCCATCAGGCAGCGGCTAACGAGGAGAAATCTTGGGAATCAGTCTGATTATCGAACGGCGCAACGGAGCGAATGCCATTTCCTTGGAGGAATGGCGACAGCTGGTCTCCAAATGTAATGGTCGAAAACGGGGCGAATCATAGCATTCGAATAAAGTGCAACTTTTCGCGACCATCGCCTTTTGATGCTGCCCACGCCCGCAGTCGTTGTAGAGTGCCAGACTCCGTTGCTTCAGTCACGCCGGGACGCTGGACGATAAAAATCGTATTTGTCGGCGTCTTATCACATTCAACCGCCCGGCTTGCTGAGCCGGCGCTGCCCTGGCTAACACCAGCGGAGCCATCATGGCAGTGATAGTGATGCAAGGCGAGTCCAAGTATTACCCTTCTGTTCAGGTCAACGATCGCACCGAGCTTTTCCACGCAGCTATGCAGTCGGCATGCATCCAAAAGAGGCTCAGAAGATCCCTCCACGATGGGAGTCTGGGCTGGCCCCATCAATTCGAATATCGTCTGACTGGCGAGTGCATCAGGTATATATGAATCCATTCTCTGGGAACGAAAGATTCCCGGGCTATCCGCTTCGATAATTTCACGAATACTATCTTCGATTGACGCCCGTGCCAGCGCATTCGTCGAAAGGAAAAACAACAAAAACAGGAGCGGCATCTGATCTCCCCTCGCATTCAAGCCGATTCGGGCACGGCCCATGACTTCGCGTGCTCGACGGCGCGCGCCCAGCGCGCCATGAGCTCGTCGCGCCGCGCGCTCGTCATCTGTGGCTCGAAGCGGCGTTCGACGCGCCACTGTGCGGCGATTTCTTCCTGCGTCCGCCAGAACCCGAGCGCCAGACCAGCAAGATAAGCGGCGCCAAGGGCGGTGGTTTCGGTCACCTGCGGACGGATCACAGGCACTTTCAACAGGTCGGCCTGGAACTGCATCAGCATGTCATTGCGCGCGGCGCCGCCATCGGCCCGCACCTCGGACACCGCGCAGTCTGCGTCCTTCTGCATCGCCGCCAGCAGCTCGGCGCTCTGGTACGCGATCGCTTCCACCGCCGCGCGGGCGATGTGGCCGGCGGTGGTCCCGCGCGTCATGCCGACGATCGTTCCCCGCGCGTACGGGTCCCAGTGCGGCGCCCCAAGGCCGACGAATGCGGGGACCAGCATGACGCCGCCGCTGTCGGGGACTGAGAGCGCCAGCGCCTCGACCTCGCCCGACTGCCTGATGATGCCCAGCCCATCGCGCAGCCACTGCACCGTGGCACCGCCCATGAACACGCTGCCTTCGAGCGCGTAATCGGTGCGCCCGTCGATCTTCCAGCCTACGGTCGACAGCAGGCGGTTGTGCGAAACGGCCGGCCGTTCGCCCGCGTGCATCAGCATGAAGCACCCGGTGCCATAGGTGTTCTTGACCATGCCCCTGCGATGGCAGGCCTGGCCGAAGGTTGCCGCCTGCTGGTCGCCGGCGATGCCAGCGATGGGAATGCGGCGGCCGAACCATTGTTCATCAGCCGCGCCCACCGCCCCCGAGCTCGCGACCACCTCCGGCAGGAGGGACGGGGGAATGCCGAACAGATCGAGCAAGTCCTCGTCCCAGCGCATGGTGTGGATATTAAAGAGCATGGTGCGCGCGGCGTTGCTGGCGTCGGTGACGTGGCGGCCGCACAGCTTGAACACGAGCCAGCTGTCGACGGTGCCGAAGGCCAGTTCGCCGCGTTCAGCGCGCACGCGGGCGCCTGGCACATGATCGAGCAGCCATTGCAGCTTGGTCGCGGAAAAATAGGCGTCCAGTTCGAGGCCGGTCCTGGACTGGACGAGTTCTGCCTTGCCTTCCCCGCGCAGGCGGTCGCAGGCCTCGGCGGTGCGCCGGTCCTGCCAGACGATCGCGCGGCCTATCGGCGCGCCGCTAGCGCGGTCCCACACGAGCGTGGTTTCGCGCTGGTTGGCGATGCCGATGCCGGTCACCTGTTCGGCCGACACCCCGGCCTGGCGCAGCACCTCGCGTGCGCAGGCTAGCTGGCTGTTCCAGATGTCGAGCGCGTCGTGCTCGACCCATCCGGGCTGGGGGAAATGCTGGGGATATTCGCGCTGCGCCGTGGCATGGACCTGCCCCTGGCGGTCGAACAGGATGGCGCGCGAACTGGTCGTGCCCTGGTCGAGGGCAAGAATGTATTGCTGCATCGTGCCTCCCCAGGGGGTGGGAATTCAAGTAAAGCAGGCCGATAGGCCGGATTCTGTGTAGCGGTTGCCCGCTATGACAGCCATTCCTCTAGGCGCCGAATTACTCCGGCGCTCAAGCTTCCTACCCGCACGCTCCGCGAGCAACATCAACGCGTGCCTATTTGGAATTGCTCCAGGTGGAGGTTACCGCGTTTCACCGTAACTTAATACGCTCGTCTCTGTGGCCCTATTCCTCGCCTTATACCCGAAGGCTTTCGGCGGACGGCCGTTAACCGTCACCCTGCTCTATGGAGTCCGGACCTTCCTCCCGCCAACGCCTTGCGGCGTCGACCAGCGGCTGTCTGGCCTGCTTCACGGAATGTATTTTAACCGATGCAGCCACCACTGGTCACTGCGGCCGCAGCGTGCCGCCGGCGAGCCAGCGCTGCACCTGCCGTACTTCGGCATCGTGGGCGGCGTCGTCAACCGGCTTGGGCAGCAGCAGGACGTCCGGCTGCACGCCGATCTGGTCGATCGGCATCAGCGGCAGGCGCAACGAGCGCGACGTTGCGTACATCAAGGTGCGCTTGCCGGATGGAAGCTTATGGGGACGCATGTTGGAATAATCGAG
The DNA here is from genome assembly GCF_004614195.1 of Massilia horti. GTDB lineage: Bacteria > Pseudomonadota > Gammaproteobacteria > Burkholderiales > Burkholderiaceae_D > Telluria > Telluria horti. The sequence goes on along the minus strand of NZ_SPUM01000130.1, from coordinate 7,610 downwards.
CGAGCCGTAGGTGGGCCGGCCGACCAGCTTGACCTTGAAGCTGCCGCGCACTGCCAGCAGGAACTGCTCGCAGCTGCTGCCGCATTCGTTATCGACCAACACGGCCACGCGCGCCGGCTGGTGAGTCTCAAGCTTTTCCTGGCGAATGTAGGTAATGCGTTCGTCGCTTGACATCACATAGGTGCCAGGTTTGCCTCCCTGTACCGCGCGCACCACCGGCTCCATATGTTTGGGGCAAGACTCAGTGTCGCCGAGCAGCTCGCAAACTGCCGTATGGCCAATCGCATTGTCCGGCGTCGCCAGCCATTCGATCCTGTGCAAGACGTATTCCCCATCCAGCAGCCACGGCAGCAAGGGCGTGTAGGTCGAATCCGATCCGCCATTGTTCTTGCGCACGTCAATGATCCAGTTCTTGTGCGTTTCCAGCTCGGCCCGATGCCCGGAAATGAGCGCCTCGACCGCGCCCTTGTAGCGGGGGTCGAAAGTGCCGAAGGCGAACAGGATCGTGTCCTTGTCCAGCACCTTGAAGACCGGGGCGCGCGCATCGGCCTGCGCCTTGTCTTGTGCGGCCGGCCCGGCGCCAAAGGGGGAGTTGCCTTCGGTCGACACCGTCAAGTGTCCCGGCCGCCACGCGCGCAGATAGCCTTTCAGGACGGTTTCACAGGCGGCCAGGTCAGCGGCCTTGGCGGCTTCCCCTTGGGCCTTGCGGAACGCTTCCTCGATCGCCTTTCCATGATGGTCAAGCTCGGCTGCCGCGCCGGTATCGTTCGCCGGCAAGTATTTGGCAATGGCGTCGAGGTCGGTCACGCATTCGGACGCGGCATCGGCGGCGTAAACGCTGCCAAAAGGCAGGGACAGCAACAGCGGAAACAGGAACTTGTACATCGCTTTCACCATATCAAACAAACAAGCCGAGCATCATACCGTCGAGGCGCCGCGTTTTCTGTAATTTTGTGTCGCCATTTCAAAAGCCTGCTGTGAGCCGCTCGCATAGAATTTCAGGTATTGAACCAACAAGGATGACTGAACCATGACGTTTCCATCCCGCACCGGCGGCCAGATCCTGGTCGATGCGCTCCAGATCCACGGCGTGGAGATTGCCTTCGGCGTGCCCGGCGAAAGCTACCTCGACGTGCTCGACGCGCTGCACGATTCGGACATCCGCTTCGTGATCAACCGCCAGGAGGGTGGCGCGGCGTTCATGGCCGAAGCCTACGGCAAGCTGACCGGCACACCCGGGATCTGCTTCGTCACCCGCGGGCCGGGCGCGACCAATGCCTCGATCGGCGTGCACACGGCCTACCAGGATTCGACCCCGATGATCCTGTTCATCGGCCAGGTGGGCGGCGACTTCATGGACCGCGAGGCGTTCCAGGAAATCGACTACCGCCGCATGTACGGCCAGATGGCCAAGTGGGTGGCGCAGATCGACCGCGCCGAGCGCATCCCGGAATACATCGCGCGCGCATTCCAGGTGGCGACCAGCGGCCGTCCGGGCCCGGTGGTGCTGGCCCTGCCGGAGGACATGCTGGTCACCAAAGCGGCGGTGGCCGATACCCGCCGCTACCAGCCGGTACAGGCCGCACCGTCCGCCGCGCAGATCGAGACGCTGCGCGCCATGCTGGCCGCGGCCAGCCGGCCCATCGTCCTGCTGGGCGGTGGCGGCTGGAACGCCCAGGCATGTGCGGACCTGCAGCAGTTCGCCATGGCCAACGCGTTGCCGGTGGGGTGCACATTCCGCTTCCAGGACCTGCTCGACAACACGCATCCGAACTACGCCGGTGACGTGGGCATCGGCATCAACCCCAAACTGGCGGCGCGCGTCAAGGACGCGGACCTGGTCATCGCCATCGGCCCGCGTCTGGGCGAGATGACCACCGGTGGCTATTCGCTGCTCTCGGCACCCATACCGCGCCAGCGCCTGGTCCACATCCATGCCGATCCGGAGGAGCTGGGCAGCGTGTATCAGGCCGACCTGATGATCTGCAGCGGCGCGCCCCAGGTGACCGCCATGCTGGCCGCGATGGAACCGCTCGACGCCAGCGCGTGGCGCCACACCGTGGCCGAAGCGAAGGCCGATCTGGAGGCATGGCAGGCCGAGCCCCCGGTGTTCCGCGAAGGCGAGGCGCCGCTCAATTTGTGGCAGGTGGTGCAGGAGCTGATGGAGGCACTACCGCGCGATACGATCATCACCAACGGCGCCGGCAATTACGCGACCTGGGCGCACCGCTTCTACCGTTATGGCCCGATGCGCACGCAGTTGGCGCCCACCAGCGGCGCGATGGGCTATTCGGTGCCGTCTGCCGTGGCGGCCAGGATCGTCGACCCGGAGCGCACCGTGGTCGCCTTCGCCGGCGACGGCGAGTTCATGATGACGGGGCAGGAACTGGCCACCGCCGTGCAGTACCAGGCCGGCGTGCTGTTCATCGTGTTTAACAACGGGACGTTCGGCACCATCCGCATGCACCAGGAACGCGAGTATCCGGGCCGGGTGTCAGGAACGACGATTCGCAATCCGGATTTCGCGGCCCTGGCAAAGGCCTATGGCGCGCACGGCGAGGTGGTGGACCGCACCGAGGACTTCGCGCCGGCGCTGGCACGCGCGCTTGCGCACACGAGGCAGCAGGTGCCGGCCCTGATCGAGCTGCGTTATGACGCCGACCTGATCACGCCGAACGCGAGCCTGGCGACGATCCGCAAGAACGCGCAGGCGGCCAAGGCTTGACTGCCCCTTATGGCACCAGCCCCGGGGCGCTCTCCAGCCCCGGTGGCATCGGCAGCGGCTTGTCGTAGATGCTGGGCGGTTCGCCGCCGGGATGGGTCAGGAACAGTGCGACCAGCGCGATGAACAGCCAGGCGATCACGCTGCGTACCGCCTGCGCGCCGTTGGCCACGACCTTATCGCCGGCGATGATCCGTTTAAGATATCTGGAAATTTTCACGATCGGTCCCATCTGTTTTTCTACTTTTGTTCGTAATCTATACCAGTTAAGAAAGGTTTTCCAGCCGCGCACGGTTGGGATAGCTGTCGCGTTGCAAAAACCGCTTTGCGCGGGCGCAGTTTGCGCCTGCTCAGCATAAGACCACCTGACCCCGCTTTTTGTTCAGTCGGGTGGCCTTGACAAGCAAACATGTGGCGGAGAATTACTCCCCTGCTGGTAAAATACGCGCGACCCGATTCCTGATACCCGCTTGTTGCGGGCCTTTTCACGCAGTCTCCTGCACCAAACCAACGAATGTTTAGTTTTTTCAAGAGAAAAAAAACTGAAGCCGAGCAGGCAGCAGTCGAGCAATCCGCGCCCGAAGCTGCGCCAAGCGCCGCACCCGAGCCCGCTCCCGCTCCCGCTCCCGCTTCGAGCCAAGCGCCCGAGCAGCCGTCGCTGCTGCGCCGCTGGTTCGGCGCAAACGGCCAGGCCGAAGCGCCGCAAGCCGCGCCCGAAGCCGAGCTGTTCCCCGAGACCGCCGAGCGCCCGACCACGGAAGCCGAAAGGAAGACCTCCTGGATGGCGCGCCTGAAGGCGGGCCTGGCCAAGACCTCCAACAACCTGTCGCTGCTGTTCGTCGGCGCGCGCATTGACGAGGACCTGTACGAGGAACTCGAGGCCGCGCTCCTGATGTCGGACGCCGGCATGGACGCGACCCAGTACCTGCTCGACAACCTGCGCCGCAAGGTCAAGGAAGACAAGCTGCTCGATCCGGCCGCGGTCAAGAACGCGCTCAAGGAGCTGATGATCGATTTGCTGCGCACGCTGGAAAAGCCGCTGGAGCTGGGCCGCCATGAACCGCTGGTGATGATGATCGCCGGCGTGAACGGCGCCGGCAAGACCACCAGCATCGGCAAGCTGGCGCGGCACATGCAGACCTACGAGCAGTCGGTGCTGCTGGCCGCCGGCGACACCTTCCGCGCCGCCGCCCGCGAGCAGCTGATGGTCTGGGGCCAGCGCAACAACGTGACGGTGATCTCGCAAGCCTCGGGCGACCCGGCCGCGGTGGCGTTCGACGCGGTCCAGTCTGGCAAGGCGCGGGGCATGGACGTGGTCATGGTCGACACCGCCGGCCGCCTGCCGACCCAGCTGCACCTGATGGAAGAGCTCAAGAAGATCAAGCGCGTGATCGGCAAGGGCATGGAAGGCGCGCCGCACGAAGTCCTCTTGGTCATCGACGGCAACACCGGCCAGAACGCGCTGGCCCAGGTCAAGGCGTTCGACGACGCGCTGCAGCTCACGGGCCTGATCATCACCAAGCTGGACGGCACCGCCAAGGGCGGCGTGCTGGCCGCGATCGCGCGCACGCGACCGGTGCCGGTGTACTTCATCGGGGTCGGCGAAAAGCTGGAAGACCTGCAGCCCTTCAAGGCCGAGGAATTCGTCGAAGCGCTGCTCGGATAAAGGCCCATGATCGAATTTAAGTCCGTCTCGAAAAAATACTCATCCGCCGCATTCGCGCTGCACGACGTCTCCCTTAGTGTCGCCAAGGGCGAGCTGGTCTACCTGGCCGGCCCGTCCGGCGCCGGCAAGTCGACCCTCCTGAAGATGATCGCGGCGGTCGAACGCCCGACCAGCGGACAGGTGATCGTGAACGGCCATGACATCAGCAAGATCAAAAAATCCGCGGTGCCCTTCCTGCGCCGGAACCTGGGACTGGTGCTGCAGCACCAGCGCCTGCTCAACGACCGCGACATCCTGGCCAACGTGATGCTGCCGCTGATCGTGACCGGCGCTTTGACGTCCAATGCCGAACAGCGCGCGCGCGCGGCGCTCGACAAGGTCGGGCTGCTCGAACGCGCCAGGGCCAACCCGATGGAACTGTCGGGCGGCGAGCAGCAGCGGGTGGCGATCGCACGCGCGATCGTCAACCGTCCGCAGATCATCCTGGCCGACGAGCCGACCGCAAACCTCGACCGGGTGGCGGCCGACAAGGTGATCGAGGCCCTGCGCGCCTTCAATTCGGTGGGCGTGACCTGCATGATTTCGACCCACGATGAGCAGGTGCTCGGCTCGGGCGCACGTGTGATCCGGCTCGAAGCGGGCGCGCTTGCGGGAGGCGCGGCATGAGCATCTGGCTGCGTCAACACCGTTTCGCGCTCGGCGCGGCGCTTGCCAACGTGCGCAAGGCCCCGGGCAGCTTCCTGTTCAACGTGGTCGTGATCGCGATCGCGCTGGCACTGCCATTCGCCGGGCTCACACTGCTCGACAACGTGCGGCCGCTGTCGGAACAGTTGTCGGTCGATCCCGAGATCAGCCTGTTCATGAAGCCGGACGCCACGCGCGAACAGGCGCAGGCGGTCGCGCCGCGGCTGGCCGGCATCGTCAAGAACGGCCGCTCAAGAATCGCATTCGTGCCGCGCGAGCAGGCGCTGGCTACGCTCAAGGACAAGAGCGGGCTGGCGGACGTGATCGAGACGCTGGGCGAGAATCCGCTGCCGGACAGCTATGTGATCAAGCTCGAAGGCTTCGCCAGCGCAGGCGACGCGGCGCGGATCGACACGATTGCCCAGGCCTTGCGCGCGCTGCCGGGCGTGGACACGGTGCAGGTCGACTCGGCCTGGGTCAAGCGGCTGGCCGCGCTGCTTGGGGTGCTGCGGCTGGTGCTGCTGCTGCTCGCGATCACGCTGGGCATGGTGGTGATTGCCGTCGTGTTCAACACGATCCGCCTGCAGGTGCTGACCCAGCGCGAAGAGATCGCGGTGTCCAAGCTGTTGGGCGCGACGGATAACTTCATCCATCGCCCGTTCTACTACACTGGCGCCCTGCTTGGCTTGTGCGCCGGCGCGATCGCGCTGGGTGCGGTGGCGCTGTCGCTGCGGCCCCTGAACACGGAGATTGCGCAGTTTGCGCGCCTGTATGCGTCCGAGTTCCAGTTGACGGCGCTGGCGCCGCCGGCGCTTGCGGGGCTGCTCGCGATTAGCGCCGGGTTGGGGTTGGTTGGCGCGATGCTGTCGGTGCAGCGGCATTTGGCACGCCTGAACTGACTGCCGAGGCATCGTAGGGTGCGCACCTGTGCGCACGCGGTCACCGTGTGCCGACTTGCGGCTGCCGCTTCGTTACGCTGCGTTCGCGAACCGCGTGCGCAGCAAAGCTGCACACCCTACGACGCCTCCGCCAAGTCGTGCTGCCGTTCAGGCAATCCTTCTGTTTTTCCGAAGAAATCCTTCTACGAACTTCGCTTTTACCTCCCGGCATCACACCCTATACTGGGTCGCGAACGTGCGTGATCCAACAGAAGTCCGGTTAGCGCGCCTTTAACCTGTCGTTACACCCAGTTCCAGCAATTCGAACGAAACGCTTGATCTATCTCAATAAGAGTTTCTGCGTGTAACTCTACAGTTGAATCTGCCATTTTTTTGCTTCTTGATGGCAACAACTTTGGCCAGGCTTAAAGGCCCATCGTCGGTCCGTTGAGGTTGCTAGCACTCACCACAGGAGAGTGCTAATATATGACCTGACAGCATGACGGCAGAGTGTCCGACAACTGCCGCCAGCGAGGGTAACGGCCGTAACAGTCATGTCTTCGGGAACTTTTTCCGCAGCAGACTGACTTAGAGGTTGTTTCAGAATGCGCAGGGCAAGGAGTCGCAAGCCAGCCATGCCCGTTCTGAAACGGCCTCTCACGCAGCAACGATTACACTACGAGGGAAAAGATTATGTCCGCACAATCCGCATTGGTTCCAGCCGGCAGTCGTGCTCTTGGCTTCTCCGGCAATATCGGCAACATTGACGCCTACATCTCGGCTGTCAACCGCCTGCCGATGCTGAGCCAGGAGGAGGAAGTCTCGCTGGCCCAGCGGCTGCGGGAGAAGAACGACCTGGAAGCCGCGCAAAAGCTGGTGCTGTCGCACCTGCGCCTGGTCGTGTCGATCGCGCGCGGCTACCTCGGTTACGGCCTGCCCCACGCCGACCTGATCCAGGAAGGCAACATCGGCCTGATGAAGGCGGTCAAGCGCTTCGACCCGGGCCAGGGCGTGCGCCTGGTGTCGTACGCGATGCACTGGATCAAGGCCGAGATGCACGAATACATCCTGAAGAACTGGCGTCTGGTCAAGGTCGCGACGACCAAGGCCCAGCGCAAGCTGTTCTTCAACCTGCGCAGCAACAAGCAGGGCCTGGACGCGATGACGCCGGGCCAGGTCGACGAACTGGCCAAGATGCTCGACGTTAAGCGCGAAGACGTGATCGAGATGGAAACGCGCCTGTCCGGCCGCGACATCGCGCTCGAAGCGCCGACCGACGACGATGACGACAAGTTCTCGCCGATCGCCTACCTGTCGTCGGACCAGCAGGAACCGACCAAGGTGATCGAGGCGGAGGAAGTCACGCGCCTGCAGTCCGAAGGGCTGGAAAGCGCGCTGTCCAAGCTCGACCCGCGTTCGCGCCGCATCATCGAGGCGCGCTGGCTCGCCAACGACGACGGCTCGGGCGCGACGCTGCACACGCTGGCCGAGGAATTCGGCGTGTCGGCCGAACGCATCCGCCAGATCGAGGCGGCGGCGCTGAAGAAGATGAAAGGTTCGCTGGCGGCGTACATCTGAGCGTTCAACACTTCACGACAAAGGCATCTGCGGGTGCCTTTTGTTTTGGCCGTCGTAGGGTGCGCACCTGTGCGCACGCGGT
>NZ_SPUM01000145.1 GCF_004614195.1 Massilia horti | reverse complement strand
CGGGCGACAACGTGTCGATCGTCGTCAAGCTGATCGCTCCGATCGCAATGGAAGAAGGTCTGCGTTTCGCAATCCGCGAAGGCGGCCGTACCGTTGGCGCCGGCGTGGTTGCCAAGATCCTGGCTGACTAATCAGCCGCGATCAACGGACGGGGCGTGAGCCCTGTCCGGCGCAACAAGAGGGGCGGAGCTTGCAGTTCCGCCCCTGGCGTTTAAGCAAGGCCACAGGAGGCGGAACTTTTATCGATCCCCTCTGAATTGGTGATATACTTGCTCGCTTTGCTGTACAGTAGGACCAGACACTTATTGCCGGCGCCCAGCCGGTTCGTTCTTTATTAAGGAAATAGCATGTCCACTCCCAACCAGAAAATCCGCATTCGCCTGAAAGCGTTCGACTACAAGCTGATCGACCAGTCCGCACTGGAAATCGTCGATACCGCCAAGCGCACCGGCGCAGTGGTCAAGGGCCCGGTTCCGCTGCCGACCCGCATCCAGCGTTTCGACGTGCTGCGTTCCCCGCACGTGAACAAAACCTCGCGCGACCAGTTCGAAATCCGTACGCACCAGCGTCTGATGGACATCGTGGACCCGACCGACAAGACCGTTGACGCACTGATGAAGCTGGACCTGCCGGCTGGCGTCGACGTCGAAATCAAGCTGCAGTAATCCTGCAAATTTGATACTGGCGGGAGAGCCCGCCACTGAAAAAGCCAGCATGACGCTGGCTTTTTTTCGTCCCTGTCACCGTTGGCCGGGTTGCGTTGGGCGTAGGGTGGGCAGGGTGAGGCTGGCCAGTGGCCTGCCGAACGCCCACGCGTTCAGCGATGGCCGGCCATATCTGAACAGTTTGCAGTTTAGTTGAACGCGTGGGCGGGAAACCCGCCCACCCTACGCTTCAGCGCCGCGCGGCTTGGTACGCTTCGATCCGCGGCAACAGCGCAATCCGTCGCCTCAGGCTCTCGGTCGGCCAGTACAGCTCGCGGTCGTAGTATTCCGGCACTGCCGGGGTATCCGCCGGCAGCACCACCCAGGGCTGCCGGGAGGTGGTGAAGATGTGGATATCGGGCGGCAGCAGGTCCGGCTGGTCCAGCGTTCCGACGCGCACGAAGCTCACCAGGGGGCCGTTGCTGGAATAGTGGCTCCACAGCGCAACCAGGCAGTGCGGGCAGCGCGCGATCATTTGACCGTTGCCGCTGGCCGATGGCGTATCCACCAGCCGCGGCTCGCCGGCCAACAGTTCCACATGGTCGGCTTCGATCATCGCGTTCAAGGCAAACGAGGCGCCGGATTCGCGCTGGCACCAGCGGCAATGGCAGCAGTGCACGAACAGTGGGGCGCTCGTGAGCCGATAGCGTACGTGGCGGCAGTCGCAGGCGCCTTCGATCGGGAACTGCGTATTGGACATCGTGTTCTCCCTTTATGGTTATGATGCGCGGCCGCCACCACGAATGTTGGCGCCTGCTGTCCCGTAGGGTGCGCACCCGTGCGCACGCGGTACGGTTGAATAGAGTTTGCGCGTCTGGGTTTACAAGCGTTACGTCGCGGTGGTGCAGCCGCGAGCCTGCGAACGGACCGCGTGCGCACAGGTGCGCACCCTACGACGTATGGCCGAATCCTGATCTGCGGATGAGCCCAGTTTCAGCCATATGTTCAACATGCGCAACTCCGCTTGCGCTATGGCGCCTGGTCTGCGCTCTCCGCTTCAGGGACGCAATCCGTATGCCGCGATGAAGGCCTTGATTCCGTCCGGGTGGGCGCGTTTCCAGTCTTCGAATTCGGTGCGGTACGCTTCGCGGTACATCAACAGCAGTACCGCTGGTTCGAGCTGGCCAGCCTTCACCAACTTTTCCATTGCAAGCAGGCCAGGATCGGTCAGATCGCCCTTGCCATTTGCCCTCGCCTTGGCCGCTGTCTCCATCGCCAGCTGCCAGGCCACCAATTGCCGGCGGAACGGGGAGAGGGGCTTATCGTCGGCATCTTTCTGCTCCGCGCTTTCGGCTAATGCAAGCGCGAGCCAGACCAAGTGATCGGTTGTTTCCTTCTCGTCCCCGTAGTTAAGTGTGATGTTCACGTGCCCGGTTGCTGGATCGCGTTTCACATTCGCTCTGTGCCCCAATTCCAGCCGTTTGAGGTCCATGCCTTCGGCACGCAGCAGCATCTCGAGTTTGTCCCAGTTGGGCACCTGGCTCGGATGCGCAGCAATGCCGTTGTACAGGGCCGCTTCCGCACGGCGGCGCTCTCCCTGCATCAGCAAGGCGTCAGACAGGAAGCGCCACGCCTGGCTGTTGCGCGCTTCGATCTCGGTGGCTTTGCGGAACCGCAGCTCGGCCTCATGCCACTGTCGCTGCGCGTAGTAACCGTCCCCGGCCATCACCCACGCAGTCGAATATAAAGGATCGAGTTTGGCGGCAAGTTCGTATTTAGCTATCGCTTCGGGATAGCGCTTCTGGTGAAACAGTGCCTCGCCTTCATTGAATGCCGCGGACGCTTCAGCGGTCGGCACGTGCAATGGCGCAGGCAGGTCATCCATCAGGGCGCGCAAGGTTTCCTGGGCCAGCGGGTCGCGCTCGTCGAGCTTCAGCGCTTCTCGCGCGGCCGCTTCGGCCTGGCGTTGCAGTTCCGGCGCCTTATCTGCTGGCGTTCCCCGCGCAAGCTCGTAAAGCAGGTTGGCCATCGCCGCGACAGGCATGGACGCTTCCGGGTCTTCCTTGCGGGCGAGCTGGAAAGTGTCCCACGCCTCGCGGAATTTTCCTTGCGCGAGCAGCGCGTGTCCTTTGTCAACCAGCGCCTGGCAGGCATCGTTTCCAATAACCTTGCCTGAGACTGGACCCAAGTGGAGGAGGGCGGCGAGTAGGGCAATCCAGATCGAATTTTTGCGCATGGTCGATAAACAGGAGTTGGGCTGGGTAGGGCTGAAGATGATGTTATCACAATGAAAACACCAATAACCCTCACTCGTCGTTCCCGCAATAGGAGGGCGACGTGGCCGCCCTGGGTTTGCTCTGAATGGTTATGGGGCCTGGTCTGCGCTCTCGGCCTGCGGGGTTGCCGCGCCGGCGCGCAGCGCGCGTTCGCCGTTGACGTCAACCAGATGCAGTGCTTGCGTCGGCAGCGCGAACTGGACCCCGCGCTCGGCAAAGCTCTTGATCAATTGGAAGTGGATTTCCTGCTGGATGTCCATGTGCACCACATAGTCCGGCGAGTTCACCGTGTACACGGCCTCGAAGTTCAGCGACGCCGGCCCCACTCCCGTAAAGTGGGAGCGATCGAGGCGCACCTGTGGCTGCGACTTGATGATGTCTGCGATCAGTCCCGGGATCTCGCGCAGCTGCTGCTCCGAGGTGCCGAAAGGAACCGCGATACCCAGCACCGCCCGCCGCGTTTCCATGCGCTTCATGTTGTGGATGCGGCTCTTGAGCAGGTCGGCATTCGAGAAGATGATCTGCTCGCCGTTCAGGCTGCGCACGCGCGTGGTCTTCAGCCCCACGTGTTCGACGGTTCCGAGCACGCCGTTGACGTTGATGAAGTCGCCGATCACGAACGGCTTGTCGAGCACGATCGACAGCGACGCAAACAGGTCGCCCAGGATGTTCTGCACCGCCAGCGCCACCGCGATACCGCCGATCCCGAGCGAGGCGACCAGCGTCGTGATGTTAAAGCCCAGGTTGTCCAGCAACATCAGCGCGAGGACGGACCACAGCACGATGCGCGAGACAAAGCCGATCGCGGCGGCCGAAGTGGCGCGCCCCGGTTCGTCGCCGCGCGCGGCGCGGTATTCGACCAGCCAGCCGCGCAGCGCATTGTCGATCCAGACCGCGCCCTGGATCAGGCCGACTGTGATCGCCGCGCGCGTCAGGAACAGGTCCACGCGCGGCGCCAGCGTGAGGTAGCGGGCGCCGAAAAATATGCCCAACACCGCCAGCACGTAAAAGTGGGTGGCGTCCAGCGCGGCCACCAGGATGTCGTCAAGCTTGGTTTCGGTGCGCGCGGCGATGATCGCCAGCCGCCGTACCAGCACGGTCTTGAGCGCGTACAGGCCCAGCGTGACGCCCACCGCGATCCCGACCGCGATCAGCCATTCGGCCGTTGTGTTGTTGTAAAAGACCAGATTCATGTGTTGCTTCCCTTGGCTGTCCTGCGAAGGCGGCGCGCAGCGGCGCTGCAGGATCGGCACGTCGTCCTTATGTTGCAAGGAAAGTCTAACATGCAGCCTCAGCGTGACAACCCATGGCACGATTGGGCTCGATCCGGCGCCTATGGGCCGGTTAGCGAACGGGCCTTGCGCTTTTCCAGCCGCTGCCCGTATAATGCCGGTCCCCGGGCGGTTAGTTCAGCTGGTTAGAATACTTGGTCGACATCCAAGGGGTCGCAGGTTCGAATCCTGCACCGCCCACCAGAATTCCAAATGCGCAGGATCCGCGCGATCCTGTAGAGAAAAGGGTGCCCTGCGCGCCTTTTCTGTGCTGACCAGCAAAGGTCAGATTTCTTCTTTCTCCATTCTTCCTGCATCGCGGTGCAACAGTGCGACATACCTCGCGCTACCCTGTTGCGTCAAGACTTATTTCGCGCTATACTAGTCGGCTTCGGTGTGTATTCGTCTTTTTTGAATATGCACGTTTTTAGTAGTTGAACTAGCCCCGCCCAATCGTAGGTGGGAATGGAGAAAAAATGAGCCTGGGCCTTCTCGGTCGCAAGGTTGGCATGATGCGCATCTTCACGGACGACGGGGATTCGATCCCTGTTACCGTGCTGGACGTATCGGACAACCGTGTTGCGCAAGTCAAAACTCCTGAAACGGATGGTTACACCGCTGTTCAGGTCGCATTCGGTCAACGTCGCGCATCGCGCGTGAACAAGGCCGCTGCGGGTCACTACGCCAAGGCTGGCGTACAAGCCGGTACGGTGCTGAAGGAATTCCGCATCGAAGCCGCCAAAGCCGCCGAACTCAAAGCCGGCGACACCATCAACGTCTCGATGTTCGAAGTCGGCCAGAAAATCGACGTGCAAGGCACCTCGATCGGTAAGGGCTACGCCGGTACCATCAAGCGTTACAACTTCGCCTCGGGTCGCCAGACCCACGGTAACTCGCGTTCGCACAACGTGCCGGGCTCGATCGGTATGGCGCAGGATCCGGGCCGCGTGTTCCCGGGCAAGCGCATGACCGGTCACATGGGTGACGTCACCGTGACCACCCAGAACCTGGAAATCGCTCGTATCGATGCCGATCGCCAGCTGCTGCTGGTCAAGGGCGCGGTTCCTGGCGCGAAGAACGGCCACGTGGTCGTCAAGCCAGCCGTCAAAACCAAAGCACAGAAGGGAGCTTAAACGATGGAACTGAAGCTTCTGAATGAGCAAGGTCAAGCTGGCGCCGCCGTCGCTGCTGCCGACACCGTGTTCGGCCGCGATTACAACGAGGCCCTGATCCACCAGGTTGTGGTCGCCTACGCCGCCAATGCGCGCAGCGGCAACCGCAAGCAGAAAGACCGTGAGGAAGTCTCCCACACGACCAAGAAGCCGTGGCGCCAGAAGGGCACCGGCCGCGCTCGTGCTGGTATGTCCTCGTCGCCGCTGTGGCGCGGAGGTGGCCGGATTTTCCCGAACACCCCGGACGAGAACTTCTCGCACAAGGTCAACCGCAAGATGTACCGCGCAGGCATCTGCTCGATCCTGTCCCAGCTGGCCCGTGAGGACCGCCTGAACGTGATCGAGAACCTGTCGGTCGAAGCGCCGAAGACCAAGCTGCTGTCGCAAAAGCTGCAGGGCATGGGTCTGGACTCGGTCCTGGTTATCACCGACACGATCGACGAGAACCTGCAACTGGCCTCGCGCAACCTGCCGAACGTGCTGGTTGTGGAGCCGAAGCACGCCGACCCGATGTCGCTGGTGTTCTACAAGAAAGTCCTGGTCACGAAAGCAGCGCTGGCCAAGATCGAGGAGATGTTCGCATGAGCGCCGCTATCAAATTCAGCGAAGAGCGCCTGATGAAGGTGCTGCTGGCTCCGGTCATTTCCGAGAAGGCTACCTTCGTCGCGGAAAAGAACGAGCAGATCGTGTTCAAGGTCCTGCCGGACGCCACCAAGCCGGAAATCAAGGCTGCTGTGGAACTGCTGTTCAAAGTCGAAGTGGAGTCGGTGCAGACCGTCAACCGCGAAGGCAAGCAGAAGCGCTCGGGCCGTTTCATCGGCCGTCGCAACCACACCAAGCGTGCTTTCGTGTGCCTGAAGCCGGGCCAGGAAATCAATTTTGTCGAGGAGGCTAAATAATGGCACTCGTAAAGATGAAGCCAACCTCCCCAGGCCGCCGCGGCATGGTCAAGGTTGTGAACGCCGACCTGTACAAGGGCCGTCCGTTCGCAGCGCTGGTTGAGAAGAAATCGAAGACTGCTGGCCGTAACAACAACGGCCACATCACCACCCGCCACATCGGCGGTGGCCACAAGCAGCACTACCGCCTGGTTGACTTCAAGCGCAACAAGGACGGCATCACTGCCAAGGTCGAGCGTATCGAGTACGACCCGAACCGCAGCGCGCACATCGCCCTGGTGTGCTACGCCGACGGCGAGCGCAAGTACATCATCGCGTCCAAAGGCATGGCGGTGGGCGACGTGGTCCAGAACGGCTCGGAAGCGCCGATCAAGGCCGGTAACTGCCTGCCGATCCGTAACATCCCGGTCGGCACCACGATGCACTGCGTCGAAATGCTGCCTGGCAAAGGCGCGCAGATGGCGCGTACCGCCGGCGCCGGCGTCGTGCTGATGGCACGTGAAGGCACCTACGCCCAGGTCCGCCTGCGCTCGGGTGAAGTGCGCCGCGTGCACATCGAGTGCCGCGCCACGGTTGGCGAAGTCGGCAACGGCGAGCACAACCTGCGCAAGATTGGTAAGGCTGGTGCAATGCGCTGGCGCGGCGTCCGCCCGACCGTTCGCGGTGTGGTGATGAACCCGATCGACCACCCGCACGGTGGTGGTGAAGGTCGTACGGCTGCCGGTCGTCATCCTGTGTCGCCTTGGGGCCAGCAGACGAAGGGCAAGAAGACGCGTTCGAACAAGCGCACTTCTTCGATGATCGTCTCGCGTCGTAAGAAATAAGGGGAACACTAGATGACTCGTTCACTGAAAAAAGGGCCGTTCTGCGACGCCCACCTGATGAAAAAGGTCGAGACCGCTCAGGCATCGAAGGACAAAAAGCCGATCAAGACCTGGTCGCGTCGTTCGACGATCATGCCGGACTTTATCGGCCTGACGATCGCTGTTCACAACGGCAAGCTGCACGTACCGGTGTACGTTTCCGAGAACATGGTTGGTCACAAGCTCGGCGAGTTCGCGCTGACCCGCACGTTCAAGGGCCACGCCGCTGACAAGAAGGCGAAGAAATAATGGAAACTAAAGCTATCCTCAAAGGCGTGCGCCTGTCGGAACAGAAGGGCCGCCTGGTTGCAGACCTGATCCGTGGCAAGAAAGTTGATGCTGCACTCAACATTCTGCAGTTCAGCCCGAAGAAGGGTGCGACCATCATCAAGAAGGTGCTGGAGTCCGCGATCGCGAACGCCGAGCACAATGATGGCGCCGACATCGACGAGCTGAAAGTTACCCAGATCTACGTCGAAAAGGGACCGATCCTCAAGCGCTTCACGGCACGTGCCAAGGGCCGCGGCGATCGCATTTCGAAACAATCCTGTCACATCTACGTGACTGTCGGCCATTAAGGAGTCATACGATGGGACAGAAGATTCACCCGACTGGCTTTCGCCTGGCAGTGACCCGTAACTGGGCTTCGCGCTGGTACGCCGGCAACGGCAACTTCGCCGAGATGCTCAAGGAAGACCTGGAAGCACGTACCTTCCTGAAGAAGAAGCTGAAGAACGCTTCGGTTGGCCGCATCGTCATCGAGCGTCCGGCCAAGAACGCGCGCTTCACCGTGTACAGCTCGCGTCCGGGCGTGGTCATCGGCAAGAAGGGCGAGGACATTGAAGTCCTGAAGTCGTCGCTGACCAAGATCATGGGCGTGCCGGTGCACGTGAACATCGAGGAAATCCGCAAGCCGGAAATCGATGCGCAACTGATCGCCGATTCGATCTCGCAGCAGCTGGAAAAGCGGATCATGTTCCGCCGCGCCATGAAGCGCGCGATGCAGAACGCGATGCGCCTGGGTGCCCAGGGCATCAAGATCATGTCGTCGGGCCGCCTGAACGGCATCGAGATCGCACGTACCGAATGGTACCGCGAAGGCCGTGTGCCCCTGCACACCCTGCGCGCCGACATCGACTACGGCACCAGCGAAGCGTCGACCACCTACGGCATCATCGGTGTCAAGGTCTGGGTCTACAAGGGCGACCGTTCGGCAACGGGCGAAGCTCCGGTGATCGAGACCCCGGCCGACGAGAAGAAGCCGCGCGGTCCGCGTCGCGAAGACGGCAAACCGGCTGGCCGTGGCCGCCCGGGCGCCAAACCGGCAACCGCTCCAGCAGGCCGCCGCGCTGCCAAGCCGGCTGCAGCTGACAAAGCAGGAGAATAAAGATGCTGCAGCCATCCCGCAGAAAGTATCGTAAAGAGCAGAAAGGCCGCAACACCGGCATTTCGCACACCCGCGGCACCTCGGTGTCGTTCGGTGAGTTCGGCCTGAAGGCAGTTGCCCGCGGCCGGATCACCGCACGCCAGATCGAGGCGGCGCGTCGTGCCATGACCCGTCACATCAAGCGTGGCGGCCGTATCTGGATCCGTATCTTCCCGGACAAGCCGATTTCGAACAAGCCGGCCGAAGTCCGTATGGGTAACGGTAAGGGCAACCCGGAGTACTACGTCGCTGAAATCCAGCCAGGCAAGGTCCTGTACGAGATGGACGGCGTCGCAGAAGAACTGGCGCGCGAAGCATTCCGCCTGGCCGCTGCCAAACTGCCGCTGGCAACCACCTTCGTGGTGCGCCAGGTCGGCCAATAACAGGAGTTGAATATGAAAGCTAGTGAACTCCGCGGCAAAGACCAGGACGCGCTGACCAAGGAGCTGACCGAGCTGCTCAAGGCCCAGTTCGGCCTGCGCATGCAGATCGCGACCCAGCAACTGTCGAACACCGCGCAGCTCAAGAAGGTACGCCGCGACATCGCGCGTGTGAAGACTGTGATGAACCAGAAGGAAGCCAAATGAACGACACCACTAAAACGGCGCTCAAGCGTACGCTGGTCGGCAAGGTCGTGTCCGACAAGATGGACAAGACGGTGACCGTACTGATCGAACGTCACGTCAAGCACCCGCTGTACGGCAAGATCATCGTGCGCTCGAACAAGTATCACGCGCACGACGAGACCAACCAGGCCAAGACCGGCGACACGGTCGAGATCCAGGAAGGTCGCCCGATCTCGAAGACGAAAGCGTGGACCGTGACCCGTGTGGTGCAAGTCGCACAGGTCCTGTAAGCGTTAAAAAATTTGTCTTGCGACGCCCGCTGGTATGTGCAATACTAGCGGGCTTCGTTCATATGTCGCCGCAGTTCATCCCCGCGATCGCTGCGGCCTGCAACGAAGTTATATTGGAAAGTCCAATCACCCAAACGGACGCCCGTGGGCGGACGGCGGGACCAAGACTGACCGCAGGCCCACGGTCTCCGTGGGGTTTCTTCGGCTTAAGTTGGGAAAGAAAATATCATGATTCAAACTGAAAGCCGGCTCGAAGTGGCCGACAACACCGGTGCGAAGGAAGTTCTGTGCATCAAGGTGTTGGGCGGCTCCAAGCGCCGTTATGCGAGCATTGGCGACGTGATCAAGGTCACCGTGAAGGTGGCCCAGCCGCGTGGCCGTGTCAAAAAAGGTGAAATCTACAACGCTGTGGTTGTGCGTACCGCCAAGGGTGTGCGCCGCCAAGACGGCTCCCTGGTGAAGTTCGATGGCAACGCCGCTGTCCTGCTGAACTCCAAGCTGGAGCCGATCGGTACCCGCATCTTCGGGCCGGTGACGCGTGAACTGCGTACCGAGAAGTTCATGAAGATCGTGTCCCTGGCACCTGAAGTTCTGTAAGGGGAATCGAATGGATAAGATCCGTAAAAACGACGAAGTCATCGTCCTGGCAGGCAAGGACAAGGGCAAGCGCGGTGTCGTGCTGGCTCGCGTCGATGCCGAGCACGTCATCGTCGAAGGCGTCAATGTCGCCAAGAAGGCTGTCAAGCCGAACCCGATGACCGGTGTCACCGGTGGCATCGTCGACAAAACCATGCCGATCCACCAGTCCAATGTCGCGCTGTTCAACGCAGCGGCCGGCAAGGCTGACCGTGTGGGCTTCAAGATTGTGGACGGCAAGAAGGTCCGCGTCTTCAAGTCGAACGGCGAAGTAGTGAAGGGGTAATAGATAATGGCCCGTCTCCAACAACTGTATAAAGATAAGATCGTCGGCGAGCTGACCGAAAAGTTCGGCTACAAGTCCGTGATGGAAGTGCCGCGCCTGACCAAGATCACCCTGAACATGGGTCTGGGCGAAGCGGTGGCCGACAAGAAGGTCATCGAGCACGCGACCGGCGACCTGACCAAGATCGCTGGCCAGAAGCCGGTGGTGACCAAGGCGCGCAAGGCAATCGCAGGCTTCAAGATCCGTGAAGGCTACCCGATCGGCACGATGGTGACCCTGCGCGGCGCCCGCATGTACGAATTCCTGGACCGTTTCATCACCGTGGCCCTGCCGCGCGTGCGTGACTTCCGCGGCGTCAATGGCCGCTCGTTCGACGGCCGTGGCAACTACAACATCGGCGTCAAAGAGCAGATCATTTTCCCGGAAATCGATTACGACAAGATCGACGCGCTGCGTGGTCTGAACATTTCGATCACCACCACCGCTAAGACCGACGACGAAGCCAAAGCGCTGCTCGCCGCCTTCAAATTCCCGTTCAGGAACTAAGCATGGCAAAACTTTCACTGATCAACCGCGAACAGAAGCGTGCAGACCTGGTGGAGAAATTCGCCGCAAAGCGTGCCGCTCTGAAAGCCATCATCGACGACCAGTCCAAGTCGGACGAAGAGCGCTACGAAGCGCGCCTGAAGCTGCAGGCGCTGCCGCGTAACTCGAACCCGACCCGTCAGCGCAACCGCTGCGTGATCACGGGCCGTCCGCGTGGCACCTTCCGTAAATTCGGTCTGGGCCGCATCAAACTCCGCGAATTCGCCATGCGTGGCGAAATCCCGGGCATGACCAAAGCTAGCTGGTAATAGGAGAACAAAGCATGAGTATGAGCGATCCTATCGCCGATATGCTGACCCGCATTCGCAACGCCCAGGGCGTGCAGAAGACCACCGTGTCGATGCCGTCGTCGAAAGTGAAGGTTGCGATTGCCTCCGTCCTGAAGGACGAGGGTTACATTGAAGATTTCGCCGTGACCACCGAAGGTGGCAAGGCTGAACTGAAAATCGGTTTGAAGTATTACGTTGGCCGTCCGGTTATCGAGCGCCTCGAGCGCGTGTCCCGTCCTGGCCTGCGCATCTACAAGGGCAAGAACGAAATCCCTCAGGTCATGAATGGCCTGGGCGTGGCAATCGTCTCGACCCCGCAGGGTGTGATGACCGACCGCAAAGCACGCGCAACCGGTGTCGGTGGCGAAGTGATTTGCTACGTGGCTTAAGGAGTAGACGATGTCTCGAGTAGCTAAGATGCCGATCGCCGTTCCGAGCGGCACCGACGTGACCATCAGCGCTGGCGCGATCACGGTCAAGGGCCCGCTGGGCACCCTGACCCAGTCGCTCAACGGCCTGGTCAAGGTAGAACACAACAACGGCACGCTGACCTTTGACGTCATCGACGATTCGCGCGAATCGAACGCGATGTCGGGTACCCTGCGTGCACTGGTCTCGAACATGGTCACCGGCGTGACCAAGGGGTTCGAGCGCAAGCTGACCCTGGTGGGCGTGGGTTACCGCGCCGCCGTGCAGGGCAACGCGCTGAACCTGTCGCTGGGCTTCTCGCACCCGGTCATCCACGCGATGCCGGAAGGCGTGAGCGCCGCGACCCCGACCCCGACCGAGATCGTGATCAAGGGTATCGACCGCCAGAAAGTCGGCCAGGTCGCCGCCGAAGTGCGTGCTTACCGCGCTCCTGAGCCTTACAAGGGCAAGGGCGTTCGCTATGCGGACGAAGTGGTCAAGCTGAAAGAAACCAAGAAGAAATAATCGGAGCTGACGATGGACAAGAAAGAATCGCGTCTGCGTCGCGGACGCCAAACCCGCATCAAGATTGCGCAGCTGGGCGTGAACCGCCTGCAGGTGCACCGCACCAATCTGCACATCTATGCGAACCTGATCAGCCCGGAAGCCAAGGTGCTGGTGTCGGCTTCGACGCTGGAAGCGGAAGTGCGCGCCGAGCTGGCCGGTCAGACGGGCAAGGGCGGCAACGCCGCTGCCGCTGCCCTGGTTGGCAAGCGCGTCGCCGAAAAGGCGCTCAAAGCAGGGATCACCGAAGTAGCGTTCGACCGCTCCGGTTTCCGTTACCACGGCCGTGTGAAGGCGCTGGCAGAAGCCGCGCGCGAAGCCGGTCTGAAGTTCTAAGGAAGAATCGTCATGGCAAAAATGCAAGCGAAAATGCAAAGCGACAAGCCGGATGATGGCATGCGCGAAAAGATGATCGCGATCAACCGCGTGACCAAAGTGGTCAAGGGCGGTCGCATCATGGGCTTCGCGGCACTGACCGTTGTCGGTGATGGCGATGGCCGCATCGGCATGGGCAAGGGCAAGTCGAAGGAAGTTCCGGTCGGCGTGCAAAAGGCAATGGAAGAAGCCCGCCGCAACCTGATCAAGGTCCCGCTCAAGAACGGCACCCTGCAGCACACCGTCACCGGCCGCCACGGCGCGTCGCGCGTGCTGATGTCGCCGGCCAAGCCGGGTACCGGCGTGATCGCAGGCGGCGCAATGCGCGCCATCTTTGAAGTGATGGGCGTGACCGACGTGGTCGCCAAGTCGACGGGTTCCTCCAACCCGTACAACCTGGTGCGCGCGACCCTGGACGGCCTGTCGAAAATGAGCACTCCGGCCGAGATCGCCGCCAAGCGCGGCAAGTCGGTCGAAGAGATCCTGGGTTAAGGGGAACACCATGGCAAACACCATCAAAGTCAAGCTGGTCAAGGGCCTGATCGGTACCCGCCAGGACCACCGCGCCACCGTGCGCGGCCTGGGCCTGCGCCGTATCAACTCGGTTTCCGAGCTGCAGGACACCCCGGCGATCCGCGGCATGATCAACAAAGTCGCGTACCTCGTTAAAGTAGTCGAGTAAGCCTCGGCTTACGAACGGAGAAACTAATGGAACTCAATACCATTCAACCAGCCGTTGGCGCCAAGCACGCTAAGCGTCGCGTCGGCCGCGGTATCGGCTCGGGCCTGGGCAAGACCGCAGGTCGCGGCCACAAGGGTCAGAAGTCGCGTTCGGGCGGCTTCCACAAGGTCGGCTTCGAAGGCGGCCAGATGCCGCTGCAGCGCCGTCTGCCCAAGCGTGGCTTCAAGTCGATGAACGCGCCGTTCCGCGCCGAGGTGCGCCTGTCGGAACTGAACGGCCTGGCCGTTGCCGACATCGATATCCTGGTGCTCAAGCAAGCAGGCATCCTGCCGGTCGTCGCCCGCGACGTCCGCGTGATCCTGTCCGGCGAGCTCACCCGTGCGGTGAACCTCAAGGGCCTGAAAACGACCGCCGGCGCGAAAGCGGCGATCGAAGCTGCTGGCGGTTCGGTCGCGTAAGTGACCGACTGCCTGATCGGAGCAAAAATTGGCGACTAATTCACAACTTGGTAAAAGCGCCGCCGCCGGCTTCCCCTGGGGTCGGCTGTGGTTTTTGCTTGGCGCATTGGTCGTATACCGTATCGGTGCTCACATCCCGGTCCCCGGGATTGATCCGGTCGCCCTGGCTCGGCTGTTCCAGCAGAACGAAGGCGGCCTCCTGGGCATGTTCAACATGTTCTCGGGTGGCGCCTTGTCGCGCTTTACCGTGTTCGCCCTCGGCATCATGCCTTACATTTCGGCTTCGATCATCATGCAGCTGGTGTCGATCGTCGTCCCGCAGATGGAGGCACTGAAGAAGGAGGGCGAGGCAGGACGCCGCAAGATCACCCAGTACACCCGCTACGGCACGGTGGCACTGGCGCTGTTCCAGGCGTTCGGCATCGCGGTCGCGCTGGAGGCCCAGCCGGGCCTCGTGCTCGACCCGGGCATGGCGTTCCGCTTCGTGACTGTCGTGTCGCTTCTGACCGGCACCATGTTCCTGATGTGGCTGGGTGAGCAGATCACGGAACGCGGCCTGGGCAACGGTATTTCGATCATCATTTTTGCCGGTATCGCGGCAGGCCTGCCGGGCGCGCTTGGCGGCTTGTTTACCCTCGTGTCCAAAGGATCGATTGGCAGCTTCTCGGCCATCGTCATCGTGGTCCTGGTGGCCGCAGTGACGTGGGGCGTGGTGAAGGTGGAACGCGGACAGCGCAAGATTCTGGTCAATTATGCGAAACGCCAGGTCGGCAACAAGGTGTACGGTGGCCAGAGCAGCCACTTGCCCCTGAAGCTGAACATGGCAGGCGTGATTCCGCCGATCTTTGCGTCGTCGATCATCATGTTCCCGGCCACGATCGTCGACTGGTTCACGCGCGGCAAGGATACTTCGAACCCGGTGATCGGGTTCCTGAAGGACCTGGCAGCGTCGATGGCACCTGGCGAGCCGATCCACGCATTGTTGTACGCGGTGGCGATCGTGTTTTTCTGCTTCTTCTATACGGCGCTGGTATTTAACAGCAAGGAAACGGCGGACAACTTGAAGAAGAGCGGCGCGTTTGTGCCGGGCATTCGCCCGGGTGAGCAGACCGCGCGCTACATCGACAAGATCCTGATGCGCCTGACCCTGGCCGGTGCGGTCTACATCACCCTGGTGTGCCTGCTGCCGGAATTCCTGGTCGCGAAGTGGAAGGTTCCTTTCTACTTCGGCGGCACGTCGCTGCTGATTATCGTGGTGGTGACGATGGATTTCATGGCGCAAGTGCAGAACTATGTGATGTCGCAGCAATATGAATCGCTGCTGCGCAAGGCCAATTTCAAGGGCGGGATTCCGACGCGCTAAGCGTTGCCGTCCTAGGAGAGCAAGACCGAATGGCAAAAGACGACGTCATCCAAATGCAAGGCGAGATTCTCGAGAATCTCCCGAACGCAACATTTCGCGTAAAGCTGGAAAACGGGCACGTGGTTCTCGGGCATATCTCGGGTAAAATGCGGATGAATTACATCCGTATTTTGCCGGGCGACAAAGTGACGGTGGAGTTGACGCCGTACGACCTGTCGCGCGCCCGCATCGTGTTCCGGACCAAGTAAAAATTTAAGTATCCAAGGAAGAGAGTGCAAACATGAAAGTTAACGCTTCAGTCAAGCGGATCTGCCGCAACTGCAAGATCATCAAGCGCAAGGGTGTGGTCCGCGTCATCTGCGTCGAGCCGCGTCACAAGCAGCGTCAAGGTTAATTTCAAGGAATAACGAATGGCACGTATTGCAGGGGTTAACATCCCAAATCACCAGCACACCGTGATCGGCCTGACGGCAATCTACGGTATCGGTCGTCCGCGCTCGGAGAAGATCTGCGCCGCGACCGGTGTGGCGACCAACAAGAAGGTCAAGGAACTGGACGACAACGAACTCGAGAAGCTGCGCGACGAAGTTGCGAAGTTTGTCGTGGAAGGCGACCTGCGCCGTGAGCTGTCCATGAACATCAAGCGTCTGATGGACCTGGGCTGCTACCGTGGCATGCGTCACCGCAAGGGCCTGCCGGTCCGCGGCCAGCGCACCCGCACCAACGCACGTACCCGCAAGGGCCCGCGCAAGGCAGCACAAGCTCTCAAGAAATAATCTAGGAACCGACCATGGCTAAGCAACAGAGCAGCGCGGCAGCAGCCCGCGTACGCAAGAAAGTCAAGAAGAACGTTGCCGAGGGCATCGCCCACATCCACGCATCGTTCAACAACACGATCATCACGATCACCGACCGCCAGGGCAACGCCCTGTCGTGGGCGACCTCGGGCGGCGCCGGTTTCAAAGGCTCGCGCAAGTCGACCCCGTTCGCAGCGCAGGTTGCTGCTGAAGCGGCAGGCAAGGTCGCGCAGGAATCGGGCGTGAAGAATCTGGAAGTGCGTATCAAGGGCCCGGGCCCGGGCCGCGAGTCGGCTGTGCGCGCGCTGAACAACCTGGGTATCAAGATCACCGAAATCCAGGACGTGACCCCGATTCCGCACAACGGCTGCCGTCCGCCGAAGCGCCGCCGCATCTGATGGCAGACGGGCCTGGCCCGTTTGCGACAGATCGGTTGCTGCAAGAAATCGCCGGTGCAGTGCCCTGGAAAATGGGTTATACTGCCCGGCTATTGTCGCCTGCCGTCCCCATTCACGGCGGGTTTTTTGTTTAAGCCACGTCCGGCCTCATCGTCAGAGCCGGACTAGCGCCTGTCGCATCGCGTGGCGATGCCCCTGGGGCGTGATTTTCTATAAAGGTAACAAACGTGGCACGTTATATCGGACCAAAATGCAAACTGGCGCGCCGTGAAGGCACCGACCTGTTCCTCAAGAGCGCACGCCGCTCGCTCGACTCCAAGTGCAAGGTGGACGTCAAGCCGGGTCAGCACGGTGTCAAGTCGGGCGCCCGTACTTCGGACTACGGCAACCAGCTGCGCGAAAAGCAGAAGGTCAAGCGCATGTACGGCGTGCTCGAGCGCCAGTTCCGCCGCTACTTCGCTGAAGCATCGCGCCGCAAGGGCAACACCGGCGAGACCCTGCTCAAGCTGCTGGAAGCACGCCTGGACAACGTCGCCTACCGCATGGGCTTTGGCTCGACCCGCGCCGAAGCGCGCCAGCTGGTCAGCCACAAGGCCTTCACGGTCAACGGCAACGTGGTGAACATCGCTTCGTACGCGGTCAAGACCGGCGACGTGATCGCCGTGCGCGAAAAGGCCAAGAAGCAAGTGCGTATCCAGGAAGCGCTGTCGCTGGCCGAGCAGGTTGGCTTCCCGACCTGGGTGTCGGTCGATGCCAAGAAGATGGAAGGCACGCTCAAGTCGTTCCCGGAGCGTAACGAGATCGCCGCCGACGTCAACGAAGCACTGATCGTCGAACTGTACTCGCGTTAATCGACTTCGTCGCGGTCAACCCGCGACGAAGTCGTCCCCGCGCAGGCGGGGATCCATGCTGAGCTGGCTAAATCGCCTCAGCATAGGTTCCCGCCTCCGCGGGAAGTCGTTTCCGGCAATGCCGGGAACGACGTTGGAAGTGTGCCTGCCCCCGTGGCAGGCTTTATCACATTAATGCCATCAGCCTTATCGGTGTAACGAGCCGAGGGTATTGAAAAGGACATTTCATGCAAAATAGTTTGTTGAAGCCACGTATTATCGATGTCGAAGCGCTCGGCGCCGGTCACGCAAAAGTCGTGATGGAGCCGTTCGAACGTGGTTATGGCCATACGCTGGGCAACGCGCTGCGTCGCGTGCTGCTGTCGTCGATGGTGGGCTACGCGCCGACCGAAGTGACGATCGCCGGCGTGGTGCACGAGTACTCGTCGCTGGACGGCGTGCAGGAAGACGTGGTCGACCTGCTGCTGAACCTGAAAGGCGTCGTGTTCAAGGTGCACAATCGCGATTCCGTCACGCTGACCCTGAAGAAGGAAGGCGAAGGCCCGGTGCTGGCATCGGACATCGACCTGCCGCATGACGTGGAACTGATCAACCCGGATCACACCATCGCCCACCTGACCGCTGGTGGCAAGCTGGACATGCAGATCAAGGTCGAGAAGGGCCGCGGCTATGTGCCGGGCAACGTGCGCCGCCTGTCGGAAGACACCAACAAGACCATCGGCCGCATCATCCTCGATGCCTCGTTCTCGCCGGTGCGTCGCGTGTCCTACGCAGTGGAATCGGCCCGTGTCGAGCAGCGTACCGACCTGGACAAGCTGATCATCAACATCGAGACCAACGGCGTGATCACGCCGGAAGAAGCGATCCGCCAGTCGGCCCGCGTGCTGGTTGACCAGCTGAACGTGTTCGCCGCGCTGGAAGGCACCGAGGCAGCCGCCGAGGCACCGTCGCGCGCACCGCTGGTCGATCCGATCCTGCTGCGTCCGGTGGACGACCTCGAGCTGACCGTCCGTTCGGCGAACTGCCTGAAGGCCGAGAACATCTACTACATCGGCGACCTGATCCAGCGTTCGGAAAACGAGCTGCTCAAGACCCCGAACCTGGGCCGCAAGTCGCTCAACGAGATCAAGGAAGTGCTCGCTTCGCGCGGCCTGACCCTCGGCATGAAGCTGGAGAACTGGCCGCCGGCTGGGCTCGAAAAGTAATCAACCGAAAGTACAACCCTACTTTCGGTTGGAATTAGCCAAAAAGGACTGGCAGAGCCAGATCCTTTTTGGATGTAACACCAGGAAGTGCAACTGCAGTACTGCCCCGCGCAATCCGGCGCAGGGAATTTAAACCATTGAACCGGTCCGCGATCATGCAGCAGCTTGCATGAGTCGATCGAAGAACTGGAATGTAAAAACTCGAAAGGAACTACCATGCGTCACCGTCACGGCCTTCGCAAGCTGAACCGTACTTCGTCCCACCGCCTGGCCATGCTGCGCAACATGACCGTCTCGCTGCTGCGTCATGAAGCCATCAAGACCACGCTGCCGAAAGCCAAGGAACTGCGTCGCGTCATCGAGCCGATCCTGACCCTGGGCAAGACCGACACGCTGGCCAACAAGCGCCTGGCATTCTCGCGCCTGCGCGACCGCGAAATGGTCCTCAAGCTGTTCGCCGAACTGGGCCCGCGCTACGCTAACCGCAATGGCGGCTACATCCGTATCCTGAAGATGGGCTTCCGCGTTGGCGACAATGCACCGATGGCCTACGTCGAGCTGGTCGACCGTCCGGAACCGACCGCAGCTGACGAAGCACCGACCGCTGAGTAATTCACCCCGGCGTTCGCTAAAAAACCAGGCCTTGTGCCTGGTTTTTTTTCGGCTGCGCAGACCAGGGTGGCGGATGCGCTCTTTGGCGCACACGGATCGGAGTTCGTAGGGGGCGCGGGGCCGCCGAGGACCAGTGCGCACGCGGTTCGCGAAGGCAGCGTAGTGGAGCAGCAGCCGCAAGTCAGCATGCGGTGACCGCGTGCGCACAGGTGCGCACCCTACGCCTCGGGCGAGGCCGGTGGAACGAACCTTGCGGCACGGTCACACATCGATCCGGTACGGGTGGTACCATTCCGGTGCGGATTCAAGATCACTGGAAATATGACCAATCTCCTGTCCATTTCACTGTTGCGCCGCCTGGCGCTGTTGTTTGTCGCATTGGCATGCCTGTGCGCGCCGCTGGCTGCGCGCGCGGATGACGATTTCCTCGCCCCCGAGCAGGCCTTCAAGTTCTCGGCCCACATGGACGGCTTGAAGACCATCGTGGTCAGCTACGACATCGCCGATGGCTACTACATGTACCGCGAACGCTTCAAGTTCAGCGCCGATGGCGCCAAATTGGGCGAACCGCAGATCCCGTCGGGCAAGGTCAAGTTCGACGAGACCTTCCAGAAAGAGGTCGAAACCTATCACGGCAACGTCACGATCCGCATTCCCGTCGAGGGCGCTGGTCCGTTCATGCTGACCGCCACCGGTCAGGGCTGCGCCGACAAGGGGCTGTGCTATCCGCCGCAGCAGGCGCAGGCCCGGCTGGTCGCCGATAACGGTTCGGTTGGCCCGACTCCGCAGATGAGTGTTCCGGTCGGCGGCAAACCTCTGCCGTTCCAGTCCGGCGCGTTGGGCGAGGCGCCTGCCGTGGACATGCCGCCGGCCGCCGGCCCCGCCACCGAATCCGCCCCATCAGCGCCGCCGGCCGCCGCGCCAGCCCAGGCTGATTCTGAGCTGTCGGGCATCGCCTCGCTGCTGCATGGCGGGCGCCTGCTGGCGATCGTGCCGGCCTTCGTGCTGCTTGGCCTGGGCCTGGCGTTCACGCCCTGCGTGCTGCCGATGGTTCCGATCCTGTCTTCGATCATTGTGGGCGAAGGGAAGGTCAAGCGCGCACGCGGCTTCGTCCTGTCGCTCACCTACTCGCTCGGCATGGCGATCGTCTACACGGCTTTGGGTGTGGCCGCGGGCCTGCTCGGCCAGGGTTTGGCGGCCACATTGCAGAACCCGTGGGTGCTGGGCGCGTTCGCGCTTTTGATTGTGGCGATGTCGCTGTCGATGTTCGGCGTGTACCAGCTGCAGGTGCCGGCCGCGCTGCAGTCGCGCCTGGCCAGCGCCTCGGGCCGTCAGGCTTCGGGCAAGCTTGCCGGCGTGTTCGCGATGGGCGCGATCTCGGCGCTGATCGTCGGGCCCTGCGTGGCGGCTCCACTGGCAGGTGCGCTGGTCTACATCAGCCAGACGCGCGACGTGCTGATCGGCGGCGTGGCGCTGTTCTCGATGGCGATCGGAATGAGCATTCCGCTGCTGCTGGTCGGCGTGTCGGCCGGGTCGCTGCTGCCGCGCGCCGGCGCCTGGATGGACGCGGTCAAGCGCTTCTTCGGCGTGCTGATGCTGGCGATGGCGGTGTGGATGGTGTCGCCGGTGCTGCCGGCGGTGGCGCAGATGTTGCTGTGGGCCGCGCTCCTGCTTGGCTACGGCTTCTACCTGCTGTGCGCACGGGGACAATGGGCTGGGATGGCCCTGGGAGCCGCTTGCGCCGTGCTGGGCGCAATGCAGCTGGCCGGCGTGGCCAGCGGTGGCCGCGACGCGCTGGCGCCGCTGGCGCACCTGCGTGGCGGGCAGCAGCAGGCGCTGGCCTTCACCCGCATCAAGACTGTCGACCAGCTCGACGCGGCGCTCGCAGCCAGCGGCGGCAAGACCGCGCTGCTGGACTTTTACGCTGACTGGTGCGTCTCATGCAAGGAAATGGAAAAGCTGACCTTCGTCGACCCGGCGGTCAAGGAAAAGTTGGCGGGCACGCTACTGTTGCAGGTGGACGTGACCGCCAACGACGCGCACGACCAGGCCATGCTCAAGCGCTTCGGTTTGTTTGGGCCACCGGGCATCATCATGTTCGACCGGGACGGGCGCGAAATCCCGGACAGCCGCGTGATCGGCTACCAGGACGCTACCAAGTTCATGCGCTCGCTCGCGCGGCTGCCGTAGCGGCCGTTTCAAAAGGCGCTGTCATCGTTAGCTTGGCCGCGTAGGGTGGGCGGGAAACCCGCCCACCCTGCAAAACCGGCTCGAACTTCCAGCGGCGCACAGGATCAGACAGAGCACCGCCACCGCCGGAGGAAAGCATGAGCCAGGAGCAGGTCAGGAATACTGCCCAACACTTCATCGGCCAACTGCAGCGGCTTGAGCAGGGCGAGCCAGCGGCGATCGATGGCATCGCGGAGATGTTTGCGGAGGACGCCTCGCTGACCAACCCCTTCCTCGAACAGCTGGGGCGCGAACGCGTGGGACGGGACGAGATCAAGGCTTTCTGGCGCGCCTATCGCGGCACCTTTGGCACCGTGCATTCCGAGTTCGGCGAAATCACCTGCGGCGATCACACTGCCGGGCTGTTCTGGCACTCGGACGGTACCGGGCCGGACGGCCAGCCGATCGTCTACGACGGCGCCACGCTGCTGGAATTCGACCCCGACGGCAAGATCGCGCGCTTGCGGGGATATTTTGAACCAGACAAGCTGCGGGTGCCGCTCGGACGCCATTGACCGGGCAGGGGCCCGGCACAAAGGCGCGCCAAGGGACGCGGTGTCCCCTGGCGCATGCGTTACCGGCCTGCTCAGCCCTTCTTCATGCCGTGTTCGCCGTAGCCGCCGTGTTCACCTTCCCAGGTGCTGCGCAGCGTCTGCTGGTCGAAGGTTTTCTTCTGCTCGGGCGTGAGCTGATTGTAGAAGGTGTTCAGCGCCGCCAGATGCGATTCCATGCGCGTGGTGCGCTCCTTGGACATCGCGATCATCTTCTCCATCCGCTGCGGAGCCGTCAGGGCGGCCCAGGCGGCGCGATCTGGCTTGGCCATCGGCTGCGGCTTGATCGCGTTCACGAAGGTGTTCCAGGCCGGCTCCTGGGCGCTGGTGAGCTTGAGCGAGTCATGCAGCTTGGTCACGTGCTTTTGCCACATCTCGGCCATCTTGGCCTGGCGCTGCTCCATCGTCATGGCGTGGCCGTGGCGTCCTTCTTGCGGCTGCGGCTGGGTCTGCGCCATTGCGCCGACCGCGGTCGTGCCCATCGACAGGGCTGCCAGGCCGATCAGAATCTGCTTGCGTAAGGTATTCATTTGTCGTCCTTTTCCGTGTCAAATACGGGGCCCGTCGCCGGGCGCCCGGGTTGTGGTGGGCGTGCATCCGACTGCTGTGCACATGTTCATCATGTCGCGCCAGTGTATCGGACGCGTGTCCCGTGCCGTAGACTTTGTATCAATTTGTATCGTCCACCAGCCGTTATACATGCCGATACAAACTGGTTGTTCAGCGCGTCTGTAAGTAAGGATAATTAAGGTATGGACACTCCTTCTACTATTCTGATCGTCGACGACGACCGCGACATCCGCTCGCTGCTTGCCGACTATCTTGAATCGAACGGCTACCGCACCCTGGCGGCGGCCGACGGCAGCGCCATGTGGAAGGCGCTCGACGAGGCACGCCCCGACCTGATCGTGCTTGACCTGAACCTGCCCGGCGACGACGGCCTGACCCTGTGCCGCAAGCTGCGCGCGCACTCGACCCTGCCGGTGATCATGCTTACCGCCCGGGGCGAACCGCTCGACCGCATCCTGGGGCTGGAGATGGGGGCCGACGACTACCTGCCCAAGCCGTTCGAGCCGCGCGAGCTGCTGGCGCGCGTGCGCAGCGTGCTGCGCCGTTCGCATGCGATGCCCTCCAACGCCCCCTCGGAGAACGTGCAACGGATGCGCTTCACGGGCTGGACGCTGGACCTGACCGCACGCCACCTGGTCAATCCGGACGGCGTGGTGATCATGCTGTCGGGCGCCGAATTCCGCCTGCTGCGCGTGTTCCTCGAGCACCCCAACCGCGTGCTCAACCGCGACCAGTTGCTCAATCTCACCCAGGGGCGGGACGCCGACCCGTTCGACCGCTCGATCGACATCCAGATCAGCCGCCTGCGCCAGAAGCTGGGCGAGGACGCGCGCATGCCGCAAATTATCAAAACTGTCCGCAACGGTGGCTATGTGCTGGCCGGCCAGGTAACGGTGGAGCCTGCCGCGTGAAAGCTTTCCTCGGCTCGATGACGGGCCGCGTGTTCGTCACCCTGCTGCTGGGGATCCTGATCACGGCCGCGCTGACCCAGGTGCTGGCCGATGCGGAGCGCCAGCGCGCCATGGAGGATTCGCGCGACCAGCACATGCTCGAGCGCGCCGAACAGATCATCATGGCCACCGAGATCGTGCCGGTCTCCGCGCGCCAGGCCTACCTGGCCGTGGCCAGCCGCCCGGGCCTGAAGATCGAGCTGGGCGCAGCGCTGCCGAAGGGGTCGCAGAGCGAGTTCGCCGCTGCCCTGGCCGCGCGCCTGGGCAAGGCCTATACGATCGAATCGTCGAGCCAGCGTCCGGCCGCGTGCGAAGGCCCGGCCCACCAGCCGGTGCTGTTCGGCCTCATGAGCCTGCGCTGGCGTGGTTCGTGCGAGAGCCTGAACGTGCGCCTGCGCGATGGCGAGGAGGTGCGCCTGTCGTTGCTGCCGCCGCGCGCCAACCTGGCTCCGCCGCAGGGCAACTACCAGGCCGTGATCGCGCTGTTCCTGGTCAGTATTGCCTTCCTCGCCTACCTGGTTGCACGCATGACCACCCGGCCGCTCAAGCAGCTGGCGCAGGCCGCCAAGGACCTGGGCAACGACATCAACCACGCGCCGCTCGAGCTGACCGGGGTCAGCGAGATCCGCCAGGCCAGCGCCGCGTTCAACGCGATGCAGGCGCGCATCCGCACGTACATCCTGCAGCGCACGCAGATGCTGGCCGCGATCACGCACGACCTGCAGACACCGCTCACTCGCATCCGCCTGCGCCTGGAGAAGGTATCCGACCCCGAGCTGCAGCAGCGCCTGATCGGCGACCTGTCGGCAATGCAGGCGATGGTGCGCGAGGGCCTGGACCTGGCGCGCAGCATGGACACCACCGAAACCATGCAGATGCTCGACCTCGATTCGCTGCTCGATTCGGTGTGCTCCGACGCCATCGACGCCGGCCAGAACGCGACCTTGAGCGGGCATGCCGGCATGGCGGTGCTGGGCCGGCCGATGGACCTGCGGCGCTGCCTTGGGAACCTGATCGACAACGCCGTCAAATACGGACGCGAAGCGCACGTGACGGTCGACCGTATGGGCGGCGCGGCCCGCATCCGCATCCGCGACGCCGGCCCTGGCATCCCGGATAACGAGCTGGCGCGCGTGTTCGAACCGTTCTACCGGGTGGAGACCTCGCGCTCGCGCGAGTCCGGCGGTACCGGCCTGGGACTGACGATTGCGCGCAATATCGCCGAACAGCACGGCGGCAGCATCACCTTGCTCAACCATCCCGAGGGCGGGCTGGAAGTCACGCTGATGCTGCCTGAGTATTACTCGCGAAAATGACACTTTAGCGAAACATACGTGTGCGACAATGTCGGACCACGCGGCCTGGACAGCGTGGAAGCATCCGATACGTAATGAATAAGCCGCGGCAAAGCGGCCAGGGATCAGAATGAAGAAGAATAGTGTGGGACTTATCGTCGGCGTGATCGTGCTCGCCGGCGCCGCAGCATGGTATTTCAATCACGGTAGCGGCACGCCAGCCGAGGCCCGGGCCGGTGGCGGCGGCGGTGGTGGTGGCGGCAAGGGAGGCAGGGGGGCGCAGGGTCCGACCGTGGTCAACGTGGTGACGCCGGTTCGCCAGGATGTGCCGGTGGTGGTGATCGCCAACGGCACCGTGACGCCGATCCGTACCGTCGATCTGCGTCCGCAGACGACCAGCACCATCCGTGCGGTCCACATCAAGGAAGGCCAGTTCGTCAAGGCGGGCCAGCTGATGTTCACGCTGGATGATCGCGCGGACCGCGCCAACCTTGAAAAGGCCCAGGCGCAGGTAGCGCGCGACCAGGCCACGCTGGCCGATCTCGAGCGCCAGTACAAGCGCAGCCAGGAACTGTTCGCGCAAAAGTTCATCGCCCAGAGCGCGGTCGACAGCCTGAAGAGCCAGGTCGATGCCGCGCGCGCCGTGCTCAAGTCCGACATGGCGGCCGCCCAGGCCAGCATTGTCGCTACCAGCTACACCGCGATTTCCGCACCGATGAGCGGCCGCGTGGGCGCGATCAACGTCTACCCGGGCAGCCTGGTACAGATGTCCACTTCGCTCACCACGATCACCCAGCTCGACCCGATCGACGTCGCGTTCACGCTGCCTGAATCGTCGCTGTCGGCGCTGCTGGCGGCGCAAAAGCGCGGCAAGGTCGAAGTCGAGGCGCGCGCCGGCGCCGATGGCCAACCGGCGACCGGCCAGCTCAGTTTCGTGGACAACGCGGTCGACCCGGCTTCCGGCATGATCCGCGTGAAGGCCCAGTTTGCCAATGCCGACACCAGCCTGTGGCCGGGCCAGTACGTCAACGCTCGTGTCACGGTGAGCACCCTGAAGGATGCGGTGGTGATCCCGCAAAACGCGATCATCATCAACGCCAAGGGCACTTACGTGTACGTGGTCGAGGCTGACCACACCGCGCGCCTGGCGCCGGTCGAGAAGGTGCACGCGTTCGGCCCCAGCGCCGCGGTCACCGGCCTGGCTGGGGGCGAGACGATCGTCACCGAGGGCAAGCAGAACCTGCGCCCCGGCGGCAAGGTGCGCCTGGCCGGCGCCGGCGATGGCGAAGGCAAGCACGGCGGCGGTGCAGGCAAGCGTGGCGGCAAACCTGGCGGCGCCAGGGGCGGGAAGGGCGCGGCCGCATGAACCTGTCCGAACTGTGCATCCGCCGCCCGGTGATGGTGGTGCTGCTGTCGATCAGCCTGGTGCTGGTCGGCGTGCTGGCCTACTTCCACATCCCGGTCGCGGCGCTCCCCAGCTATAACACCCCGGTCATCAACGTCAACGCCAACCTGCCGGGCGCAAGCCCGGAGACGATGGCGTCCTCGGTCGCGCTGCCGCTCGAGAAGGCGTTCTCGACGATCGCCGGCATCAACCTGATCACCTCGACCAGCTCCCTCTCCAACACCTCGCTGACGCTCGAATTCGATCCGTCGGTCGACGTCAACGTCGCCGCGATCGACGTGCAGGCGGCGCTGCTCGGCGCCCAGCGCTCGCTGCCGCAGGAGATGACGGACCTGCCTTCGTACCGCAAGGTCAACCCGGCCGACGCGCCGGTGCTGTTCATGACGATGACCTCGCCGTCGATGAACCTGTCGGAGCTGAACGACTACGCCGAGAACCTGGTCTCGCCCGCGCTTTCCACCCTGCCGGGCGTGGCACAGGTGTCGGTCAACGGCGGCAAGAAGTTCGCGGTGCGGGTGCGCGCCAAGACTGACCTGATGAACGCGCGTAACCTGACGATGGACGAACTGGCCACTGCCCTGCGCACGGCCAACTCCAACACGCCGCTGGGCATCATCGACGGCCCGAACCAGACGCTGACCATCAAGGGCAACGCCCAGATGCAGCGCGCGGCCGAATTCGCCGACCTGATCGTCGCCACCCGCAACGGCGAGCCGGTGCGCCTGAAGGACGTGGCCGAGGTCGAGGACAGCTACCAGTCGGTCAAGGCCTACGGCAGCTACAACGGCGAGCGCTCGATCGTGCTGCTGGTGCAGCGCCAGCCGGACGCCAACACCGTCAAGGTGGTCGACGCGGTGCGCCACCTGCTGCCGCGCTTCCAGTCGCAGCTGCCGGCCTCGATCAAGATCAACCTGGTCAACGACCGCTCGGTCTCGATCCGCGAGGCGATCCACGACGTGAACATCACGCTGGCGCTGACCGTGTCGCTGGTGGTGCTGGTGATTTTCCTGTTCCTGCACCGCGTGGCCGCGACCTTCATCCCGGCCGTCACGATGCCGATCTCGCTGCTGGGTGCGCTGTCGCTGTTCTACTGGCTCGGCTACAGCCTGGACAACGTTTCGCTGCTTGGCATTACGCTCGCGGTCGGCCTGGTGGTCGACGACGCGATCGTGGTCCTCGAGAACATCGTGCGCCACATGGAGATGGGCAAAAAGACCATGCGCGCCGCCCTCGAAGGGTCCCGCGAGATGGGCTTTACCATCGTCTCGATCTCGGTGTCGCTGGTCGCGGTGTTCATTCCGATCTTCTTCATGCCGGGCGTGATCGGCCTGCTGTTCCACGAATTCGCGGTGGTGGTCGGGCTGTCGATCCTGGTGTCGGCGGCGGTGTCGCTGACCCTGGTGCCGATGCTGTCCTCGCGCCTGCTGTCCGCGCACGACGCGCATGGGCACAGCGGAGGCGGCTTCGTCACGCGCCACTTCGAAGCCGGGTTCGCCCGCCTGCGCGACGGCTACGCCAAGACGCTCGACATGGCGCTGGCGCACCGCACCGTGGTGCTGCTGATCGCGGTCGGCACCTTCGTGCTGACCGTGGTGCTGTACACCACCATCCCCAAGGGCTTTTTCCCCGAGGAGGACCTGGGCCAGATCCGGGTGACAGTGGAAGCGTCCGAGGACATCTCGTCCGCCGCCCTGCTGGCGCTGCAGGAGAAGGTCTCCTCGACCATCATGGCCGACCCCGCGGTGCAGGACGTGACCTCGTTCACGGGCGGCGGCAATAACGGCCGCATGTTCCTGGTCCTTAAGCCCCGGTCCGAACGTCCCAAGATGCCGCAGGTGCTCGACCGCCTGCGCAAGGCAACCCACAAGATCGCCGGCGTGAACGTGTACATGTCGCCGGTGCAGAACCTGCAGCTGGGCGGCCGCCAGAGCAAGAGCCGCTACCAGTACACGCTGCAGAGCGTCTCGGGTGGCGACATCGGCAACTGGGCCAACGAGTTCCTCGACCGCATGAAGTCCAACCCGCTGTTCCGCGACGTGACCAGCGACTCGCAGAACAAGGGCCTGCAGGCTTCGCTCGACATCGACCGCGACAAGGCCAACCTGCTCGGCGTGCAGATGTCCGACGTGCGCAGCGCGCTGTACGCCGCGTTCGGCGAGCGCCAGGTCTCGACCATCTACTCGACCGCCGCCAGCTACTACGTGATCCTGGAGGCGGCCACCGCCGACCGCCAGTTCGACGAGGCGCTCTCGCGCATTTCGGTGCGCAGCAAGACCGGCCAGCTGGTGCGGCTGTCCTCGATTGCGACGGTCAAGCGCACCGTCGGCCCGCTGGCGGTCAACCACCAGGGCCAGCTGCAGGCGATCACGCTGTCGTTCAACCTGGCGCCGGAAGTGCCGCTGGGGGACGCGACCGCGGCGATCGACCAGATGGGGCGCGACATGAAGCTGCCGGCCTCGATCATCACCAAGTACGGCGGCGACGCGGCGGTGTTCCAGGATTCGCAGTCGAGCCAACTGATCCTCATTATCGCGGCGGTCGGCGTGATCTACGTGCTGCTCGGCGTGCTGTATGAAAGCTTCATCCACCCGCTGACGATCCTGGCCGGCCTGCCGTCGGCGGCGGTCGGCGCGCTCTTGACGCTGCGCCTGTTCGGCCTGGACCTGACGATGATCGCGATCATCGGCATCCTGATGCTGATCGGTATCGTGAAGAAGAACGCGATCATGATGATCGACTTCGCGCTCGACGCCCAGCGCAACCAGGGAATGACGCCGGCAAAGGCGATCCGCGAGGCGTGCGTGCTGCGCTTCCGCCCGATCCTGATGACCACGCTGGCCGCGCTGATGGGTGCGCTGCCGATCGCGCTGGGCATGGGCGCCGGCGCCGAACTGCGCCAGCCGCTGGGCCTGGCCGTGTGCGGCGGCCTGATCTTCTCGCAGGTTATCACCCTGTACATCACGCCGGTGATCTACCTGTTCCTCGACCGGTACAGCGGCAGCGGTCCGATGAGCGACGAGCAGCTTGCGCAGGCCGAACAGGCGCATGAGCACAAGGAGCTGGCCAGGGCACGCACCATCCGCGTAGCCTGAGCCGGCGCCCGTCCTTTGCCCTCGGGCGGGACGGGCGCTTCGCAACCAGCGGTCACCGACACGGAAACATACTGTAACATCCATCAGGAAGGGCTCGCTGTAAGCTTTGGCTAGCCCTGCTGCGTGCGCACCTTGTCCAAAACGGATAGACTGCCGCACTCGGCTTCGATTATGCCCACGTCGCTACCTGAACACTGGATTCACCTTTGCGCGATCATTCCCACATCTCGACCGACAGCAGCGGCATTTGCGCGCATTGCGGCCAGCCGCTGCCCGGCGTTTCGTCCAGCCCGTCCTATGGCGGCGGGCGCAACCGGCGCACGGGCCTGATCGTCACGGTTCTGCTGCACCTGATGCTGATCGCGATCTACCTGTTCCAGCCGAAAGTGAAGCGCGAGCGCTCGACACCGCCCGCTAGCGGCGAGATCGTCTGGGTTGCCCCGAGCCCCGGCAAGCCGAAACCCCGGCCGCAGGAACAGGCCCCGAAGAACACGCCCAAGACCAAACCGCACAAGAGCGCGCCGCCCGAGGTGGTGCACGTGCAGCGGCTGCCCAACACGATCACGCTGCCGAACGAAAAACCGGTCGAGGTGACCAAGGTCGAGCCCAAGAAAGAGGTGCAGGAAACGCCACAGGCGGTGGACCTGCAGGCCGCCATCGACGCGCGCCGTAGGCAGCGCGGGGCGCCCGAACCGAGCCAGGCGGTTGAAGAAACCGACGAGGCGCGCGGCATGCGCAACGCGCTGGCCAACATCGCGGCGGTCAACGGCCGCAGCCGCGACGACCGCAACGAGAACGGCGGCGTGTTCTCCACATCGAATCGGACGTTCCACAGCATGGACCTGAAGTTCCGCGGCTGGAACCCGAACTTCAAGCAGCGCTGGCTGACGCAGGTGACGGTCGAGCAGGGCAACGAGCAGGACCTCGAGACCGCGGTGGTGAAGAAGATGATCGAGCTGATCCGCAGGGAGCGCCCCGGCGACTTCCCGTGGGAATCGCACCGCCTGGGCAAGGTGATCACGATGAGCGCGCGGCCCAAGGATGAGCCGGAGCTGATGGCCTTCCTCATGAAGGAAATGTTCCCGGAGTACAAACCGCCGGTGAAGCGGTGATGCTGCATAAACAATAATTTTCTTTATTTCAATACCAAAAATAACATACCATGGAGCACTCATCCCTTTAGTGAGGTGTGTATGCTCCGTTCCATCCTGATTGCACTGTCTGTCGCAGTTATTGTTCCGGTTTATGCACAGGCCCCCGCCGCGTCCCCTGCGGACACGCCGCTGATCGAGCGTGCCAAGCTCTTTGGCAACCCCACCAAGACCGCCGGCCGTGTCAGCCCTGACGGCAAATGGCTGTCATGGATCGCACCGCGCGACGGCGTGCTCAACGTCTGGGTTGCGCCCCTCGCCGACCCGTCCGCAGCACGGGCGCTGACGGACGAGAAAACGCGGCCGATCCGCAGCGCGTTCTGGTCGCCCGATTCGAAGACGCTGCTGTTTATCAATGACAAGGGCGGGGACGAAAACTTCCTCCTGTATGGCGTGGATGTGGTGAGCGGCAAGCAAACCCTCTACACCCCGTTCGAGAAGACCCGCGTGCAACTGGTCAACATCAGCCGCCAGGTCAAGGACCGCATCCTCATTGCCGTCAATAACCGCGACCCGCGCTGGCACGATGTCTACAGCCTCCATCTGCCCACCGGCAAGCTGACGCTCGTGTACAAGAACGATGGCTATGCCGAATTCTTCAGCGACGAAAGCCTCAATCTGCGGCTTGCCGCAAAGGCACGCAAAGACGGCGGCAACGATTTTTACCGCATCAGCAACGGCAAGGTCGAGAACTCTCCCATCGGCCAGGTTGGCCTGGAAGATTCGCTTACGACCGCCCCGCTGGGATTCACCACTGATGGCAAGACGCTCTACTGGAGGGATTCGCGCGGGCGTGACACGGCCGCCCTGATCGCGCAGGATGTGGCGTCGGGCAAGCCCACGGTCATCGCGACGGATGTCCGTGCCGATATCACCTCGGGACTGTTCGACGTGCGCACCGGGCGCATCCAGGCCTATGAACTGGAAGTGCTCAAGCGTGAGTACGTCCCGATCGATCCGTCGATCAAGGCCGACCTTGATTTTCTCGAGAAAGAGTTGAAGGGGCAGTTCAGCGTAACGTCCCGCAGCGACAAGGACGACAAATGGACGGTGGCGGTCGACACGGTCTCGGCGCCCGCCGCCACCTATTTGTACGATCGGAAGGGCAAGCGCCTGACCAAGCTGTACGTGAGCAGGCCTGAACTGGAAGGCGCCCCGCTGGTGCCGATGTTCCCGCAAGAAATCCAGGCCCGCGACGGATTGACGCTGGTGTCCTACCTGAGCCTGCCCAAGAGCGCCGATCCGCAGGGTAGCGGCAAGGCCGAACGGCCGGTCCCGATGGTGCTGTTCGTCCATGGCGGCCCGTGGGGCCGCGACAGCTACGGCTACCACTCCTATCACCAATGGCTGGCCAATCGCGGCTACGCTGTCCTGTCGGTCAACTTCCGCGCCTCCACCGGGTTCGGCAAGGAGTTTATCGCCAAGGGTAATCTGGAGTGGGGTCGCAAGATGCATGACGACCTGCTCGACGCAGTCGACTGGGCGGTTGCCAACGGCATCACGACGCGCGACAAGGTGGCGATCATGGGTGGCTCGTACGGCGGGTACGCCACGCTGGCCGGGCTGACATTTACTCCCGAGGCCTTTGCCTGCGGCGTCGACATCGTCGGGCCGTCGAACCTGTTCACGCTGCTGGAGACCATTCCGCCGTATTGGGAGGCGTTCAAGCAGCAGTTCTACCGGCGCATGGGCGACCCGACGACCGAATCGGGCCGCGCCATGCTCAAGGAACGCTCGCCGCTGAACTTCGCCGACAAGATTGTGCGCCCGCTGCTCATCGGTCAGGGCGCCAACGACCCGCGCGTGAACGTGCGTGAATCGGACCAGATCGTTGCCGCGATGAACGCCAAGAGCATTCCGGTGACCTATGTTGTGTTCCCGGACGAAGGCCATGGCTTCGCACGGCCGGTCAACAACATCGCGTTCAACGCCGTCGCGGAGAATTTCCTCGGCAACTGCCTCGGTGGGCGCGCTGAACCGATCGGGGCTGCGTTGAAGGGATCGACGGCGCAGGTCAAGCAGGGCGCGCAGTTCGTGCAGGGGTTGCAGGAAGCGGTTGGGGGGAAATAACAACGATAGTCTGCCCCAAAAATCGTCGTCCCCGGGCTCGGCGCCCCCCTTGGCGGGGACCCATAGGCAGCGTGACATGACGCTCAGCATGGGTTCCCGCCAAGGGGGGCGCCGAGCCCGGGAACGACGTGCTATTTTTAGTGCGCCAGTGATTCACGTTACGGCTACCCGTCGGCAACGGGTATGAAAAAAGGCCACGCCTGTTCAATCCAGGGCGCGGCCTTTTTGCCGAGGAATGTCGCTTACGCGCCAGCCTTGAGCATGCGCGCGATCTCCAGCGCGAAATAGGTCAGCACCCCATCCGCTCCGGCGCGCTTGAACGCCATCATCGATTCCATGGTCACCTTGTCGCGGTCGAGCCAGCCATTCTGGAATGCAGCCTGCAGCATCGCGTACTCGCCGCTCACCTGGTAGGCGAAGGTCGGCACCTTGAACTCATCCTTCACGCGGCGCACCACGTCCAGGTAGGGCATGCCCGGTTTGACCATCACCATGTCCGCGCCTTCGGCCAGGTCGAGCGCCACTTCGCGCAGCGCCTCGTCGCTGTTGGCCGGGTCCATCTGGTAGGTCTTCTTGTCGGCCTTGCCCAGGTTTGCCGCTGAACCCAGGGCTTCGCGGAACGGGCCATAGAAGCTTGAAGCGTACTTGGCTGAATAGGCCATGATGCGGGTGTGGATGAAGCCTTGTTCTTCCAGCGCGTTGCGGATCACGCCGATGCGCCCGTCCATCATGTCCGACGGCGCCACCACGTCCACGCCCGCCTCGGCCTGGGCCAGCGCCTGGCGCGTCAGCATCGCGATCGTCTTTTCGTTGACGATGTAGCCAGTCTCGTCCGGCAGGCCGTCCTGGCCATGCGTGGTGTACGGGTCGAGCGCCACGTCGGTCAGCACGCCCAGTTCCGGGAAGTTGCGCTTCAGTTCGCGCACAGCGCGCGGCACCAGGCCGTCCGGGTTGGTCGCCTCGACGCCGTCATAGGTCTTGAGCGACTGGTCAATCACCGGGAACAATGCCAGCACCGGAATGCCCAGCGCCACGCACTCTTCGGCCACCTTCAGGAGCAGGTCGACCGACACCCGCTCGACGCCCGGCATCGAGGCAACCTGCTGGCGCTGGTTGACGCCGTCGAGGATGAACACCGGGTAGATCAGGTCGGAGGCGGTGATCGTGTTTTCGCGCATCAGGGCGCGCGAGAACGGGTCACGGCGCATGCGGCGCATGCGGGCGGTGGGATACTGGGCAGGGGTAATGATTGGCATTGTGTGTGTCCCGAAAGATTGATCGTGAACCTGGTTGCTGCTATTCATTGTCCGGTGGAGCAGGGGCAGCCTGGGCATCGTCTTCCGCCAGGCCGAGCAGTTCAATGATCTTGTCGTTCGCTTCTTCCACGCCCACGCGCTTTAAGGCCGAGAACAGCTGCACGGTGAACGGGAACCCGTTGCCTTCCTCGTCGACATAGCTGTCGAGCACCTGCCTGGCCTGACGCAGCACGTTGGTCGCCTCGTTGCGGTTGAGCTTGTCGACCTTGGTCAGGATGCAGTGGATCGGCTTGCCGGTCGGCGCGAACCATTCGAGCATTTGCACGTCGAGCTCGGTGAACGGGCGGCGCGAGTCCATGATCAGCACCAGCGCGGCCAGCTGCTCGCGGCGCTGGACGTAGTCGCCCAGCAGCTTTTGCCAGTGCAGCTTGGCGCCGCCCGACACTTCCGCATAGCCGTAGCCGGGCAGGTCGACCAGGAGCGCCTGCAGCTCGTCCATGCGCACCGGGTCGTTGCGGTGCTGGCCCACATGCGCGCCGCCGATCGAGAAGAAGTTGATGTGCTGGGTGCGGCCCGGCGTCTTGGACGCAAAGGCCAGGCCCTTCTGGTTGGTCAGGATATTAATCGCCGTCGACTTGCCCGCGTTCGAACGTCCGGCGAAAGCGATTTCCGGCACCCGCGTCGATGGCAGGTCGCGCAGTTGGTTGACGGTCGTGAAGAAACGGGCTTGCCAGAGTTTGGACATGAATGAGGCGAAAGAGACAACTAAATGAGCGTTGGAGAAACAAAGCTATTGTACAATAAGGGGTTATCTGACGTTGCGTCGCCTTGGGGAGGCGCACCGGCAAGGGAAGCGGCTTCACCTGAGTCATGCCTGGGCGTGACTTGCAAGAAAAACTGAATTTTTTTTGACTTTAAGGTGGTTGAATGAATCGAATCTCGGTCCCGTTTGTGAAATCCTTGTTGGTTGCAACCCTGGCGTTGGCAGGGGCTGCGTCTGCACAGCAGCCTGCGGCCGCCAAGCCCGATGTGGCCAAGGGCGGCACGCTGTTCGAATCGGGCGATGCTGCGCGCGGCATCCCGGCCTGCGTGGCTTGCCACGGCGCTGGCGGCAACTCGACCATCGCAGCCAATCCCAAGCTCGCGGCCCAGTTCGAAGCCTACACCTACAAGCAACTGGTCGACTTCACCACGCCCAGCCGCAACAACGCGATCATGAGCCCCATTGCCAAGCAGCTCTCCGACCAGGAGAAGAAGGACATCGCCGCCTACCTGGCCAAGCAGCAGCCCAAACCGGGCGCCGCGCACGACAAGAACACCGTCGAGCTGGGCCGCAATATCTACCGTGGCGGCATCGCCGCCAAGGGCGTGGCCGCTTGCGCGAGCTGCCATGGACCGATCGGCGCCGGCGTGCCGATCCAGTACCCGCGCCTGGCAGGCCAGAACCAGGACTACAGTTTCGCCCAGCTGCAGGCGTTCAAGAGCGGCGCGCGCAAGAACAGCCCGCAGATGACCACGCTGGCACAGCGCATGTCGGACGAAGAAATGAAGGCGGTTGTCGATTACATCGCCGGCCTCAAATAGGTTCGGCCAAAAATGCGGTAGTAATGAAGGGCGGCAGCGTAAGCGGGCTGCCCTTTTTGTTGTATGCTGCTGCGCGGGCATTGCCGAATACTACGAATCCTTGAACAATGAGTACCACCGGAATTGAATTGAACACGCGGCGCCGTGGCCTGGCCGAAGTGGTCGAGCTTGTCTCGTCGATGCGCTTTGCGATCAGCCTGTTGACGATGATCTCGATCGCAGCCGTGATCGGTACCGTGCTCAAGCAGAACGAACCGATGCCGAACTATGTGAACCAGTTCGGCCCGTTCTGGTTCGAGATTTTCAACAAGCTCGGCCTTTACGCGGTCTATTCGACCTGGTGGTTCCTCTTGATCCTGTTCGTGCTGATCGTCTCGACCAGCCTGTGCATCATCCGCAATGCGCCCAAGATGCTGCACGACATGCGCAGCTGGCGTGAGCATGTGCGCGAACAGTCGCTGAAGAATTTTCATCACAAGGTCGAGTGGCGCGCGCCGATTGCGCGCACGCAGCTTGCGGAAAGAACCGCCGCGCGCCTGCGCCATGCGGGTTACGGGGTCAAGATCGTCGACAAGGGCGAGGCCACGCTGGTCAGCGCCAAGAAGGGCGCCGGCAACAAGTTCGGCTACATCTTTGCGCATTCCGCGATTATCGTGATCCTGATCGGCGGCACGCTCGATTCCGACCTGGCCATCCGTTTCCAAGAATGGTTCATGGGCAAGAAGCCGTTTGACGGCAGCGGCATCATTGCCCAGATCCCGGAACAGCATCGGCTTGGCCTGGGCAACCCTACCTTCCGTGGCAACACCTTGATTCCCGAGGGGCAGAGCAGCAATACTGCGGTCATTAACCAGGGCAACGGGGTATTGATCCAGGAGTTGCCGTTCACCATCCACCTGAACAAGTTCATCGTCGACTTCTACTCGACCGGGATGCCCAAGCTGTTCGCGA
This sequence comes from Massilia horti, assembly GCF_004614195.1. Taxonomy (GTDB): domain Bacteria; phylum Pseudomonadota; class Gammaproteobacteria; order Burkholderiales; family Burkholderiaceae_D; genus Telluria; species Telluria horti. Next base: position 9,355 of record NZ_SPUM01000145.1, on the reverse strand, counting down.
GCGAAGTCGTGGTGCGGGATCATGAAACCGGCAAGTCGTTCCCGGCCACGATCAAGGTCAACGAACCGCTGATCTACAAGGGCATCGCCGTGTACCAGTCGGGCATTGAGGACGGCGGCAGCAAGCTCAAGCTCGTCGGCTACCCGATGACCGGCACCGACAGCAAGACATTCCCGATCGCTGGCGAGGTCGGCAGCGCCACCGACCTCAAGCGTGGCGGCCAGGCCTGGTCGGTCGAGTGGTCGGCTTTTCGCCCGTTCAACGTCGAAAACGTGAACACCGGGCAAGACGTGCGCGCGGTGACCAAGGGCCAGTCGTTCGACGAACAGGTAGCAAGCACGCTGGGCAAGGCATCCGGTTCGGCCGCCAAGAACGCCAACAACAAGGATTTGAAAAATGTCGGTCCGAGCGTGCAGTACAAGCTGCGCGACCAGACCGGCCAGGCGCGCGAGTTCCTCAACTACATGCAGCCGGTCATGCTTGATGGCGCGCAGGTGTACCTGGCGGGCGTGCGCAGCAGCCCGGCCGACCCGTTCAGCTTCCTGCGCATCCCGGCCGACGACCAGCACGGCGTGACCGAATGGATGCGCCTGCGCGCCGCGCTGGCCGACCCCGGCCTGCGGGCGGAGGCGGCGCGCCGCTACGCGCTGCGCACGATGCCGGCAGCGCAGGGCGCTGCAGAGCAGCAACTTGCCGCGCAATTGCAGGAATCGGCCTTCAAGACGCTGGGCATCTTTGCCGGCGAGGGCAGCCAGGGCGGCTTCATGGGCGTATCGCGCTTCCTGGAAAAGATTCCCGCTGCGGAACAGGAGAAGGCTGCCAACATCTTCATGAAAATGCTCAACGGTTCGGTGTGGGAACTGTGGCAAGTGGCGCGCGAGCGCGACGGCTTGCCGGCGGCCGAGCCGACCGATGCGCATGGCCGCTTTTTGCAACTGGCCACCAACGCCTTGTCGGACAGCTTTTTTTATGGCGCCCCTGTCTACCTGCAACTGGATGATTTCGTTGAAGTGAAGGCGTCGGTGTTGCAGGTAACGCGCTCGCCGGGCAAGAAAGTGGTCTACCTGGGCTGCCTGTTGCTGGTGGCCGGCGTGTTCGCGATGTTCTACATCCGTGACCGGCGGCTGTGGGTGTGGGTGCGCGACGACGGGCAGGGCGCCCATGCCTTGATGGCAATGAGCACGCAGCGCAAGACGCTTGATTTCGAACGGGAGTTCGACGAGTTGAAAACCAAGCTGCCGCAATCGGCGTAAGCTGGAGCAAAGCAGACGGACTGGAGAAGACAATGGAATTATCGGAAGCAACGCGGACCGAGGCGCAAACCGACATCTACCGGGAGCAGCCAGGTTATTTCCGACGACTGTCGGTGTTCGACTGGTTATACGGCCTGGGCCTGGTGGCCGCTGCCGTGTTCGCGCTGCAACGCTACGGCAGCTACATGGACGGCTACGAGCAGGCGATCCTGCTGCTGACCGCGCCCACGTTCGCCGCGCTCGGCTGGCACTTCAAGTCGGTGCGCTGGCTGATCCCGCTGGTGGCGGCGCTGTCGCTGTGGGGCGTGTCACTCTACGGCGGTTCGCTCGCCGCGGCCAACCAGAGGTTCTTCCTCAAGTATGCACTCTCGAGCCAGTCCGCGATTTTGTGGATGAGCGCGCTGTTCGTGTTCTCGACCGCGTTTTACTGGCTGAGCCTGGTCGCCCGCTCGCCGTTCGGCGCCGCGGTCGGCTCCAAGCTGTGCTGGGCCGCGGTGGTGCTCGGCTTTACCGGCATGATGATGCGCTGGTATGAATCCTACCTGCTGGGCAGCGACGTCGGCCACATTCCGGTTTCGAACCTGTACGAAGTGTTCATCCTGTTTTCGATGATCACCGCGCTGTTCTACCTGTACTACGAGCAGCGCTACGCCACACGGCAGCTGGGTCCGTTCGTGCTGCTGGTGATCTCGGCAGCGGTCGGGTTCCTGCTGTGGTACACAGTATCGCGCGATGCGGCCGAGATCCAGCCGCTGGTCCCGGCGCTGCAGAGCTGGTGGATGAAGATCCACGTGCCGGCCAACTTCATCGGCTACGGCACCTTTGCGCTGGCGGCCATGGTCGGCAGCGCCTACCTGCTCAAGTCGCACGGCATCCTGGCCGATCGCCTGCCGTCGCTCGAAGTGCTGGACGACGTGATGTACAAGGCGATTTCGGTCGGTTTTGCGTTCTTCACCGTCGCCACCATCCTGGGCGCGCTGTGGGCGGCCGACGCCTGGGGCGGCTACTGGTCGTGGGACCCGAAGGAAACCTGGGCCCTGATCGTATGGCTCAACTACGCCGCCTGGCTGCACATGCGTTTGATGTCGGGCCTGCGTGGGCGCGCGGCTGCCTGGTGGGCGCTGGTCGGCCTGCTGGTGACCACGTTCGCCTTCCTCGGCGTTAACATGTTCCTGTCGGGCCTGCATTCCTACGGCAAACTGTAAGCGGCTGTAATGGCGCTTAAAGCTCCTGCAAGATGGTGTAATGTGTGTAGTATTTTCTATAACCAAGCACACGTCACTGTCTTGCTGGAGTAAGCCATGCTGATCAAACGCAGTCCGAACGGCCGCGACTTGCCGTTCGCATCCGAAATCACGCCACGCGAAATATACGAAGAGCGGCGCAAGTTCCTCGCGCGGATCGCCGCCGGCGCGGCGGCCGGCAGCGCGCTGTGGGAGCTGGCCAACCGCCAAGCCTTTGCGCAAGGCGCCGCGTTGCAAAAGTTGGCGGCGCAACCCAATCCGGCATACAGAACGCCCGAGCAACAGACGACGTTCACGGACGCGACCAGCTACAACAATTTCTACGAGTTCGGCACCGACAAGTCCGATCCCCACGACAACACGCAAACGCTGCGCACGCGGCCGTGGACGGTGGCGATCGAGGGCGAGGTCAAGAAGCCGGTCACGCTGGACATCGACAGCCTCATCAAGCTCGCGCCGCTGGAAGAGCGCGTGTACCGCTTGCGCTGCGTCGAGGGCTGGTCGATGGTCATACCGTGGATCGGCTTTTCGCTTTCAAACCTGATCAAGCAGGTTGAGCCGACGGGCAACGCCAAGTACGTCGAATTCATCAGCCTGGCCGACCCGCGCCAGATGCCGGGCGTGCGAAGCCACGTGCTCGACTGGCCGTATGTCGAGGGCCTGCGCATGGACGAGGCGATGCATCCGCTGGCGCTGCTCACCGTCGGCATGTACGGCCAGGTGCTGCCGAACCAGAATGGCGCGCCGGTGCGGGTGGTGGTGCCGTGGAAGTACGGTTTCAAGTCGGCCAAGTCGATCGTGCGTATCCGTTTCAGGAAAGACCAGCCGAACACGTCCTGGATGGTGGCTGGCCCCACCGAATACGGCTTTTATTCGAACGTGAATCCGAACGTCGACCACCCGCGCTGGTCACAGGCGACCGAGCGCCGCATCGGTGAGGACGGCTTTTTCCAGCGCAAGCGCAAGACGCTGATGTTCAACGGCTACAACGAGGTCGCATCGCTGTACAGCGGAATGGACCTGAAGAAGTATTTCTGACATGGCGATCAATCCGAGTCCCCGCCAGCTTGCGCTGATCAAGGCGGCCATCTTCGTGCTGGCGCTGGTGCCGCTGGCGCGCATGGCGTGGCTGACGGTTGCTGGCCGGCTGGTCGACCCGCTCGCGTTCATCACGCACGGCACTGGCGACTGGACGCTGTACTTCCTGTGCATCACGCTGGCGGTGACGCCGCTGCGCAGGCTGACGGGCGCCAACTGGCTGGTCAGGCTGCGCCGCATGTTCGGGCTGTTTGCGTTCTTCTACGCTTTCCTGCACTTCATGACATTCCTTTGGTTCGACCATTTCTTCGATCTGGCCGAGATGTGGAAAGACGTATTCAAGCGGCCCTTCATCACGGTCGGCTTCATCGCCTTCGTGCTTCTGGTGCCGCTGGCGGCGACCAGTACCAACGCCATGGTCCGGCGCCTGGGCGGCAGGCGCTGGCAGGCGCTGCACCGGCTGATCTACGTTATCGCGCCGCTCGGCATCCTGCATTTCTGGTGGATGAAGGCCGCCAAGCACAATTTCGCGCAGCCGCTGTTGTTCGGTGTGATTGTCGCGTTGCTGCTTGGGCTGCGGGTTTACTGGAGCCTGGCTCGATCAAGGACCGTCGTGGCCTGACGCTGTCGGCGCGCAGCGGACCTCACCTTTAAGGGACACGCGCAAGCGCTGGCCGGCAACCTCGATATCGTTGATCGTCGACGGCACGGCGCGCAACTGGCCGGCTTTCATGGCGCTGCGCAGGCTGCCGCAATGGGACGCCTCGAACGGTAGCCACGCCACGGCTTCCCAGCGTCCTGGCGTGGTTTCCGCCATTACCGCGGACTGCTCAAATGGCTCGCCGAGCAGGATGACCTCGGGCTTGCCATCACCGGTGAGGTCGAGCAGGTAGGCGTCGCAGGTCTTGCTGGCATCGCGCAGGCATTGCGGTCCGGCGGACTCGCCGTGGAAATCATTCACGTTCTGGCGCAAAAAGCTCTCCGGCAGGCGCGCCCCCTCGGGCCACACATGGACGCTTAGCGCGATGCTTGCCGGCGGCTGAATCACACGGTCCCAGCGGTCGCGCAGTGCGCGTGCGTCGACGGCCCGCTTGCGGATCAGTTCGGCATCCTTGCCGGTGGTGCGGGTGGCAAACTGCGCCAGCGCTTCGCGTCCGTAACGCTGGCCTTCGAAGCGCAGGTAGGTAAAGTCGAATTTCTCCGCCGTGATCCTGCCGGACGAGAGCCTCGCGAGCTGGTCGTTGACTGACAGGCGCGCAGGATCGGCAATCGGCGAGAGCAGCAACAGCAGCGTCGCCAGCACGACGAACGCGCTCGCGACGTTCACGTTTGCGAGCCTCCCCAGCGAGCCGCTGGTCACAGCCGCGTACGCATACCCGAACGTGTAGCAGCTTGCTACCAGCAGGCAGGCCGCGGCATAGACGCGCTCGTTGGTCCAGCCGTAGTCCCGTACGCGCATGGTCAGGGCATAGATGGCGATGACGGTGAGCGGCACCAGCAGCACGGCGGTGGCGCGGGCGCTGGCGCGCACGACGCGTGCCGCCGTGGCGAATGCGGCGCCGTCCTGCCAGGCGGCGTTGACAAGAATGACGAACCCGGCGACGGCAGTGAGCAGGACCGAGCCCGCGTGGCGCGTCGCCCATAGCGGCGCCAGTCCGGTGAACGGCAGCGAAAGGAGGAAGGCGCCGACGATCAGCGTCATCACAGGCAGGATCCACGACATCATCACCAGCAGCAGGCTGCGGATGCCGCGCACGATAGCCGGCCGCACGTCGGTCAGGTGCATCGCGCACGCGTACGCGAACGCGGTGACCGGGATCGCGAACCACGACTGGTGGATCCAGCGCTTCAGGAAGTCCAGTTGGATCAGTTCGAACAGCTGTCCGCCGAGCAGCAACACCAGCCAGGTGACGCCCACGAACAGCGAACTGAACGTAAGTTGGACCGCGAGCTTCCAGGCGATTTCAAAATAGCTGGCATAGGACGCGATGCGCCGGCGGTCGCGCGCGCCAGCCAGCACGAGTGCATGCGCGATAAAAAATCCGGCGACGATCAGGAAAACGATCCGCTCCGAAGGCCCAGCCGACTTCGGCAGTATGGCGATGTCGGCCGCGCGCCAGCGGTCGTACCAGCCCATGGCCGCAGCCAGCACGGTCACTATGCCAACCCACAGCGCGGCCTGCCGGTGCGTCAGGTGGCCGAGGCTGCTGATCGTGATGAGCGGCGCCAGCAGCGCGACCAGCAGCAGCGGCGCGAACAGCAGTGGCTCGGTCGCGGGCCAGGACGGGGTTTGCGCGGCGTGATAGAGCAGGTACAACGCCAGGCCCTGGGTGAGCCCGATGGCAACGCGGGCCGCGCCGATGCGTGAGCTATTGAGCGTTTCAGGGACGGGTTCGATGGCAGGGTCGGCAGCAAGCATGGCATTGGACTCGGGAATGGGCGACACCCGAGCATAGCATTCTTTCAACCATGAATCGCAACGTACTTGAGCCGGCGCGAAGGGCGCGATATTGGCGGCGCTAGACTGGGCGGATGTCCGGCGACCACGACCTTGGCTACAAACAGCTGTTCGCGCATCCTGAACTGGTGCGCGACTTGCTCGCGGGCTTTACGCCTTTTGCCTGTTTTCGAGGCTTGGCGCCTGCCGCGTTCGCCCGGGTGAGCGCCAGTTATGTGAGTGACCGCTTCAGTGAACGGCATGGTGATATGGTGTGGCGGGTCCGCGTCGCCGATCACTTTGTCTACGTCTATCTATTGCTCGAGTTCCAGTCCCAAGCCGAGCGCTGGATGGCCTTGCGCATGCAGGTGTATGTCGGATTGCTCTACCAGGACCTCGTAAAGCGGCACGAACTTGGTCCACGCCTGGCCTTGCCGCCGGTGTTACCTGTCGTTTTCTACAGCGGGAACCGGCCGTGGACGGCATGCGCAGAATTACGCGAACTTGTGGCCGCCGGGCCGTCCGAACTGGATGCGTTTCAGGCGAGTCAGCGGTACGTGCTGATCGATAAGCAAAGCCTCGACATGGATCGGATCGGCCAGTCGCGGAACCTGGTGGCCGAGCTTTTTCGGCTTGAACTATCCGATCGAGCGGACAATCTAATTGACGCCTTGGCAACGCTGGCAGCATGGCTTTCGGGTGATGGGCAAGCGCCGCTCCGCCGTAGCATTACAAGCTGGATCACCCGTTTGTTGCAACGGGAAGGTCATGAGGCAACAGAGGAAGAAATCAAGAGTCTGCTGGAGGGCCGGATAATGGGTGAACGGTTCGTGAGAAAATACGCGACCTGGGCCGATGCGTACAAGGATGAAGGTCGGCAGCTTGGCTTGGCCCAGGGGCGTGAGGAAGGCCGTGAGGAGGTGCGTGAGGAGTCCCTGGCAAAAAACCGCAACCTGCTCAAGGGCCTGCTCGCCAAGCGTTTTGGCGGTGTTCCAGCAGCGATAGCCGAACGTATTGATGAGGCACCAGAAGCGGACATCGAGCGCTGGATGTATCGTCTTATGGACGTAGGCAGTATGGAAGATGTGATCGCCGATTGAGATAAATCGTGCAATGACGGGCAGCGGAGTCGTCGTAAGAACAGGATGCAAAAAGGCCCGCCGAAGCGGGCCTCGTCCTGGCCCCTGTCTTATTTGAGCAGCGATTCAAGCTCAAACAAATCCACCGGATTTTCGCGCTTGCGCACCAGGTGCACCTGGTCGCCGTCGACTATCACTTCGGCCGGCCTGGCGCGGGTGTTGTAGTTGGACGCCATCGTCATGCCGTAGGCGCCGGCCGTCATCATCGCCAGCAGGTCGCCCGGCACCAGGCTCAGATCGCGCCCGCGTGCCAGCCAGTCGCCCGATTCGCAGATCGGGCCGACGATGTCGTAGGTTACCGGCTTGCCGCTGCGCGGAACTACCGGCTGCACCGCCATCCACGCCTCGTACAGGGTCGGGCGCATCATGTCGTTCATCGCCGCGTCCACCACGCAGAAATTCTTCTCCTCGCCCGGCTTGAGGAACTCGACCGACATCAGCAGCACCCCGGCGTTGCCGACGATCGAGCGGCCCGGTTCGAAGATCACCTTGATCGGCTGCCCGCCGTGTTTGTCGGCGCGCCAGGCGTCGATGCGCGCGAACAGCCGGCCCAGGTATTCGCCCACGGCGACAGGCGGATCGTCGCCGGCGGCGCCGTAGTTGATGCCGATCCCGCCGCCGATGTCGAGGTGGTGCAGCACGATGCCAACAGCCGCCAGGGTGTCGATCAGGTCGATCAGCTTGTCGAGCGCTTCGAGCAGCGGCGCGTCGTCCAGCAGCTGCGAGCCGATGTGGCAGTCGATGCCCACCACCGCCAAGTGCGGCAGGCGCGCGGCCGTGCGGTAGGCCTCCAGCGCGTCGTCGAAGGCGATGCCGAACTTGTTCGACTTGAGGCCCGTCGAGATGTATGGATGGGTCTTGGCGTCGACGTTCGGGTTCACACGCAGCGACACCGGCGCGCGCTTGCCCATCGCGCCGGCCACCTCGTTCAGGCGGTGCAGCTCGGGGATCGACTCGACGTTAAAGCACAGGATGCCCTTTTCAAGCGCCAGCTTCATCTCGCCGACGGTCTTGCCCACGCCGGAGAAGATCACCTTGCCGGGGTCGCCGCCGGCCGCGATCACGCGCAGCAGTTCGCCGCCCGAGACGATGTCAAAGCCGGCGCCTTCGCGCGCCAGCAAATCCAGGATCGCCAGGTTCGAATTGGCCTTCATCGCATAGCAGACCAGCGCGTCGCGGCCCTTGCAGGCATTGGCGTAGGCGTTAAAGTTCTCCAGCAGCGCGGCCTTGGAATAGACGTAGGTCGGGGTGCCGAACGCGTCGGCGATTTGGGGCAAAGGCGTGCTCTCGGCGTGCAGGACGCCGTCTTGATACGAAAAGTGCGACATGTTTATTGTTGGATCGGATTCGGGGTCGGAGTCGGGTTCGGGTCCGGAGTCGGCGTTGGCGTCGGAGCCGCCGTCGGAAGCTGCGGTGGGACCTGCGCGCCGGTGACCTGCGGCGACTCGGGAGGCGCGGTCGGGACCGGCTTGGCGGGCGGCTTGGGCATGTACAGCGGGCCAGGCTGGCCGCAACCTGCCAGGCTTGCGGCCAGGCCAGCGGCGGCGATGAGCGCGACGGAAGGCTTCACGTTTAGAATCATGGTTTGATTAGCAGACCTTGGAGTGTAGCATGACCGAAACCGAATTTTTGGACCTGGCCGAATCGACGCTGGACACGATCGAGTCCGCGCTGGACCGGCTGAACGACGAGGACGTGCTCGACGTTGAATGTAAGCGCAGTGGCAATGTGCTTGAGATCGAGTTCCTCGATAATGGTTCGAAGATCATCGTCAACAGCCAGGCGCCGCTGCAGGAGATGTGGGTGGCGGCGCGCGCCGGCGGCTATCACTACAAGCGCGTGGGCGATGAGTGGCGCAACACGCGCGACGATAGCGAGCTGTTTGAATCGCTGTCGAAGCTGGCCAGCGAGCAGGGTGGGGCGCAGGTCACGATCAAGCAGGACTGATCGGGGTCGGGCTGGCGCCCTTGTCGCAATCCTGATCGGAGTTCGTAGGGGGCGCGGGGCCGCCGAGGACCTGTGCGCACGCGGTCACCGCATGCTGACTTGCGGCCGCTGTTGTACTACGCTGCTTTCGCGAACCGCGTGCGCACGGGGTGCGCACCCTACGATGTGTGACTGCTCCGGCTTCGGCAGTTCGTAGGGTGCGCACTTGTGCGCACGCGGTCACCGCATGCTGGCTTGCGGCTGCTGTTGTACTACGCTGCTTTCGCGAACCGCGTGCGCACGGGGTGCGCACCCTAC
>NZ_SPUM01000114.1 GCF_004614195.1 Massilia horti | reverse complement strand
TCTGCGGCATCGGGCCGTCAGCTGCCGAGCAAACCAGGATCGCGCCGTCCATCTGCGCTGCGCCGGTGATCATGTTCTTGATGTAGTCGGCGTGGCCCGGGCAGTCAACGTGCGCGTAGTGGCGGTTTTCGGTTTCGTACTCGACGTGCGCGGTGTTGATGGTGATGCCGCGCGCCTTCTCTTCCGGAGCCGCGTCGATCTGGTCGTAGGCTTTTGCTTCGCCGCCGAACTTCTTCGACAGAACGGTTGCGATTGCAGCCGTCAGGGTGGTTTTGCCGTGGTCAACGTGACCGATGGTGCCGACGTTCACGTGCGGCTTGGTCCGTTCGAATTTTTCCTTTGCCATTTTAGACTCCTAACGATCCTAACGATTTTTGAAAATTACCAGGCACACCTGACAGCCGGCTCAGTTGCTGCCGACGACAATAAATTCTGGTGCCCTTGACGTGGATTGAACACGTGGCCTCTCCCTTACCAAGGGAGTGCTCTACCACTGAGCTACAAGGGCTTTTTGTTGCGATGCACTTCTATGCACTGCAGTTCACTGGAGCGGGTGAAGGGAATCGAACCCTCGTCGTAAGCTTGGAAGGCTTCAGCTCTACCATTGAGCTACACCCGCGAGGTACATCTTCACCGCTACAACAATCTGCAATTATTGGTGGAGGGGGCTGGATTCGAACCAGCGTACTCATAGAGAACAGATTTACAGTCTGTCGCCTTTAACCACTCGGCCACCCCTCCGCGAGGAACCGCAGAGTATGAAGCACGCTCTAGTTGATGTCAACTATTTTCGCTGCTTCTGATCCAACTCAAAACAGCTGCGTCGCTTCGGGGCGTGATTGTAACCGCACGAACTGCAAGAGTGCAAGGGCTGTTTGCAAGCGGATCGCGTGACACGATCTGCGCGGCGTCAAACCGGTTTCCGGTGTCTAATGCGATGTCTGCACAAGGCACAGAATGACTCCTGAGTATCCGCGATGGCGGTGGCCGCAGCTGGTGTTGGCCAACCTCGCCATCATCGCTGTCTATGTGGGCACGGTCCAAATGAGCCGCGCGCTGGACCTGCCCCCCGGCTATGCCTCGCCGCTGTTTCCGGCGGCCGGCGTCGGACTGGCGCTGGCGGTAGTGGCGGGCTCGGCCGTGATGCCGGGCATTGCGCTGGGAGGGCTCCTGCTGTACCTGTACATGGGCTCGCTCGATCCGTCGGTACCGCGGCAGGCCACGCTCCTGTTTAGCATCATCGCCATGATCGGGGAGACGCTGCAGGCCTGGCTGGGCGCGGCACTGTTCCGCCGGTTCGTCCGTCCGGCACTCGATTCCCCCCGCGACGTCGGCCGCTTCCTGCTGCTGGCACCTATCATCTGCCTGATCAGCGCCGTCGTGGCGGTGCCGCCCCTGTATTGGCTGGGGATGATCGAGCCTGAGATGCGGACCTCCACATGGCTGAGCTGGTGGGCCGGCGACACCCTCGGGGTGCTGCTGGCCGCGCCCCTGACCTGGATTGTCTGCGCGCCGCCACGGCCGCTGTGGCGGTACCGCGCGCGCATCGTGGCGGCGCCGCTGCTGCTGGCCGCGGCCGCGGTGGTGCTCACCTACCAGCAGGCGGTGCACTGGGAAACCGACCAGCAGCTGGGCAAGTTCCGCCTGCAGGCGCAGCAGGCGGCCGACCTGATGCAGGCCGAATTTTCCGAACACCAGCGCTTCGTCGACACGGTCGCCCGCACCCTGGGCGACACCGGGCAGACGCTCACCGAACAAAAGCTGCAGCGCATCGCCAGCGACTACATCGACGACCGCACCGACATCCAGGGAATCGACTGGGCGGTACGGGTGGAAGACGACGACCGCGCCGCGTTCGAGGCGTGGGCACGGACCCATGTCGACCCCGGCTACGAAATCCGGGATGTGACCCCTGACGGGAAAATCGTGCGCGCGGCGGCCCGCGCGCGCTACCTGCCCCTGCTGTACACCACGTCCGTCAACAATCCGCTGTTGCACGGGCTCGATTTCTATGGCGAGTCCGGGCGCAGGAACGCGATTACCAAGATGGTGCGCACCGGCCGGCCGGCGGCGACGCGGCCGCTGCGCCTGGTCACGACCGGGCAACCCGGCATGGTGCTGTTTCGCGGTGTCGGCCCGCTCGGCGAGCTGCCCGCCGGCGCGATCATCGTCGCGATCGACGCCGACCACCTGGTGCGGCGGGCAGCCGCACGCGCCGGCCTGACCGAATTCGACTATTCGCTGGACGACGTCACCGAACCGGCCCGGGTGCTGCCGGTCACGAGCACCGCCTGGAGCGCGGAGCCGAGGGGCCAGCACGACGTCCGGCTGGCGTTCGCCGACCGCCGCTACCTGCTGCGCATGGCGCCGTCCGCGGCTTTCCTCGCGAACCCGCACGGCTGGGCCAGCTGGAGCGTGCTCACCGGCGGCCTGCTGCTCACCGGCCTGTTGGGCGCGCTGCTGCTGCTCATGAGCGGCGAACGCGCCCGCATCGAAGCGCTGGTCGGCGAGCGCACCGCGCGCCTGCGCGACCGCGAGGCACGCCTGCAGGCGATCCTGAACAACGCCGCCGATGCGATCTTCACCGTCGATGCCACCGGCGTCGTCATCTCGGCCAACGCCGCCACCGAAGCGTTGTTCGGCTACCCGGCCACGCACCTGCCGGGCCTGCCCTTCGTGGCGCTGGTGCCGGCGCCGGGCGCCGAGGAGGCGCCGCGGCTGCTGTCACGGCTGGCACACGCGCAGCCCGAAGAACGCGAGCTCAAAGGCATCAACGCGCGCGGCGACGTGTTCCCGCTGTCGATCGCGGTCTCGCGCGTGCAGCTGGGCCCCGAACACATCTTCGTCTGCATCCTGCGCGACCTGACCGAGCAGCGACGCTCGCAGGAGCGCATCTACAAGCTGGCGCACCACGACACGCTGACCGGCCTGGAAAACCGGTTCGCGCTCAACGAGCGGCTCGAGCTGCAGCTGGCGCACGCGCGCCGCACCGGCGAACCGGTGGCGGTGCTGTTCATCGACCTGGACCACTTCAAGAAGATCAACGACTCGTACGGGCACGCGGCCGGCGACCGGCTCCTGGTCAGCGCGGCGCACCGGATGCAGGACCTGCTGCGCGACGTCGACACCCTCGGCCGGCTCGGCGGCGACGAGTTCGTGATCGTGCTGGGCGGCCCGCTCACGCCCGACAGCGTGACCGCGATCGCGGTGCGCGTGGTGCAGGCGCTGACCGAGCCCTACCAGTTCGACGACATGACGGTCCACAGCGGCGCCTCGGTCGGAGTGGCGCTGTTCCCGGCCGACGGCCAGGACGCCGCCACCCTGCTGCGCCACGCCGACACCGCGATGTACTCGGCCAAGCGCGAGGGACGCGGCAACTTCCAGTTCTTCTCGCCGGCGATGAACGCCGCCACCCACGAGCACCTGCTGCTCGAAAACCGCATGTGGACCGCGCTCGAAAACAACGGCTTCGACCTGCACCTGCAGGCCCAGGTGCAGCTGGCCACCGGGCGCGTGATCGGCGCCGAGGTGCTGCTGCGCTGGTACGACGAGGAACTGGGCAGCGTCGAGCCGCAGCGGTTCATTCCGGTGGCCGAGGAATCCGGGCTGATCCTACCGCTGGGCGACTGGGTGCTGGCGCGCACGATGCAGCTGCTGGCCGAGTGGCAGGACGAAGGGCTGGGCGCGCTGCGGCTGGCGGTGAACCTGTCGGCGCGCCAGTTCTCGGGCGGCGCACTGCTGGGGCGCCTGGACCAGCTGCTGCAGCAGCACCGGATCGACCCGTCGCGGCTGGAACTGGAGATCACCGAAACGGCGGCGATGCGCGATCCGGAAAGCACGCGCCTGCTGCTGCGCCAGTTGCGGGCACGCGGGTTCCGGCTCGCGATCGACGACTTCGGCACCGGCTACTCGTCGCTCGCCTATCTCAAGCTGTTCGCGATCGACCGGATCAAGATCGACCGCGGTTTTGTGAAGGACATCGAGACCAATCCGAACGACGCCAACATCGTCGCCGCCACCATCAGCCTGGCCCACTCGCTCGGGCTGGCGGTGGTGGCCGAAGGGGTGGAGACCCATGCCCAATGGGGCTTCTTGCGCGAGAAGCGCGGCGACGAAGCGCAGGGCTTTTTGTTCGCGCGGCCGATGCCGGAGGCGCAATTCCGCGACTTTATCCGGGAGCGGGCGCAGGTGCCGGGAATGTAGGGTGCGCACCTGTGCGCACGCGGTCACCGTATGCCGGCTTGCGGCTGCTGCTTCACTACGCTGCTCTCGCGAACCGCGTGCGCACAGGTGCGCACCCTACGACGTCACGTTCACGTCGGCGCCAGCGCCGCCAGCACCTGTCCCTTGAGCGCCTTGATCAGCGAGGTTTCGTCCGGCGGCACGCCTTCCGGCGCAGGGCAGGCGCGGTCGGCATAGAACAGGCCGAGCTGCGCCTTGCCGACCACCAGCGGCAGCACGATGAAGCTCTTCGCGTCCGGCAGCAACTGCTTGTGCCACGCCGGCAGCAGGTCGCGGATCTTGGTGCTGGTCGCGTCCTCGATCATCAGGTCGGCGTCGTTCTCCATCGCCAGGTGGAAGATGTTGCGGCTGGTCGCGGCGGGGAAGGCGAAGCCGGCCTGGATGCGCGCCTCGTCCGCGCCTAACGAACTGCGCGCGCGGTACTGGCCGAGGCGCGCGTCCTTCAGGCACACCGTCGCGAAGCGAAATCCCATGCTGCGGTAGAGCGTTTCGAGCACGGCCAGGATTATTTCGTTGACCTTGCCCTGCCCCGATGCGCGCATTTGGGTGACATCCTGCACCCCGGCCAGCAGCAGCTCGCGCGCGTTCTTCGGCTTGCCGCTCGGATGAAGCCCGCGTTCCGCGTCGCCGGCGTGCAGCGTCGCCTGCAGCAGCACGTTGGGCAGGCCGTCACCTTCCGGCTCGGCCGGCCGCGCGACCGGCTCCATGTTCATGCTCTCCAACAGGCTGTGCATGCCCTGCTGGACGCTGTCGAACAGTTCGTCCAGCTGCCGCGCGTCGAGGTTGAGGGCGGCGCCGTAGCGCGCCAGCATGGCGGCGGCCTCGGGCTCGCCGGCCGGGCTGGCGGTCTTGCCGAGCAGGCGCGCCACGTCGAGGCTGAACGATGCCACCTGGCGCATCCATTCACCGCGGTTGGCAGCGGCCTTCAGCTGGCCGGGCGGCAGCGGCGCCTGGGCACGCACGATCACGTCCGGGATCTTCCATTCGGCGAGCACCGTCCCCGACAGCGCGTCGTAGCTGCAGCCGATGATCAGGTGCGAGGCCTGGGCCACGGTGTGCTTGCCGCTCGCCGCGAGCGCGGCGATTTCGCGGTAGCGTTCGTACTCGTGCGAGGCCACCAGCAGCGGCGCCAAGTTCTTGAACAGGGCCGCGATCGAGGCTTCTTCCGCGCCCTGATAAAAGCTGTGGCGCGCCATCTCGCGCCCGACCAGGCTGGCGCACAGCGCCGCTTCGAGCTCGACCCGAACGCTGGCGGCGTGCACATTGTTGGAGAGCGCGTCGACCAGCAGCATCGCCAGCGCCGTGGTCTTGACGTTGTCAAAGCCCAGCAGCGAAATGGCACGCGAGATGGTGGTGACCGCGGTGCCGGCGGCCGCGCGGTACTGGACGGTGTTGGCCAGGCGCAGGATGCGCTGGGTCAGCGCGACGTCCGACAGCACGTAATACGCCAGATCGTCGGTGCCGTGGTCGTCCGAGGAGGCCATCTGCACCACGCGCGCCACCGAGCTGCCGAGCGCGAACATGTCCTCGTCGCCGCATACCTTTTGCATCAGCGCCGCGCGCACCTGGCGCGCGCCGGCCTCGAGCGACGAGGAGGAGATGTCAATCATGGCTTACCCGGCTCTCCTGGCCCGCGGGCCTTTATCGTATTTTTTCAGTATCTGCTGGTGCAGCCCGGCCAGCGCCGGCAGCTTGGCATTGACCGGATCGAGCTGGCGTACGCTGCCGATCAGGATCTGCGCCTGCTGCCCGAGCCGGTCGTCCCAGCCGACGTTGTCCAGGCTCTTGAGCACCGCCAGTGCGGCGTTGAACGCGACCTGCGGATTTTCCGGCAGCTTGTCCACCGCTTCAAGCATCATTGCCACCGCGCCGGCGTAGTCGCCCTCCTTGGCCTTGGCGGCGCCGTTCGCCACCAGGTCGATCACCTGCTGGCGGCTTTCCTGCGCCAGCTGGCGCGCCAGTTCCGGGCGGCCAGCCTGCTCCAGCACCGCCATCGCCCTGGCCACGGCGGCGTTGTTGGTGGCGTTGCGCATCACGTCGCGCACCACCTCGGAGGCGCCCTCCTCCATGTTGTTGGAGAGGCAGGCCCGCGCCAGTTCGAGCTTGAGCGGCGCGGCCAGGTCGGGCGCATCGCGGCAGCCGGCCAACGCGGCCTGCAGCGCCTCGTTCAGGCGGGTCTCGTCGCCGGTGTACTCATGCACCAGGCTGGACGCGATTGCGCTGCACACCGGGGTGTTCTTCTGCCCGCCCATCGAGCGGTCGAGGTCGCGGATCACGGCTGCGGCCTGCACCGGATCGCCTTGCCTGACCAGGGTCTGGACCAGCCGCACATGGTCCTCCGGATCGCGAAATTCCGAATGCCTGGCCTTGGTGACGACCTGCTTGAACATCTTCTCGGCCATGTCGGTGTCGCCCGCCTCGAGCGCGGTTTCGCCCAGCTTGCGCAGGCGCCGCACCGCGTGCGGCGACACCGTGACCCCATCCATGAGCGAGCGCTGCGCCCGATCCAGATCGCCAAGCGCGGCGTGGGTGCGCGCCAGCCAGTCGTAGGCGTCGACGAAGTTGCGGTTGGTCTCGACCAGGTTTTCGAGGATCTCGCGCGCCTCTTCATATTGCGCGCGCACCACCAGGGTCTTGGCCAGCCCCAGGCGCGCCCACGCGATCGCCCTGGCGTCGAGCAGGCGGCGGTAGATGGGTTCGGCCTGTTCCGGCTCGCCGAGGAACATGTGCAGTTCGGCGCGCAGGCGCATGAAGTCGATTGCGAAGCGCGGGTGCTCGCGCTCGCCGTCCAGGCAGGCCTCGATCGCTTCGCGCTGGTTGCCCTCCTCCATCAGCTGGTACACCGGCAGGAACACGTTGCGGCGGTACAGGGCACGGGCCACGCGCTCGAGCAGGCGGTCGGCCGTGAACGGCTTGAGGATGTAGTCGGAAGGCGCCAGTTCGGCGGCGCTGACCACCTTGCTGTACTCGCCCTCGCCGGTGACCATGAAGAACATGGTCGACAGCGAGATCAGCTTGTGGTGGCGCAGGTCTTCGAGCAGTTGCTGGCCGTCCTGGCCGCCTTCGAGGTCGTACTCGCACAGCACGATGTCGAACTGCTTCATGCTCAGCTGCTTGACGGCCTGGTTGGCGCTGGGCGCGTCCTGGATCTTGGTCAGGCCGCACAGGCTGAGCATGTTGTGCAGGCTCGCCCGCATCCCGGCATGCGGCTCGATGATGAGGGCGCTCAGGCCGTCCAGTTCGTTCATTTCCAGGTCTTTCCGTTGGCCTTCATGAGGCGTGTTCCTGCGGCTGCATAGGCGCGCGATATTTGAGCAGTATATTACGGCAGAGAAATGAATTAATTAAATCGGCGTAGGTATTGCGCAGAAACAAGCGAGGAAACGACAGGAAAGGCCGGATTCGCGTTTGGGCAGGCAGCGCCGGGGCGCCGCCCCCGTCAGGCGCCGGATTGGCCAGATGCGGCCGGGCGCAAGCTCGCGCGATGGCCGTTGACGCATTCGCCGCGACCGGCAGCGACAATGATGTTTTGATAACGCACTTCGTACTTGCCGGCGGCAAGCTTGTCGATGGTCAGCGTGCCACGCGCCTCGACAAAGGCGTGGCGCACGTTCGCGCGGCGGTCCAGGTCGTAGATCTTGACGAAGATCGGGGAACTGTTGGCGCCGTTATCGACCGTAACCTGCATTTCGTCGCCGAGGTTGCCGACCGGGTAGCCGGCCAGGTAGCCGGACTGCACCGGCCACGGCTCCCCGTTTGGCGAAGCGAGCGCGGTCAGGTCGGTTTCGCAGTCGGGCGCGCGCGCCGGCACGATGAGCTGGGTCACCGCCAGCGCCTTGATCTCGGGCGCGGGGGGCTTGTCCTGCCCGGCCGGACGGGCCCAGCCGTCGGCCGCCGTGTCCGCCCCCAGTTCG
Source organism: Massilia horti (assembly GCF_004614195.1). Taxonomy (GTDB): domain Bacteria; phylum Pseudomonadota; class Gammaproteobacteria; order Burkholderiales; family Burkholderiaceae_D; genus Telluria; species Telluria horti. The sequence continues at coordinate 37,711 of NZ_SPUM01000114.1, read as the reverse complement.
TCCGGGCGGGCCGCAGCGGCCGGCTGCGGGCTGCGGCTCAAGGCCAGGGCTTGCGGCAGCACCTTGGGCGGCTCGACCAGAAAAAACACCGCCGCGGCGGCTCCGCCGACGAAGCAGCCGGTCATGCCAAGCCACCATTTGGGGTCGCGCAAGGGCCGGTAGCGGGGACGCGGCGGGGGCGGCGGCGCTTCCCAGCCCGCGTCGCCGCGCGTGCGCTCGCGGCCATCCTCGGCCTTGGTGCTCTCGAGCCACTCGACTTCCCATTCCTCGGCCGCGATCCACTCGTCGTGCTCCTTGCGGCGCACCGGGTCGGACAGGGTGTTGTAGGCGGTGTTGACGATGGCCATGATGCGCGCGGCCTTCTCGTCGCCGGGGTTCTTGTCGGGATGGTATTTCTGGCTGAGGGCCTTATACGCCGCACGAATGACCTCCTGCGGCGCCCCGCGGGCGACCTTCAGGTTGTCATAGTGGGTGTGGATCTTGGCCATGGTCTGTTGTCGTGCGCACACGCCCGGTTCGTGCGCCCCTCATCCATCAGTTTATGATAGCCGATCCGGTTTGCCGCGCTAGCGTTGCGCCGGTACAGCATAGCCGGGTTTGTATCCTGCGCGCAAGATATTGTTAATTCTACAATCGATAACTGCGATCGGCCCGCACGATTGCCGGATCGAGCTCCACGCCCTTGCCAACCACCAACACCTTGAACAGCTCGCCCATCTCGGCCGGCGACAGCAGCTTTTGCACGGCCCGGGCCTGCGGCAGGTAGCGCAGCGCGTCGGCGGGGTCGGTCCGGGTCAGGAGCTCGCCGATGCCGCAGGCGAGCAGGAACGCCGCTTGCGGCATGTAGGCCAGCACGTCCAGGCCCGCGTCCTGCGCCGCCAGCGCCATCGCGGTGAAATCGACGTGGGCGGTGACGTCCTGCAGCCCGGGCAGGAAGAACGGCTCCGGGTGGGCGTGGTGGCGGTAGTGGCACATCAGGGTGCCACCGATGCGCTGTTCAAAATAATACTCGTGCGCGGGAAAACCGTAATCGATGAGGATCGCCGCGCCCTTGCCATCCTTGTACATCGCAGCGAGCGAGGCCATGAAGCCGGCGGCGACCGGATGGATTTCGGTCACATATCCTTCCTGCAACTGGTCGGCACCCGGAATCTGGCGTTGCACCTGCGCCGCCAGCACCGGATCGAGCGCTTCCTGGGTGAAGGCGAACTCCCCGTTGTCGATGGTGACCATCTGGCGCTGCCAGCCGGAAGCAGTCTTGACGACCAGCTCGACCGGCATCGCGTCGAGCACCTCGTTGGCCAGCACCACGCCGCTGAAGGTCGCGGGCAGCGACTCGGCCCAGGCGACCATCGGGAAGTCCTTCAGCATTTCCTGCTGGCGCGCGCGCAGCTCGCCGGACAGGTCGATGATCGTGTAGCTGTCCACCTTGATGCCCATCTCAGCCAGGCTGGAGAGCACGTCGCGCGCCAGTTTGCCGGTGCCGGCGCCAAATTCGATGATGTTGGGCGAGCTTTGGGCGATAATATCGGCTGCCGCGCGCGCCAGCGCCGCGCCGAACAGCGGGCTGATTTCGGGCGCGGTGGTGAAATCGCCCTCGGCGCCCAGCTTGGCCGCGCCGCCGCTGTAGTAACCGAGGCGCGGCGTGTACAGCGCCAGCTCCATGAAACGCGAAAAGGCAATGGCGCCGCCATGCTGTGCGATGTCGGCGGCAATGTGCTGCTGCAGGGCGTGGGACGCGGCCAGCGCGTCGCTATCTGGTGCGGGTAGGGACATTCCGGCATTGTAGCCAATCAGCCTTGAACAACAAAATGACGACGACTTCAACGACACCCAGGCAACAGGTCGCGCTCGTGACGGGCGCGGGACGGCGCATTGGCCGCGCGATCGCGCTCGGCCTGGCCAGGGCCGGGTGGGACGTGGCCGTGCATTACCGCAGCTCGGAGCTCGATGCCTGCGCGCTGGCCGACGAAGTCAAAGCGCTGGGCCGGCGCGCCGCGCTGCTGCAGGCCGACCTGGCGGACGAAGCCGCGGTACGCGCCCTGCCCGCGCGCGCGGCCGGGGAACTGGGCGCGGTCAGCTGCGTGGTCAACAATGCCTCGCTGTTCGAATACGACAGCGCGACCGCATTCGAACCCAAGCTGCTGGAATCGCACATGCAGGCCAACGTGGCCGCGCCGATCCTGCTGGCGCAGGCGCTGCACGCGGCAACGCCGGCCGGCAGCCAATCTGTTGTCATCAACCTGCTGGACCAGAAACTGTACAATCTCAACCCGGATTTTCTGTCGTACACGCTCTCGAAAGCCGCGCTGCACACGGCCACGACGATGCTGGCGCAGGCGCTGGCGCCGACCGTGCGCGTGGTCGGGGTCGCCCCCGGCATCACGATGGTGTCGGGCGACCAGAGCGAGGAAGGCTTCGTAGAGGCGCACCGCAAGACGCCGCTGGGCCGCTCCTCGACACCGCAGGATATCGCGGACGCGGTGGTCTATGCCGCCGCGGCGCGCGCGCTGACCGGCACCACGCTGGTGGTCGATGGCGGCCAGCACCTGATGCCGCTGTCGCGCGACGTGATGTTCCTCACCCAATAACCCAATAACACCGGAAGCTATAAAGGTAACTATGTTGTCCGCCCTGACCCACCCGAGCCTGCGCGACTGCCGCCGTCTCTTTTTGCGCAATTACGAAGTCATGATCAACATCGGCGTGCACGACTTCGAAAAGAAGGGCGAACAGCGAGTGCTGATCAACGTCGACCTGTACATCCCGCTGGGACAATCGACGCCCAAGGCCGACCAGCTGTCCGAAGTGGTCGACTACGACTTCATGCGCGATACCATCGCCCGCCGCATGGCGCTGGGCCACGTGCAGCTGCAGGAGACGCTGTGCGACGACGTCGCGCGCCAGATGCTGCTGCACCCGCGCGTGCGCGCCGTGCGCGTGTCGACCATGAAGCCGGACGTGTATCCCGACTGCGAAGGCGTCGGCGTTGAGGTATTCCACATCAAGGATGAAGAATGAGTGAAGCTGTGACGGCCATCGTGGCCGAAAGCGCGCAAGCTGGGTCCGCGCAGAGGCTGGAAAAGATCGAGCGCGAAAACAACAAGCTGCACAAGCGCTTGTGCCGCCTGGTGGGCCAGGCGATCGGCGACTTCAACATGATCGAAGACGGCGACAAGGTGATGGTCTGCCTGTCGGGCGGCAAGGACAGCTACGCCCTGCTCGACATTTTGCTGACGCTGCGCGAGCGCGCGCCGATCCACTTCGACATCGTCGCCGTCAACCTCGACCAGAAGCAGCCGAACTTCCCGGAACATGTGCTGCCGGCCTACCTGACCGAACTGGGCGTACCGTTCCACATCGAAAACCAGGACACCTACAGCATCGTCAAGCGCCTGATCCCGGAAGGCAAGACCACCTGCTCGCTGTGCTCGCGCCTGCGCCGCGGCATCCTGTACCGCGTCGCCGACGAACTTGGCTGCAACAAGATCGCGCTGGGCCACCACCGCGACGATATCCTCGAGACCTTCTTCCTCAACATGTTCTTCGGCGGCAAGCTCAAGGGCATGCCGGCCAAGCTGGTGTCGGACGACGGCAAGCACATGGTGATCCGCCCGCTGGCGTACGTGAAGGAAGAGGACACCGAGCGCTACGCCGAGGTCAAGCAGTTCCCGATCATTCCGTGCGATCTGTGCGGCTCCCAGGAAAACCTGCAGCGCAAGCAGATCAAGGCCATGATCCGCGAGTGGGAAAAGAAATTCCCTGGGCGTGTCGAGAATATCTTTTCGTCGCTGACCACCGTGGTGCCGTCGCACCTGATGGACCGCGAGCTGTTCGGGTTTGCCGATCTCAAGGTAGATGGCGTGGCCAATCCCAACGGCGACATCGCGTTCGACGAGGAGCCGTGCTCGACGCCAGTGACCAACACGGTTTCGCTGCAGCGGCTGTAGTCAAGTGTGGCGCAGGCGCCGCAGCACTGCGGCGCCGACCAGTCCGATCTATCCTGCGGACTGTCTCTTCTAACGTGCCAACGGCGCGTACTCGTTCTTAATTTTCCTCAAGACTACCGGCCTCATCCCTAGTTAGATTGAAGTTCCAAGCGGCAAATCTAACAACGACAGGGACGCCATGATAGAGAGATTCCACATCACGGTCGGCGCGAAGACCTCGGCTGGCGGCGAGGTCATTTCTGCTGCCGACTCCTGCAGGTACATCAATGACGCATTAGTCGCTTATGCGGGTGACAAGGTGCGGTGCCCGCAGTGCAACTCGATCGGCGTCATCGAACTGGACGGGCCGCGCCTCTCCGATACCTTTAACGGCAGAGAGGTGGCGCTAAGTGATGACCTGTGCATCTGCCAGTGCCACCCGCCACCCCGCCTGATCGCCAATCAGGGCTTCTCATGTCAGACCATCGACGTTGACTGGCACGCCGAACAAGCGAGTGCTACTGCCGAGACAGCGGCGAAGCTAAACACGTCCGAGAGTGGCGGGACACACCACCCGGATGGCGTCCCGCTCATACTGCTAGACCCCGACACACAGGAACCCCTCAAGCATCGCCAATACCAGCTTCAACTCAGGGGCACGGTTATCGAGGGAACGACCGACCAGAATGGCGCGACCCGGCCGCTTACGGTCGCAGAGCGCGCGTCTTTCATCAAGTGGCACGTCATTGGCGCGAACGCCTCCGCCTGATCCGACCTAAGCGCTAGCCGCATTCCTGAGCCGGGCTGCGGCTGTCCTAAGTCTACGAGGAACGTGCCATGTCCAATACCTACGTCCCCGGCAAGCCCAATCCGTATTTCCCCAAACACAAGTACCAGGGCATCGCGGTTGGTCAGAACCTCAAGCCAATCGCGGAGTGCCGTCTGCACCACTACGTCGGACCGGCTGCGACATTGGAAAGGGGCATCGCCAGTTACCAACTGACCGCCGAACATCTGTGGCTGACCTTTCAGAAGGAGGCCGAGGACATAATCAAGGTGAACGGCGAGTTTATCAAGGACGACAAAGAGCGGAATAAGCGCATAAACGCCGCCTACGCGAAGCTGTGGCTCGCCGACAACCGTTTCCAGTGGGCCGGATTGGCGGCGTTCGCATCCAAACAGGTCGGGTGTGGTCTGCTCCATGCGAACCAGTTAGCAGAGAAGAACAAGGACGAACTCAAGTTTGTCCTGAACTGGGCGGGCAGCAACACGGAAGCAGCTACCATTAGCGCGCTCCCGACGACGATCAGAAATGGCGCGGACTACATGTACGAGCGCCTGGGGTTCGGGAACATGCACCTCTTTCTTGACATCTACCCGCTTCACCGCTTCTACATGGAGCGTGGCCCGAAGGAGTTTGATACCTACCTAGCCAAGAGGCAAGCCATCGCCGAGAAGGTCGAATGGAGGGCCAAGAAATACCTGAAGTTTGGGTTCCCCTTCAGGGAAGTCCGCGCAGGCTTCGAGTGGATCGAACAAGGAAATTTGCCGAAGAGCGTTGAGACCCTCGCTTGGCATGAGCAGGTCAACGTCCTGCAAACGATCATGTACAACGACCCGCACATGCAAGAGGCGCTCGCCAAGAATCAGTTCGCGTGGGCGATAGGTTTCCCATCCGGGGTCTTCCTAGAGATTCAGCTCACCCTCTCGGCGCAGTGCAAAGCGAAAGACAACTGGACCTCTTTTTTCCCCAGCCTGTGGAACGCGAAGCTCTGGGTGGTCGACGAGCGGATGAAGTTCGTCAAACGGGCAGCCGCAAGGTTCGATGAGTTGTTACGCAGCAGCAGGGAGCGCCCCTACGTCGAAGAATCGCTGCGCAAGATTTCCACAGGAGGGGGTGTAGAGTGAAGCGCCGCGGTCTCGTGCCTGCGCTTGCGGTCGCTGTGACCGTTCTCGGGTTGGCCGCTTGGCTAAATTCGCGCCCGCCTGCCCCAGCGGCCACGACCGTCCTGTCGTTCAGGATTGGACAGACCTTCCAAGAGGTAGTCAAGGACTCCACCTACCCGGTCATGGCTCGGTCAAACGCTCCCGCCCATGACGACCCCATCCAGTCGGGGGAAACATTCGTCACGGAACCGGCGGTTATTCTCCATTTTAATGATCCACAACACGGGTTCACACTGCCGCCCACGAAGTTCGCGATGTTAGGCTACATGGACAACAAGGTCGAGACTGTTGCCACCTCGCCGATGCTGGATAAGCTGCCCTTCGACCAGGCAGTGGCCATTCTGGAAGACCTTCAGAACCAGTTCAAGGCTGGCGGTTGGGAGCCGTGGGCTAAGGACGGCAGCGAGTGGTTCGACCTTACGCCGGAAGGCAAGAAGCGGCTGTACAAGCGGATGTTTGAGCCAGGCTACAGCCAGTCGGCAGAGTTACGCATCCCGAAGAAATACGCTATGACGTTCCGACTCAAGTGCACCGATGGATGCTGGCCCGGCGAGCAACGGCCTTACCTGTTCCTTATCGACGTTGGCGTTAGTCACGATACTTACGCTAGATGGGACGAGAAATAGAGCAAACGGCGGCTACGCGGAGCAGCTGGCCGCTTTAGTGCCTTCCAGCAGGTTGGTCAATCAACCAAAACCTTAAGTAGAGGCAATGTTCCCGATCAGCTAGGCGCTCATCAACGAGCGGCATGGCATCGGTGGCAACATCTGCTTCACTCACATTTTGGGAACAGACCATGAAGCGCCTATTCATCGCTATTGCATCGCTTGTGGTGACGCTGACGGCGAACGCGGAGCCGACCAAGGCCGAAGAAAAACGGATCAAGACGATTGCGGCGAAGGCCCAAGCCCTGAGCGTCGACAACTGCGAACTCAATGACGGCAAAAAGGGATGGATCCAGCCCAACAAAGCGTCGATTGGAAACCTTCCCGTCTATCGCTGCACGGCGGACAGCGAATTTGACGGAACGATGGCCATCTTCACGCAAATCCCAGATGGCTCGGTGCAAAAGGAGGTGGTCGAGTTCTGCACCCTTTCCGACTACTACGTCAAATGCGAAGCGGTTCCCGCCGATCGCCCTGCCCGCCGTGCCGCTGATCTAGCAAGGTATGGGATAAAGGAGCGGCAATTCGAACCAATTGTGTGCGAGACAACCTCAATCGGAACCATACCGCTCACCACATGCAGCCAACCACGCGTGAAAATCACTGCCCACCCGCCGGCGGCTGGAAACGTGCCTCAAGCAGCAAGATAATCTCCTCGCTCATCGTTTTGTCCTCAATGGCACAGGTCGACTTGATCGCCGTGCACGCAAACAAGGACAGTACGCCCTCCTGCAACGGTGGCAATCATGAGCGGCGCAGCCGCCGCAAAGCTGCGGCGGCCACCAGGCCGGCGGCCAGCATCAGGCCACCCGCCGGTTCGGGTACCGGCGATACCTGCGTAATACGCAGCGTGGTCTGGTCATTCCAGGCATAGCCGACGCTGCGATTTTTGTAGATCGAGTACTCGTAGCGCTCGCCAGTCACGATTTCCATCCTGTTCCACACGAGGTGCATCTCGTCGGTTTCACTCCATTTCCCAGTAATTTCCAGCGCGGGACCCGAGGATGCATTGGGAGCAAACATGAAGCGATCCAGGGTGCAGTAATGCTCGGAACTGCCCCACCCGGTATCGCAACTCGCGAAATTGCCGCTGAAACCATCATTTCCGATTTTCAGCGAAACCAGTTCCGATTTGTCGATCACGCCGTCGTGGTTACGATCCTCACCTTGGATAAGGCCCGTGAGTGTGGCCGTGTAGTAATAAGTGTCTTGGTCGAGATAACTGGACGTGTGCCCGTTCAACCCCGAGTACTCGAACTGCCAGGTGACCGGATCCGCACGCGAAAAGGCGCTCGCGGCCAGCAGCACGGTGCCGGCCAGAATGCGTTTCTTGTTTTTCATGAAGAATTCCTCCAACAGAGAAGACACAAACCCAACCGGCCGCCCGTCGCCGTACGGGCAAGCGGCCTCAAGCGCAAATTAGCGCCAGACTGTCTTTTCTGTCGCCACCTTGACCTTTAGAAATCAGCCGCCGGTCCCGGCTGCTCTTGAGGAAAACTTGCAGAACAAGCAAATGAAGGCCATGATGCGTGCGTGGAAAAACCTTCTTGTTCAACAAATTGTTAACCATCATGCATTTTTATTCGCGATTCCTGGGCGCCGCTTCGCTGGCGCTGACACTGCTGGCGCCGTGCGCCGCACTGGCCGAGCCGACCGCCATTTATCTTGTTCGCCATGGCGAGAAAGCGACCATTGGCAAAGACCCGGAGCTGACCGCCCAGGGACAAGTGCGTGCGCAGAATATCGCCACCATCTTGCAGAATGCCGGGATCGCGCATATTTTCAGCACCCCGACCACGCGCACCCAGCAGACCGCGCAGCCGCTGGCGCAACGGAGCAGCCTGGAAGTGCAAACCTATGATCCCAAAGCGCCCAAGGCCCTGGTCGAGAAAGTGAAATCGCTCAATGGCGCCGTGCTCGTGGTGGGCCACTCGAACACGCTGCCTGAATTGGTGCGCCTGTTCGGCGGCAACCCGGGTGACGAAATCGCCGACAGCGAATTCGATCGCCTGTACCAACTGATCACCGGCCCCGGCGGCGCTGTGACCACCATTCGGCTCACCTCGCCGCCGGCGACGGGCGGCTAGCAATTCCTTTCCGACGCCTCGCGTCCAACGTGAGACCATCGCCCAATTGACCGCACGCTCGTCCCGGCAGACCCTCCTCCCAAAACGTTGCGGCGAGCAGGGGGAGAGGGCAGGTCATGGGAAGGCGTTTTCGGATTGCGACCTCGTGCGTTGCACTTGTTTGTGGGCCGCTGGTACTTGCGCAGGACCATGCGCACTGGACCTACCAAGGCCCCACTGGCGCGACGCATTGGGCCGAGCTGGACAAGAGTTTCAGCGCCTGCAAGCTAGGCACGCACCAGTCGCCTATCAACATCGATACGCAGCGGGTTGAGCATGCAGCACTGGTGCCGATCAGGTTCGCGTACAAGACGGAACCGGGCGAAGTGGTCAATAACGGCCACACCATCCAGATCAATCTGCCGAAGGGAAGCGTGGCAACGATTGACGGCGTCGAATACAGGCTCGTGCAATTCCATTTCCATACGCCCAGCGAAGAAAAGATCGACGGCAAAAATTACGCGATGGTCGCGCATCTCGTGCACCAAAATGCGAAAGGCCAACTGGCTGTAATCGCTGTCCTCTTCAATGAGGGCAAGGAGAATCAGGCTTTAAAACCGATATTCGATAACCTGCCGCCCAAGGAAGGGGAATCGAAAAATTTGCACGCCGTCGAGCCTGCCGGTTTGCTGCCTGCGAACCGAGCCTACTACACCTACGTCGGTTCCTTGACCACTCCGCCCTGCAAGGAGGAAGTGCGGTGGCTTGTGCTGAAAACACCGAATGAACTTTCCGCGTCCCAGCTTAACGCGTTCAGAAAGCTCTACAAAATGGATGCCCGTCCAGTACAAGCGCTGAACAATCGCGTGGTGCAAGACAGCCAATGAAGCGCGGAACGCTCTTTGGTCAGCGCGCCTGGCGACCTGCGGCCATCGAGGCCGGATGCAGCGCGTAAGCGAACATGGCAGCGAGCACCAGCACACCGGCCAGCGCGAGCGGCACCGCCAGCCCGATGGCATAAATCAGCGCTGCTCCCAGAGTGGCGCCCAGGAACATACACACCACGGCTGCTGCACGGCGTGTCCAGCGCGGATTGTCCTTGCCCGCAAGGAACGAGTCCGCGGCCAAACCGGTCAGCGTCTGGGCCAGCACCGTGGTGGTCAGGTCGGGGACGGCGAGCTGGCGCGTGGTCGCGTTTCGCACGCCCATCGCCAGCGAGGTGGTCAGGATCAGCCCGTATAGCTGGGTGACTGGCACCAACTTGTCCAGGTCGTAGCCGATGGCGAACAGTGCGGCGGCAAGGAGCAGCGCCGCTTCCAGGCAGCCAATGATCATCAGCCAACGGCGGCGCGGTACCTTCGCCAATGTCTTGCACAGGCGTGCGCCAATGGCGGCGCCAAGCAGGAACCCGCCGACCGCGGTGAGACAGCGCGGGACCGAAAACCCGGGCGCACCACCGATCGCAAAACCGAGAAAGGCCACATTGCCGGTCATGTTAGCGATGAACACCCGTCCCAGGCCGAGCACGCTGACGGCATCGATCAGCCCGGTCGTCACGGTCAGCACCAGGAGCACAAGCGGAAGCGGATCGCGCAGTGCAGTGTCATCCATCATCGACTCCTTGCCGGCCCGAAAAACGCGCCCCTGCTGCGGCCGTTTCATGGGAAGCGGATCGGTTGCCTGCCCATCTTAAGCCTTCACGCCAGCCGTGCCGCAAAATTCGGCCCCGTGGCCAGGCACTGGCGCGGCGAACTTACCCAAGTCAAGCTGTCGAAAGCCTGAGCGTCTCGTTTTCCCATCATGTGATTTTTCGGCGGGGACGCTCTCCCGCCGCTTTTTATTGGAGAAAGAGCATGAAGACCAGCGCACGCAACCAGTTTCCGGGAAAGGTCGCGTCGATCAATCCAGGCGCGGTGAACGACGAGATTGAACTCGAGACGGCTGGCGGTCAGAAGATCGTCGCCATGATCACGCACGCCAGCGCCGAGCACCTTGGCATGTTTCCCGGCTGCGATGTGGTGGCGCTCGTGCCACCGTCATCCGTGGTGGTGGTGACCGCTGACGAAAAGGCCAGCTTCTCGGCGCGCAACCGGTTGGCCGGCACGGTCTCCAGGATTCAGCGCGGCTCGGTGAACAGTGAGGTCACGATCGCGCTCGCTGGCGGACTGTCCGTGTCGGCGGTGGTGACGAACGACGGCGCGGCCAGCCTGGACCTGGCGCCAGGCCAGCCGGCGACGGCAATCTTCAAGGCATCCAGCGTGATCCTGGCCGTAACCGTGTGAGAGCAGCAGCGATCACGGGGCGACGTTGGCGCGCATCACCGGGTAGAGGTTCAAGCGCTCGTCCCACGATGCGTGGCGGCGCGCGAAAAACTCGAGGCGCGCGCGGGGATTGTTGGCCAAGGCAGGGTCGCTCTCGACCTTCTGTTTGAATTCGGCCGCCAGCACCGGATTTTTGGCCATCTGCTCGCGCGCCACCTCCTCGGCCACGTATTCTTCCATGTATTCCTTGCGCTCGAACGCATTGTTGAACAAGCCCCAGGCGAGCAGCGAGTCCGGCGCCTTCGGTTCGAGCAGCGCCATCACCAGACGCGCCTTGGCCTGAGCGATCGGCACGAACAGCGAACCCTTCGCGACCGGCCGCGGCTCCGGCTTCCAGCTGCCTTCCACTGCTAGCCGCTGATGCGACTCGAACGAGGTCGCGGAGAACACCGCCTTATCGGCGCGGAAGGTCTCGACCGGGGCGCTGCCCTGCGCCTGGTTCAGCACGCGGTAGGTGATGCCGTGCTGGTCCAGCTTGGCCGCCACCAGCCGCGCCTGCGCCGCCGGCACAATGTAGCCGGCGCCCGGCGCAGTCAACTCAAGGTCGGGCACCACTTCGTCGCGCAGCGGCACGTGCCAGACCTGCGGTTTGGTTTCGTCGTACCGCGTCATCAAGATGCCGGAAACGTCGGACGGGGTGCGGGTGTAGGCATAGCCCTGGAAGTCGACCATCCGCGTCTTGTCGGTGGTCTTGTACGACATCGGCACCGGCGAACCGGCCAGCCTGGTGGCGCGGCCGTCAGCCTGGAACGCGAGATGCTGCCATTCCTGGCCATGCGCGGCCACCTGTTCGAGCACGGAGATCACCGTGTTGTAGGTGATGCGCACGCGGGTCGGATAGTCCTTCCACGAGTGGGTCTCGACCAGCACCCCGATGCGGTTACGCAGCTGGAAGTAGCCGGTCGAATAGCGCGGATCGTAGACGCCGTCCGCAAAGCCGGAGGACGGGTCGTCGGTCTTTGTGAAGGACATGTAGTACGACTGCGGCATCGAGCCTTGCTTGCTGATGTCGGCGATGACGTTGGTGCGCAGCGCCAGGCCCGCCTTGCGCAGTTCGGGGTCGCCCGAGACCACCGGCTCGACCTGGATCGACACGTCGTGCTGGAACTTGGCGCCATCGGTGACGTGCAGGTCGACGTAGGTGAGCGGGTCCCACGCGTTCACCAGCGCCAGCATGGCCTGCATCTCGGGCGCGTCGACCTTCATGTAGTCGCGGTTGAGATTGAAGTTCTGCGCCGTGGTGCGCCAGCCCATCTCGACCGGGCCGCGCTGGTTCGGGCGGTTCCATTTGGCGAAGCGTTCGTGGCCGTCGACGTTGAAGACCGGGACGAACAACAGCACCTGCTTGTCGAGCGCCCCCTTGGCCGCACGGTTCGCCAGCATCTCGCGCAGCGCCAGGAAGCCGGCGTCCTTGCCGTCGATTTCGCCAGCGTGGATGCCGCCCTGGATCAACGTGACCGGCAGGCCCTTCTTGCGTGCGGCCTGCGGGGTCAAGGCGCCGGTGCGGGTGGCGACCAGCGCCAGCATCGGGCGATCCTCCGGCGTGCGGCCGAACTCGATGCACTTGACCTCTTTGGGGTAAGCCTTCTGGAAGTCGGCACACAGCTTGGGCACTTCGTCGAAGCGGCCCGTCTTTTCGAAGCCCGAGCGCTCGGAGACCGTGGTCAGGTCGGGCGCGGCATGCGACAAGGGGACGGCGGCGAGCAGGGCAAGCGTCAAGGCGGGACGAATCATCGAGGAGGCTCCGGCAGTTGAGGAAGTATTAAGCCGGAAATTATAGCTGTGCGCTTGGGTGGTAGGGGCGCTTGTGGTTACGCGTAGGGGGCGCGGGGCCGCCGAGGACCTGTGCGCACGCGGTCACCGTGTGCAGACTTGCGGCTGCCGCACCACTACGCCATGTTCGCGAACCGCGTGCGCACAGGTGCGCACCCTACGACGCTCCATCCATCAGGCCGTAGGGTTTACATCCATGCCCGATACGTCAACGCGGCCGCGTGTAGATCGAAATTTCCTTCGCCTCGGGCCGCACCAGCGTCATCGGCGTCGGCGCCGGCGTGGACGACGATGACGATGACGACATTGCCCGCGCCATCAACACTGGCGGACAGGCGTTGGTGACGCGGTAGTTGAGCGCCGCCGCGAGCAGCCCCTCGGCCGGGTCGCCGACTTCGTGCGACAGGTCGTCCGCCACATTGCAGGTCGGCGCCATGCCGTCCGCGTAATCGCCAAAGCCCTTCTGGTTGACGCCCCCGAACTCAACCGAGAAATACGTCGTGCCGCAGTTCGGCGTAGGCGTGAATCCGTAGGGTTTGCCGCAGGTCTGCCCGCCAATCAGGTTCACCTCCACGTCCACGCCGCGCAGGCCGTTGATCACCGCTTCGCTGGCCGAGCAGGTGCCCGCCGTGGTCAGCACCGTCACCCGATCGAGACCGAGGTAAGGCAACGCCTGGCCGGGCGTGGCCGGATTGGCCGTCTCAAACCCGTATGCCGTCGAGCGGAACGGGATCGGGGCCTGGGGAGGAGTCTTGTCGTTGTACTGCAGGCGCTCGAAGGTCATGTTTTTGGTGCGCGCCGGACCGGCGATCATGTACGCCAGTTCGCTCGCCAGGTACAACAGGCCTCCGCCGTTGTAGCGCATGTCGATAACCAGGTCGGTCGCGCCGGCGGCCTTGAGCTGGTTGAAGGCGTCGATCAGCTGTTTTTCGGAGACGGCATTGTGGCTGCTGAAGGTCAGGTAGCCAACCTTGCCAGTTGGTGTGTCGATCACCTTGACGTTTTGCACAGGGTCCGACACCACGTTGGCGGCAGCCAGCGTCATGGCGATATCCACATTGGCGCGACGGACCGTGAATGTGTGGCGCTCGCCCTCTCTCTCGGGGAACAGGCCGGCGTTGATCCTGTCGACCGATGCCTTGTCGTTGGCGTTGACGAAATCCACCCCGTCGACCCGGACCAGCAGGTCGCCGCGGCGCATGCCGGCAACGGCGGCAGGGGAACCCGGCACGACGATCGCGGCCTGCCAGGTGCGCGGCGCCGTGGCGCTGTTGCGCGTCCAGGTGACGCCGTAACCGAAGTCGATGCCGGAGGTGTTCATGGCGTCCCACTCGTCGCTGGGATAGGTGAAGTGGTACTTGTCCTTCGGCTTTCCGGACGCGGTCAGCGCAGGCGTCTTGAGCACGTTGAAGTAGTCGAGCGCGTTGTCGAAGTTGGCCATCCGGTAGGTGGTCGGAATCTCCCTGTACCAGAGGTAGTAGTCGTTGGCCCAGCCACGCAGGAACTTCAGTTCGTCCAGCAGCGTGCCTTGGCGGTCCGGGTAGGGCTTGCCGTCAATGTCCACGCCTTTGCGCGGCGCGGCGCAGAGGTTCCAGTAGGTGTTGAAGACGTCGGTCGGGATCGGGTCGCCCTGCGAGCTCGAGCCAGGATCGGGAAACTGGGAGGAGCCGGAAGATCCCCCTCCCCCTCCGCAGCCGGCAAGCAGCGACAGCAGCGCGAGGCTGGAAATGAGGGCAACCGGTAACCCGGCCGGGCGAACAAAAGTGACGGATGGCAGCTTCATGCGGCCCGATTATAGTCGGGGCCGCTTGCGAAGGTTGAAATAGACTGTAACCGTTGGCATTCCCCCACAGCAAGGGCATGAGGCGCAACCAAACGTCATATAAAGTCAGCTACAATTCGTTAAATAAATCAGGGCTGGAGACCTGCAAGGCGCGCTCACTTTGGCCCAGGCCGCCCTCGCGCAATACGAAACGGAACTGGAGGGCAGCAGGCGCGCGCTGGTCGCGGTGCAGGATGCAGCGGCCCACGCAAAGGACGCGCAGCGCAACAAGTCGTCAGCGAAGGAATTGAGAACGGCACGCGGACGCGTCAACGCCGACTTCGCCGATGTAACGCACATGCAGGGCTATATCAGCGAACTCCACCACGGCATGAACGACCTGGCGCAGGCCGAAGGGATGTACGTGCTGGCGCTTGCCCAGTACACCAAGATGCCTGTTCCCGATACGATCCGCGCGACCCGCATCAAAACAGACCTGGCAGTACTGTATCGGATGCGGGGCGAGCCTGCGCGCGCCCTGACGCTGCAGCAGGAGGCGCTTGCGACCATGCTGGACATGTTCGGTCCTGACCACCCGGATGTTCGTGAAACCAAGGACGAACTGGCGCTCATCTACAGGGCCTTGAAACAGTATGCGGCAGCCGAACCACTGTACGTGAACGGCTCGCCCGGGCCGAACATGGTGGTGCGACGCAGGAGATCGCTGACGACCTCGAAGCCCTGGCCGAAATCACGGCGGCGCAAGGCAATGCAGCCGGTGCCGCGGGCTATGCGGAGCGGAACGTCGCGCTGTGGGAAAAGGCGGGGCGCGGCGGCGAGGCCAAGCTGCGCGATCGGTGGAAAAGCGGATCGTGGCGCTGCAGTCCAGGGGCTAAGGCAGCTCATCAAAAAAAGCACCGTTAGCTGGGAGGCGTAGGGTGGGCAGGTTCTCCTGCCCACACGTTCAGCGATGACGGGCCAAATCCGGACAAGTTCCATGTTAGTTGAACGCGTGGGCGGGAAACCCGCCCACCCTGCGAAAACTGGTCCGTGACCGGCGGCCTGTGCGGACCGTAGGGTGTGCACGAAGTGCGCACGCGGTTCGCGAAGGTCGCGTAGTGGCGCTGCAGCCGCAAGACAGCAAACGGTGACCGCGTGCGCACAGGTGCGCACCCTACGGTCTTCATGCGACGCGCTACTGATCGGCGCGGCCTAAGAGGCCCACATTTAGCGCTGACATACCTAAAAAAATGGCCCGCTTCACGCGGGCCATTTTCATGTCAGGCCACCCGCGGTGGCGCGGCTTGCATGTGGTACGCCGCCACCAGTCGTGCCTCCTTCTCCTTGGCTGCGGTCAGGTTGCGCTCCTTGACGTGGCCAAAGCCGCGGATGTCTTCCGGGATGCTGGCAATCGCCACCGCCTGCGCCAGGTTGTCGGCGCCGAGCCTGGGCAGCAGCGCCTCCACAGTCGTGCGGTAGTTCTCGATCAGCGCACGCTCCGTCTTGCGCTCGTCCGTATAACCGAACACGTCGAACGGGGTGCCGCGCAGGCCCTTCAGCTTGGCCAGCACGCCGAACGCCTTCATCATCCACGGGCCGTATTCGCGCTTGACCAGGTGGCCTTCCTTGTCCTTCTTCGCCAGCAGCGGCGGGGCGAGGTGGAATTTGAGCGTGACGTCGCCTTCGAACATGGCGCCGATCTTTTCCTTGAACGCCGGGTCCGTGTACAGGCGCGCGATTTCGTACTCGTCCTTGTAGGCCATCAGCTTGTACAGGTAACGCGCGACCGCTTCGGTCAGGCGCGAGCCTTCGCCAAGCCGCGCTTCCTCGGCCCGTACCTTGTCGACAAACGCCTTGTACTGCCCGGCGTAGTCGGCGTTCTGGTAGGCGGTCAGCAGTTCCACGCGGCGCGCGATGATCTCGTCCAGGCCCTGCGGGCGTTTGAACTCGATTACCTTGGCCGGGGTCACGAGCTTCTGCACGCTGGCCAGGTCGTGCGCGGCGGTGCGGCCCCAGTTGAAGGCGGCCTTGTTGAACGGGATCGACACGCCGTTCAATTCAATCGCCTTCATGATCGACGCTTCGGCGAGCGGCACGCGGCCCTTCTGGAACGCGTAGCCGAGCATGAACATGTTGGTGGCAATCGCGTCGCCCATGAGCGTGGTGGCGATGTGGCCGGCATCGACAAAGTCGACGTTGGCTGCGCCGCAGGCCTGCACGATCGAGGCGCGCGAACCTTCGGCCGGGAACTGCCAGTTCGGGTCCTTGATGAAGGCGGCGGTGGTGGCGCCGGTGGCGTTGACCGCGGCGAAGGTGCGGCCTTCGCCCATGCGTGACAGCGCGTCGCGGCTGGCGGTGACGATCTGGTCGCAGCCGATCACCAGGTCGGCGCTGCCGGTGCCCACGCGCGTCGAGTGCAGGTCTTCCTGGCGGTCGGCCAGGCGCACGTGCGACATCACCGGCCCGCCTTTCTGGGCCAGGCCGCTCATGTCGAGCACCAGCGCGCCCTTGCCCTCGACGTGGGCCGCCATCGCCAGGATCTGGCCGACGGTGACCACGCCGGTGCCGCCAATGCCGGTGACGAGAATGCCGAATGGCGTGGCGGTGCCGGGCAGTTGGGGGCTGGGCAGGGCCGGCAACGCGGACGCGTCGCTGCCCGCAGCCTTCTTGGGCTTTTTCAGCGCGCCGCCTTCGACCGTGACGAAGCTGGGGCAAAAGCCGGTCACGCACGAGAAGTCCTTGTTGCAGGAGGACTGGTTGATCTGGCGCTTGCGGCCCAGTTCGGTCTCGAGCGGTTCGACCGACAGGCAGTTCGACTGCTTGGAGCAGTCGCCGCAGCCTTCGCAGACGGCTTCGTTGATCACCGCGCGCTTGGCCGGGTCGGGATAGGCGCCCTTCTTGCGGCGGCGGCGCTTCTCCGATGCGCAGGTCTGGTCGTAGATCATGGCCGACACGCCAGGCATCTCGCGCAGTTCGCGCTGCACGTCCATCAGCTCGGAACGGTGGCGCACCGTGACGCCCTCGGCCCACTGGTAGTCGTCCGGGTACTTGGCCGGTTCGTCGGTGACGACCACGATCGGCTTGACGCCTTCGGCCGCGAGCTGGCGGCTGATCCTGCCCGGGTCGAGCGGGCCGTCGACGTTCTGGCCGCCGGTCATGGCGACGGCGTCGTTGTACAGGATCTTGTAGGTGATGTTGACCTTGGCCGCGACCGCGGCGCGGATCGCCAGCACGCCGGAGTGGAAGTAGGTGCCGTCGCCCAGGTTGGCGAACACGTGCTTTTCACCGGTGAACGGCGCCTGGCCGATCCAGGTCGCCCCTTCCGCGCCCATGTGGGTGAAGGTCGAGGTTTCGCGGTCCATCCACAGCACCATGTAGTGGCAGCCGATGCCGGCCATGGCGCGCGAGCCTTCCGGTACCTTGGTGGAGCTGTTGTGCGGGCAGCCGGAGCAGAAGTACGGGATGCGGTCGGTCGCCGGGTCGGCCTTGGCCGGCATGTTCTTGAGGACCAGCTCCTTCGCTTCCAGGAAGGCGATGCGTTCCTTGACGCGCTGCTCAACGGGGTGCCCCGCGCAGTAGTGCGAGATGCGCGAAGCGATCGCGCGGGCGATCTGCGCCGGGTTCAGTTCGTAGGTCGCCGGCAGCAGCCAGTCGCCGTGGCCCATGCGGTTCTTGTTATGCCATTCGCCGGTATCGTCGAACTTGCCGACCACGCGCGGGCGCTCGCCGTCCGGCAGGTTGTACAGCTCTTCCTTGAGCGCGTACTCGAGCACCTGGCGCTTTTCTTCGACCACCAGGATCTCGTCCAGGCCGCGCGCGAACTCGTGTACGCCTTCCGCTTCAAGCGGCCAGGTCATGCCGATCTTGAACAGGCGCAGGCCGATGTCGCGCGCCGCCTGCTCGTCGATGCCCAGGTCGGCCAGCGCCTGGCGGGTGTCGAGGTAGGATTTGCCGGCCGTGATGATGCCGATTTTGGGTTTCGGGCTGTCCCAGATGATCCGGTTGAGCTTGTTGGCGCGGGCGTAGGCCAGGGCGGCGTACCACTTGTGGTTGGTCATCCGCACTTCCTGGTCGAGCACGGCGTCCGGCCAACGGATGTTCAGGCCGCCAGCAGGCAGCTCGAAATCGGTCGGGGTGACGATCTGCACCCGGTCCGGGTCAAGGTCGACAACCGCGCCCGATTCGATGATGTCGGTCACGCACTTCATCGACACCCACAGGCCCGTGTAGCGGCTCATCGCCCAGGCGTGCAGGCCGTAGTCGATGTATTCCTGCACGGTCGCCGGATACAGCACGGGAATGCCGCAATGGTGCAGGATGTGGTCCGACTGGTGCGCGGTGGATGAGGATTTGGCGGCATGGTCGTCGCCGGCCAGCACCAGCACGCCGCCGTGTTGGGCCGAGCCGGCATTGTTGCCGTGCTTGAAGACGTCGCCGCAACGGTCGACGCCGGGACCCTTGCCGTACCACATGGCGAATACGCCGTCGTACTTTGCGTCCTTGAACAGGTTGGTCTGCTGGGTACCCCAGACCGCGGTCGCCGCCAGGTCCTCGTTCATGCCCGGGTGGAAGTGGACGTGGTGCGCTTCCAGGTGCTTTTTGGCTTTCCATGCGGTCTGGTCGACCTGCGTGACGGGCGAGCCGCGGTAGCCGGTGATGTAGCCGGCGGTGTTCAGGCCGCCTTTCAGGTCGCGCTCGCGCTGCAGCATCGGCAGGCGGATCAGCGCCTGCGTGCCGGTCATGAAGGCGCGGCCGCGCTCGAGCGTCCACTTGTCGTCGAGTGTGATCTCGGGCTTGGACGCGAGGTGCGAGCGGTCCAGGGGTGCGTTCATTGGTGTCTCCGATATTCTTTTGTTGCAGTACTGCTGATGCCCGTACCGCGTGCGCACAGGTCCTCGCCGGCCGCGCGCCCCCTACGGGAGACGCAGCGTGTCCTGTAGGGTGGGCGCTCGTAATGTTGGCCACTGGCCAACATTACCCCACGCGTTCAAGCGGCGAGTGCAGGCACGATTCTTAGGCGGCCGTGTCCTGCAGCACGCCGCGACGGATCTGGTCGAGCTCGATAGACTCGAACAGCGCGCGGAAGTTGCCCTCGCCGAAGCCCTGGTCGCCCTTGCGCTGGATGATCTCGAAGAAGATCGGCCCGATCACGTTCTGCGTAAAAATCTGCAGCAGCAGTTCCTTGCTGCCGTTTTCCGGCGTGCTGCCGTCGATCAGGATGCGCAGGCGGCGCAGCTCGTCGAGCTTTTCGCCGTGCCCCGGCAGGCGCCGGTCGACCAGCTCGTAGTACGTTTCGATCGTGTCCTGGAACGGGATGGCAGCGTCCTTCATCGCCTGGATCGAGTGGTAGATGTCGTCCGTGCCCAGCGCGATGTGCTGGATGCCCTCGCCACGATACTCGTCGAGATATTCCGCGATTTGCGATTTGTCATCGGCCGATTCGTTGATGGGAATCCGGATCTTGCCGCACGGCGAAGTCATCGCCTTCGAGGTCAGGCCGGTCAACTTGCCCTTGATGTCGAAGTAGCGGATTTCACGGAAATTGAACAGGCGCTCGTAGAACTCGGCCCATTCCTTCATGCGGCCGCGGTGCACGTTGTGCGTCAGGTGGTCGATGTAGGTCAGGCCGTTGCCCACCGGATTGGCCTCGGCGCCCGGGATGGCGACAAAGTCCACGTCGTAGATGCTGATGTCACCGATCGCGCCCGGCGTGCTCTTGCCGCGCCAACGGTCGACCAGGTACAGCAGCGAGTCGCCCACGCCCTTGATCGCCGGGATGTTCAGCTCCATCGGGCCGTTCTTGTTGTCGAAACCCCATGCCCCCAGTTCAAGTGCGCGGCGATAGGCAGCGGCAGCGTCATTGACGCGGATCGCGATCGCGCACACCGACGGGCCGTGCTGACGCGCGAAACGCTGGGCGAACGAGTCCTTCTCGGCATTGATGATGAAGTTGATCTCGCCCTGGCGGTACAGGGTCACGTCCTTGTGGCGGTGGCGGGCGATGGCGGTAAAGCCCATCTGTTCGAACAGCGCGCCCATTGCCTTCGGGTCCGGCGCGGCGAATTCGACGAATTCGAAGCCGTCGGTGCCCATCGGGTTTTCCCAAGGGGTAAATTGCATGAATGGTCTCCTCACTTTTATAGCGACGAGTATATGCCTGGCACCCCGGCATTAAATTTCAAACGGCTGCCCCGTTCGGGCAAAATGCGCAATAATATTGCGGGTGACGCCAAGCACAAGGGGGATTTATGTCAAAGATCGAGCTTGATAAAACAGATCGCAAAATCTTGGAGATCCTGCAGCGGGATGGCAGGCTGTCCAACCAGGACATTGCAGAACAGGTAAACCTGTCGCCATCGCCATGTCTTCGGCGAATTAAGCGCCTGGAGGACGCGGGCGTGATCCGCCAGTACGTGGCGCTGGTGGATCCGGACAAGATCGGGCTCGGACTGTTGGCGTACGTAAACGTGCGGCTGGAAAAGCATAGCGAAGGCGCGGCCAGTTCGCGCCTGCCGGCGCATTCGCCGCGCACCGACTTTGCGCAGGCGGTGGCCACGTGGCCGGAAGTGGTGGCGTGCTATGCGATGACCGGGGAAATGGATTTCCTGCTGCGCGTGCATGTGGAAGATATGGAACACTTTTCGCGCTTCATGATGGCCACGCTGCTGCGGCATCCGGCGGTGCTGGATGTGAAGTCGAGCTTTGCGTTGCAGAGGATTAAAGAGACTACCGCGCTACCGATCGTCTAGGTCGATGTGCGTAGGGTGCGCACCTGTGCGCACGCGGTTCGCGAACGATGCATTGTGGTGGTGGCGCCGCGAGCCGGCAAACGGTGACCGCGTGCGCACAGGTGCGCACCCTACGTGGGTCGACTTACTTCTTCGGTCCAAACCACTTAATCGACTTGAGCGCGGCGCGCGTGTTGGCCTTGACCGCGTAGTCGATCAGCGCAACCTGTTCTTCCAGCGCTTCGGCCAGCACGCTCGACGGGCTGGGTGGCGGCAGGTGCAAATGCGCGTCGGCCTCGCCGTATTCGCGCTTGATCTGCATGCCGGCCTTTTTGGCAATGTGCATCATCGTCTTGTTGGACGACAGGCATTGCATGTACAGCGTGTCGATGTCGGAATTGCGGCAGTTGATGGCGGCCCGTTCGAACAAACGCGTGCCGACGCCCTGCCCGCGCGCCGATTGCGAAACCGATACGCCAAACTCGGCCACCCGCGCCTTGGTCGTCGCCCCTTTGTCTTCGGCGGGCGCGAACGCCAGGTGGCCGACGCCGACCACTTGGAACAGCTTGTTATACACGCCAAACACGATGTCGCGCGAGAAGTCGATCTTGGCGACATAGGCGCGCACCGCGTCGTCCGTCAGCCGGGCGCCGAAGCGCAGCAGGCGGTCGCTGTCGTCGAGCGCGAGGAAATGCCGCAGCACGCGGCGGCGGTCGCGCTCGCCCAGCTCCTTGACCAGCACCGCGGACCGGCCATTCTTGCCCCGCAGGCCAGCGAGCCAGCGGCTCAGTGGTTTGTCGCGCATGTTGTTCGGTCCCGCCGTGAAAACAGGCCATTCTAGCGGAATTGATCGTCAACCGGCGTCTGGTCCAGCCCACTGTGCTTGCGGGCTGATTACGAACACGCCCTTGCCGGCCTGCTTGGCCTGGTACATGGCGTGGTCGGCGTCGGCCAGCAGCGCCTGCGCGCCGCGCGCGACCCCGGCGCGGCCGCGCGCGCTCGCGATGCCGATGCTGGCCGAGATCTTGACCGGATGTCCGCCGGCCTCGGTGATGCCGTTGATCTGGTCGAGCGCCAGCTGGGCCACGCGCAGCGCGCCTTCGCGCGAGCCGACTTCCTCGAGCAGGATCACGAACTCGTCGCCGCCCAGCCGCGCCAGCGCATCTTCGGCGCGCAGCTTGTCCTGCACGCGCCGCGCCACGGACTGCAGCACCAGGTCGCCGGTCGCATGGCCATAGGTGTCGTTGACGGCCTTGAAACCGTCAAGGTCGATGAACATGACAACCACCACAGTGTTGCGACGGCCGGCGCGCACCAGCGCGTGTTCAAGCAGGTCGGTCAGGCGCCGCACGTTGACCAGGCCCGTCAGGCTGTCGTGCTGGGCCAGCATCTCGAGCTGTTGGCTCTGCGCCTGCAGCTCGGCGGTGCGCTCGGCCACGCGCAGTTCGAGCGTTTCGTTGGCGGCCTGCAGGCGCTGGTTGACTTCGCCGATGATGCGGTAGCTGCGCAGCAGGCGCAGGCCAAGGTAGACCAAAAGCGCCAGCAGCACGAGCGAATAGGCGATCAGCCAGCCGCGGAATTGCTGGCGCCTGGCCAGCTCTTGCGCGAACGAGCGGTCGAACGCGCGTCCCAGCCGATCGAGCGCTTCCTCGGCGCCGGTATTGGCGATGGCCCTCTCCAGCGCGTTGGTGGCCGGCCGGTTGACGAGGATGACGCGCGCGCTCCTGGACAGCGCGTCAATCATCTCGACCATCGCCGGCGAAAACGCGATCTCGCGCGCCTCGATGTCGCCGAGCGTTTCATCGATCTTGGAGGCGAGCGCCGGCGTGGGCGAGAGATTGAAGCGCAGGATGTAGCTGAGCAGGTCGTTGAGCAGCGTGTCGAGCCGGATCACGATGCGCGCCGGCGCCAGCACGCCTTCGATGCCGTCCAGTTCCGTTTTCATCCTGGCCACGGCCGGCGGCAGGTACAGCAGCGCGGCGTTCAGCGGCGGGGTGCGGGCCTGGTACTGCTCGACCAGCCGTTCCTTGTCGCGCATCGCCCGCAGCATCTGTTCGTAGGCGTCGCGCGCCTCGCGCCCGCGCGTGAGCGGGAGTGCCGCGCGAAGGCGTTCCTGCAGTTCGTGCATGCGCGATAACTGCGGCGTGATGTTCTCATCGAGCCCTCCCCGGCCGATGCGGGCGCGCAGGATGTTGGCGTTCCACTCGGCGTCGAGCTTTTCCAGCTCGCGCAGGTTGAGCATGACCTCGTTCTGGGCTTGCAAGTCGATGCCGGCGGTGCGGATGAACAGGAAAACCAGCAGCAGGGTCAGCACGGCCACGGCTGCAAACGCAAGTTGCAAAGGACGGCGCCGCCCCATTCCGGCTACGCGCCGTGCCAAACCGGCAAACATCAAACCCCTCCGTTGCAACAATGCCTATAAGCGCCAGCGGCCTGGCATCGGATATTCCATCGCGCAAGGCGCGCGCAGAGAGGATAGCAAAACTGTCGAGGTTAGTCGCGCACGTTGTGCTGGGCGTCCTTGACCGCGCGCACCCGCGCGGCGTGGATCGCCTCCGGAATCTTTTCCTTGTTCTCGACGTAGCGCGCGGCCACCTCGCCGGCGTTGACGGCGCGCGCCGCCGCCAAAGCATGCAGCAGCAGCGGGCCCTGGAGATAGGGACGGGTGCGAAATGCCGGCTCGCCGCCGGCGCGGCCGCGCGCATCGCATTCGCAGGCGAGCAGCATCTGCGCGAAGCGTTCGGGCTTGCGGAACGCGTCGCAGCGTTCGAACAGGGTGACGATGGTGTTGGGGCGCAGCTCCTGGGCGCGGCTGACGTTGCCGTGCTCGCGCGCCGTCATCACGGCCAGCTCACGGCAGTCGTTGGGCACGCGCAGGCGCTTGGACAGCTCGGTCACCAGCCTGACGCCGACGCCTTCGTGGCCGTGGTGGGCAGGCCAGGCGTCGCTCGGGGTCGCGCCCTTGCCCAGGTCGTGCATCAGCGCGGCAAAGCGCACCGGCAGCTCGAAGCCGCGCTCGGCGGCGTAGTCGATCACCAGCATCATGTGCGCGCCGGTGTCCACTTCCGGGTGGTGCAGCGCCGGCTGCGGCACGCCCCACAGCGCGTCCAGTTCGGGCATGATGCGCGCCAGCGCGCCGCACTCGCGCAGCACGGCGAGCATGCGGGAGGGCTGGCGTTCCATCAGGCCGCGCGCGATCTCCTGCCATACGCGCTCCGGCACCAGGGCATCGACTTCGCCGTGCTCGACCATCTTGCGCATCAGCGCGAGGGTCTCATCGGCCACGCGAAATTCCGGGAAGCGCGCGGCAAAGCGCGCCAGGCGCAAAATCCGCACCGGGTCTTCGGCGAAGGCCGGCGACACGTGCCGGAACACGCGATTTTGCAGGTCGGCCAGCCCGCCGTAGGGGTCGACGATGGTGCCGTCCTCGGCGCGCGCCATGGCGTTGATGGTCAGGTCGCGCCGCACCAGATCGTCCTCCAGCTTGACGTCGGGCGCGGTATGGAACACGAAGCCGTGGTAGCCGGGCGCGGTCTTGCGCTCGGTGCGCGCGAGCGCGTACTCCTCCTGCGTCGCGGGATGCAGGAACACCGGAAAGTCCTTGCCCACGGGGCGAAAACCGCGTTCGATCATTTCGTCGGGCGTGGCGCCGACCACGACCCAGTCATGGTCCTGCACCGGCAGCCCGAGCAGCTCGTCGCGCACGGCGCCGCCAACTACGTAAGCCTTCATCTCAATCCTTCGGCAGCTCGGCGTCGTGCAGTGGGGTCGGCTCGGTTTCCGCCAGCGCGCCTTCGATCCACTGCGCCACCGCAGGGTGAGCGAGCACGCGCTCGCAGTAGGCCTGCAGTGCCGGCGCCAGCACCACGCCGTAGGTCTGGAAGCGCGTGACCACCGGCGCGAAGAACGCGTCGGCGATCGAGAAGTCGCCGAACAGGAAGCGGTGGTGGTTCGAGCGCGCCAGGCATTCTTCCCAGATTTCACAGATGCGGCCGATGTCGGCCTGGCTGTCGGCGGTGCGCCCGCGTCCCGGCAGGCGCGCCTTGATGTTCATTGACATGGCGGTGCGCAGGCCGGTAAAGCCGGAATGCATCTCGGCCACCACGGACCGTGCCATGGCGCGCGCGGCCACGTCGCGCGGCCACATGTGCTTGTCGGGGAACTGCTCGGCCAGGTATTCGCAGATGGCCAGGCTGTCCCACACTGTGATCTCGCCAGCCAGCAGCACCGGCACCCGGCCGGCCTGCGAATAGCGCGCGATGTTGGTGGCGGTGTCCGGCCGGTCGAGCAGCACCCGCACTTCGGTGAACGGAATGCCAAACGCCCTGGCCGCGACCCAGGGGCGCATCGACCAGGACGAGATGTTCTTGTTGCCGATGACGAGCGTGAGCCCCGGCTGGCGTGCCTGTTCCAGGGTCTGCGACAGGGTCGGATCGAGTTCGGTTTGCATGGCTTTTCTCTTTCGGTGGATTAGCGTCCGGGATGGCTGCGGAACAGGCTTAGCCGTTCGGTTGGGTGCAGGTAGTTCGGCGCGACCGCTTCGAGCGCCGTCAGCTTGATTCCGAGCGCGTCCGCCGTCAAGGCCCCGATCGCCGGATCGAGCACGTTGTCGACCTTCATCGACTCAAGGTTATCACGGCTTATCAGGGGTTCGCCCGGCAGCAGCTCTAACAGCCAGGCCTGCTGCACGGCGAGGAAATACGGCAGTTCGATGATCGGGCGCTCGTGGCCGGAATAATGGCCGGCCAGGCGAACCAGTTCGGACAGGGTGTAGATGTTCGGACCACCGAGCTGGTACACCTGGTGGCGCGTCTTGGGATCGGCCAGCGCGTGCACGAAAGCGGCCGCCACGTCGCCCACGAAGACCGGCTGGAACGCCGCGTTGGGACAGGCCAGCGGCACCACCGGCGTCAATCGCTGCAGGCGCGCGAACATGTTCATGAAGTGGTCCTCGGGGCCGAACACGACCGAGGGACGGAAGATCGTCGCCGCGACCTCCGGATGGCTGCGCGCGGCCAGTTCGCCGGCGGCCTTGGAGCGCTGGTACATCGAAGGACCGTTCACGTCCGCACCGAGCGCGCTCATGTGCAGGTAGCGCGGCACCTTCTCGAGCGCGCAGGCGTCGACGATCTTCTGGGGCAGTTCCACGTGGGCCCGTGCGAAGTCCGGTCCGTACGGCGTGCCGGGACGCGAGTGCAGGATGCCCACCAGGTTGATCGCCGCGTCGCGGCCGGCCACCAGTTCGCGCAGCGTGCCCTCATGGTGGATGTCCACTTCCACCACTTCCACCGTGGCCAGCTCCAAGAGGTGCTTGGCCTTCTCGAAGCGGCGGGTGGGAACCGTCACGCGTATTTCCTCGGCGGCCAACTGGGCAACTAGATGGCTGCCGATGAAGCCGGAACCGCCGAATACCACCACGTTCATCTCTCGCATGGGACCTCGCTTTGGTTAGGGAAGGATGGCTGCTCCTGTGCCGGAAGGCGCAACCGAACCGATGCGCGCCTTCAGCGATTGCGGCTGGCTGGTGAACAGGGCCGCGTAATTGGTTGCGTTGGCCATCACGTTGCGCACGTAGATGCGGGTTTCGCTGAACGGGATGGTCTCGATGAATACCGCGCTCTCCATCGGTGCGCGCAGCGTACCGCGCCAGCTGCGCGCGCGCGACGGGCCGGCGTTGTAGGCGGCGGTGGCCAGCACCTGCGAGTTATCCTGCCCGGTCAAGACCATGTTCAGGTAGTTGGTGCCCAGCGTGATGTTGGTGTGCAGGTCGTGCAGCATCGTGTGCACGAAGTCGGACAGGCCGATCTTCCCGGCGACCCACTTGCCGGTCGAGGGCATCACCTGCATCAGGCCGGAAGCGCCGGCGCCGGAGCGGGCGTCCGGGATGAAGCGCGACTCCTGCCGGATCAGGCCATAGATCCACGCCCGGTCCAGGCCCAGGCCTTTCGCGGCCGGGCCCATGATGTCGTCGTGCGGGTCCGGGAAGCGCTGCGCGTAGTTGAACTCCTTGCGGGTGCGGCCCGAGGTGTCGATCATGCGGTCGAGGATGTTGTTCTGGCGCGCGTACTCGGCGGCGGCCAGCAGCTGGCGCTCCGAAAAATCGCGCAGCGTCCAGTTCCATTCGCGCGTGCCTTCGAAACGCAGGCCCAGGCTGAAGAACTTGAGCGCGCGTTTGAAGCCCGGGTTGGCCGAGACCAGCGCCATTTCGGCCGGGGTCGGCGCCGCGGCCATCGGCGGGATCGTCACCAGATCGCCCAGTTCCTCCATCGCCAGCTGGCCGTAGAAGGTGTTCTGCTCGGCGATGCGGCGGTACAGGGCCTCGGCCTGTTCGTGGTCGCCCTGGCTCGCCAGCGCGCGGCCGCGCCAGTAGATCCAGACAGGATCATCACGCAGCGCGCGCGGCATCGCCTCGATGGTCGCCCTGACCTGCTTCCAGTCGCCGTGGCGCAGGGCGATGCGCGTCTTCCACTGCAGCTGATCGAGCGACAGCGGGGCGCCGTGTGCCTTTTTCCAGTAGTCCGCCGCCTCCGGCGCCAGCGCCAGCGATGCGGCCAGGGCCACGTTCGACCAGCCGATCGCGCGCTCCTCGGCCGAGAGCTTGGACGCATTCTTGTCCAGGGCGACGGTAGCGAGTTTGAGGCTGGTGCGCGCCATGCGACCGATGGCGATCAGGTAGATCTCGTGTTCGGCGCGGGTCTTGCCGATCCCGCGCGCCATCGCCAGCGCCGGAAAGTCGACTGCCTGCGCGGCGCGCGTGTCGGAGGCGCCAAGCAGCAAGGCCGTGCGGCGCGCCGGGCCGGTGGCATGCATCTCGCCTGCCAGGCGCAGTTGCGCCAGCAGGTCGTTGGTGGTGAACTGGCCGGTCTGCGCCAGGTGCGCCACCAGCGCCGCGCCGGCGTCGCCGTAACCAGGCGGATTGGTGAGCTGGGCGCGCGCCTCGTCGGCGACCTTTTCGCCCTTGAGCGCGCGTGCGAGCAGCGCGTACAGCCTGACCTGGTAGTCGTCGTTCCTGACGAACAGCGGCAGTTCGCGCTCGAAGTTGGCCCAGTCGCGCATGCGTCCCAGCTCGAGCAGCCAGTCGTTGCGCAGGCGGTCGGCGATTGCGCTGCCATCGTACTTGCGCAAGAAGGCGCGGATTTCGTCGGCCGGCGCGTCCTTCAACCTTGGTTTGAGACGATAATAGTCGACGTAGGACGGGATCGCGTAGTTCGGCAGGCGGCTGGCAAAGGCGTTGGCCTTGTCGGCATCGTTCTGGCGCACGGCTTCGCGCAGTTGCAGGAAGATGTCGTCGTCGGCCCGGGCGTCGCCCTGCATTGCGCTGGCTGCGGGCACGGGCGGGACAGCCGCCGGCGCGGGGGCGGGCGTGCTTTCCTCCTGCGGGAGCTGGACGGCAGCGGACAGGGTGCAGGCAGCGGCGAGCATCGCGCCGGCTAACAATCTCAACGGAAACATCAATCCATCTTTCAACATACGCTTCATTCAAACGATGACCGGCCATTCAAGAATACCATGCGCACCAAGCCTCCTGCCAGCCTCCGCCACGGGCATTGCAGGCAGTGACGCAGTAAGTGAACACCAGGCGGCAAAGGCGGCATTGCGCGCAGCGCTGCGATCGCGGCGGCGCTCGATCGAGCCGGCCGCCAAACAGCAATGGGATGAGCGCATCGGAGAGCAGGTGCTGGCATGGTGCCGCGCCGGACAGGTGCCGTCGCTGGGGGTGTATTGGCCGATCCATGGTGAGCCGGACCTGCGCGCGGCCTACGAGGAACTGGTGCAGGCCGGCGTGCGGCTGGCGCTGCCGGTGGTGGTGACGCGCGACGCGCCGCTCGCGTTCGCGGCCTGGACCCCGGGCGACCCGCTGGTGACGGACGGGATGGGCGTGATGGTGCCGGGCGACCTGCATTTCGTGGAGAGGCCGCCGGCCCTGCTGCTGCCTTGCCTGGGGTTTAACGCGCAAGGCTATCGGCTGGGATATGGCGGCGGATACTACGACCGCACGCTGGAGGCCACGCCACGGCCATACACGCTGGGCATTGCCTATGCGTGCCTGCAGGCCCAGTTCGGCCATGCGGCGCATGACGTGCCGCTCGATGTGGTGGTGACGGAAGAGACGAACGTGGCTTAAGCGCCACGTTCGCCATTCTCACCGGCTGACCAGCCGCTGCCAGATCGCGGTCGTGGCCACCGCCTGGTTCATGCTGTAGAAATGCAACCCCGGCGCGCCGCCAGCCAGCAGGCGTTCGCACAAGGCGGTCACCACGTCCAGCCCGAACGCCTTGATCGACGCGGTATCGTCGCCAAAGCTCGCCAGTTTCAGCCGCACCCAGCGCGGGATCTCGGCGCCGCACATCTCGGAAAAGCGCATCAGCTGGGTGTAATTGGTGATCGGCATGATGCCGGCCACGATCGGCACGTCCACGCCCAGCTTGCGCACGCCGTCGACGAACTGGAAGTACGAGTCCGCGTTGTAGAAATACTGGGTGATGGCGGCATTCGCGCCGGCCTTGACCTTGCGGGCGAAGTTCTGCAGGTCGTCCTGCGGCGACCGGGCCTGCGGGTGCATCTCGGGATAGGCCGCGACCTCGATGTGGAACCAGTCGCCCGTTTCGGCGCGGATGAATTCGACCAGCTCGTTGGCGTAGCGGAACTCACCGGCGCCGCCGTAGCCGCTAGGCAAGTCACCGCGCAGGGCCACCAGGCGGCGGATGCCGTGCGCCTGGAACTGCTGGAGGATGGCGCGCACCGATTCGCGGCTGCCGCCCACGCACGACAGGTGCGGCGCGGCGGGATGGCCTTCGGACTGGATCTCGAGCACGGTGTCGAGCGTGCCCTGCTGGGTGCTGCCGCCGGCGCCGAACGTCACCGAAAAATACTTCGGACGCAGCTCGGCCAGTTGCCGGCGCGTCGCGCGCAGCTTCTCCGCGCCCTCGGGCGTTTTGGGCGGGAAAAACTCGATACTGAAATTATGGGTTTCCATGTTTGTCCAGGAGCAGAGTGGAAAGCGCCCACGAAATGATGCTGTACAGGATGGCGGCAAGGAACGCCGACCAGAATCCGGCAACATAAAAGCCTGCGACCACCTGCGCGACCAGCCAGAACAGGAAGGCGTTGATGATCAGGATGAACAGGCCAAGCGACACCAGCGTGACCGGCAGAGTCAGCAGGACAAGCACGGGACGGATCAGGGTGTTGACCAGTCCCAGCAGCAGCGCGGCGATCAGCGCGGTGCCGATGCTGGTAACGGTGACGGAGTGCATCAGGTACGGGAGCGCCATCAGGGCGATGGCGTTGATCAACCAGGTCAAAAGCAGGCGCATGACTTCGATCTTTCGTGTGACGCGGGCAAGGTGTGCCCGGGCGTAGGGTGCGCACCTGTGCGCACGCGGTCAGGCCCCTGATCAGCCGGACCGGCTGGCATTTGCGACGCGGCAGATCAGCCGTACCGCGTGCGCACGGGTGCGCACCCTACGTGTTACAGCTGGCGGTGGCGCCAGCCTTCTTTACAGATCAGTAACGGTAGTGGTCGGCCTTGTACGGGCCTTCCTGGTTCACGTTGATGTACGCGGCCTGCTCGTCGGTCAGCTTGGTCAGCTGCGCGTTGAGCTTCTTGAGCTGCAGGCGTGCGACCTTCTCGTCCAGCTTCTTGGGCAGCGTGTACACGCCAACCGGGTAGGCGGCGGTGTTGGTGAACAGTTCGATCTGGGCGATGGTCTGGTTCGCGAACGACGAGCTCATCACGTAGGACGGGTGGCCGGTGGCGCAGCCCAGGTTCACCAGGCGGCCTTCGGCCAGCAGGATGATGCGGTGGCCGTCCGGGAAGATCACGTGGTCGACCTGCGGCTTGATGTTCTCCCACTGGTACTTGCGCAGCGCGGCGACTTCGATTTCGTTGTCGAAGTGGCCGATGTTGCAGACGATCGCCTGGTCCTTCATGCGCAGCATGTGCTGCTCGGTGATGACGTGGTAGTTGCCGGTGCAGGTGACGAAGATGTCGCCGTGTTCGGCGGCATAGTCCATCGTGACCACGCGGTAGCCTTCCATCGCGGCCTGCAGTGCGCAGATCGGGTCGATCTCGGTGACCCACACCTGGGCCGACAGCGCGCGCATGGCCTGGGCCGAGCCCTTGCCGACGTCGCCGTAGCCGCAGATGACGGCGATCTTGCCGGCGACCATGACGTCGGTCGCGCGCTTGATGCCGTCCACCAGCGATTCGCGGCAGCCGTACAGGTTGTCGAACTTGGACTTGGTGACCGAGTCGTTGACGTTGATGGCCGGGAAGGACAGCTTGCCGTCCTTGTGCATCTGGTACAGGCGGTGCACGCCGGTGGTGGTCTCTTCGGTCACGCCGCGGATAGCCGGCAGGCGCTTGGAGTACCACTGCGGGTCGCGCGCGAGGCGGCCGCGGATGGCGTTGAACAGGCAAATCTCTTCTTCGGAGCCGGGCTTGGCCAGCACCGAAATGTCCTGTTCGGCGCGCGCGCCCAGGTGCAGCAGCAGGGTGGCGTCGCCGCCGTCGTCGAGGATCATATTGGCATGGTCATCGCCCGGCCATTCGAAAATGCGGTGGGTGTATTCCCAATATTCGTCCAGCGTCTCGCCTTTGACCGCGAACACCGGGGTGCCAACCGCGGCGATGGCGGCAGCGGCGTGGTCCTGGGTCGAGTAGATGTTGCACGATGCCCAACGCACCGTGGCGCCGAGCGCTTCCAGCGTGCGGATCAGCACGGCGGTCTGGATCGTCATGTGCAGCGAGCCGGCAATGCGCGCGCCCTTGAGCGGCTGGCTGGCGGCGTATTCCTCGCGGATCGCCATCAGGCCCGGCATTTCGGTTTCCGCGATGCGGATTTCCTTCTCGCCCCAAGCGGCGAGGGAGATGTCGGCAACGTGGAAGTCTTGGTTGTGTTCTTTGAGTACGGCGCTCATCACGCCCTCCTTTCAGTTAGAAAAAAGTAACGTGAGCGCGGTTGTGTGGATATCCGAGCCTGGCGAAAACGGGAGTTTTCGTCGCAACGCTCCTCGGAATGGCGAAGTTTAGCACGACCACGTCGTCCCCGCGAAGGCGGGGACCCATGCTGAGCGTCCTGGCCCGTGCAAACCTTTCGGCCGTGGAAGCGGTCTATGGGTCCCCGCCAAGGGGGGCGCCGAGCCCGGGGACGACGTTCTATCGGTTAGCTCAGCCCGGCTTCGGCGCGCAGCAGCGCCGCCTTGTCGGTGCGCTCCCAGGTGAATTCCGGCTCCTCACGGCCGAAGTGGCCGTAGGCGGCCGACTTGGCGTAGATCGGGCGCAGCAGGTCGAGCATCTGCACGATGCCCTTCGGACGCAGGTCGAAGTGCTCCATCACCAGCTGGGCGATCTTTTCGTCCGGGATCACGCCGGTGCCTTCGGTGTAGACCGTGATGTTGATCGGCTTGGCCACGCCGATCGCGTAGCTCACCTGCACCTGGCACTGGCGCGCCAGGCCAGCGGCCACGATGTTCTTGGCCACGTAGCGCGCAGCGTAGGCCGCCGAACGGTCGACCTTGGACGGGTCCTTGCCCGAGAACGCGCCGCCGCCGTGCGGGGCCGCGCCGCCGTAGGTGTCGACGATGATCTTGCGGCCGGTCAGGCCGCAGTCGCCCTGCGGGCCGCCGATGACGAAGCGGCCGGTCGGGTTGACCAGGAAGCGGGTGCCGGACAGCCATTCCTTGGGCAGCACCGGCTTGATGATTTCCTCGATCACCGCTTCCTCGATCTGCGAGTGGCTGATCTCCGGCGCGTGCTGGGTCGACAGCACCACGGTATCGACCGCGACCGGGCGGCCGTCGACGTAGCGCAGCGTGACCTGCGACTTGGCGTCCGGGCGCAGCCACGGCAGGCGGCCATCCTTGCGCAGCTGCGACTGGCGCTCGACCAGGCGGTGCGCGTAGTGGATCGCGGCCGGCATCAGTTCAGCGGTCTCGTCGCAGGCGTAGCCGAACATCAGGCCCTGGTCGCCGGCGCCCTGGTCAAGGTCGATGCCGGCGCCCTCGTCGACACCCTGGGCGATGTCGGGCGACTGACGGTCGTAGCAGACCATCACCGCGCAGCCCTTGTAGTCGATGCCGAAATCGGTGTTGTCGTAGCCGATGCGCTTGATGGTGTTGCGCGCGACCTGAATATAATCGACGTTGGCGTGGGTCGTGATTTCACCCGCCAGCACCACCAGGCCGGTGTTGCACAGGGTTTCGGCGGCCACGCGGGCACGCGGATCCTGTTCGAGGATCGCGTCGAGGATGGCGTCGGAAATCTGGTCAGCGACCTTGTCGGGGTGGCCTTCCGAGACGGACTCGGAAGTGAAAAGGTAGTCGTTGGACATTGGAGCTCCTTGTTACTGTTCAAGTAATTGCCGCAGCAACAAGTTGCGTGCGACGCTTTAGCGACATTTATATTCCGCTTCGCAAGTTGTCTATTAACTCGGCGGATCCTGCGTAAAGTGGTATTTTACGCGTCTTAAGAAATTTTGGCATGGCAAGTCGCCACGTCCTTATATCCCCCTCAATCGAATGCTAGTTTTACTTTTCCGTTTTCTATCAGTCTTTCCCCTGCCCATGCTGCATGCGCTCGGGGCCGCGCTGGGCTGGCTGGTCTACCTGTCCTCCCCGTCTTACCGCCGGCGGCTCGCCGCCAACCTTGAACTGGCCGGCTACGGCCGCTACCGCCGCCAGGCCATTGCCGAAGCCGGCAAGGCGATCATCGAACTGGCGTTCGTCTGGTGCGCCAACCCGGCACGCGTTGCGCGCCATGCCAGCGTCGAGAACTGGGACCTGGTGCAGGCCAGGCTCGACGCCGGCAAGGGCATTGTATTCCTGACGCCGCATCTGGGCTGTTTTGAAATGACAGCCCAGCAGATCGCGCTGCGCACGGCGCTCACCGTCATGTACCGTCCGCCGCGCAAGAGCGCGCTCAAACCGCTGGTCGAGGGCGCACGCGCGCGCCACAACCTGCATCTGGCGCCGGCCAACCTGGCCGGGGTGCGCATCCTGGCCAAGACGCTCAAAGGCGGCCAGCCGATCGGCTTGTTACCGGACCAGGTGCCGCAGGAAGGCGAAGGCGTGTGGGCGGCGTTCTTCGGGCGCGCTGCCTACACCATGACGCTGCCGGCCAAGCTGGCACAGCTGGGCAAGGCCGACATCCTGCTGGTCTACGCCGAGCGCCGGCCGCGCGGCCAAGGCTACGTGGTGCGCTTCGTGCCGTTCGAGGGCGACCTGTCCGGCACGCCGGCCGAGCAGGCGGAGGCAATCAACCGCGCGATGGAACAGCTGATCGCGCGCTGCCCGGCCCAATATTTCTGGAGCTATAACCGCTACAAGCGACCGCCGGGCGTGCCCCTGCCTTCGAGCGAGGCGGTAGCATGAGGTTGCTGATCGGATTTTTGTGGCTGCTGCATTGGCTGCCACTGCCCGTTCTCGGGCGTTTTGGCGAGGCTGTCGGCAGCCTCATGTTTTATTTCATCCCCAAGCGGCGCAAGATTGCTCTGACTAATCTGCGGCTGTGCATGCCGGAGCTGTCGGAACGGGAACGCGTGGCGCTGGCCAAGCGCCATTTCCAGGCCTATTCGCGCAGCATTTTCGAGCGTGCCGTGCTGTGGTGGGCGCCGATTCCGCGTATCCGCAGCCTGATCCACGCCGAGCCGCGGGTACCGAAGGAGGAGATGGAAAGCGGCCCGGTGATCCTGTTCTGCCCGCATTTCGTGTGCCTGGACGTGGCCGCGCTGGCCGCGCGCGCGGTGCCCGGCGCGACCATCTATGCGCCGCAGAAGAACAAGCTGTTCGATGAAATGCTCAGCCGCGGACGCAACCGCTTCGGCCCGGTGCGCCTTATCCCGCGCAAGGACGGGGTCAAGCCGATCCTGCGCGCACTGCGCGAGGGCCTGCCCTACTTCATGCTGCCCGACATGGACTTCGGCGAAAAGGATTCCGAGTTCGTGCCCTTCTTCGGCGTGCCGGCCGCGACCCTGACGGCGATGGGCCGCATCGCCGCCGCCGCCCGCGCCAAGGTGATCCCGGTGATCGCCACCTACGAGCCGAACTACCAGGGCTGGCGCGTCAAGTTCTACCCGGCATGGGAGAATTATCCGGGGGACGACATGATCGAGGCGACGCGCCGCATGAACGCCTTCATCGAGGACCGGGTGCGCGAGGCACCGGCCGAATATTTCTGGACCCACAAGCGCTTCAAGACGCGTCCGGCGGGCGAGCCGTCGGTGTACGATGACAATTAATATGAAACTGAAATTTACCAAGATGCACGGCGCCGGCAACGACTTCGTCGTGATCGACGCGATCAACCAGCAGGTCGATCTCACCAGCGAGCAATGGAAACGGCTGGGCGACCGCCGCTTCGGCGTGGGCGCCGACCAGATCCTGGTGGTCGAGCGCCCGACCGTGCCCGGGGCCGACTTCCGCTACCGGATCTACAACGCCGACGGCGGCGAGGTCGAGCAGTGCGGCAACGGTTCGCGCGCGTTCGTGCGCTTCGTGGTCGACAAGGGCCTGACGCAGGCGCGCAGCATCCGGGTCCAGACCATGGGCGGCATCATCGAGCCGCGCCTGGAAGAGGACGGCAACGTCACGGTCGACATGGGCGCGCCCCGGCTCGAGCCGGCGCAGGTGCCGTTCGACAACAGCAACCTGCCTGGTGAGGCCCAGGGGCGCGACATGCTGTGGCCGCTTACGATCGGGCAGCAGACCGTCCTGGTCTCGGTGGTTTCGATGGGCAATCCACATGCGGTGCAGGTGGTCGAGGACGTCGAGACCGCCCCCGTTCTGGAGACCGGGCCGCTGATCGAGCACCACCCGCGCTTTCCCAAGCGGGTGAACGCCGGCTTTTTGCAGGTGCAGGGTCGCCACCACGTGAAGCTGCGGGTGTACGAGCGCGGCGCCGGCGAAACGCTGGCCTGCGGCACCGGCGCCTGCGCCGCGGTGGTCGCCGGCATCCGGCGCGGCCTGCTCGATTCGCCCGTGCACGTGCGTGCGCGCGGCGGCGAGCTCACCATTTCGTGGGCCGGCGAAGGGCAACCGGTCTACATGCGCGGGCCGGCGGTCACGGTGTTCGAAGGCGAGATCGAGCTTTAAGAAGGTTGTTTCAAAAAGCTATGTCACCGTGAGCTGGGGGCGTAAGGTGGCCAGCCGAACGCCCACGCGTTCAGCGATGAGCGGGCATATTCTTATCAGGTTCCGTGTTCGTTGAACGCGTGGGCGTTCGTAAAGTCGGCCACTGGCCAACTTTACCCCGCCCACCCTCCGGCGCCATTCCCCCATAGGCCGCGCGAATGTCGGCTCAGTATGGGTTCCGGCCTCCGCGGGAACGACGTGCAGGGGGCCCGACGTCCCCCTCCTGAGCGCTCATGCTGGCAAACCTCAAGCCGCCAGGCTGTAGTCCAGCCCTTCGCCGCTGCGCGCGCTGTCGAGCAAGGTGCGCAGACGGTACAGGCGCTGGCGGTAATTCCCTTCCGGGCCGGTGGGGCCGCAATCGATGTTGTCGAACAGCCGCACGATGCGGTCCAGCCCCTGCCGCTCCTGCGCGTTCTCGATCATCACCAGCCGGCGCTTGCTGCGTCCGTAGCTGGCGCGGATGTCGATCACCAGGCAGTGGCCGTGGTCGGCCGCCTTCACGTCCAGCAGCAAGGCTTCCGCCCGCGACAGGCTAAACAGCGCCGCCAGCTCGAGCCGCGCAGCCAGCAATGGATGGGTGGCGGCGATGTCGCGCGCGCAGCCGGACAAGGCCCCGGTCTCGGTGTAGGCCGGCGCGCTGCTGCGCGGGGCGATCTTGCGCAGCGCGGCGGCGGCCTCCTCGCTGCCCTGGGCGGCCGCCTTCTGCAGCCAGTACACCGCCCGCACATCGTTGTTCTCGTTCTCGCGGCGCGCGCGCCACGCATTGTTGCCACATTCGAGCTGGGCATCGCGGTAGCCCATTTCGGCGGCGCGCTCCAGGTATTTCTGCGCGTCCGCGATATTACGCTGCGAAAACTCCGGCTTGATATAAATGCGCGACAGCGCATACCAGGCCTCGGCCAGGCCCTGCTCCCCCGCCAGCGTCAGCCAGCGGATCGCCTTCTTGAAATTGGCCGAGCCGGCGCCGCCGGCGACGCGCTTGCCATCGACCTGCATGCGCGCGTACCACAGCCCCAGCGCCAGCTGGGCATGGCGGTCGTGCTCGGCCGCGGCCAGCTCCCAGAAGCGGTGCAGCTCGGCCGGCTCGACCGCATGTCCGCCCCCCTTTTCGGCCACATCGGGCGCCAGCAGCCGCGCGCAGCGCGACAGCAGGGTGACCTCGTCCGGCGACAGGCGCTGGGTGCCCTTGCCGTTGCCGGCCGCCACGGCCAGCGTGCGCGCCAGCGGCAGGGCGCGCTCGAGGTAGGCCTGGTGGCGATCGCCTTCCCAGGCCTGTTCGAGCAGCGCGTACTGCGCTTCGGTCACGCCATTGTCGGCCGCGCGCCGCAGCCAGCGCTGGCCGCTGGGATGCGCCCCGGCGGGCATGGTGCTGGGCGCCGCCGGCGCCG
>NZ_SPUM01000141.1 GCF_004614195.1 Massilia horti | reverse complement strand
ACCGCGTGCGCACAGGTGCGCACCCTACGACCTGCGATGGCTACGGACTACCTGCAAACCATCCGCTACATCATCTCGCCAATGATCTCGACGATCTCGTCGCCGTACGAGGTGAGCTTCTTCTCCCCCACGCCCGATACGCCGCGCAGCTGGTCGAGCGAGGTCGGCTTGACCTTGGCGATTTCGCGCAGCGTCGCGTCCTGGAACACGACATAGGCCGGCACGCCGTGGGCGCGCGCGGTCTCGACGCGCCACCAGCGCAGCTTGTCGAAGATCGCCTGCTCGGACTTGGACAGCTCCGTCTCCTCGTACCCGCGCGGACTGCTGACGCGCTTTGGCTTGACCGGTTTCTGGTACTGCCGTAGCTGTACTTTCTGCTCACCCTTGAGCACCGCGCGCGCCAGTTCGGTGAGCTTGAGCGAGCTGAAGGCTTCGTGGTCGACCGTGACGAAGCCGAGCGCGATCGCCTGGCGCAGGATAGCGCGCCATTCCTGTTCGCTGCGGTCGCTGCCCACGCCGTACACTGACAGCTTGTCGTGGTGCCACTGCATGATCCGTTCCGATTCCGCACCGCGCAGCACGTCGATCACGTGTCCGGCCGCGAAGCGCTGGCCAACTCGATAGATCGTCGACAGCAGCTTTTGCATCGGCACCGTGCCGTCGAACGAGACCGGCGGGACCAGGCAGGTGTCGCAGTTGCCGCACGGGCTGGAGCCTTCGCCGAAGTATTCGAGCAGGCGCATGCGCCGGCATGACAGGGTCTCGCACAGGCCGAGCATCGCATCGAGCTTGGTCGACAGCACGCGCTTGAAGTTTTCGTCGGCTTCGGATTCGTCGATCATGCGCCGCTGCAGCACCACGTCCTGCAGGCCGTATGCCATCCAGGCGCTGGCCGGCATGCCGTCACGCCCGGCGCGTCCGGTCTCCTGGTAGTAGCCCTCGATGCTCTTGGGCAGATCAAGGTGGCACACGAAGCGCACGTCCGGTTTGTCGATGCCCATGCCGAACGCGATCGTCGCCACCATTACGATGTTCTCTTCGCGCAGAAAACGCGCCTGGTTGGCGGCGCGCTTCGCATGCTCCATGCCGGCGTGGTAGGGCAGGGCCTTGATTCCGCTCTCGTTCAGGAACTCGGCGGTTTCCTCGACCTTTTTGCGCGACAGGCAGTACACGATGCCCGAGTCGCCGGAATGCTCGGTGGTGATGAAGTCCAGCAGCTGCTTGCGGCCGTTGGTTTTTTCAACAATCGAGTAGCGGATGTTGGGGCGGTCGAACGACGAGACGAACTGGCGCGCGTCCTCCAGCTGCAGCCGGTGCGCGATCTCGGCGCGCGTCATGCGGTCCGCGGTGGCGGTCAGCGCGATGCGCGGCACCTGCGGGAAGCGCTCGTGCAGGATCGACAGCCGGATGTATTCGGGCCGGAAGTCGTGGCCCCATTGCGAGACGCAGTGCGCCTCGTCGATCGCAAACAGGGCGATATTCGAGGCCTCGAACAGCTCCAGGCAGCGCGGCGTCATCAGGCGCTCGGGCGCCACGTACACCAGGTCCAGTTCACCGGTGCGCACCTGGCGCTCGACGCGCAGGGTCTCATCAAAACTCTGGGTCGAATTGAGGAAGGCCGCGCGCACGCCCACTTCGGCCAGCGCGTCGACCTGGTCCTGCATCAGCGCGATCAGCGGCGAGATCACGACGCCGACGCCGTCGCGCAGCAGCGCCGGGATCTGGTAGCACAGCGACTTGCCGCCGCCGGTGGGCATCAGCACCAGCGCGTCGCCGCCGCTTGCCACGTGCCCGACGATGTCGGCCTGCTGCCCGCGAAACGCCGGGTAGCCGAATACCGTCTGCAGCAGGTGCAGCGCGCCTGAGCCGATGTCGCTTGTCATTGCCTTACTCCGCCCAGACGATCCACTCGAAATAGCCGGTGGCCAGGATCATCAGGCCGAACGCGATCCGGTACCAGGCGAACGCGGTGAAGTCATGGGTGCTGATGTAGCGCAGCAGCCAGCGCACGCACAGGAAGGCGGAGACGAAGGCGGCCACGCCGCCGATGCCAAAGAGCGGCAGGTCGGCGCTCGAGAGCATGGCGCGCTCCTTGAGCACGGAGTAGAAGGTAGCTGCCAGCAGGGTCGGGATCGCGAGGAAGAACGAGAATTCGGTGGCCGCCTTGCGCGACAGGCCGAACAGCATGCCGCCGATGATGGTCGCGCCCGAGCGGCTGGTGCCTGGGATCAGCGCGAACGCCTGGGCGCAGCCGACCTTGAGCGCGTCGATCACGGTCATGTCGTCGACGGTTTCGATGCGGGTGGCGGCCGGGATGGTCTTGTGGCGGCGCTCGGCCCACAGGATCACCAGCGCGCCGACGATGAAGGCGAGCGCCACCGGCACCGGGGCGAACAGGTGGGCCTTGATCGCCTTGTTAAACAGCAGGCCGAGCACGGCGGCCGGCAGGAAGGCGACCACCAGGTTGAGCGCGAACTTCTGCTGGCGCGCGTCGCTGGCCAGCCCCCCCAGCACGGCGCCGATACGCGCCCGGTATTCCCACATCACGGCCAGGATCGCCCCGGCCTGGATCGCGATATCAAAGACCTTCGCCTTTTCGGTCGTGAAGTTGAGCAGGCTGCCGGCCAGGATCAGGTGGCCGGTCGACGAAATCGGGAGGAATTCGGTAAAGCCCTCGACCAGGCCCATGATGAGCGCTTTGAACGCGAGAATGATGTCCATGTCTTGTTGATGTGGAATGATTGGGGAATGCGAGCACGGAAGGAAAGCGACGCGGCCGGAAGCTTACCATGAGCGCGCCGGCGCGCGGTGGCGGCGCTCAACCGTCGGTACATTTTGTAATCAGGCGGTCAGCCTAGCAGTTGTCCGGCCTGGTGATGGCTTCGACATGCCCAAGCCAACGCATCGCTTGTTCGCGGCTCTCACCACAAAACTCCTCCGCAGGTTGGAGCGACGAGCAGACCGCCGGCCGGTCAGGATGACCAAAAATCTTGCACCGCTCGAACTCGTCAAGCTGCACACATCTGACGCCCGCTGGTTTCCCGTCCGGCATTCCGGGAATGGGGCTGCTGATTGACGGCGCGATGCAGCACGCGCCGCAGTTGTCGCGGCATTTCATTTTTTGCTCAACTGGCAATGGTTCGTCAAATCCATGCCACTCCTTGTAAGTTTCGCCGCATGTTGTCCATATTATAGGTGGCCGGTATCCCCGCCGGGGCATGACCCAAGCGTCGTGGCATGGGAATGGGCGTCCCCCGCGCTTGACTGCCCCCTGACCCGGGTCTATATTCGATGAATCCTTTATAAGTTGTCGAACAGAAGCAATGGAAGGTTCCCTTGACACCAAGCCCCGCTGGGAGCGCCGCAAGGATGCGCGTCCCGAGGAGCTGCTGGCTGCCGCAGTCGACCTGTTCGTCGAACGCGGCTTCGCCTCGACCCGGCTGGAAGACGTGGCGCGCCGCGCCGGCGTCTCGAAAGGCACGCTGTACCTGTATTACGAGAACAAGGAAGAACTGTTCAAGGCGGTGGTGCGCAACAGCATCGTGCGCGCGCTCGGCGAAGCCGAGGATTCGATCGCCGGCTTCGACGGCCACAGCGCCGACCTGCTGCGCATCCTGATCCACGGCTGGTGGCAGAGGCTCGGCGCGACCAAGGCGTCGGGCATCATCAAGCTTGTCATGGCCGAGGCCGGTAACTTTCCTGAGCTGGCGCAGTTTTACCGGGAAGAAGTGATTGACCGCGGCACCAAAATGATTTCGAGCATGCTGGAACGGGCCGTCGCATCCGGCGAGTTCCGCCCGGTCGACGTCAATATGGTCACCCAGGTCATCATCGCGCCGATGCTCATGCTCGTCACCTGGAGGCATTCGGTCGCGCCCTGCAATGGCTCGGAACTGGACCCGATGGTCTTCCTCGACACCTTTCTCGACCTCACCCTGCGCGGCCTGCTGCCGGCCGATAACCCGCACCGCACCTCGTCCGCCTGAGCCCCCGCACACGTCAGCGCCTGAATTTCAGGCGTTCATTCCCTCCAAACTGCAGACTGTCGCAATTTCCGACGAAGTCTGCTGTCATCTCGTTAATATGTGCTCCTGAGGCCGTTCAACGATAAAATATCGGATTATTTATTTTTTCACCCCGAGTATTGAGATGAATATCGAACAAGCCCGCTTCAATATGATCGAACAGCAGATCCGCCCGTGGAACGTGCTGGACCCGGACGTGCTGGAACTGCTGCACGTGGTCAAGCGCGAACAGTTCGTGCCGGAAGCCTACCAGACCCTGGCTTTCGCCGACGTTGAAATCCCGCTGCCGGGCGGTGAGTCGATGCTCGCGCCCAAGATCGAGGCGCGCCTGCTGCAAGAGATCATGCTGAAGAAGCAAGATAATGTGCTGCTGGTGGGCAGCGGTTCGGGTTATCTGGCCGCGCTGCTGGCATACAAGGGCCGCCATGTGACCGCGGTCGAGATCTCGCCGGAACTGAAGGAACTGAGCGAACGGAACCTGGCCAAGGCCGGGATCACCAACGTGACCGTGGAACTGGGCAACGGCGCCCAAGGCTGGGCCAAGGGCGCGCCGTACGATGTGATCGTGATCTCGGGCTCGCTGGCGCTGCTGCCGGAAGCCTTCCTGAAGGAGCTGAACGTGGGCGGGCGCGTGGCCGCGATCGTGGGCGAACCGCCGGTCATGTCGTGCAACATCATCACCCGCGTGGACGAGACGGCGTACGAAACGGTCAAGGTGTTCGAGACCAACCTCAAGCGCCTGACCGGCGCGCCGGAACCGTCGCACTTTGCGTTTTAACGGGACCAGATATGGAACACATTACCGCGCTCGAGTTGGCGGCCTGGCTGGCCGACCCGGCGCGTCCGCGCCCGCTGCTCCTGGACGTGCGCGAAAACTGGGAATACGAGACCTGCCACATCGAGGGGGCAACCCTGATGCCGATGCACCTGGTGCCGATTCGCTGCGGCGAACTGGATGACGACCAGGACATCGTCTGCATCTGCCACCACGGTGCACGCAGCATGCAGGTCGCGGCCTTCCTGGAGCGGAACGGATTTAGCAGGATTACCAATTTGACGGGCGGAATACACGCCTGGGCCGTGCAGGTCGAGCCTTCGATGCCGAAGTATTGACCTGTTTCCATAACTTTCGAGGACTCCGATGGAGAAAGCAATGCAGAAACCCCTAATCGCCGTGCTGCTGGCCAGCGCGTTTGTTTCGCTCAATGCAGGCGCCGCTGACCTGATCCAGGTGTACCAGCAGGCGCTGGCGAACGACGCGGTCTTTGCGAGCGCGCGCGCCGCCGTCGAGGCTGGCCGGGAAAAGTCGACCCAGGGGCGTTCACTGTTGCTGCCATCGGCCCTCGTCAGCGGCTCCGTCGTCAAGAACCATTTCAACAACCTGCCGGCGAACGTCGGGGAAACGGTTGTGATCAACGGCGTCCCGGTGAAGGTGCAGGAAAGCCGCGGCGACACCCGTTCCAATGAATTCACGGTCTCGCTGTCACAGCCGCTGTACCGCTGGGATCGCTGGGAGACCTACCAGCAAAGCAAGCTGCAGCAGTCGATTGCCGAGGCAAGCTTCGCCCAGGCGCAGCAGGACCTGATCACGCGCGTCGCGCAGGCTTACTTTGATGTGCTGGCCGCGCAGGACACGCTGGAATCGACGCGCGCCGAGAAGGCCGCGGTGACCGAGCAGCTGGCATCGGCCAAGCGCAACTTCGAGGTCGGCACCCAGACCATCACCGACACCCACGAGGCGCAGGCGGCCTACGACCTGGTGGTGTCGCGCGAGTTCGCTGCCGTCAATGACCTGGACGTCAAGCGCGCCGCACTGCAGGCGATCATCGGCAAGGCGCCGGACAACCTGGCCCCGCTCAAGCCGGGCGTCACGTTGAGCGCGCCGCAGCCGATGGCGATCGACAACTGGACCTCGGCCGCGGAGAACCAGAATTACGGCGTGGTGGCGTCAACGCTGAACCTGGAAGTGGCCAAGCGCGAGATTTCGAAGCAGCGCGCCGGTCACTACCCGACGCTGGACCTGGTCGCCAGTTCCCGGCACACCAAGCTCGACGGCGATACCAATTCGCCGGGCACGGTCAAGAACAATGCGATCGGCGTGCAGTGGAGCGTGCCGCTGTTTAGCGGCTTTGGCGTGACCAGCCGCGTGCGCGAGGCGATCTCGCTGGAAGACAAGGCGCGCAACGACCTGGA
Organism: Massilia horti; assembly: GCF_004614195.1. Lineage (GTDB taxonomy): Bacteria > Pseudomonadota > Gammaproteobacteria > Burkholderiales > Burkholderiaceae_D > Telluria > Telluria horti. The sequence continues at coordinate 39,788 of NZ_SPUM01000141.1, read as the reverse complement.
GGCCAACCGCCGCAGCGCGGCCCTGAACGCGCGCCAGGCCTTCCTGGGCGTGAACAGCGGAATGGCGCAGGTGAAGGCACTGGAGGCGGCCGAGGTGTCGAGCCAGTCGGCGCTGGAATCGAACAAGCTGGGTTACCAGGTCGGCGTGCGCATCAACATCGACGTGCTCAACGCCCAGCGCCAGCTGTACTCGACCCGCACCCAACTGGCGCTGGCGCGCTACCAGACGATCGTCAACGGCCTCAAGCTCAAGTCCGCCGCCGGCGCGCTGCGTGAAGAAGACCTGGTGCCGGTGAATAACCTGCTGCAGAAATAACGACAGCCCTTTCGTTTCAAGACAAAAACGGCGCCGCGGCGCCGTTTTTGTTTGTGCGGGCGTTGCGCTTGTCGGACACTGCCGCAATTGGCCCACGCTCCGAACTTCCGAAGTCAGCCTCGATCAAATTCCGCACACTCCGCAGTTCGAAATCCATCTTTCCCGCAAGACGCGCGATTGGTGGGGGGCGCTGTTTGTCTTTTCAAAACAGAGCCGAACCGCGGTTTTATTTGTCCCTGTAGCGAAAGAAGGAGTATGCCATGGCTGGTCATTCCGAAGTGTTGAAACGCCGCTTGCAGGTTTCGTCGTCGCTTGCCGGAGCGGTATTTTTTATCTCGCTTGCCCTTGGCACCGGCAACGCAATGGCCCGGAACTGGGTCGTCCACCATCCGGGTAATATCTTGATCGCGGACCAGTTTAATAACCGCGTCATCGAGATCAACCCGAATACCCACCAGATTGTCTGGCAGTTCGGGACGGGGTCCGACAAAGCCGGGCCGGACACGGTGGTCGGCGCCAACGATGCCGAGGCCGTCGGGCCCTTGACCCTGATCACCGGTACCGGCATCCCCGCTGCTTCGCCGCCGCTGCCCGGCTGTTCGACCCCGGCCACCGGCTGCCTGGACAACCGCGTGTTCGTCGTCGACTGGAACGGTCGCATCCTCTGGCAATACGGCAAGGCCGGCGTCGCCGGCAGCGGCTTCAACGAGCTCAACACTCCGGTGCAGGCTTCGGCCTTCTTCGGCTTCCAGCGCCGTGTCGGTCCGCATTTCCTGATCACCGACCAGGGCAACCAGCGCGTGATCATCGTGGACCGTGACCGCCGCCTGGTCTTCCAGTACGGTACCACCGGGGCCAAAGGAAACGGGCCGAACCAGCTCAATACGCCGAACAGCGCGCAATTGCTGGACAACGGGAATATCCTGATTGCAGACAAGGGCAATAACCGCGCGATCGAGGTCACCCTGGAAAATACGATCGTCAAGCAATTCACCGCCGGCGGCACGCTCAATGGCGTCGCTTTTGCCAGCCGTCTGCCCAATGGCGATACGCTGGTGACCGATTCCAATAACAATCGCGTGGTCGAGCTCAATCCGAATGACCAGATTGTTTGGGAATATGTGACCAACATGCAGCCGGGCAGCAATCCGAAACCCTTGCCGACGCGCGCGGTGCGGCTGACGAACGGGGATACCCTGATCAGCGACCAGTTCAATCAGCGCGTGATCCAAGTGACCCAGGCTAAGCAGATCGTCTTCCAGCAGGGGCAGCTCAATGTCGCGGGAAGCGGGCTCAACCAGCTCAACGGCCCGCACGACGCCAAGAAGATCGGCGACTACACCGGCTTGACGTCGATTAACAACGAGCAGACCGTCATCGAGTTCTTGCGCGCCCTGCGCGCGGCTTTGCCGTCACTGCCGCGGACGCCGTGATGCGGTGACAGCGAGGCGACAAAACGGCCCGGTCCGCAATTGCGCCGGGCCGTTTGCTGTCAGCTCGTAAGTCCCGCGCCGCCCTGGTTGTCTTTCCGCTGGATCAGCTCGACCTTGTAGCCGTCCGGATCGGTGATGAAGGCGATCACGGTGGTGCCGCCCTTGACCGGGCCTGGTTCGCGCGTGATGTTGCCGCCCTTGGCACGCACTTGCTCGCACACCTCGTAGATGTCCTCGGCCGAAATCGCGAGGTGGCCATAGGCCGTGCCGATCTCGTACTGCTCCACGCCGTAGTTGTAGGTCAGTTCCAGCTCCGCGTGGTCGGGGTTGTTGCCGTAGCCCACGAAGGCCAGCGTGTATTTGTACTCGGGGTTGTCGCTGGTGCGCAGCAGCTTCATGCCGAGTACTTTGGTGTAGAAGTCGATCGAGCGCTGCAGGTCGCCGACCCGCAGCATGGTGTGCAGAATGCGCATTCGTGGTCCTTGATAATGAAAGTGAAAAGGCGATTGTATGCGCGCGGGGCGATCTTTGCCGATGCGCATGGGGAATCGTCGTAGGGTGCGCACCTGTGCGCATGCGGTCATCGCGTGCAGACTTGCGGCCGTGATTCCACTGCGCCACGTTCGCGAACCGCGTGCGCACAGGTGCGCACCCTACGCCTCCTATTCGCCGTGCTGCCGTGCCCCAGCTACGACTCCAGCCGCGCATTCATCGTGATCTGGGCATTGAGCAGTTTCGACACCGGGCAGTTCTGCTTGGCCGCCTGGGCCGCCGTCTCGAACGCCGACTGGTCGGCGCCGGGAATGTTGGCGACCACGTCCAGATGCACGGCCGGGATCGCAAAGCCCTCACCAACCTTGTCCAGCGAAACAGTCGCGGTGGTGGCGATGCGGCTCGGAGTCAGCCCGGCCGCGCCAAGCTGCGCCGACAGCGCCATCGAGAAGCAGCCGGCATGCGCCGCCGCAATCAGCTCTTCGGGATTGGTGCCGGCGCCGCTTTCGAACCGGCTGGAAAAGCCGTATTGCGCGTCTTGCAGGACCCCGCTGTGGGTCGAGACGGTGCCCTTGCCATCCTTCAGGCCGCCATTCCAGACGGCGCTTCCTGTGCGTTTGATCATGCTGTCCTCCGCGTAAGTTTTGTCACTGTATCGCCGCCCGGCGCTTCATTGTTTCTTCCCGCTCGAGCCGCGATCGTGCATGTCATGCGCGCGGTCCGGCTGCGGGTTGGCCTGGCCGGTCGCTCCCGGCGCCGGCTGCACCACCTCTTCCAGCCCCGTGTCGCCGCCGCGCATGTCGGTGTCGACCAGGCCCTGGGCCAGGTCCTCGGCAGCCTGCTTGATGATGCCGCGCGGCCGCTGGTCGTGCTCATCGGGCGACTCGTCGCGTTCGTTCGGCTGGAGTTTGTCCGGGTAGTGCTCCGGGCTGGCGGTATTGATGGAGCGGTCTTTGCTGTCGGTCGCCATGGCAACTCTCCTTCACGTCTGCAGTTGCATGAATCCTAAGCGTTCGGGAGCAAGCAAGTCGCGCAATTGGATGATGCAAATTTGCAATTAACTGGTTAACATGCTGTCTTCAAGTTATCAAACAGGGACGCAGCCTTGAATTCCGAAGTCATTCTTCACGAGCCGGTCAGCCAGTGCCCGAACTGCGAGTCGGCGGTGAGCGGCCACTTTTGCCACCAGTGCGGACAGGAGACCAAGCTGCACGTGCCATCGGCCGGCGAGTTCCTGCACGAGTTCGTGGGCCACTACGTCGCGCTCGAAGGCAAGCTGTGGAAGTCGCTGGCGCTGCTGTTGTTTCGTCCCGGGCGGCTGACGCTCGAGTACCTGCAGGGCCGGCGCGCGCGCTATGTGCTGCCGCTGCGGCTGTACCTGACTTTCAGCCTGATCTTCTTCGTGCTGTTCAAGTTAAGCGGCAACGGCCACGGCAATGACCAGGCCGGGCACGAAAGCGCCAAGCTGCGCGCCGAGATCCACGCCCAGGCGGATGACAAGTCGCGCGAAGCTGACGGCCGCACGGACGGCGAATTTCGCAACCTGCTGGCGAAGGTCCATCCCAAGCTGGCCGAAAAGGCGACCAAGTTCACCGACCTGTCCGACAAAGAGCAGCAGCACCAGCTGGTGGCGGCCTTCTTCGGCTACGCGCCGTACGCGGTGTTCTGCATGATGCCGCTGTTTGCCGCCTATCTGAAGCTGCTCTACCTCGGCTCGGGCCGGCGCTATGGCGAGCACCTGCTGTTCGCGCTGCACACCAACGCGTTCGCGTTCCTGATGCTGACCCTGCTGCTGGTGACGCCATCCTTCATCCCTTACGTGCACGGACTGCTGGGATTGTGGCTGGTGTTCTACCTGCCGGCCGCCATGCGCCGGGTCTACGGCGGCAGCCGGCGCATGACCGCGCTGCGCTGGATCGTGCTGATGGCGCTGCACGGCATTAGCATCGGGATGGCGCTCGTGGCCGCGCTGCTGATGGCTATCCTGGTCTGAACTTGCGATCGCCCGGCCGCCGCCGCTATACTGTGTGTTTGTACAGTATTTGCTGGGCGGCCTTGTAGCAGAAGCAGGAATTATCGGTTAATCTCCGCGTGTTCCGTCACCGTCCGCGCACCAATCCTATGTCCGCTACGCCTGAACCGCAAAAAATCATCGCGCTGGTCGTGCGGCACAACACGGCCGGCATCGAAGGCCCGGTCACCAACATCGTCCAGTTCCTGCAGCACGCCGGCTACCGCGTTGTGTTCGAGGCCGAGACCGCGGCCCACGTGCGCCTGCCCGGCATCGACGCGATGACGGTCACTGAAATCGGCGAGCGCGCAAGCGCGGCGGTGGTGGTCGGCGGCGACGGCACCATGCTCGGCATCGCGCGCCAGCTGGCCAGGTACGAGGTGCCGCTGATCGGTATTAACCAGGGCCGCCTGGGCTTCATGACCGATATCCCGATCGAGCGCATGGTGCCGGCGCTGGGCGAGATTCTCGAGGGCCAGGCCAGTGCCGAAAAGCGCACGCTGCTCCAGGGGCGGGTGCTGCGCGCCGGCGAGGAGATCTTTTGCGCCGTCGCGGTCAACGACGTGGTGGTCGCGCGCGGCACCGGCGCCGGCATGGCCGAGCTGAAGGTCACGGTCGACGGGCAGTTCATGTACAACCAGCGTTCGGACGGGCTGATCGTGGCCACGCCGACCGGCTCGACCGCCTACGCGCTGTCGGCCGGCGGGCCGCTGCTGCACCCGACGCTGGCCGGCATATCGCTGGTGCCGATCGCGCCGCACGCGCTGTCGAACCGCCCGATCGTGGTGCCCGACTCCAGCGAGATCGTGGTCGAGATCGTCGGCGGGCGCGACATCTCGGTCAACTTCGACATGCAGACCTTCGCCAGCCTGCAGCACGGCGACAAAATCGTGATCGCGCGCGCGCCGCACAGCATCACCTTCCTGCATCCGGAAGGCTGGAGCTATTACCACACGCTGCGCGAAAAGCTGCACTGGAACGAATAAGCCGCCCAACCTCTAAGCCGCAAGATAAGAAACGACACACAGGAGACCAGGTTTTTCATGCTGCGCACACTCACCATCCGCGACTTCGTCATCGTCGATTCGATCGAACTTGAATTCTCCAGCGGTTTTTCCGTTTTCACCGGCGAGACCGGCGCCGGCAAGTCGATCCTGATCGATGCGCTGCAGTTGGCGCTGGGCGGGCGGGGCGAGGCCAGCATGGTGCGCGAGGGCGCAGCCAAGGCCGACATCAGCGCCGACTTCGCGGTGAACGAGGCGGCCGGCAACTGGCTGGCGCAGCACGAGTTCGCGGTCGAGGAGGGCGGGGCGCTGCTGCGCCGCGTGATCGACAACGCCGGCCGCTCCAAGGCCTACATCAACGGCATCGCCGCCACCGCCGCCCAGCTGCGCGAGCTGGGCGACCTGCTGGTCGATATCCACGGCCAGCACGCGCACCAGTCGCTGCTCAAGCTTGACGCACAGCGCGCTTTGCTCGACAACCAGGTCGCGGTGCGCAACCCGGCCGCGCGCGGCGAGGTCCAAGCGGTGGCCAATGCGTACAAGGCGTGGCGCGCGTTGTCGCGCCAGCGCGAGGAATACGAAACCAATGCCAAGAACGTGCTGCTCGAACGCGAGCGGCTCGAGTGGCAGGTGGGGGAGCTGGACAAGCTGGCCGCCAAGCCGGGCGAATGGGCCGAGATCACCAACGAGCACAGCCGCCTGTCGCATGCGGCCAGCCTGCTCGAAGGGGCGCAGGAAGCGCTGGCTGTCATCTCGGAGTCGGATCATCCGATCCTGTCGCAGCTGTCGTCGCTGAACCAGAAGCTGTCCAAGCTGGCCGACGTCGACGCGGGGCTGCAGGGGGTGCTCGACTGCCTTGAGCCGGCCCGCATCCAGCTGCAGGAAGCAGTGTATGCGCTGAACAATTATCTGGACAAGGTCGAGCTCGATCCCGACCGGCTGCAGCAGGTCGAGGCACGGCTGGACGCGCTCCACACCACCGCGCGCAAGTTCCGCGTGGCGCCGGAAGCGCTGCCGGAAGAACACGCGACGCTGTCCGGCAAGCTGCGGCAGTTGGCCGACGCGACCGACATCGACGGCCTGCGCAAGCAGGAAGAACAGGCGCAGGCGGCGTACATGGGCGCGGCCGAACAGCTTTCGCGCACCCGCACGCAGGCGGCCAGCCTTCTGAGCAGCCAGGTGACGGCCGCGATGCAGGAATTGTCGATGAGCGGCGGCAGCTTCGTGGTCGCCCTCAACGCTTGCGAACCGGGTGCGCACGGGCTCGAGCAGGTCGAGTTCATGGTCGCTGGCCACGCCGGTGTTGCGCCGCGGCCGCTGGCCAGGGTGGCGTCGGGCGGCGAACTGGCGCGCATCGCGCTGGCCATTTCCGTCATCACGTCCGACGCGACCACCACGCCGACCCTGATTTTCGACGAGGTCGACACCGGCATCGGCGGCGGCGTGGCCGAGGTGGTGGGGCGCCTGCTCAAACGTCTTGGACAAAGCCGCCAGGTGCTGTGCGTGACCCACCTGCCGCAGGTGGCGAGCCAGGCCAACCAGCACTTCCAGGTGGCCAAGGGCACCACCGAGGCGGGCAAGACGGCCTCGCGCATCGAAGTGCTCGACAGCCAGTCACGGGTGGAGGAAGTGGCGCGTATGCTGGGCGGCATCGAGATCACCGAAACCACGCGTAAGCACGCGCGGGAATTGCTGGCGTCGTAACGGTTGACCTGAGGCGTAGGGGGCGCGGGGCCGCCGAGGACCTGTGCGCACGCGGTCACCGTTTGCGGGCTCGCGGCGCGGCCACCACTGCGCACCCGTACCGCGTGCGCACTGGTGCGCACCCTACGGTGATCAGTCAGGCCCGGCCGTTTGCAGGCGCAGTGGCGTAGGGTGCGCACCTGTGCGCACGCGGTCAACGCTTGCGGGCTCGCGGCGCGGCCACCACTACACACCCGTACCGCGTGCGCACAGTTGCGCACCCTACGAAATTCGGATGCGCCGGTGATCAGGCCGACCCCGCCGTCTGCAGCCGCAGACGGGCCGCCCATTCGCGCAGCGCGTGCGGCGGCCGCCCCAGCACCTGCTGCACGCCGTCGGCCAGCGTGGACGCGTGGTGCAGGCGCACCAGCGAGTGCAGTTCCATGAGCGCGTCGACCAGCCATGCCGGCATCCCGCTGTCTTCCTGCGCCTTTCTCGCCGCCTCCTCCGTCACGTTGACGTAGGTGTACTTGTGGCCGAGTTCCTCGCTCATGACCTGCAGCGCTTCAGCCGTGCTCAGCGGATCGGGGCCGGTGAGCTCGTAGACCTTGCCCGCGTAGCCGTCGTGCGTCAGCACCTTGGCCACCACCTCGCCGATATCGGCCGGGTCGGCCCACGCGGCCTTGCCGTCGCCGTTGGGCAGGTATACCGTGCTGTCGCGCGTCGGCACCACGCCGTAGTAATTGATCAGGTTATCCATGAAAAAGGTCGGCCGCAGGATGGTCCAGGCAATGCCGCTGGCCTTCACTTCCCGTTCGGCGGCAAAATGCTGGCGTTCCAGGATGATGCCCGGATCGGCATCGGCCCCCATCACCGACAGGCGCACGATGTGTTTGACCCCCGCGCGCTTGGCCGTGGCGATCGCCTGCAGCACGTAGCCCACCTGGCGCTCGCTGTTGGGGGTGAGCAGGAACAGGTGTTCCACGCCTTCCATTGCCCTCTGGTAGCTGGACAAGTCGTCCCAGTCGAAGCGCACCGTCTCCGCCTTGACCGCGGCGCGCGAGCCGGAGCGCACCGCCACCTTGAACGGCACGCCCGCCGTGTGCAGCGCGTGCATGGCGGCCCTGCCGATCGTGCCGGTCGCCCCTGTCAACAAGATCATCTCCGCCTCCACTGTGCTGCCAATCCACAACGGGATCGGAAGAACGTAGATTCGCAGCGCTTGCGAGAGGTTCCGGAGCTGGCGATGTACAACTTATAATAGTCGGTCAATCCTTCCATCCGCCCCGCTCATGCCGTTTAAAACAGAACCGCAGCACACCCATGGTGCCGTGCCGCACACCGCGATCGTCCTGGTCAACCTCGGCACGCCCGATGCCCCGACCCGCTCCGCGGTGCGCCGTTATCTGAAGGAATTCCTATCCGATCCGCGGGTGGTGGAGATTCCGCCGCGCCTGTGGTCGCTCATCTTGCACCTGTTCATCCTGCCATTTCGCTCAGGCAAATCGGCAGCCAAATACCGGAAGATCTGGACCCGCGAGGGTTCGCCGCTCAAGGTGCACACCGAGAAGCAGGCGGCGCTGCTGCAGACGCTGCTCCAGGAGCGTGGCCACGACGGGGTGCGGGTGGTAATGGCGATGCGCTACGGCGCGCCGGCGTTGCCCGAGGTGCTGGACCAGCTCAAGCTTGATGGCGTGGACCGCATTGCGCTGCTGCCCGCCTACCCGCAGTATTCCGGAACCACCACCGGCTCGATCTGGGATGCGGTGTTCGGCCACTACCGCCAGATTCGCAATGTGCCCGAGCTGCGGCTGGTGAAGCACTACCACGACCATGACGGCTACCTCGACGCGCTGCGCGACAGCGTGCTGGCCTACTGGGACGCGCATGGCCGCGGCGACAAGCTGGTGATGAGCTTTCATGGCGTACCCAAGCGGACCCTGCTGCTGGGCGACCCTTACCACTGCGAATGCCACAAGACCGCGCGCCTGCTGGCGCGCCGGCTAGGCCTGGCGCCCGACGATTACGTGGTCACCTTCCAGTCCCGCTTTGGCCGCGCCGAGTGGCTGCAGCCTTACACCGCGCCTACCGTGGCGGAACTGGCGCGCGCCGGCACGCGCCGGGTGGACGTGATCTGCCCCGGCTTTATCGGCGACTGCCTGGAAACGCTGGAGGAAATCGGGATGGAGGTCAAGCACGAGTTCGAGGCGGCGGGCGGCCAGGATTTCCATTACATCCCGTGCCTGAATGAATCGCCGGCCTGGATCGCGGGACTGGCGGAGATTGCGGAGCAGCACCTGATCGGCTGGCCGACGATGATGAGCCCGGCGGGGCGGGAAGCGGAGCGGCGCGATGCCCAGCTGGGTCGCGAGCAGGCGCTGCGTCAGGGAGCGGCCGCGTAATATCCGCTCAAGGCGGCCCCTCAAGGCGGCGGCACCGTCCCTGCTAAAATGTTATGTTTTACGGAGAGGTGCCAACGCCGGCGTAGCATATCCACGCCAAGGCCGCGATGGCATAGGCCACCACCACACCGCTGATCAGTTGAAGTTTCATGGGTTCTCCCGCACCTGCCGTCAGCGGCAGGATTTAACAAATAATAAAACTATCAATGAAGGAAAGTATTCGCTGGCGGGTAAATGTTGTAACGAAATGTTGATATTTTTGCTTGGCTTGGCCGTTTGCTTTTTCTGCATGGCAGTTTAGCAATACCTCTTGAAAATGGAGGAGTGCGCCCCATGTTGGGTGCTATGTAGCAATCCGGACAAGTCAGTTAATCCGTCAAGTCCTTGATTCTTAGGAGTTTTTCGATGCAAGACCAAGAAAACCAAGAGGTGTCCAATCAGCCCGAGGGCCAGGACGCGGTCAATCAGCAGCCGGAGCAGGCTGCGCCAAGCGAGCCCGGCCTGGAAGAGCAGCTGAGCGCGACTGAAGCCAAGCTGGCTGAGGTGCATGACGCATTCATGCGCGCCAAGGCCGAGACCGAGAATATCCGCCGCCGCGCGCAGGAGGATGTGAGCAAGGCGCACAAGTTCGCCATCGAAAGCTTCGCCGAGGCGATGGTGCCGGTGCGCGACAGCCTCGAGATGGCCCTGAAGGTCGAGTCGCCGACCGTGGAATCGATCAAGGAAGGCGTCGAAATGACGCTCAAGCAATTGGCCTCCGCGTTCGAGAAGAACCGCCTGATCGAAATCCTGCCCCAGCCGGGGGACAAGCTGGACCCGATGAAGCACCAGGCGATCGCCGTGGTGCCGTCGGACCAGGAGCCGAACACTGTCGTCAGTGTGTTGCAAAAAGGCTACATGATCGCCGATCGCCTGCTGCGTCCGGCCATTGTGACTGCAGCGCAACCCAAATAAACAGAATGATCTGCTGCAACGCAAGGCAGGCCCGCTTTCCGGTGAGCCGAAACTCTTGAAAGCACGCAGTTTTTCCTCATATTAGAACCAATCAAAAACACTTCAGTACAAAAAGGGAAAAAATCATGGGCAGAATTATCGGTATCGACCTGGGGACCACCAACTCCTGCGTCGCGATCGTGGAAAACGGTCAGCCAAAGGTGATCGAGAACGCCGAGGGCGCACGCACCACGCCGTCGATCATTGCGTATCAGGATGACGGCGAGATTCTGGTCGGCGCGCCGGCCAAGCGCCAGGCGGTCACCAACCCCAAGAACACGCTGTTTGCCGTCAAGCGCCTGATCGGCCGCAAGTTCGATGAGAAGGAAGTGCAGAAGGACATCGCCCTGATGCCTTACGAGATCATCAAGGCCGACAACGGCGACGCCTGGATCGGCGTGCGCGACAAGAAGCTGGCGCCGCCGCAGATCTCGGCAGAAACGCTGCGCAAGATGAAGAAGACCGCCGAGGACTACCTGGGCGAGGAAGTGACCGAAGCCGTGATCACGGTGCCGGCCTACTTCAACGACTCGCAGCGCCAGGCCACCAAGGACGCCGGCCGCATCGCCGGCCTGGACGTCAAGCGCATCATCAACGAGCCGACCGCGGCCGCGCTGGCTTTCGGCCTGGACAAGACCGACAAGGGCGACCGCAAGATCGCCGTGTATGACCTGGGCGGCGGCACGTTCGACGTCTCGATCATCGAGATCGCCGACGTCGAAGGCGAGAAGCAGTTCGAGGTGCTGTCGACCAACGGCGACACCTTCCTGGGCGGCGAAGACTTCGACCAGCGCGTGATCGACTACATCATCGACGAGTTCAAGAAGACCTCCGGCATCGACCTGAAGAAGGACCCGATCGCCCTGCAGCGCATCAAGGCCTCGGCCGAGCGCGCCAAGATCGAACTGTCGTCGTCGCAGCAGACCGAAATCAACGAGCCGTACATCGCCATGGCCAACGGCGCGCCTGCGCACCTGACCATGAAGATCACCCGCGCCAAGCTGGAAGCGCTGGTGGAGGAACTGGTCGAGCGCACCATCGAGCCGTGCCGCACCGCGATCAAGGACGCCGGCATCAAGGTGTCGGACATCGACGACATCATCCTGGTCGGCGGCATGACCCGCATGCCGAAGGTGCAGGAGAAGGTCAAGGAGTACTTCGGCAAGGAGCCGCGCAAGGACGTCAACCCGGACGAGGCGGTGGCCGTGGGCGCCGCGATCCAGGGTTCGGTGCTGACCGGCGAGCGCAAGGACCTGCTGCTGCTGGACGTGACCCCGCTGTCGCTGGGCATCGAGACCCTGGGCGGCGTGATGACCAAGATGATCCACAAGAACACCACGATCCCGACCAAGTTCTCGCAGGTGTTCTCGACCGCGGACGACAACCAGCCGGCCGTGACCATCAAGGTCTACCAGGGCGAGCGCGAAATGGCGCAGGCCAACAAGACGCTGGGCGAGTTCAACCTCGAAGGCATCCCGCCGGCACCGCGCGGCACCCCGCAGATCGAAGTGACCTTCGACATCGACGCCAACGGCATCCTGCACGTGTCGGCCAAGGACAAGGCCACCGGCAAGGAGAACAAGATCACCATCAAGGCCAACTCGGGTCTGTCCGAGGCGGAAATCCAGAAGATGGTGAAGGACGCCGAACTGAACGCGGCCGACGACAAGCGCCTCAAGGAGCTGGCCGAGGCGCGCAACCACGGCGACGCGCTGGTGCATTCGACCCGCAAGTCGCTGACGGAATACGGCGACAAGCTCGATGGCGGCGAGAAGGAAAAGATCGAAGCGGCGATCGGCGAGCTGGAAGGCGTGCTCAAGAGCGGCGACAAGGCCGAGATCGACGCCAAGGTGGCGGCGCTGTCGACGGCGGCCCAGAAGCTGGGCGAGAAGATGTACGCCGACATGCAGGCGGCCGGAGCACAGGCCGGTGCGGCCGGCGCGGCCGAGGCTGGCGCGGGCGAGTCGTCGGCAGGCGCCAAGCAGGATGACGTCGTCGACGCCGAATTCAAGGAAGTCAAAGACGCGAAGTAAGCTGTAAAATCGCGGAACCAGCCGAGCCGATGTGACCAGGAAATGGTTCTCCGGCTCGGTTCTTTTTGCACAGACAGTTTTAAATAAACAGCAAGGTGCCGACAAATGGCAAAGCGTGATTTTTACGAGATCCTCGGGGTCGCGAAAAATGCCTCGGAAGAGGACATCAAGAAGGCTTATCGCAAGCTCGCGATGAAATACCATCCTGACCGCAATCCGGATAACAAGGAAGCGGAGGAGAAGTTCAAGGAGGTCAAAGAAGCCTACGAGATGCTGACCAATCCGGAGAAGCGCGAGGCCTATGACCGATACGGGCACGCCGGCGTCGACCCCAACATGGGCGGCGGCGGCTTTGGCGGCGGATTCGGCGCCGGCGGTTTCGGCGACGCGTTCGGCGACATCTTCGGGGACATCTTCGGCGGCGGCCGGCGCAGCAGCGGCGGCCCGCAGGTGTACCGCGGCGCCGACCTGCGCTACAACCTGGAGATCACGCTGGAGCAAGCCGCCAACGGCTTTGACACCACCATCCGCGTGCCCAGCTGGGACAAGTGCGACACCTGCCACGGCAGCGGCGCCAAGCCCGGCACCGCGCCGGTCACCTGCTCGACCTGCCACGGTCACGGCCAGGTACGCATGCAGCAGGGTTTCTTTTCCATCCAGCAGACCTGCCCCAAGTGCCACGGCAGCGGCAAGGTCATTCCGGAACCGTGCGCGGCCTGCGGCGGCGCCGGACGCATCAAGCGCAACAAGACGCTGGAAGTGAAGATCCCGGCCGGTATCGACAACGGCATGCGCATCCGCTCGACCGGCAACGGCGAGCCGGGCACCAACGGCGGGCCGCCGGGCGACCTGTACGTGGAGATCCACATCAAGCCGCACCCGGTGTTCCAGCGCGAAGGCGACGACCTGCATTGCGAAATGCCGATCTCGTTTTCCAAGGCGGCGCTGGGCGGCGAGATCGAGGTGCCGACCCTGTCGGGCAAGGTATCGTTCACGGTGCCGGAAGGCACCCAGACTGGCAAGACCTTCCGCCTGAAGGGCAAGGGCATCAAGGGCGTGCGCTCCGGCTACGCGGGCGACCTGTTCTGCCACGTGGTGGTGGAAACGCCGGTCAAGCTGACCGACAAGCAGAAGGACCTGCTACGCGAATTCGACCGCCTGACCAAAGAGGGCGGTTCCAAGCACAGCCCGCAGAGCAAGGGCTGGATGGACAAGGTCAAGGACTTCTTCGAGTAAGCAATCCAAAGCAACCGCTGAGCGCCCCGGCCCTCGGCGGTTTTTCGTAGGGTGCGCACCCGTGCGCACGCGTGACGCATGAACAGTGTTGGCCACGCACGGGGGCAGGAAAGGTATGAGCGCACCCTGCCAGCACTAACCAAACGGGAATCACATGGCTCAAACCCCCACCGGCCTCACCGCCGAAGACCTCTTTGAACGCAACCGCAAGTGGGCAGCGTTGATGATCGACCAGGACCCGGACTTCTTCAAGGACCTGGCTTCGCAGCAGGCGCCCGAGTACCTGTGGATCGGCTGCTCGGACAGCCGCGTGCCGGCCAACGAACTGGTGGGCATGGCGCCGGGCGAACTGTTCGTCCACCGCAACATCGCCAACGTGGTGGTGCATTCGGACCTGAACTGCCTGACCGTGCTGCAGTTCGCGATTGACGTGCTCAAGGTCAAGCACATCATCCTGTGCGGCCACTACGGCTGCTCGGGCGTGTCTGCCGCGTTGAATAACACCAGAGTGGGCCTGGCCGACAACTGGCTGCGCCACGTGCGCGACGTGCACGACAAGCACGAGAAATACCTGGGCAACGTGAGCGGCGCGGCCGCCGCCAACCGCCTGGTCGAGCTGAACGTGGCCGAGCAGGTGATCAACGTGGCGCAGACGACGGTCGTGCGCGACGCCTGGGAACGCGGCCAGCCGCTGACCATCCACAGCTGGGTCTACGGCGTGCACGACGGCCTGTTGCGCGACCTGGGCATTACCGTCAGCAGCCATGAAGAGATCGCGCCCAAGCTCGAGGTGATCCTGCAGCGCTACCTGGAAGCGGGAGCGCAACGGTGAACGGTGACGGGCAAGGCGAGCTGGCGCGGCTGCGCGACCTGGTGCGCGAGTTCGTCGACGAGCGCGACTGGGACCAGTTCCACACGCCCAAGAACCTGGCCGCGGCGCTGTCGGTCGAGGCGGCCGAGCTGCTGGAGCATTTCCAGTGGCTGCAGAACGGCCGCCGCGACGAACTGGGCGAGGACAAGCTGCGCCAGGTGCGTCACGAGATCGCCGATGTGATGGTGTACCTGGTGCGCATCGCGGACAAGCTGGACATCGACCTGATGAGCGCTGTCGAGGAAAAGATGGTCATCAACCGCGCCAAGTACCCGGCCGCGCTGGTGCGCGGCGATGCGCGCAAGTACAGTGAGTACAAACACGCGGACCAGCGCGCGGCTGACTGAATCACAACAATAGTTAGCCCAAAAACCGTCGTCCCCGCGTAGGCGGGGACCCATAGTGAGCATCTATTCACGCGGCCTATGGGTTCCCGCCTGTGCGGGAACGACGTGTTATTTTTCGTGCGCTGGTGATTCAGTTACGATTCGAGTAGGCCGCGCCCCAAGTTCGCCACGGCTACCGCGCGTGCCGAAGTCGATGCCTGCGCCGCGCCGCCCTCCAGCCTGAACACCGCCACCACACCAGCCAGCCGCGCCGACTGTTCCTGCAGCGCCTGCGCGGCGGTCGACGCCTGCTCCACCAGCGCCGCGTTCTGCTGCGTGACCGCATCCATCTCCACGATCGCCCGGTTGATCTGCTCGATCCCGCTTTCCTGCTCGCGGCTGGCGGCCGCGATCTCGCCCATGATGTCGGTGACCCGGCGCACGCTGGTGACGATCTCGTCCATCGTGGTGCCGGCCTGATTGACCAGCCGGCTGCCCTGGTCCACCTTCTCGACCGAATCGTCGATCAGAGTCTTGATCTCCTTGGCCGCCGCGGCCGAGCGTTGGGCCAGGCTGCGCACTTCGCTGGCCACCACCGCAAACCCGCGTCCCTGTTCGCCGGCGCGCGCCGCTTCCACCGCCGCGTTCAGCGCCAGGATGTTGGTCTGGAACGCGATGCCGTCGATGACCCCGATGATGTCGGCGATCTTGTCGGCCGACGCGTGGATCGCGCTCATCGTGCTGACCACTTCGTTCACCACGGCGCCGCCGCGTCGTGCCACACTTGATGCCGATTCGGCCAGTTGGTTGGCCTGCCGCGCATTGTCGGCATTTTGCTTGACCGTGCCGGTCAGTTCCTCCATCGAGGATGCCGTTTCCTCCAGCGCCCCGGCCTGCTGCTCGGTGCGCGACGACAGGTCCAGGTTGCCGGACGCGATCTGGCTCGACGCGGCTGCGATCGTGTCGGTGCCGCCGCGCACCTGGCCCACGATGTTCTGGAGCGCCGCGTTCATCTCCTTGAGCGCTTGCAGCAGCTGGCCGGTTTCGTCCTTGCTGTGAACATCGATCCGGCTGGTCAGGTCGCCGGTCGCGACGGTCTGCGCGATCCGCACCGCCTCTTTCAACGGGCGGGTGATCGAACGGGTGATCTGCCAGCCAACCGCAATCGCGATCAGCACGGCAGCCAGGCCCACGCCGCCCAGCAGCAGGCGGCTGTGAGCATAATGGCGCTCGCTGGTGACGTAGTCCTCGTTATTGCGTACGCCTTGCTCATCGCCCAGCTCCTTGAGCGCTTTCGCCCACGCCTTCATGGCCGGCACCACGCGCTCGCGCAGCAGGTGCCCGGCCTCGTCGTTCCTGTTCTGCCGGCCCAGGTCCAGGGTTTCGGCCAACAGGGGCGCGGCGCTGGCGCGCGCGGCCGCGACCTTCTTGAGCAGCGCGCGGGTCTGGTCATCCTTGGTCATCGTGTTGATGACGCCTTCGGCGCTGTCATAGTCCTTCCATGCCTGCTTGATCGAGTCCGACTGCGCGGCCAGTTCCTCGTGCGTGGACAGCAGGATCATGTCGCGCACGCCGATCGACAGCATGCGCTGCGCATCGCGCATGTCGGTGGCGGCGTCCAGGCTGACGTTGTTAACTTTGACAACCGTGGCGAGCAGGTCATTGGTGGCGGCCATGCCGGTGAGTCCGCTCCAGACGACCACGACGAGCAACGCCAATATCGTGCCAAAGCCGAGCGTGAGGCGCTGGCCGATCTTTAAATTCTTCATTTTTTCGAACGCTTTACTGTTTTATTTGAATGACAATTTCAGGCGGGTGCTGGGATGAGGAAATTTATAACCCGCATGCATATCTTAGTAGGATTAGTCCTACAAGTAAGTTGCGAAGTGTATATAAATCTTTATGGGTGGAAATCCAGCAACGGAAAGACGTAGGGTGTGCAGCTTTGCTGCGCACGCGGTCACGGCATGCGGGCTCGCGGCTGCCGCGCCACTGCGCTGAATTTGCGAACCGCGTGCGCAGCAAAGCTGCACACCCTACGTCTTTCCGTTGCTGGATTTCCACCCATAAAGATTTATATACACTTCGCAACTTACTTGTAGGACTAATCCTACTAAGATATGCATGCGGGTTATAAATTTCCTCATCCCAGCACCCGCCTGAAATTGTCATTCAAATAAAACAGTAAAGCGTTCGAAAAAATGAAGAATTTAAAGATCGGCCAGCGCCTCACGCTCGGCTTTGGCACGATATTGGCGTTGCTCGTCGTGGTCGTCTGGAGCGGACTCACCGGCATGGCCGCCACCAATGACCTGCTCGCCACGGTTGTCAAAGTTAACAACGTCAGCCTGGACGCCGCCACCGACATGCGCGATGCGCAGCGCATGCTGTCGATCGGCGTGCGCGACATGATCCTGCTGTCCACGCACGAGGAACTGGCCGCGCAGTCGGACTCGATCAAGCAGGCATGGAAGGACTATGACAGCGCCGAAGGCGTCATCAACACGATGACCAAGGATGACCAGACCCGCGCGCTGCTCAAGAAGGTCGCGGCCGCGCGCGCCAGCGCCGCGCCCCTGTTGGCCGAAACCCTGGACCTGGGCCGGCAGAACAGGAACGACGAGGCCGGGCACCTGCTGCGCGAGCGCGTGGTGCCGGCCATGAAGGCGTGGGCGAAAGCGCTCAAGGAGCTGGGCGATGAGCAAGGCGTACGCAATAACGAGGACTACGTCACCAGCGAGCGCCATTATGCTCACAGCCGCCTGCTGCTGGGCGGCGTGGGCCTGGCTGCCGTGCTGATCGCGATTGCGGTTGGCTGGCAGATCACCCGTTCGATCACCCGCCCGTTGAAAGAGGCGGTGCGGATCGCGCAGACCGTCGCGACCGGCGACCTGACCAGCCGGATCGATGTTCACAGCAAGGACGAAACCGGCCAGCTGCTGCAAGCGCTCAAGGAGATGAACGCGGCGCTCCAGAACATCGTGGGCCAGGTGCGCGGCGGCACCGACACGATCGCAGCCGCGTCGAGCCAGATCGCGTCCGGCAACCTGGACCTGTCGTCGCGCACCGAGCAGCAGGCCGGGGCGCTGGAGGAAACGGCATCCTCGATGGAGGAACTGACCGGCACGGTCAAGCAAAATGCCGACAATGCGCGGCAGGCCAACCAACTGGCCGAATCGGCATCAAGTGTGGCACGACGCGGCGGCGCCGTGGTGAACGAAGTGGTCAGCACGATGAGCGCGATCCACGCGTCGGCCGACAAGATCGCCGACATCATCGGGGTCATCGACGGCATCGCGTTCCAGACCAACATCCTGGCGCTGAACGCGGCGGTGGAAGCGGCGCGCGCCGGCGAACAGGGACGCGGGTTTGCGGTGGTGGCCAGCGAAGTGCGCAGCCTGGCCCAACGCTCGGCCGCGGCGGCCAAGGAGATCAAGACTCTGATCGACGATTCGGTCGAGAAGGTGGACCAGGGCAGCCGGCTGGTCAATCAGGCCGGCACCACGATGGACGAGATCGTCACCAGCGTGCGCCGGGTCACCGACATCATGGGCGAGATCGCGGCCGCCAGCCGCGAGCAGGAAAGCGGGATCGAGCAGATCAACCGGGCGATCGTGGAGATGGATGCGGTCACGCAGCAGAACGCGGCGCTGGTGGAGCAGGCGTCGACCGCCGCGCAGGCGCTGCAGGAACAGTCGGCGCGGCTGGCTGGTGTGGTGGCGGTGTTCAGGCTGGAGGGCGGCGCGGCGCAGGCATCGACTTCGGCACGCGCGGTAGCCGTGGCGAACTTGGGGCGCGGCCTACTCGAATCGTAACTGAATCACCAGCGCACGAAAAATAACACGTCGTTCCCGCACAGGCGGGAACCCATAGGCCGCGTGAATAGATGCTCACTATGGGTCCCCGCCTACGCGGGGACGACGGTTTTTGGGCTAACTATTGTTGTGATTCAGTCAGCCGCGCGCTGGTCCGCGTGTTTGTACTCACTGTACTTGCGCGCATCGCCGCGCACCAGCGCGGCCGGGTACTTGGCGCGGTTGATGACCATCTTTTCCTCGACAGCGCTCATCAGGTCGATGTCCAGCTTGTCCGCGATGCGCACCAGGTACACCATCACATCGGCGATCTCGTGACGCACCTGGCGCAGCTTGTCCTCGCCCAGTTCGTCGCGGCGGCCGTTCTGCAGCCACTGGAAATGCTCCAGCAGCTCGGCCGCCTCGACCGACAGCGCCGCGGCCAGGTTCTTGGGCGTGTGGAACTGGTCCCAGTCGCGCTCGTCGACGAACTCGCGCACCAGGTCGCGCAGCCGCGCCAGCTCGCCTTGCCCGTCACCGTTCACCGTTGCGCTCCCGCTTCCAGGTAGCGCTGCAGGATCACCTCGAGCTTGGGCGCGATCTCTTCATGGCTGCTGACGGTAATGCCCAGGTCGCGCAACAGGCCGTCGTGCACGCCGTAGACCCAGCTGTGGATGGTCAGCGGCTGGCCGCGTTCCCAGGCGTCGCGCACGACCGTCGTCTGCGCCACGTTGATCACCTGCTCGGCCACGTTCAGCTCGACCAGGCGGTTGGCGGCGGCCGCGCCGCTCACGTTGCCCAGGTATTTCTCGTGCTTGTCGTGCACGTCGCGCACGTGGCGCAGCCAGTTGTCGGCCAGGCCCACTCTGGTGTTATTCAACGCGGCAGACACGCCCGAGCAGCCGTAGTGGCCGCACAGGATGATGTGCTTGACCTTGAGCACGTCAATCGCGAACTGCAGCACGGTCAGGCAGTTCAGGTCCGAATGCACCACCACGTTGGCGATGTTGCGGTGGACGAACAGTTCGCCCGGCGCCATGCCCACCAGTTCGTTGGCCGGCACGCGGCTGTCCGAGCAGCCGATCCACAGGTACTCGGGCGCCTGCTGCGAAGCCAGGTCCTTGAAGAAGTCCGGGTCCTGGTCGATCATCAACGCTGCCCACTTGCGGTTGCGTTCAAAGAGGTCTTCGGCGGTGAGGCCGGTGGGGGTTTGAGCCATGTGATTCCCGTTTGGTTAGTGCTGGCAGGGTGCGCTCATACCTTTCCTGCCCCCGTGCGTGGCCAACACTGTTCATGCGTCACGCGTGCGCACGGGTGCGCACCCTACGAAAAACCGCCGAGGGCCGGGGCGCTCAGCGGTTGCTTTGGATTGCTTACTCGAAGAAGTCCTTGACCTTGTCCATCCAGCCCTTGCTCTGCGGGCTGTGCTTGGAACCGCCCTCTTTGGTCAGGCGGTCGAATTCGCGTAGCAGGTCCTTCTGCTTGTCGGTCAGCTTGACCGGCGTTTCCACCACCACGTGGCAGAACAGGTCGCCCGCGTAGCCGGAGCGCACGCCCTTGATGCCCTTGCCCTTCAGGCGGAAGGTCTTGCCAGTCTGGGTGCCTTCCGGCACCGTGAACGATACCTTGCCCGACAGGGTCGGCACCTCGATCTCGCCGCCCAGCGCCGCCTTGGAAAACGAGATCGGCATTTCGCAATGCAGGTCGTCGCCTTCGCGCTGGAACACCGGGTGCGGCTTGATGTGGATCTCCACGTACAGGTCGCCCGGCGGCCCGCCGTTGGTGCCCGGCTCGCCGTTGCCGGTCGAGCGGATGCGCATGCCGTTGTCGATACCGGCCGGGATCTTCACTTCCAGCGTCTTGTTGCGCTTGATGCGTCCGGCGCCGCCGCAGGCCGCGCACGGTTCCGGAATGACCTTGCCGCTGCCGTGGCACTTGGGGCAGGTCTGCTGGATGGAAAAGAAACCCTGCTGCATGCGTACCTGGCCGTGACCGTGGCAGGTCGAGCAGGTGACCGGCGCGGTGCCGGGCTTGGCGCCGCTGCCGTGGCAGGTGTCGCACTTGTCCCAGCTGGGCACGCGGATGGTGGTGTCAAAGCCGTTGGCGGCTTGCTCCAGCGTGATCTCCAGGTTGTAGCGCAGGTCGGCGCCGCGGTACACCTGCGGGCCGCCGCTGCTGCGCCGGCCGCCGCCGAAGATGTCCCCGAAGATGTCGCCGAACGCGTCGCCGAAACCGCCGGCGCCGAATCCGCCGCCAAAGCCGCCGCCGCCCATGTTGGGGTCGACGCCGGCGTGCCCGTATCGGTCATAGGCCTCGCGCTTCTCCGGATTGGTCAGCATCTCGTAGGCTTCTTTGACCTCCTTGAACTTCTCCTCCGCTTCCTTGTTATCCGGATTGCGGTCAGGATGGTATTTCATCGCGAGCTTGCGATAAGCCTTCTTGATGTCCTCTTCCGAGGCATTTTTCGCGACCCCGAGGATCTCGTAAAAATCACGCTTTGCCATTTGTCGGCACCTTGCTGTTTATTTAAAACTGTCTGTGCAAAAAGAACCGAGCCGGAGAACCATTTCCTGGTCACATCGGCTCGGCTGGTTCCGCGATTTTACAGCTTACTTCGCGTCTTTGACTTCCTTGAATTCGGCGTCGACGACGTCATCCTGCTTGGCGCCTGCCGACGACTCGCCCGCGCCAGCCTCGGCCGCGCCGGCCGCACCGGCCTGTGCTCCGGCCGCCTGCATGTCGGCGTACATCTTCTCGCCCAGCTTCTGGGCCGCCGTCGACAGCGCCGCCACCTTGGCGTCGATCTCGGCCTTGTCGCCGCTCTTGAGCACGCCTTCCAGCTCGCCGATCGCCGCTTCGATCTTTTCCTTCTCGCCGCCATCGAGCTTGTCGCCGTATTCCGTCAGCGACTTGCGGGTCGAATGCACCAGCGCGTCGCCGTGGTTGCGCGCCTCGGCCAGCTCCTTGAGGCGCTTGTCGTCGGCCGCGTTCAGTTCGGCGTCCTTCACCATCTTCTGGATTTCCGCCTCGGACAGACCCGAGTTGGCCTTGATGGTGATCTTGTTCTCCTTGCCGGTGGCCTTGTCCTTGGCCGACACGTGCAGGATGCCGTTGGCGTCGATGTCGAAGGTCACTTCGATCTGCGGGGTGCCGCGCGGTGCCGGCGGGATGCCTTCGAGGTTGAACTCGCCCAGCGTCTTGTTGGCCTGCGCCATTTCGCGCTCGCCCTGGTAGACCTTGATGGTCACGGCCGGCTGGTTGTCGTCCGCGGTCGAGAACACCTGCGAGAACTTGGTCGGGATCGTGGTGTTCTTGTGGATCATCTTGGTCATCACGCCGCCCAGGGTCTCGATGCCCAGCGACAGCGGGGTCACGTCCAGCAGCAGCAGGTCCTTGCGCTCGCCGGTCAGCACCGAACCCTGGATCGCGGCGCCCACGGCCACCGCCTCGTCCGGGTTGACGTCCTTGCGCGGCTCCTTGCCGAAGTACTCCTTGACCTTCTCCTGCACCTTCGGCATGCGGGTCATGCCGCCGACCAGGATGATGTCGTCGATGTCCGACACCTTGATGCCGGCGTCCTTGATCGCGGTGCGGCACGGCTCGATGGTGCGCTCGACCAGTTCCTCCACCAGCGCTTCCAGCTTGGCGCGGGTGATCTTCATGGTCAGGTGCGCAGGCGCGCCGTTGGCCATGGCGATGTACGGCTCGTTGATTTCGGTCTGCTGCGACGACGACAGTTCGATCTTGGCGCGCTCGGCCGAGGCCTTGATGCGCTGCAGGGCGATCGGGTCCTTCTTCAGGTCGATGCCGGAGGTCTTCTTGAACTCGTCGATGATGTAGTCGATCACGCGCTGGTCGAAGTCTTCGCCGCCCAGGAAGGTGTCGCCGTTGGTCGACAGCACCTCGAACTGCTTCTCGCCTTCGACGTCGGCGATCTCGATGATCGAGACGTCGAACGTGCCGCCGCCCAGGTCATACACGGCGATCTTGCGGTCGCCCTTGTCGGTCTTGTCCAGGCCGAAAGCCAGCGCGGCCGCGGTCGGCTCGTTGATGATGCGCTTGACGTCCAGGCCGGCGATGCGGCCGGCGTCCTTGGTGGCCTGGCGCTGCGAGTCGTTGAAGTAGGCCGGCACCGTGATCACGGCTTCGGTCACTTCCTCGCCCAGGTAGTCCTCGGCGGTCTTCTTCATCTTGCGCAGCGTTTCTGCCGAGATCTGCGGCGGCGCCAGCTTCTTGTCGCGCACGCCGATCCAGGCGTCGCCGTTGTCGGCCTTGATGATCTCGTAAGGCATCAGGGCGATGTCCTTCTGCACTTCCTTCTCATCGAACTTGCGGCCGATCAGGCGCTTGACGGCAAACAGCGTGTTCTTGGGGTTGGTGACCGCCTGGCGCTTGGCCGGCGCGCCGACCAGAATCTCGCCGTCATCCTGATACGCAATGATCGACGGCGTGGTGCGTGCGCCCTCGGCGTTCTCGATCACCTTTGGCTGACCGTTTTCCACGATCGCGACGCAGGAGTTGGTGGTCCCCAGGTCGATACCGATAATTCTGCCCATGATTTTTTCCCTTTTTGTACTGAAGTGTTTTTGATTGGTTCTAATATGAGGAAAAACTGCGTGCTTTCAAGAGTTTCGGCTCACCGGAAAGCGGGCCTGCCTTGCGTTGCAGCAGATCATTCTGTTTATTTGGGTTGCGCTGCAGTCACAATGGCCGGACGCAGCAGGCGATCGGCGATCATGTAGCCTTTTTGCAACACACTGACGACAGTGTTCGGCTCCTGGTCCGACGGCACCACGGCGATCGCCTGGTGCTTCATCGGGTCCAGCTTGTCCCCCGGCTGGGGCAGGATTTCGATCAGGCGGTTCTTCTCGAACGCGGAGGCCAATTGCTTGAGCGTCATTTCGACGCCTTCCTTGATCGATTCCACGGTCGGCGACTCGACCTTCAGGGCCATCTCGAGGCTGTCGCGCACCGGCACCATCGCCTCGGCGAAGCTTTCGATGGCGAACTTGTGCGCCTTGCTCACATCCTCCTGCGCGCGGCGGCGGATATTCTCGGTCTCGGCCTTGGCGCGCATGAATGCGTCATGCACCTCAGCCAGCTTGGCTTCAGTCGCGCTCAGCTGCTCTTCCAGGCCGGGCTCGCTTGGCGCAGCCTGCTCCGGCTGCTGATTGACCGCGTCCTGGCCCTCGGGCTGATTGGACACCTCTTGGTTTTCTTGGTCTTGCATCGAAAAACTCCTAAGAATCAAGGACTTGACGGATTAACTGACTTGTCCGGATTGCTACATAGCACCCAACATGGGGCGCACTCCTCCATTTTCAAGAGGTATTGCTAAACTGCCATGCAGAAAAAGCAAACGGCCAAGCCAAGCAAAAATATCAACATTTCGTTACAACATTTACCCGCCAGCGAATACTTTCCTTCATTGATAGTTTTATTATTTGTTAAATCCTGCCGCTGACGGCAGGTGCGGGAGAACCCATGAAACTTCAACTGATCAGCGGTGTGGTGGTGGCCTATGCCATCGCGGCCTTGGCGTGGATATGCTACGCCGGCGTTGGCACCTCTCCGTAAAACATAACATTTTAGCAGGGACGGTGCCGCCGCCTTGAGGGGCCGCCTTGAGCGGATATTACGCGGCCGCTCCCTGACGCAGCGCCTGCTCGCGACCCAGCTGGGCATCGCGCCGCTCCGCTTCCCGCCCCGCCGGGCTCATCATCGTCGGCCAGCCGATCAGGTGCTGCTCCGCAATCTCCGCCAGTCCCGCGATCCAGGCCGGCGATTCATTCAGGCACGGGATGTAATGGAAATCCTGGCCGCCCGCCGCCTCGAACTCGTGCTTGACCTCCATCCCGATTTCCTCCAGCGTTTCCAGGCAGTCGCCGATAAAGCCGGGGCAGATCACGTCCACCCGGCGCGTGCCGGCGCGCGCCAGTTCCGCCACGGTAGGCGCGGTGTAAGGCTGCAGCCACTCGGCGCGGCCAAAGCGGGACTGGAAGGTGACCACGTAATCGTCGGGCGCCAGGCCTAGCCGGCGCGCCAGCAGGCGCGCGGTCTTGTGGCATTCGCAGTGGTAAGGGTCGCCCAGCAGCAGGGTCCGCTTGGGTACGCCATGAAAGCTCATCACCAGCTTGTCGCCGCGGCCATGCGCGTCCCAGTAGGCCAGCACGCTGTCGCGCAGCGCGTCGAGGTAGCCGTCATGGTCGTGGTAGTGCTTCACCAGCCGCAGCTCGGGCACATTGCGAATCTGGCGGTAGTGGCCGAACACCGCATCCCAGATCGAGCCGGTGGTGGTTCCGGAATACTGCGGGTAGGCGGGCAGCAGCGCAATGCGGTCCACGCCATCAAGCTTGAGCTGGTCCAGCACCTCGGGCAACGCCGGCGCGCCGTAGCGCATCGCCATTACCACCCGCACCCCGTCGTGGCCACGCTCCTGGAGCAGCGTCTGCAGCAGCGCCGCCTGCTTCTCGGTGTGCACCTTGAGCGGCGAACCCTCGCGGGTCCAGATCTTCCGGTATTTGGCTGCCGATTTGCCTGAGCGAAATGGCAGGATGAACAGGTGCAAGATGAGCGACCACAGGCGCGGCGGAATCTCCACCACCCGCGGATCGGATAGGAATTCCTTCAGATAACGGCGCACCGCGGAGCGGGTCGGGGCATCGGGCGTGCCGAGGTTGACCAGGACGATCGCGGTGTGCGGCACGGCACCATGGGTGTGCTGCGGTTCTGTTTTAAACGGCATGAGCGGGGCGGATGGAAGGATTGACCGACTATTATAAGTTGTACATCGCCAGCTCCGGAACCTCTCGCAAGCGCTGCGAATCTACGTTCTTCCGATCCCGTTGTGGATTGGCAGCACAGTGGAGGCGGAGATGATCTTGTTGACAGGGGCGACCGGCACGATCGGCAGGGCCGCCATGCACGCGCTGCACACGGCGGGCGTGCCGTTCAAGGTGGCGGTGCGCTCCGGCTCGCGCGCCGCGGTCAAGGCGGAGACGGTGCGCTTCGACTGGGACGACTTGTCCAGCTACCAGAGGGCAATGGAAGGCGTGGAACACCTGTTCCTGCTCACCCCCAACAGCGAGCGCCAGGTGGGCTACGTGCTGCAGGCGATCGCCACGGCCAAGCGCGCGGGGGTCAAACACATCGTGCGCCTGTCGGTGATGGGGGCCGATGCCGATCCGGGCATCATCCTGGAACGCCAGCATTTTGCCGCCGAACGGGAAGTGAAGGCCAGCGGCATTGCCTGGACCATCCTGCGGCCGACCTTTTTCATGGATAACCTGATCAATTACTACGGCGTGGTGCCGACGCGCGACAGCACGGTATACCTGCCCAACGGCGACGGCAAGGCCGCGTGGGCCGACCCGGCCGATATCGGCGAGGTGGTGGCCAAGGTGCTGACGCACGACGGCTACGCGGGCAAGGTCTACGAGCTCACCGGCCCCGATCCGCTGAGCACGGCTGAAGCGCTGCAGGTCATGAGCGAGGAACTCGGCCACAAGTACACCTACGTCAACGTGACGGAGGAGGCGGCGAGAAAGGCGCAGGAAGACAGCGGGATGCCGGCATGGCTGGTCGACGCGCTCATGGAACTGCACTCGCTGGTGCGCCTGCACCACGCGTCCACGCTGGCCGACGGCGTGCAGCAGGTGCTGGGGCGGCCGCCGCACGCGCTGCGCGAATGGGCGGCCCGTCTGCGGCTGCAGACGGCGGGGTCGGCCTGATCACCGGCGCATCCGAATTTCGTAGGGTGCGCAACTGTGCGCACGCGGTACGGGTGTGTAGTGGTGGCCGCGCCGCGAGCCCGCAAGCGTTGACCGCGTGCGCACAGGTGCGCACCCTACGCCACTGCGCCTGCAAACGGCCGGGCCTGACTGATCACCGTAGGGTGCGCACCAGTGCGCACGCGGTACGGGTGCGCAGTGGTGGCCGCGCCGCGAGCCCGCAAACGGTGACCGCGTGCGCACAGGTCCTCGGCGGCCCCGCGCCCCCTACGCCTCAGGTCAACCGTTACGACGCCAGCAATTCCCGCGCGTGCTTACGCGTGGTTTCGGTGATCTCGATGCCGCCCAGCATACGCGCCACTTCCTCCACCCGTGACTGGCTGTCGAGCACTTCGATGCGCGAGGCCGTCTTGCCCGCCTCGGTGGTGCCCTTGGCCACCTGGAAGTGCTGGTTGGCCTGGCTCGCCACCTGCGGCAGGTGGGTCACGCACAGCACCTGGCGGCTTTGTCCAAGACGTTTGAGCAGGCGCCCCACCACCTCGGCCACGCCGCCGCCGATGCCGGTGTCGACCTCGTCGAAAATCAGGGTCGGCGTGGTGGTCGCGTCGGACGTGATGACGGAAATGGCCAGCGCGATGCGCGCCAGTTCGCCGCCCGACGCCACCCTGGCCAGCGGCCGCGGCGCAACACCGGCGTGGCCAGCGACCATGAACTCGACCTGCTCGAGCCCGTGCGCACCCGGTTCGCAAGCGTTGAGGGCGACCACGAAGCTGCCGCCGCTCATCGACAATTCCTGCATCGCGGCCGTCACCTGGCTGCTCAGAAGGCTGGCCGCCTGCGTGCGGGTGCGCGAAAGCTGTTCGGCCGCGCCCATGTACGCCGCCTGCGCCTGTTCTTCCTGCTTGCGCAGGCCGTCGATGTCGGTCGCGTCGGCCAACTGCCGCAGCTTGCCGGACAGCGTCGCGTGTTCTTCCGGCAGCGCTTCCGGCGCCACGCGGAACTTGCGCGCGGTGGTGTGGAGCGCGTCCAGCCGTGCCTCGACCTGCTGCAGCCGGTCGGGATCGAGCTCGACCTTGTCCAGATAATTGTTCAGCGCATACACTGCTTCCTGCAGCTGGATGCGGGCCGGCTCAAGGCAGTCGAGCACCCCCTGCAGCCCCGCGTCGACGTCGGCCAGCTTGGACAGCTTCTGGTTCAGCGACGACAGCTGCGACAGGATCGGATGATCCGACTCCGAGATGACAGCCAGCGCTTCCTGCGCCCCTTCGAGCAGGCTGGCCGCATGCGACAGGCGGCTGTGCTCGTTGGTGATCTCGGCCCATTCGCCCGGCTTGGCGGCCAGCTTGTCCAGCTCCCCCACCTGCCACTCGAGCCGCTCGCGTTCGAGCAGCACGTTCTTGGCATTGGTTTCGTATTCCTCGCGCTGGCGCGACAACGCGCGCCACGCCTTGTACGCATTGGCCACCGCTTGGACCTCGCCGCGCGCGGCCGGGTTGCGCACCGCGACCTGGTTGTCGAGCAAAGCGCGCTGTGCGTCAAGCTTGAGCAGCGACTGGTGCGCGTGCTGGCCGTGGATATCGACCAGCAGGTCGCCCAGCTCGCGCAGCTGGGCGGCGGTGGCGGCGATGCCGTTGATGTAGGCCTTGGAGCGGCCGGCGTTGTCGATCACGCGGCGCAGCAGCGCCCCGCCCTCCTCGACCGCGAACTCGTGCTGCGCCAGCCAGTTGCCGGCCGCCTCGTTCACCGCGAAGTCGGCGCTGATGTCGGCCTTGGCTGCGCCCTCGCGCACCATGCTGGCCTCGCCCCGCCCGCCCAGCGCCAACTGCAGCGCATCGATCAGGATCGACTTGCCGGCGCCGGTCTCGCCGGTGAAAACGGAAAAACCGCTGGAGAATTCAAGTTCGATCGAATCGACGATGACGAAGTCGCGGATGGTGAGTGTGCGCAGCATGAAAAACCTGGTCTCCTGTGTGTCGTTTCTTATCTTGCGGCTTAGAGGTTGGGCGGCTTATTCGTTCCAGTGCAGCTTTTCGCGCAGCGTGTGGTAATAGCTCCAGCCTTCCGGATGCAGGAAGGTGATGCTGTGCGGCGCGCGCGCGATCACGATTTTGTCGCCGTGCTGCAGGCTGGCGAAGGTCTGCATGTCGAAGTTGACCGAGATGTCGCGCCCGCCGACGATCTCGACCACGATCTCGCTGGAGTCGGGCACCACGATCGGGCGGTTCGACAGCGCGTGCGGCGCGATCGGCACCAGCGATATGCCGGCCAGCGTCGGGTGCAGCAGCGGCCCGCCGGCCGACAGCGCGTAGGCGGTCGAGCCGGTCGGCGTGGCCACGATCAGCCCGTCCGAACGCTGGTTGTACATGAACTGCCCGTCGACCGTGACCTTCAGCTCGGCCATGCCGGCGCCGGTGCCGCGCGCGACCACCACGTCGTTGACCGCGACGGCGCAAAAGATCTCCTCGCCGGCGCGCAGCACCCGCCCCTGGAGCAGCGTGCGCTTTTCGGCACTGGCCTGGCCCTCGAGAATCTCGCCCAGCGCCGGCACCATGCGCTCGATCGGGATATCGGTCATGAAGCCCAGGCGGCCCTGGTTAATACCGATCAGCGGCACCTCGTACCTGGCCAGCTGGCGCGCGATGCCGAGCATGGTGCCGTCGCCGCCGACCACCACCGCCGCGCTTGCGCGCTCGCCGATTTCAGTGACCGTCATCGCGTCGATGCCGGGCAGGCGCACGTGGGCCGCGGTCTCGGCCTCGAACACAACGCGGTAGCCGGCGTGCTGCAGGAACTGGACGATGTTGGTGACCGGGCCTTCGATGCCGGCCGTGTTGTGCCGCACGACCAGCGCGATGATTTTTTGCGGTTCAGGCGTAGCGGACATAGGATTGGTGCGCGGACGGTGACGGAACACGCGGAGATTAACCGATAATTCCTGCTTCTGCTACAAGGCCGCCCAGCAAATACTGTACAAACACACAGTATAGCGGCGGCGGCCGGGCGATCGCAAGTTCAGACCAGGATAGCCATCAGCAGCGCGGCCACGAGCGCCATCCCGATGCTAATGCCGTGCAGCGCCATCAGCACGATCCAGCGCAGCGCGGTCATGCGCCGGCTGCCGCCGTAGACCCGGCGCATGGCGGCCGGCAGGTAGAACACCAGCCACAATCCCAGCAGTCCGTGCACGTAAGGGATGAAGGATGGCGTCACCAGCAGCAGGGTCAGCATCAGGAACGCGAACGCGTTGGTGTGCAGCGCGAACAGCAGGTGCTCGCCATAGCGCCGGCCCGAGCCGAGGTAGAGCAGCTTCAGATAGGCGGCAAACAGCGGCATCATGCAGAACACCGCGTACGGCGCGTAGCCGAAGAAGGCCGCCACCAGCTGGTGCTGCTGCTCTTTGTCGGACAGGTCGGTGAACTTGGTCGCCTTTTCGGCCAGCTTGGGATGGACCTTCGCCAGCAGGTTGCGAAATTCGCCGTCCGTGCGGCCGTCAGCTTCGCGCGACTTGTCATCCGCCTGGGCGTGGATCTCGGCGCGCAGCTTGGCGCTTTCGTGCCCGGCCTGGTCATTGCCGTGGCCGTTGCCGCTTAACTTGAACAGCACGAAGAAGATCAGGCTGAAAGTCAGGTACAGCCGCAGCGGCAGCACATAGCGCGCGCGCCGGCCCTGCAGGTACTCGAGCGTCAGCCGCCCGGGACGAAACAACAGCAGCGCCAGCGACTTCCACAGCTTGCCTTCGAGCGCGACGTAGTGGCCCACGAACTCGTGCAGGAACTCGCCGGCCGATGGCACGTGCAGCTTGGTCTCCTGTCCGCACTGGTGGCAAAAGTGGCCGCTCACCGCCGACTCGCAGTTCGGGCACTGGCTGACCGGCTCGTGAAGAATGACTTCGGAATTCAAGGCTGCGTCCCTGTTTGATAACTTGAAGACAGCATGTTAACCAGTTAATTGCAAATTTGCATCATCCAATTGCGCGACTTGCTTGCTCCCGAACGCTTAGGATTCATGCAACTGCAGACGTGAAGGAGAGTTGCCATGGCGACCGACAGCAAAGACCGCTCCATCAATACCGCCAGCCCGGAGCACTACCCGGACAAACTCCAGCCGAACGAACGCGACGAGTCGCCCGATGAGCACGACCAGCGGCCGCGCGGCATCATCAAGCAGGCTGCCGAGGACCTGGCCCAGGGCCTGGTCGACACCGACATGCGCGGCGGCGACACGGGGCTGGAAGAGGTGGTGCAGCCGGCGCCGGGAGCGACCGGCCAGGCCAACCCGCAGCCGGACCGCGCGCATGACATGCACGATCGCGGCTCGAGCGGGAAGAAACAATGAAGCGCCGGGCGGCGATACAGTGACAAAACTTACGCGGAGGACAGCATGATCAAACGCACAGGAAGCGCCGTCTGGAATGGCGGCCTGAAGGATGGCAAGGGCACCGTCTCGACCCACAGCGGGGTCCTGCAAGACGCGCAATACGGCTTTTCCAGCCGGTTCGAAAGCGGCGCCGGCACCAATCCCGAAGAGCTGATTGCGGCGGCGCATGCCGGCTGCTTCTCGATGGCGCTGTCGGCGCAGCTTGGCGCGGCCGGGCTGACTCCGAGCCGCATCGCCACCACCGCGACTGTTTCGCTGGACAAGGTTGGTGAGGGCTTTGCGATCCCGGCCGTGCATCTGGACGTGGTCGCCAACATTCCCGGCGCCGACCAGTCGGCGTTCGAGACGGCGGCCCAGGCGGCCAAGCAGAACTGCCCGGTGTCGAAACTGCTCAATGCCCAGATCACGATGAATGCGCGGCTGGAGTCGTAGCTGGGGCACGGCAGCACGGCGAATAGGAGGCGTAGGGTGCGCACCTGTGCGCACGCGGTTCGCGAACGTGGCGCAGTGGAATCACGGCCGCAAGTCTGCACGCGATGACCGCATGCGCACAGGTGCGCACCCTACGACGATTCCCCATGCGCATCGGCAAAGATCGCCCCGCGCGCATACAATCGCCTTTTCACTTTCATTATCAAGGACCACGAATGCGCATTCTGCACACCATGCTGCGGGTCGGCGACCTGCAGCGCTCGATCGACTTCTACACCAAAGTACTCGGCATGAAGCTGCTGCGCACCAGCGACAACCCCGAGTACAAATACACGCTGGCCTTCGTGGGCTACGGCAACAACCCCGACCACGCGGAGCTGGAACTGACCTACAACTACGGCGTGGAGCAGTACGAGATCGGCACGGCCTATGGCCACCTCGCGATTTCGGCCGAGGACATCTACGAGGTGTGCGAGCAAGTGCGTGCCAAGGGCGGCAACATCACGCGCGAACCAGGCCCGGTCAAGGGCGGCACCACCGTGATCGCCTTCATCACCGATCCGGACGGCTACAAGGTCGAGCTGATCCAGCGGAAAGACAACCAGGGCGGCGCGGGACTTACGAGCTGACAGCAAACGGCCCGGCGCAATTGCGGACCGGGCCGTTTTGTCGCCTCGCTGTCACCGCATCACGGCGTCCGCGGCAGTGACGGCAAAGCCGCGCGCAGGGCGCGCAAGAACTCGATGACGGTCTGCTCGTTGTTAATCGACGTCAAGCCGGTGTAGTCGCCGATCTTCTTGGCGTCGTGCGGGCCGTTGAGCTGGTTGAGCCCGCTTCCCGCGACATTGAGCTGCCCCTGCTGGAAGACGATCTGCTTAGCCTGGGTCACTTGGATCACGCGCTGATTGAACTGGTCGCTGATCAGGGTATCCCCGTTCGTCAGCCGCACCGCGCGCGTCGGCAAGGGTTTCGGATTGCTGCCCGGCTGCATGTTGGTCACATATTCCCAAACAATCTGGTCATTCGGATTGAGCTCGACCACGCGATTGTTATTGGAATCGGTCACCAGCGTATCGCCATTGGGCAGACGGCTGGCAAAAGCGACGCCATTGAGCGTGCCGCCGGCGGTGAATTGCTTGACGATCGTATTTTCCAGGGTGACCTCGATCGCGCGGTTATTGCCCTTGTCTGCAATCAGGATATTCCCGTTGTCCAGCAATTGCGCGCTGTTCGGCGTATTGAGCTGGTTCGGCCCGTTTCCTTTGGCCCCGGTGGTACCGTACTGGAAGACCAGGCGGCGGTCACGGTCCACGATGATCACGCGCTGGTTGCCCTGGTCGGTGATCAGGAAATGCGGACCGACACGGCGCTGGAAGCCGAAGAAGGCCGAAGCCTGCACCGGAGTGTTGAGCTCGTTGAAGCCGCTGCCGGCGACGCCGGCCTTGCCGTATTGCCAGAGGATGCGACCGTTCCAGTCGACGACGAACACGCGGTTGTCCAGGCAGCCGGTGGCCGGGGTCGAACAGCCGGGCAGCGGCGGCGAAGCAGCGGGGATGCCGGTACCGGTGATCAGGGTCAAGGGCCCGACGGCCTCGGCATCGTTGGCGCCGACCACCGTGTCCGGCCCGGCTTTGTCGGACCCCGTCCCGAACTGCCAGACAATCTGGTGGGTATTCGGGTTGATCTCGATGACGCGGTTATTAAACTGGTCCGCGATCAAGATATTACCCGGATGGTGGACGACCCAGTTCCGGGCCATTGCGTTGCCGGTGCCAAGGGCAAGCGAGATAAAAAATACCGCTCCGGCAAGCGACGACGAAACCTGCAAGCGGCGTTTCAACACTTCGGAATGACCAGCCATGGCATACTCCTTCTTTCGCTACAGGGACAAATAAAACCGCGGTTCGGCTCTGTTTTGAAAAGACAAACAGCGCCCCCCACCAATCGCGCGTCTTGCGGGAAAGATGGATTTCGAACTGCGGAGTGTGCGGAATTTGATCGAGGCTGACTTCGGAAGTTCGGAGCGTGGGCCAATTGCGGCAGTGTCCGACAAGCGCAACGCCCGCACAAACAAAAACGGCGCCGCGGCGCCGTTTTTGTCTTGAAACGAAAGGGCTGTCGTTATTTCTGCAGCAGGTTATTCACCGGCACCAGGTCTTCTTCACGCAGCGCGCCGGCGGCGGACTTGAGCTTGAGGCCGTTGACGATCGTCTGGTAGCGCGCCAGCGCCAGTTGGGTGCGGGTCGAGTACAGCTGGCGCTGGGCGTTGAGCACGTCGATGTTGATGCGCACGCCGACCTGGTAACCCAGCTTGTTCGATTCCAGCGCCGACTGGCTCGACACCTCGGCCGCCTCCAGTGCCTTCACCTGCGCCATTCCGCTGTTCACGCCCAGGAAGGCCTGGCGCGCGTTCAGGGCCGCGCTGCGGCGGTTGGCCTCCAGGTCGTTGCGCGCCTTGTCTTCCAGCGAGATCGCCTCGCGCACGCGGCTGGTCACGCCAAAGCCGCTAAACAGCGGCACGCTCCACTGCACGCCGATCGCATTGTTCTTGACCGTGCCCGGCGAATTGGTATCGCCGTCGAGCTTGGTGTGCCGGGAACTGGCGACCAGGTCCAGCGTCGGGTAGTGACCGGCGCGCTGCTTCGAAATCTCGCGCTTGGCCACTTCCAGGTTCAGCGTTGACGCCACCACGCCGTAATTCTGGTTCTCCGCGGCCGAGGTCCAGTTGTCGATCGCCATCGGCTGCGGCGCGCTCAACGTGACGCCCGGCTTGAGCGGGGCCAGGTTGTCCGGCGCCTTGCCGATGATCGCCTGCAGTGCGGCGCGCTTGACGTCCAGGTCATTGACGGCAGCGAACTCGCGCGACACCACCAGGTCGTAGGCCGCCTGCGCCTCGTGGGTGTCGGTGATGGTCTGGGTGCCGACCTCGAAGTTGCGCTTGGCCGATGCCAGCTGCTCGGTCACCGCGGCCTTCTCGGCGCGCGTCGATTCCAGCGTGTCCTGCGCGGCCAGCACATCAAAGTAAGCCTGCGCGACGCGCGTGATCAGGTCCTGCTGCGCCTGGGCGAAGCTTGCCTCGGCAATCGACTGCTGCAGCTTGCTTTGCTGGTAGGTCTCCCAGCGATCCCAGCGGTACAGCGGCTGTGACAGCGAGACCGTGAATTCATTGGAACGGGTGTCGCCGCGGCTTTCCTGCACCTTCACCGGGACGCCGTTGATCACAACCGTTTCCCCGACGTTCGCCGGCAGGTTGTTGAAATGGTTCTTGACGACGGAGCCGCTGACGAGGGCCGATGGCAGCAACAGTGAACGCCCCTGGGTCGACTTTTCCCGGCCAGCCTCGACGGCGGCGCGCGCGCTCGCAAAGACCGCGTCGTTCGCCAGCGCCTGCTGGTACACCTGGATCAGGTCAGCGGCGCCTGCATTGAGCGAAACAAACGCGCTGGCCAGCAGCACGGCGATTAGGGGTTTCTGCATTGCTTTCTCCATCGGAGTCCTCGAAAGTTATGGAAACAGGTCAATACTTCGGCATCGAAGGCTCGACCTGCACGGCCCAGGCGTGTATTCCGCCCGTCAAATTGGTAATCCTGCTAAATCCGTTCCGCTCCAGGAAGGCCGCGACCTGCATGCTGCGTGCACCGTGGTGGCAGATGCAGACGATGTCCTGGTCGTCATCCAGTTCGCCGCAGCGAATCGGCACCAGGTGCATCGGCATCAGGGTTGCCCCCTCGATGTGGCAGGTCTCGTATTCCCAGTTTTCGCGCACGTCCAGGAGCAGCGGGCGCGGACGCGCCGGGTCGGCCAGCCAGGCCGCCAACTCGAGCGCGGTAATGTGTTCCATATCTGGTCCCGTTAAAACGCAAAGTGCGACGGTTCCGGCGCGCCGGTCAGGCGCTTGAGGTTGGTCTCGAACACCTTGACCGTTTCGTACGCCGTCTCGTCCACGCGGGTGATGATGTTGCACGACATGACCGGCGGTTCGCCCACGATCGCGGCCACGCGCCCGCCCACGTTCAGCTCCTTCAGGAAGGCTTCCGGCAGCAGCGCCAGCGAGCCCGAGATCACGATCACATCGTACGGCGCGCCCTTGGCCCAGCCTTGGGCGCCGTTGCCCAGTTCCACGGTCACGTTGGTGATCCCGGCCTTGGCCAGGTTCCGTTCGCTCAGTTCCTTCAGTTCCGGCGAGATCTCGACCGCGGTCACATGGCGGCCCTTGTATGCCAGCAGCGCGGCCAGATAACCCGAACCGCTGCCCACCAGCAGCACATTATCTTGCTTCTTCAGCATGATCTCTTGCAGCAGGCGCGCCTCGATCTTGGGCGCGAGCATCGACTCACCGCCCGGCAGCGGGATTTCAACGTCGGCGAAAGCCAGGGTCTGGTAGGCTTCCGGCACGAACTGTTCGCGCTTGACCACGTGCAGCAGTTCCAGCACGTCCGGGTCCAGCACGTTCCACGGGCGGATCTGCTGTTCGATCATATTGAAGCGGGCTTGTTCGATATTCATCTCAATACTCGGGGTGAAAAAATAAATAATCCGATATTTTATCGTTGAACGGCCTCAGGAGCACATATTAACGAGATGACAGCAGACTTCGTCGGAAATTGCGACAGTCTGCAGTTTGGAGGGAATGAACGCCTGAAATTCAGGCGCTGACGTGTGCGGGGGCTCAGGCGGACGAGGTGCGGTGCGGGTTATCGGCCGGCAGCAGGCCGCGCAGGGTGAGGTCGAGAAAGGTGTCGAGGAAGACCATCGGGTCCAGTTCCGAGCCATTGCAGGGCGCGACCGAATGCCTCCAGGTGACGAGCATGAGCATCGGCGCGATGATGACCTGGGTGACCATATTGACGTCGACCGGGCGGAACTCGCCGGATGCGACGGCCCGTTCCAGCATGCTCGAAATCATTTTGGTGCCGCGGTCAATCACTTCTTCCCGGTAAAACTGCGCCAGCTCAGGAAAGTTACCGGCCTCGGCCATGACAAGCTTGATGATGCCCGACGCCTTGGTCGCGCCGAGCCTCTGCCACCAGCCGTGGATCAGGATGCGCAGCAGGTCGGCGCTGTGGCCGTCGAAGCCGGCGATCGAATCCTCGGCTTCGCCGAGCGCGCGCACGATGCTGTTGCGCACCACCGCCTTGAACAGTTCTTCCTTGTTCTCGTAATACAGGTACAGCGTGCCTTTCGAGACGCCGGCGCGGCGCGCCACGTCTTCCAGCCGGGTCGAGGCGAAGCCGCGTTCGACGAACAGGTCGACTGCGGCAGCCAGCAGCTCCTCGGGACGCGCATCCTTGCGGCGCTCCCAGCGGGGCTTGGTGTCAAGGGAACCTTCCATTGCTTCTGTTCGACAACTTATAAAGGATTCATCGAATATAGACCCGGGTCAGGGGGCAGTCAAGCGCGGGGGACGCCCATTCCCATGCCACGACGCTTGGGTCATGCCCCGGCGGGGATACCGGCCACCTATAATATGGACAACATGCGGCGAAACTTACAAGGAGTGGCATGGATTTGACGAACCATTGCCAGTTGAGCAAAAAATGAAATGCCGCGACAACTGCGGCGCGTGCTGCATCGCGCCGTCAATCAGCAGCCCCATTCCCGGAATGCCGGACGGGAAACCAGCGGGCGTCAGATGTGTGCAGCTTGACGAGTTCGAGCGGTGCAAGATTTTTGGTCATCCTGACCGGCCGGCGGTCTGCTCGTCGCTCCAACCTGCGGAGGAGTTTTGTGGTGAGAGCCGCGAACAAGCGATGCGTTGGCTTGGGCATGTCGAAGCCATCACCAGGCCGGACAACTGCTAGGCTGACCGCCTGATTACAAAATGTACCGACGGTTGAGCGCCGCCACCGCGCGCCGGCGCGCTCATGGTAAGCTTCCGGCCGCGTCGCTTTCCTTCCGTGCTCGCATTCCCCAATCATTCCACATCAACAAGACATGGACATCATTCTCGCGTTCAAAGCGCTCATCATGGGCCTGGTCGAGGGCTTTACCGAATTCCTCCCGATTTCGTCGACCGGCCACCTGATCCTGGCCGGCAGCCTGCTCAACTTCACGACCGAAAAGGCGAAGGTCTTTGATATCGCGATCCAGGCCGGGGCGATCCTGGCCGTGATGTGGGAATACCGGGCGCGTATCGGCGCCGTGCTGGGGGGGCTGGCCAGCGACGCGCGCCAGCAGAAGTTCGCGCTCAACCTGGTGGTCGCCTTCCTGCCGGCCGCCGTGCTCGGCCTGCTGTTTAACAAGGCGATCAAGGCCCACCTGTTCGCCCCGGTGCCGGTGGCGCTCGCCTTCATCGTCGGCGCGCTGGTGATCCTGTGGGCCGAGCGCCGCCACAAGACCATCCCGGCCGCCACCCGCATCGAAACCGTCGACGACATGACCGTGATCGACGCGCTCAAGGTCGGCTGCGCCCAGGCGTTCGCGCTGATCCCAGGCACCAGCCGCTCGGGCGCGACCATCATCGGCGGCATGCTGTTCGGCCTGTCGCGCAAGGCGGCCACCGAATTCTCGTTCTTCCTCGCGATCCCGACCCTGCTGGCAGCTACCTTCTACTCCGTGCTCAAGGAGCGCGCCATGCTCTCGAGCGCCGACCTGCCGCTCTTTGGCATCGGCGGCGTGGCCGCCTTCGTCTCCGCCTTCCTGTGCGTGCGCTGGCTGCTGCGCTACATCAGCACCCATGACTTCACCGCGTTCGCCTGGTACCGGATCGCGTTCGGCCTGATGATCCTGGCCACCGGCTATTTCGAGTGGATCGTCTGGGCGGAGTAAGGCAATGACAAGCGACATCGGCTCAGGCGCGCTGCACCTGCTGCAGACGGTATTCGGCTACCCGGCGTTTCGCGGGCAGCAGGCCGACATCGTCGGGCACGTGGCAAGCGGCGGCGACGCGCTGGTGCTGATGCCCACCGGCGGCGGCAAGTCGCTGTGCTACCAGATCCCGGCGCTGCTGCGCGACGGCGTCGGCGTCGTGATCTCGCCGCTGATCGCGCTGATGCAGGACCAGGTCGACGCGCTGGCCGAAGTGGGCGTGCGCGCGGCCTTCCTCAATTCGACCCAGAGTTTTGATGAGACCCTGCGCGTCGAGCGCCAGGTGCGCACCGGTGAACTGGACCTGGTGTACGTGGCGCCCGAGCGCCTGATGACGCCGCGCTGCCTGGAGCTGTTCGAGGCCTCGAATATCGCCCTGTTTGCGATCGACGAGGCGCACTGCGTCTCGCAATGGGGCCACGACTTCCGGCCCGAATACATCCGGCTGTCGATCCTGCACGAGCGCTTCCCGCAGGTGCCGCGCATCGCGCTGACCGCCACCGCGGACCGCATGACGCGCGCCGAGATCGCGCACCGGCTGCAGCTGGAGGACGCGCGCCAGTTCGTCTCGTCGTT
The DNA here is from genome assembly GCF_004614195.1 of Massilia horti. GTDB lineage: Bacteria > Pseudomonadota > Gammaproteobacteria > Burkholderiales > Burkholderiaceae_D > Telluria > Telluria horti. The sequence goes on along the minus strand of NZ_SPUM01000141.1, from coordinate 1,272 downwards.
CGACCGCCCCAACATCCGCTACTCGATTGTTGAAAAAACCAACGGCCGCAAGCAGCTGCTGGACTTCATCACCACCGAGCATTCCGGCGACTCGGGCATCGTGTACTGCCTGTCGCGCAAAAAGGTCGAGGAAACCGCCGAGTTCCTGAACGAGAGCGGAATCAAGGCCCTGCCCTACCACGCCGGCATGGAGCATGCGAAGCGCGCCGCCAACCAGGCGCGTTTTCTGCGCGAAGAGAACATCGTAATGGTGGCGACGATCGCGTTCGGCATGGGCATCGACAAACCGGACGTGCGCTTCGTGTGCCACCTTGATCTGCCCAAGAGCATCGAGGGCTACTACCAGGAGACCGGACGCGCCGGGCGTGACGGCATGCCGGCCAGCGCCTGGATGGCATACGGCCTGCAGGACGTGGTGCTGCAGCGGCGCATGATCGACGAATCCGAAGCCGACGAAAACTTCAAGCGCGTGCTGTCGACCAAGCTCGATGCGATGCTCGGCCTGTGCGAGACCCTGTCATGCCGGCGCATGCGCCTGCTCGAATACTTCGGCGAAGGCTCCAGCCCGTGCGGCAACTGCGACACCTGCCTGGTCCCGCCGGTCTCGTTCGACGGCACGGTGCCGATGCAAAAGCTGCTGTCGACGATCTATCGAGTTGGCCAGCGCTTCGCGGCCGGACACGTGATCGACGTGCTGCGCGGTGCGGAATCGGAACGGATCATGCAGTGGCACCACGACAAGCTGTCAGTGTACGGCGTGGGCAGCGACCGCAGCGAACAGGAATGGCGCGCTATCCTGCGCCAGGCGATCGCGCTCGGCTTCGTCACGGTCGACCACGAAGCCTTCAGCTCGCTCAAGCTCACCGAACTGGCGCGCGCGGTGCTCAAGGGTGAGCAGAAAGTACAGCTACGGCAGTACCAGAAACCGGTCAAGCCAAAGCGCGTCAGCAGTCCGCGCGGGTACGAGGAGACGGAGCTGTCCAAGTCCGAGCAGGCGATCTTCGACAAGCTGCGCTGGTGGCGCGTCGAGACCGCGCGCGCCCACGGCGTGCCGGCCTATGTCGTGTTCCAGGACGCGACGCTGCGCGAAATCGCCAAGGTCAAGCCGACCTCGCTCGACCAGCTGCGCGGCGTATCGGGCGTGGGGGAGAAGAAGCTCACCTCGTACGGCGACGAGATCGTCGAGATCATTGGCGAGATGATGTAGCGGATGGTTTGCAGGTAGTCCGTAGCCATCGCAGGTCGTAGGGTGCGCACCTGTGCGCACGCGGT
>NZ_SPUM01000143.1 GCF_004614195.1 Massilia horti | reverse complement strand
GGCCGGGCCGCTGTTCGCCGCGGTCGCCAGCCCGCCAATGCCGCCTGCGCCACCCACGCTGGCAGCCACGCCGCCAAAGCCGTCGCCGCCATCGCCGCCACCCGCGTTACCGCCCACGGTGGCGCTGGTGTTGGCCGTCACGTTGCCGATGGCGCCGATCGTGTTGCCCGTCACGACGCCGGTCAGGACACTGTTGGCGGTGGCGGTCGAGGTGTTGAAGGAGCCCGACGTATTCGAGGTGGCGTGCGACCCATTGTTTGCCGAGGCCGCGGCAAACGCCGCCGCAGCAGTTCCACCAGTACTGTTGTTGATGCCCGTGCTGCCGTCTTTGGCCTGGGCGGCCTGGCTATGCTCGTTCGCGAGCGCACCAGAGCCGTTCAGGTCCCGAGTGTGCCAGGTGGCCTGGTCCACATTGCCGGTTGTGTTGTTCGCCTGATTACCGACCGGGTCGGCGTATGCGCTGGCGCCGAAAGCCAGCGAAATCATGACTGCCATCAGAATGCGTTTCATCGTTATCCTTTTGAAAAGTTAGTCATCGAATGACTCTGCTACATCGCTCGAGCCAGCCCAGGTATCAGCAAAATCGGTGCCAGCGCCGCCGCGCCGAGCGCAAGTGCTTGTATTTACAGACGAGACACCGTGAGGTCCGAATCTCCTGGTTGCAACTGCGGGCGGCCGCGGCTTTGAATCGTCGCGGCCTTGTGACACCGCCCCTGGCTACTGCGGTCCTCGCCGCACCGCTCAGCAGTGGGCGCCCCAGTCAAACGCCGCCTGTATCGCTTGTGTGACTGGCGGGCGCGCCGCCGTTACTTGACGTGGATGCCGTGCTTGTCCAGCAGGCGGTACAGCGTCATGCGCGACACGCCCAGCTCGCGCGCCGCGCGCGAAATGTTGTTGCCGGCACGTTCGAGGCCGGCCATGACGGCCGCCCGTTCGGCCTCGATCCGCGATTCGCCCAGGCCAACGCCACCCGGCGGCCCGCTGGCATGCGCCAGACCGAGGTCGCCCGGCGTGATCCGACGCCCTTCGGCGAGCACCATGGCGCGCCGGGTCCGGTTGATCAATTCACGTACATTGCCCGGCCAGTCGTGCTGGCGCAGCGCCTGAATCGCGGCGCTACTGAAACCCTTCAGGCCTGGCGGCTTGTCGGCCGCATACGTGCGGAAGAAATGCTCGGCCAACAAAGGCACATCGGCGCAGCGCTCGCGCAGCGCCGGCACCGTCAGCGGCAGCACGTTAAGGCGGTAATACAGATCTTCGCGGAACAGGCCCTGTTGCACCGCCCGCTGCAAGTCCACGTGCGACGCCGCGATCACCCGGACGTCGACCGCAATGCTGCGGGTGGAGCCGACCCGGTAGATCGTCTTCTCTTGCAGGAAGCGCAGCAGGTTCGCCTGCTGATCCTTGGGCAGCTCCGCGACCTCGTCGAGAAACAGCGTGCCGCCGCCGGCCGCTTCGATCAGGCCTGGCTTGTCGGAAGCGGCGCCGGTGAACGCTCCCCGCACATGTCCGAACAGCTCGGACTGGATCAGCGCCGGCGCGAGCGCGCCACAGTTTACCGGCACGAACGGCCCGTCCGCCCGCTGCGACTGCGCGTGGATCGCGCGCGCGGCCAGTTCCTTGCCGCTGCCGCTTTCGCCCCACACGAACACCGGCGCGTCGGCCTGCGCCACCCGGGCGATCTGGGTACGCAGGCGCCGGATCGCGGCGCTGCCGCCGATCATCGCCGTCGCCGCAGGCTCGGCCGCCGGCTGCGCCGCCTCGCGCAGCGTGGCGACCCCGAACGCATGGCCGAGCGCGTAACCAAGGTTCACCGGGTCAACCGGGTCGGTGTGAAAAGCGTAAAGATGGTCACCCACCAGTTGACGGCAGCGCGCCGAGTCCAGCGCCGCGGGCCGCAACAGGCCGATCCACTGCTGCTTCCAATTCTGGCTCAGGAAGCTGTCCAGCTCGGCGTGTTCGGCTTCGTCCAGCCCGACCAGCAGGCCCACCAGATAGCCATCGGTGCGCAGCGCGCGGCTCGCATCGTGCAGCGTGTGCACGGTGCGCACTTTCCACTCGCGCAGCGCGTGCGCGTGCGCGTACGCGGCAGCCAGATTGCGGTCGGCTGCGATGCAAAGCAATTCCTTGTGGTGCATGTCCCGTCTCTCCATGTCGAGGGCGCAACGCCCGGCGCCCCGCAAGCGTACTGAAGATTGGGGACACGTGCGGCGCCAAGCGCCCATCTTTTGATACAGCTAAGGGCGGCACCAACTGGAGAGCGACAGCGGGAACCAAACAACGCTCCGCTGCCGCAATTGGGGAGATGGAAGAACCGGGGAGCGGGGCCCCGGTTTCAAAGTACTAGACGGCGTCGGGTCCGGTTTCCCCGGTGCGGATGCGGATCACCTGCTCCACTTCCTGCACAAAGATCTTGCCGTCGCCGATCTTGCCGGTGCGCGCGGCCTTGATGATCGCGTCCACCACCTGATCGACCAGCGGATCGTCCACCACCACCTCGATCTTCACCTTGGGCAAGAAATCCACCACATACTCGGCGCCGCGATACAGCTCGGTGTGTCCCTTCTGGCGTCCGAAACCCTTCACCTCGGTGACGGTCAACCCGGTCACGTTCACTTCGGCCAGCGCCTCGCGCACTTCGTCCAGCTTAAATGGCTTGATCACACAGGTAATCTGTTTCATCTCTACTCCCTAACAATAATTACTGAAGATACTAGTCCGGAATATTCGCCAGGTCGTCCATCCAGACCGTCGCCTCCGAATCGCTCGGCGCACGCCAGTCGCCGCGCGGGGACAGCGAACCGCCGTTTCCCACCTTGGGCCCGTTCGGCACGCAGGTGCGCTTGAACTGGCTGGTCTTGAAGAACCGGAACATAAAGATCGTCATGTAGCGCTTGATCGCCGCCAGGTCGTACTCGTTGCGGACCTGGTGCTCGCCGCCCGGCCACGCGCCCTGCTCGCGGTCCTTCCATGCCGAGTACGCGAGAAAGGCGACCTTGCTTGGCGTAAATCCGTAGCGCAGCGTGTAATACAGCGTAAAGTCCTGCAACTCGTATGGCCCGATCACGCTCTCGGTGCTCTGCGCCGGCTTGCCGCTGTCGCCCGCCTTGCCCGGGACCAGTTCGGGGCTGATCTCGGTGTCGAGAATATTGAGCAGCACCTGCGCACCACCGCCGTTGATCTGGCCGGTCTCGGCCACCCAGCGCACCAGGTAGGAGATCAGCGTCTTGGGCACGCTCGCGTTGACGTTATAGTGCGACATCTGGTCGCCCACGCCGTAGGTGCACCAGCCCAGCGCCAGCTCCGACAGGTCGCCGGTGCCGATCACGATCCCGTTGTGGTAGTTCGCGAGACGGAACAGATGGCTGGTGCGTTCGCCCGCCTGCGCGTTCTCGAACGTGACGTCATACTCTTCCTTGCCCTCGACGTACGGATGGCCAAGGTCCTTGAGCATCTGGATGCAGCTCGGACGAATGTCGATTTCGGCGGCGCTGCAGCCGACCGCCTGCATCAGGCTCCTGGCCTGCTCAAGCGTGCGATCGCTGGTCGCAAAGCCCGGCATCGTGTAGCCGAGGATGTTCGTGCGCGGCAGGCCCAGACGGTCCATGGCCTTGGCGCAAACCAGCAGCGCGTGGGTCGAATCCAGGCCGCCGGAAATGCCGATCACGACCTTCCTGATGCCGCTCGCGGACAGGCGCTGGACCAGCCCCTGCACCTGGATGTTATAGACCTCCGTGCAGCGCTCGTCGCGCCGGGCCGGATCGGCCGGCACGTAGGGGAAGCGTTCGATCGCGCGGTCCAGCGGCAGCGCGCGCTCCAGCGGCAGCGCCAGCCGGAAGCGGTTGACGCGGAACTCCGCCACCTTGTCGGCATGCCGGCGCACCGACTGCCCGAAGGTAGTGGTGTGCATGCGATCGGCTGCCAGACGGCCCAGGTCGACGTCCGCGTAGATGATGTGCGAGTCCATGCAAAAGCGCTCGGACTCGGCCAGCTTTTCGCCCTTCTCATAGATCAGCGCCTGCCCGTCCCACGACATGTCGTTGGTCGACTCGCCAAACCCGGCCGAGGTGTACAGGTAGGCCGCGAGGCAGCGCGCCGACTGCTGGCTCACCAGCTGGTGGCGGTAGCCGCTCTTGCCGACCAAAACATCGGACGCGGACAGGTTCACCAGCACCGTGGCCCCGGCCAGCGCCGCGAACGACGAAGGCGGCACCGGCACCCACACATCCTCGCAGATCTCAACGTGGAACCGCAGCAGCGGCAGGTTCTCCAGCTCGAACAGCTGGTTGGCGCCGAACGGGACGCTCTGGCCACGCCATTCGATATGGCTGACGCTCGCGCAATCGGCGGCGTTGAACTGCCGCGCCTCGTAAAACTCGCCATAATTAGGCAGGTAGCTCTTTGGCACGATGCCGAGCACGCGGCCACCGGCCACGACCGCAGCACAGTTGAAAAGCAGGTTGTTGACCCTGAACGGGAGCCCCACTACCATCGCCACCGGAAGGCTGGCCGAAGCGGCCACCACCGCGTGCAGCGCATCTTCGCAAGCGTCGAGCAGCGCGCGCTGGTGGAACAGGTCGTCGCAGGTGTAGGCCGACAAGCCCAGTTCGGGGAACGCGACCAGCACGGCGCCATTGGCGGCGGCTTGTTTGGCCAGCGCCAGGGTCTGCTCGACGTTATATGCCGGATCGGCCACGCGGCAGCGCGGAATCGCAACCGCCACGCGGGCGAATTCGTGTGAGTAGAGATTAAAAAATGGATTGTTCATGGTGAGTCTTTCGCCGCAGGGTCCGCACTCACTTCTTGTTTAGGTACGGAAGCAATTTTGAATTATCGCACGCATATCGTTTCCAATTTGGCCGAGATCGGTCAAGCCGCCTGGGATGGCCTGCTGGCCGGACAGGACAACGCCCCCAATCCCTTCCTGTCGTACGCCTTCCTGCATGCTCTGCACGAGTCCGGCAGCGCCACGGCCGCCAGCGGCTGGCAGCCGCAATTCATCACGCTCTACAATGGCGGCGAGCTTGCCGCGGCCCTGCCGCTGTACGTGAAAGATCACTCGTACGGCGAGTACGTGTTCGACTGGGTGTGGGCCGATGCCTATCAACGCCACGGCCTCGAGTACTACCCCAAGCTGCTGTCGGCAATCCCGTTCACGCCGGTGACCGGGCCGCGCCTGCTCGCGCGCGACGCCGGGGCCCGTGCTGCGTTAATAGGGACGCTGCAGGAGGTCCAACAGGCGGCCGGCGTGTCATCGACCCATATCCTGTTTCCGCCTGATGCAGAAGCGCGCGAGCTTGGCGCGGCCGGCTATATGCTGCGCAGCGGCGTGCAGTTCCACTGGATGAACGAGGGCTTCAGGAGCTTCGACGAATTCCTGTCCACGCTCGAACACAAAAAACGCAAGAACATCCGCGCCGAACGGCGCAAGGTACATGACGCGGGAGTGACGCTGCGCCGCGTGCGCGGCGTGGACGCGACAGAATCGGACTGGCGCTTTTTCAACCGCTGCTACCGCCACACCTACGCGGCGCATTTTTCGAAGCCCTACCTGAATCTGGACTTTTTTCTACGCATCGGCAGCGCGATGCCACAAAACATACTGCTCGTGATAGCCGAACGGGACAGCAAGCCGATAGCGTCATCTCTCGTGATCTACACCGAGGACACGCTGTACGGCCGCTACTGGGGCGCGCTCGAACACGTACCGTGCCTGCATTTCGAGGCCGCGTATTACCAGCCGCTGGAGTTCTGCATCGAGCAGGGCATCAAGGTGTTCGAAGGCGGTGCGCAGGGCGAACACAAGATGGCGCGCGGCTTCCTGCCGACCCGCACGTGGTCGGCGCACTGGTTGGCGCACCCGGCGTTTGCCGATGCGATCGAGCGCTTCCTCGAGCGCGAAGCGGGTGGAGTCGACGAGTATATCGACGAGCTGAACGACCGCAATCCGTTCCGCTTGCGCGGCTCCTAATAGCCGCCAATGTCATTTGGGCGCTCGACGATACTTCTCAGCTATTGCTGCTAATTCAAATTGAACTTCTTTGTATGCATCAGGAACGGCAGTTTGAAGGCTTGCCTGTGCATGAGCCTGAAAGGCTTCATTCACTGCAACGCTTGCTTGCTGAATCCTTCGTCCGGCGGGAGAAGACTGGAAGGCTATGGAAGCGCGTAAATCGTCTAGAGATGTTCGATCTGCGAATTGTCGGGCGACGAATTCAGTAAATTCATCAGTTGTAAGGTAGCCGCAGACTCGGACCTGATATCGACGATACGCTGCTTCAACCTCAGGCCAGTAGGCGGATTGGGGCGATACGCCACGAAACGCCCCAGGGTCGTTTTTGAACAGTACGATAGGGTCGAAGTAAGTTCCTTCAGATTTTTCACATTGCACCAAGTAGGCATTAAACATAGCCTTATAATCCGTGAGCCACACAACTTGGCGAGCGGCCTCTAGCTTCTCTTGGTATGTTTCGGCATAAGCACTAACGCTCAAAACAGAAAAGAGGAAAATGTGAGTAAATTTCATTAGCTTAGCGAAAGCAATAACTCTAGATTCCAATGCATCGAGAAAATGACGGTTCATTATTGTAGGCCTAACGTAAAGTGAGCGTAATAGTGCGGAGTCGATACGTGACAGCCCGCGGCCAGTGCATGCTGGAGTGAACAAAGCTAGCGTTTAACCCGAACAGCGTCAAAGAACCAGCCTTCCCAAAAGATTACAAGCCGGTTCGGACTCTTGATAAATACCGTTGTACAGCTCAAGTCAACTGCAGTGACCGGGCTGGGAAGACCTAATTTTTCTGCCCTCGCATGAAATTGTTCGGGTAGATATATTTTGGGTTCCACACGCTCTGCTTCAAAGTCCGACGGGCCGCAAACACGGCTTCCAAATTTCACTGACTCTTTACGTATGGTGAATACCCGGCCGACCAGTTGCAGGGCCTCGTTTTCATCAAGCGAGGTTATGTGCGCTCCGTCCAGCGCGGCAGTGAGCTTCCAGTTGCCGCTCACCGCGCGCTCATACTTCCCATCAGCAGCGGTTGAAAATGTTGGCCAAAATGCTAAAGCCAGAGCGACGGCGACAGATAACGCGGTCGTGCATTGCCGCAAGGTCGGGCAGCGACGAAAGACCATGAGACTCTCCTATTCGCCAGCAGTTGTAGCAGGGCTGGCTACCCGAAATGGTGCGCTTTCTTCCGCCCGACGCGTGATTAGTCCAGGAGCGATGACATATTTTTTCCTGCCGCCTTCATGAATCTCGACTTTAATCATCTTTGAAATATTCGCGGCGGCGCCTGAAAAATCACCCTGATTTACGAAGTCGTACGTGTCCCGTGTGGCTTTTATTCCAGCATTGTAGGTGAGACTGCACAATGCGTCGAACTGCGCTTGATTAAGAGCCACTTTGGTCTTTCTCCGGACAATACGCTCCGCTTCTGCCACCCGCCGCTCAAATTCCAAGTTGACCGACTTGGTGCTGACTTTTTGTTTTAACTCGTCTTCTGAACAAATTCCCTTATGTGCGAGGAGGCCAGGGCCCCAGGTGCAATTTCCTTTATTTTTACCCATGTCGTTGTAATAACGATAGACCGCCCTTTCGGTGGCGCGCATGCGTCCTTTCGCCCCGGGACTCATCTTCATGGTTGCGTTAGAGGCATCGGACGTGAAAGGCGTAGCGTGATGATTATGGCCGGACATAAATGTCTCCGCATCAAGGTAGACGCTCAAGGTATCACCTTGAAATCACGCCTTTTTGATGCAGATTAGGCGGCCTAAGCCGTCTTTTCACGACATGTGCATGAACAGCTCCGGATGCCCGTCCGCATGCTCGCGCAGCAGGTTCCACACCGCCCTCACCCGCTGCAGCCGGTACAGGTCGGTCGGCGCGGCCAGCCAGTATGAGCGTTCGGCAGAAAAGTCATCGAGCACCCGCACCAGACGCGGTTCGTCGGCTACCGCATACGGCGGCGCCATCATCAGCCCCAGCCCGGAGGCGGTGGCCTCGACCTGCGCCATCATGCCCGAGCAGCACATGCGCCGCCGCGGCGTGAAGCCAAGCTCGTTCAGGTACGACAGCTCGCGGCTGGCCAGCCGGTCCTGCACATAGTCGACGAAGTGATGCCCTGCCAGATCGGCTATCGAACGGATCGGCGGATGCCTGGCCAGGTAGGCCGGCGACGCATACAGATAGAAGCGGAACGAGGCCAGCCGCGTGACCATGTAGCGCCCCGTGCTCGGCGGGTCGAGCATCACGCCCAGGTCGGCCTCGCGGTTGGCCAGATTGGCAAAGCTGGGCAGCGCCAGCAGGTCGATCGACAGGTCGGGATGGGTCTGCAGCATGCGCGCCAGCAGCGGCGCGACCACCTTCACACCGAACACTTCCGGCACCCCCAGCCGCACCACGCCCTGCGCCGCCACCTCGCCGCCGCCGACGTGTTCGGCCGCCGCCAGCGCCGCCCCTTCCATTGCCTCGGCGTGCGGCAGCAATGCTGCGCCCACTTCGGTCAACTCGTAGCCTTCGCGGCTGCGGTCGAACAGCGTGGTGCCGAGCTGGGTCTCGAGGCGGTCGATCCGGCGCGCCACCGTGGTGTGCTCGACTTCCAGCCGGCGCGAGGCGCCGGACAGGGTGCCGGCGCGCGCCAGTTCGAGGAAAAACCGCAGGTCAGTCCATTCGGGCAGGGTATTCATGGGTTGACTGTCTGATATCAGCAACAATATTGTGCACTAGTGCACATTCCTACCGCAATCATTTCACGGCAAACCTTGCGCATGCACAGAAGATAGGCACGGGCGTCACACTGCCAGCGGGTGGCTGCGGCCCATGGCCAGTGCATACATATGTGCATTTCTGCACAACTGGTGGGCGCAATGTTATCTATTCATCCAGACCCAACAGAGGCAAACTCTTCAAGGTGCGAAACCTGAACGCATGCTGCTTTCGATAATAGGAGACATAAAATGCGTCTTACCAAGAGGAAACTGAAGCTGCTGAATCGCTCCACCGTTGCGCTGCTGGCCCTGTCCGGCGGCACCATGGGGGTCGGCCATGCCCAGGAAGGCGCTGGTGCTCCACCCGCTGCCACCTCCGACCAGAACATCGAGAAGGTCGTCGTGACCGCGCGCCGCCGCGAAGAAACGCTGCAGGACGTTCCGGTATCCGTCACCGCCTTCACCGCCGACCAGTTGTCCAAGCAGGGCATTCCCGACGTCGTCGCCCTGACCACCACCCTGCCAAACACCACGCTCAAGGCGTCGCGCGCCACCAACTCGACCCTGACCGCGTTCATTCGCGGCGTCGGCCAGGCCGACCCGCTGGCCGGCTTCGAGTCCGGCGTGGGCATCTACATCGACGACATCTACCTGGCCCGCCCGCAAGGCGCCGTGGTGGACATCTACGACGTCGAGCGCATCGAAGTGCTGCGCGGCCCGCAAGGCACGCTGTACGGCCGCAACACGATCGGCGGCGCGGTCAAGTACGTGACCCGCAAGCTGGCGCCCAAGCTCGATGTGCGCCTCAAGGCCACCGCCGGCAACTACGGCCAGATCGACGGCGTGGCCACCGCCAGCACACCGGTCTCCGATACGGTCCGCATCGGCGGCACCATCGCCAAATTCACCCACGACGGCTACGGCAAGAACCTCACCACCGGCAAGGGCAACTACGACAAGGACGTGACCGCGGCCCGCGCCTCGGTCGAGATAACGCCGTCATCGGACCTGTTCATCCGCATCGCCGGCGACTATACACTGGACAATTCGTCGCCCAAGAACGGACATCGCCTGTACGCAGGAAAAACGAGCGGCACACCGGTGCTGAACAACGTGTACGACACGCAGGCCGAAATGGTGACGGCGCTGGGCCACAAGCAGGAAGTGCGTGCATACGGCACCTCGGCGCTGGTCGAATACACCATCAACCCCGAACTCTCGTTCAAGTCGATCACCGCGGCGCGCCGCGACAAGTCGTATGCGCCGATCGACTTCGATTCGCTGGCGGTGGTCGACATGGAAGTGCCGGCCCTGTACACCAACCGCCAGTTCAGCCAGGAGTTCCAGCTGACCTACACCGGCCCGCAAATACAGGGCGTGGCGGGCGTGTACTACATTGACGCGAACGCCTACAACAAGTTCGACACGATCCTCGCCAATCCGGTTGCCCTCGCCAACACCTCGACTTTCACCAGCGGCGACGTCAGCACCAAGGCCTGGGCCGCGTACTTCGACGGCAGCTACAACCTCACCAGCGAACTGTCGCTGTCGTTGGGGGGGCGCTACACGGTCGACAAGCGCGAGGCCGACATTTTTCGGCAGGTCTTCCTCGGCCTGGGCGGCTCGCCGGAGATGGGCAACCCGGGCGCAGTCCTGTACCAGATCCAGACCGACCTGCCCGGCCTTTCGCGGCGCGACAGCAAGTTTACCCCGCGTGTGGCGCTGAACTTCAAGGTCAACCCGGACCACAACGCGTACGCGTCCTACTCCGAAGGCTTCAAGGGCGGCGGCTTCGACCCGCGCACCAACGTCGTGGGTGCCAAGGTCTCCATCGCGACCGCGCGTCAAGGCTACAAGCCAGAAACCATCAAGACCTATGAAGCGGGCCTGAAGTCCGCGTTCAACGGCGGGCGCATCACCACCAACACCGCCCTGTTCTACAGTGACTACAAGGACGTGCAGATTCCAGGTTCGGTTGCGATCTCCACCAAGGGCGACGGCAACTTCGACAGCTTTGCAGGCTACACCACCAATGCCGGCAAGGCCAAGATCAAAGGCTTCGAATTCGAGTCGATCGCGCACGTTACCAACGACCTGACCCTGGCCGGCATGTACAGCTACATCGACGCCCAGTACAAGGAGTTTATGGCCGTACTCCCAGGCGCCAGCAGCATGAGCAACGTGGCCGACCAGCGCTATTTCCAGAACACGCCCAAGAACTCGGCCAACATCCGTGCCAACTACGACATCGGGATGCCCATGCTCGGCTATAACGGCAAGCTGTCGCTGATCGGCAGCTGGGCTTACAAGGCCAAGACCTACCAGTTCGAGTACGCGTCGGAGCTGGACCAGGACGCATACCACCTGTGGGACGCCAGCATCGTCTGGACCCGCGCCGATGGCAAAGTGCGCGCTGGCGTGCATGGCAAGAACCTGGGCGACGTTCACTACAAGACCGCTGGCTATTACTTCCCCACTCTGGGCAAAGAGGGTACGCTGACCGCGTTCTACGGCGCACCGCGCACCGTCCAGGCCACGGTCGAATACCGCTTCTGACCTGCTTGACTGCGTGTGGCCTCTCCCGGCCGGCGTCTTCGCGACGCCGGCCCGGGACCGTGCTGCCCTTCGAAACCGACTTGTGCAGGACTGCGAGCGTGTCCACCTACACACCCATCACCTATACCAGTACTGACGGCCTGACCCTGTACGCGCGCGACTACGCGGGGCAGGCCGGGCCGGCGCGGCTTCCCGTGATCTGCATCCACGGCCTGACGCGCAATTCGTCCGACTTCGACGAGCTCGCGCCGCTGCTTACAAACCTGTCGCGGCGGGTGCTGGCGCTCGATGTGCGCGGCCGCGGCCACTCCGAACGCGACCCGAATCCCGATAACTACACGCCGACGGTATATGCCGGCGACGTGGCCAAGCTGATGCAGGACCTGGGCATCGAACGCGCGATATTCATCGGCACCTCGATGGGTGGCCTGATCACGATGACCCTGGCGATGCGCCACCTCGACCGCATCGCCGGCGCGGTCCTGAACGACATCGGCCCGATCATTTCCGAAAAGGGCCTGGCGCGCATCGCCAGCTACACCGGCCAGTGCGCGGCGCTGTCCTCATGGCGCGAGGCGGCCGACTACGTCAAGGACATCAACCAGTGCGCCTTCCCCCACAACCCGCAAGCCGAGTGGGACAAGTGGGCGCGGCGCGCGTTCGACCAGATCGAGAACGGCAGCCTGGTCCCGCGCTACGACCCAAATATTGCCAACGCCTTGCAAACAGGTAAACTCAAGCCGACCTCGCTTGGGGCGCGAATGGCATTCCGGCGGCTGGCGCGCAAGCGCCCCGTGCTGCTGGTTCGTGGCGTCTTGTCCGACCTGCTCGAACCCGAACAGGCCGAATGGATGAAAAAGGCCGCGCCCGACCTGCAGTATGCCGAAGTGCCGAACGTCGGCCACGCGCCGATGCTCACCGAGCAAGAGGCCTGGGAGGCTATCCGCGCGTTTCTGGCGCAGCTCCCGTAACCACAGAAAGAACACAAGGAGACCACATGAAGCATCTCGTCAGCCCCCTGTCGGCCGCGATCGTGGCCGCACTCGCAGTCACCACCGCTTCCACCGCATATGCCGCCAGCCCCGAATACAAGATCGCCCTCATCGCGGGCAAGACCGGCGTGCTCGAGTCCTATGCCAAGGAAACCGAGACCGGCTTCATGATGGGCCTCGAATACCTCACCGGCGGCAAGATGGAAGTCAACGGCCGCAAGCTCAAGGTGATCGTCAAGGACGACCAGGGCAAGCCCGATCTTGGCCGCGCCCTGCTGGCCGAAGCCTACGGAGACGACAAGGCCGATATCGCGGTCGGCACCACCTCGTCCGGTTCGGCGCTGGCAATGCTGCCGGTGGCCCAGGAGTACAAGAAGGTGCTGATCGTCGAACCGGCGGCGGCCGACGCCATCACCGGCGAGAAGTGGAACCGCTACATATTCCGCACCGGCCGCAGCTCGATGCAGGACGCCCTTGCCGCCGCCAGCACACTCAAGGCCGGCAGCGTCGGCTTCCTGACCCAGGACTACTCCTTCGGCCGCGACGCCATCAAGGCCGCCAGGGAAGCGCTGGCCGCTACCGGCAGCAAGGCCCAGGTCATCCATGAGGAATACGCACCGGTCGCCACCGCCGACTTCACCGCTCCGAGCCAGCGCCTGTTCGATGCGCTCAAGGACAAGCCGCAGCCGCGCATCCTGCAGATCGTCTGGGCCGGCCCCAACCCCATGAACAAGATCGCCGACCTGAAGCCCGAGCGCTACGGCATCATCCTGTCCCCGGGCGGGAACATCCTGCCTGTCATGAAGACCTGGAAGAACTTCGCCGGCACCGAGGGCACGATCTATTACTACTACGGCTTCCCGAAGAACAAGATGAACGACTGGCTGGTGGCCGAGCACATAAAGCGCTTCAAGGCGCCGCCCGACATGTTCACCGCCGGCGGCATGGCGGCGGCGGGCGCCGTGATCGCGGCGCTGCAGAAGGCGCCGGGCGCCGAAACCGAAAAGCTGGTGGCGGCGATGGAAGGCATGAGCTTCGAGACGCCGAAAGGCACCATGGCCTTCCGCAAGGAGGACCACCAGGCGCTGCAGCCGATGTACCACTTCCGCATCAAGAAGGACCAGAAGGACGAGTGGGACCTGCTGGAACTGGTGCGCGAGATCCCGGCCAGCGATTTGCCGCTGCCAGTGCGGAACAAGCGCTGAAGATGACGGCCGCGCGCACGCCATCGCTGTCCACCCGCGACCTGACGATCCGCTTCGGCGGCCACGTCGCGGTGAACGGCGTCACGGCCGAGTTCTACCCCGGCACGCTGACCGTCATCGTCGGTCCCAACGGCGCCGGCAAGACCACCTACTTCAATCTGGTCTCGGGCCAGCTGCCGGCCAGCGCCGGCAGCGTGCACCTGGCCGGGGTCGACATCACGCGGCTTGGCCCGGCAAAGCGCACCCAGCTGGGCATCGGCCGCGCCTTCCAGCTCACCAACCTGTTCCCCAACCTGACAGTCATGGAGAACGTGCGCCTGGCGGTCCAGGGCCGCGCGCGTGCCGGCATGAAGATGTTCTCGGTCTGGTCGGATCACAAGGAACTCATCGCACGCGCCGAGCACTTCCTCGAGCGGGTCAACCTCGCTGGCAAGCGTGCTGCCTGGGTCGCCACCCTGTCGCACGGCGACCAGCGCAAGCTCGAAGTGGCGATCCTGCTCGCGCTCGAGCCGAGTGTGATGATGTTCGACGAGCCCACAGCCGGTATGAGCGTGGACGAGGTGCCGGTGGTGCTCGACCTGATCCACCAGGTCAAGCGCGACGCCAACAAGACCGTGCTGCTGGTCGAGCACAAGATGGACGTGGTGCGCGCGCTGGCCGACCGCATCATCGTGCTGCACAACGGGACGCTGGTCGCGGACGGCAAGCCCGCGGAGGTCATGCAATCGAAGATCGTACAGGAAGCCTACCTTGGAACACCCGAACCGGCCTGAACCCATCCTGACCCTGTCCGGGGTCCACACCCACATCGGCCAGTACCACATCCTGCAGGGCGTCGACCTGGCGGTGCCGCGCGGCGGCCTATCGGTCCTGCTGGGCCGTAACGGCGCCGGCAAGACCACCACGCTGCGCACCATCATGGGCTTGTGGCGCGCCAGCGGCGGCACGATCCGCTTCGACGGCCAGGACATCACCAGACTCGACACGCCCGACATCGCGCGCGCCGGCATCGCCTACGTCCCGGAAAGCATGGCCGTGTTCTCAAACCTGACGGTGCGCGAGAACCTGCTCCTTGCGGCCCGCGATGGCCTGTTGGAGCCCAGCCGCGTCGACTGGATCTGCGGCTTCTTCCCTGCCCTGAAGAAGTTCTGGAACTACCCGGCCGGGAACCTCTCCGGCGGCCAGAAGCAGATGGTCGCGATCGCGCGCGCGATCGTCGAGCCGAAAAAGCTGCTGCTGGTCGACGAACCGACCAAGGGCCTGGCGCCGGCCATCGTGCAAAGCCTGATGGCCGCGTTCCGCGAACTCAAGGACACCGACACCACGATCCTGCTGGTCGAACAGAACTTCAATTTCGTCCGGACCCTGGGCGACCTCGTGAACGTCATGGACGACGGGCGCGTGGTGCACGCAGGCCCGATGCGCACGCTTGCCGAAGACGACGCTCTGCAAACCCGCCTGCTCGGCCTGTCGCTCGACTCCCACCAATAGGACCAATCACCGTGAGCGCTACCCTACCCCTCGCCGCCCCCGACACGCCGCTTCCGGCCGCGCCGCGCGACATCGCGCCGCTGCTCCTGGCCCCCGCGCTGGCGCTGGCGATGCTGCCGCTGGTCGGCAGCTTCCCGACCTGGCTCACCCTGACCGTCGCCGGCCTGGCGATGGGCATGATGATCTTCCTGATGGCCAGCGGCCTGACGCTGGTGTTCGGCCTCATGAACGTGCTCAACTTCGGCCATGGCGCGTTCGTGTCGGTCGGCGCGTTTGCCGCGACCATGGTGCTGCTGCCGATGCGCGGCTGGCTCGAGGCCGATTCGCTCGCCGCCAATCTGGGCGTGCTCGCGCTCGCGGTGGCGGTTGCGATGGCGGTCACCGGGCTCTTGGGCTGGGCGTTCGAGCGGGTGATCATCATGCCGGTCTACGGCCAGCACCTCAAGCAGATCCTGGTCACGATGGGCGGCATGATCGTGTCCGAGCAGGTGATCAACGTGATCTGGGGCCCCGAGAAGATCGCGCTGCCGCTGCCCACCACCCTGCGCGGCGCCATCCTGATCGGCGACGCCGCGATTGAAAAATACCGGCTGCTCGCGGTGGCGGTCGGCCTGGTCGTGTTCGTGACCATGTTCCTGGTCCTGAACCGCACCAGGATCGGCCTCTTGATCCGCGCCGGCGTGGAGAACGGCGAGATGGTCGAAGCGCTCGGCTACCGCATCAACCGCCTGTTCGTGGCGGTGTTCGCCGCCGGCTCTGCGCTCGCCGGCCTGGGCGGCGTCATGTGGGGCTTGTACACGGAGACCCTGTCGGCCTCGATGGGCGCCGAAACCATCGTCATGGTCTTCATCGTCATCATCATCGGCGGGCTGGGTTCGGTGGGCGGCTGCTTTATCGGGGCAATCCTGATGGCGCTGGTGGCCAACTATGCCGGCTTCCTCGTGCCCAAGCTCGCGCTGGTGTCAAACATCGTGCTGATGATCGCCATCCTGTTGTGGCGCCCGGCCGGCATGTATTCCAAATCGGGGCACTGAACCATGCTGCACCGTCTTCTTTCCGCCGACCTGCCGCGCAGCCGGGCCTTGACCGGCCTGCTGCTCTTGACCCTGTTCGGCCTGGCGTTTGCGCCTTTCCTGACCAGTGGCGCGCGCCCGCTCAACACCGCGGCCACGATTTGCGTCTACATCGTGCTGGTCGCATCCTACGACCTGCTGCTCGGGTACACCGGCATCGTCTCGTTCGCGCACACGATGTTCTATGGGCTGGGCGCCTACGGCATCGGGCTTGGACTGGCCAGCGTCGACGAGCCGACCTGGGGCGCGGCCTTGACCGGGCTCGCGTGCGCATTGCTGCTGGCGCTCGCGCTCGCCTTCGTGGTTGGCCTGTTTGCGCTGCGCGTGCGGGCGATCTTCTACGCCATGATCACGCTGGCGGTGGCCGCCTCGTTCTCGGTACTCGCTTCGCAGCTGTCGGACTTCACCGGCGGCGAAGACGGCAAGACCTTCAGCGTGCCGGAACTGCTCTCGCCCGGCTATTCGCTGATGGAAGGCGACGTGTTCGGGCGGGCGATCGACGGCAAGCTGGTCACCTACTACATTGTGTTCGGCGGCTGCCTGCTGCTGTTCCTGTTCCTGCTGCGGGTGGTGAACTCGCCGTTCGGCCGGGTACTGCAGGCGATCCGCGAAAACGAATTCCGCGCCGAGGCGCTGGGCTATCGCACAGTGCTGTACCGGATTCTCGCCAACTGCCTGGCGGCGCTGGTCGCGGCGCTGGCGGGCGCGCTGATGGCGTTGTGGCTGCGCTACGTCGGTCCCAAGACCACACTCGGTTTCGAGCTGATGACCGACATCCTGCTGATCGTCGTCATCGGCGGCATGGGCACCATGTACGGCGCGGTGATCGGCGCGGCGCTGTTCATCCTGGCCCAGAACTACCTCAAGGAGCTGATGGCGCACGCCTCCTCCGCCGTCGAAGGCGTGCCGGTGCTGGCCGCGGCCCTGCATCCCGACCGCTGGATGCTGTGGCTTGGCGTGCTGTTCGTCCTCTCGGTTTACTTCTTCCCGATCGGCATCGTCGGCAAGCTGCGCCTGCGCAGCTTCCTCTCAAAACGGCGGTCTTAACGACGCTGCACGGTCGGCACCAGTCGCACCGCTTGCCGCACGTCGTAGGGTGCGCACCTGTGCGCACGCGGTCACAGTGTCCTGACTTGCGGCTGCCGCTCCACTGCGCTGCGGTCGCGAACCGCGTGCGCACGGGTGCGCACCCTACGCCTCGGTTCAGCCTCACCAGCTCGCGGCAATTCCTCGCGGCATTCCTCCCCCCTCTCCCTCCTTTCGCCAGATCGATAGTACTGCCACGCAATACTTTCCAGCGCATCTTGTTCCACTCGCCCTGAACCCATCCGTTCACCTAAAAAGTTATACGGACATCAATATTCATTACCTTTCATTCCATATTATTAAGAAAACAATGCCCTCGTTGTCAGCCAGCGCGAGCGGAACATCATTCTTCTGGCAAACCATGAAAGCGCAGACTTATGAAACTCCTTAAGACTAAGCAAGCGGCAGCCGCTTTCGCCCTGGCCGCACTCATGTCTGCGGCACACGCGGACGACCAGCAAGTCTTGAACGAAGGTTTCGACAACGTACCGGCCCTGAACGGCTGGACCCAGGTGAACCACAGCGTCCCTGCCGGCACCGGCTGGTTCCAGGGCGTGCCCGACGTCTTCGCGTCGCAGGCCGGCGCGCCCAATGCCTACATCGGCGCCAATTACCTCGGCGCGCTGAACGGCATGGGCAGTGTGGACAACTGGCTGATCACGCCCACCCTCGACCTGGGGGGCACCACCACGCTGTCGTTCTTCACCAGTCATGCCGGCGATCCAGGCTTCATGGACAAGCTTGAAGTGCGCTTCGCTCCCGGCACTGGCGGCGGCACCGATGATTTTTCGACCTTGCTGCTGACGATCGGCGCCGCCGACTACCCGACCGCCTGGCAGCAGTTCAGCGCGAGCGTGAACGTCGACGGTCCCGGGCGCTTCGCGTTCCGCTACCTGGGCGACGCCGCCAACCTGAATTTCATCGGTATCGATTCGGTCAGCGTGGTCACCGCGGTGCCTGAACCGTCGCTGTACCTGATGCTCACGTTCGGACTGGGCCTGCTCGCCACAGCGCGCCGCAAGTTCGCCCAATGATTGCCCCCTGGAGAGCCGCCATGAAAAACCGCCAATACAAACTGCTTGAGGCACTTCCGTTCATCGTCCTGTGCGTCGTCGCCCTGACCCACCTGCCACCGGCCTCCGCCGCCGACCAAAAAGGGATGGTGGTGACGCGCGATCCGCAGACCGGCCAATTGCGCGCGCCGACGCCGTCCGAGATGCAGGAGCTGAACGCGCAGGCGCGAACGCTGGCGGCGCCAGTGCAATCGGTGCCGGCGCAGCCGACGCTGGTCGCCCGCCCCGACGTGACACGCCAGGTGCGCCTGGGTGACGCGGGCCAGGTCTATTCGATCGTCACCCGCGACTCCGACGGCAAGCTCCTTAACCAGTGCGTGCAGGGCGAACGCGCCGCCAATGCCGTGCTCACCCAGGGAATCACCATCAGCAAAGAGGAGCAACGCCATGAAGACCGCTAAACCCTTCGGCCTCAGGCACGCTGCGGCCGCCATCGCCCTCTCGTGCTGCGCGCTGGGCGGCGCGCAGGCGGCGGTCACCATCACGATCGTCAACCTGAACGCCCCTGGCATCGGCTTTAACGACCCGACCCCGGCCACGCCGGTGGGGGGCAACACCGGCACCACGCTCGGCCAGCAGCGCCTGATCGCATTCCAGCACGCGGCCGACATCTGGGGCGCCACCCTGAACAGCACCGTGCCGATCCGCGTGGGCGCCTCGTTCGTGCCGCTTTCGTGCACCTCCAGCAGCGCCGTGCTGGGCGCGGCCGGCGCCTATGAAATCTTCTCGGATTTCCCGAATGCGCCGCGCGCCTCGACCTGGTACCCGAGCGCGCTGGCCGCCAAGCTGGCCGGGGCCGACCAGACCACGCCCGACCTGCCGCACATCGTTGCACGCTTCAACTCGCGGCTCGGCCTGTTCGCCGACTGCATGCCCGGCTCGGGCTTTTATCTCGGGCTGGACAACAATTTCGGCGACCAGATCGACCTGGTGACCGTGCTGCTGCACGAACTGGGCCACGGCCTGGGCTTCCAGACCTTCACCGACGGCGCGACCGGCGCCGAAATCATGGACACGCCGTCGATCTGGGACCACTACCTGACCGACAACCATAGCAACAAGACCTGGGCCGAGATGAGCGGCGCCGAACGCGTGGCCTCGGCGATCAGCGGCAACGCCCTGGCGTGGAACGGGCCGAAGGTGACGGCGGCCGTGCCGCAGGTGCTGTCGGCCGTCTCGAACCTGGCCGTGAGCGGCCCGTCCGCAGGCGAGGCCACCGGCAACTATGCAGTCGGCGATGCCTCGTTCGGCGCGCCGCTCACTAGCTCCGCCGTGACGGCCCAGTTGATGCCCGTGGTCGACCAGGCCGACGGCACCGGCCTTGCCTGCACCGCCCTGTCCGCGGCCAATGCGCTCGCCGTGCGCAATAACATCGCCCTGGTCGATCGCGGCACCTGCGCCTTCGTCGTCAAGGCCAAGATGGTGCAGGACGCCGGCGCGATCGGCATGGTGGTGGCGGACAACCAGCCGGGCGACGTGGCCGGCATGAGCGGCAGCGACCCCACCGTCGTAATTCCGTCGGTGCGCATAACCCAAATTGACGGAGGCAAGCTCAAGGCCACGCTGCAATCCCGCTCGCGCACCAGGTCCGGCGTACTGGCCAGCCTGGGGGTGGACCCGTCGCGGCTGGCCGGGGCCGACTCCCAGCACCGCATCCTGCTGTACACGCCGACCACCAACCAGCCCGGCTCCTCGGTGTCGCACTACAGCACCGACGCCAAGATCAACCAGTTGATGGAGCCGGCGATCAACACCGACCTGTCGCACGAGATCACGCCGCCGCGCGACCTGACCTTCCCGCTGCTGCAGGACATCGGCTGGTGACGTCGGCGGCGCAAACAAAAAGGGCGGGCCGCCCGCAGGCGCCCGCCCTTTTCTTCGAAACCGGAGCAAGGCTTACGCGCTTGCCTTCTTGTTGAAAGCCTCGACGCCGCTGACGATTTCGGCCTTCGCTTCGTCCGGGCCGCCCCAGCCTTCGACCTTGACCCACTTGCCCTTCTCCAGATCCTTGTAGTGCTCGAAGAAGTGCTGGATCTGCTGCAGGCGCAGGTCTTGCAGGTCTTCCGGCTTCTGCCAGTGGCTGTAGATCGGCAAAATCTTGTCGACCGGGACCGCCAGGACCTTGGCGTCGCCGCCGGCTTCGTCGGTCATCTTCAGCACGCCGATCGCGCGGCAGCGCACCACCACGCCCGGGAACAGCGGGAACGGAGTGATCACCAGCACGTCGCACGGGTCGCCGTCGGCCGACAGGGTGTTCGGGATGTAGCCGTAGTTGCACGGATAGTGCATCGCGGTGCCCATGAAGCGGTCGACGAAAATCGCGCCGGTATCCTTGTCCACTTCGTACTTGATCGGGTCCGCGTTCATCGGGATCTCGATGATCACGTTGAAGTCGTTCGGCACATCGCGGCCGGCGGGAACGTTGTTCAAACTCATGGGTATTTCCTTGGTTGCTGATTTTTCAATGGGGGTTGGTGATTATAGCGAATCGATTGCGGCTTGTGCGACGCAGCAAGCGATACTGTGTGGAAAGCGAGGGGGTTGGCAAGACGCGTTTTGTCCCCGCCGTCGTCCCCGCGCAGGCGGGGGCCCATAGACAGCGTGAAATGACGCTCAGCATGGGTTCCCGCCTCCGCGGGAACGACGGGCTATCTTTTAGTACGCCCCGTAATTTGCGTTACGGGATCACAACACCGTAGCCAGCGCGCATTGCCGGTAGTGCGCCGCCGCTTCCTCCTGCTGTCCCAGCGCCTCATGCATCTGCGCCAGCTTCAGGTGCGCGACGCGCACCTGCTGCGCATCGTCGGCGTCCGACAGCGCCTGCTCCAGGTAGCGCTGCGCCTTGCCCCACAATTTCTGCCTCAGGCACAGCGCACCAAGCGTGAGCGCCAGTTCGGCGTCGTTCGGGCGCTCCTTCAGCCACGCTTCGCAGCTCTCGATCTGCGCCAGCAGCGCAGGCGAACCCGCCGGCCCGGCCGCTTCGCGGTACGCGCGCACCACGCGCTCGTCCCACTCCGCCTTGAGCGCCTCCTCGGCGATCACGCGCGCCTCCTCATGCAGGCCGCGCGCATTGAAGGCGCTTGCCGCGCGCGCCGCGATGTAGGGCTTGGTACGGTCACTGGCCGGCACGCCGGCCCACACACGCCGGATCGATTCGGCGTCGTGCGCGCCTTCCGACAGCAGCGCCTCGTACGACATTTCGCGCAGTCGCGCCGACAGCGCGGGATGCAGCGCCTTGCGCTTGTCCAGCGTACGCACCAGGCGCAGCACCTCGGGCCAGTTGCGCGCCTGCTGGTTGGCCTTCATCGACCACTGCAGCGCATGGATGTGCCGCTGGCCGCTGGCGTTCAGTTCCGCCACCGCCTCCAGCGCCGCTTCCGGCTGGTGATCGTCCACCAGCAGCTCGGTCATCGTCATCAGCCGCGCGGTCTTGAGCGCGTTGTCGTGCACCGTCCCCGCCAGCCAGGAATCGCGCCGTGCCGGTTCGCGCATCCGGTGCGCCGCGCGCGCGCCGATCAGCGCCGCCAGGCCCGCGTTCTCGGGCAGTTCGGCGGCGCGCATCGCGGCCTTTTCGGCGTGGCCGAAACGGCCTTCGAACAGCGCCTTGAGCGCGTCGCGCAGGCCCTTGTTGCCCTCGCGCTCGCGCTTGCGCTGGCGGTACGCGGCCACCCGTTCGGGCATGCGCAAGGTCGAGCGCACCACGCGCACCAGGTAGTACAGCACCAGGAACAGCAGCGCGGCCAGCACCACGAACAGGTTGAGCGACATGTCGATCCGGTGCGGCGGATAGAACAGCACCACGTTGCCGGGATTGAAGCGCGCGGTCACGGCAATGCCGATGGCCGCTGCCATCAGGGCGACTAACCAGAGAAGTAAACGCATGGCTTTAGGGCTTCGATTTGTAGTTGCGCACGGCGTTCAGGCTGTCGGACAGATCGGGCACGTCGATCGCCACGTTGTTGGCCTGTACCTGGCGCAGCGCCGCCTGCACCGCCTGGGTCGGACGTGCACGGGTGTCGAAATACTTGAGCAGCGTGTCCTGCGCATTGTTCAGGTCTTCGCGGAACGCGCCTTCGTTGCGGGACAGGAGCGCCAGCCGCGCGTTCAACAGGCGCAGCTTCAGGTTCTCGCGCAGGAAGTACGACTGGTTGGGCGAGAGCATCAGCGCTTCCGGCGTGTCGACCGAGCGCACGCGGATCAGCTGGCGGATGTCGTCCCACATCTCGCTGCTCCAGTTGCGCCAGGTGGCGGCCACGCGCGCGCCCAGCGTCTGCGGTTCAAGTGCCGCCTGCGGGCCGGGCGCCTGCTTGCGGGCCGGCGCGGCCGGCAGCGCCGGCTTCTCGTCCGACAGCAGCGGCAGCGCATCGATCTGCGCGATCACGCTGTCCAGGCGCAGCGCCACGCCCGCCAGGTCCACCGCCGGCAGCGCCTTGAGCCGTTCGATATCCTTGGCGATCGCGCGCCGGATCGTGATGAACTGCGACTTGTCCGAGCGCGACAGCGAGCGGTCGGCGTTCTGCAGCGCGATCAGCGCGCCCTGCACGTTCCCGGCCAGCTGCAACTGCTGGCTGGCGGTCGAGAGCACCTGGTCGATCTCGGCCAGCATCCATTCGTCGCGGTTCTTCGACAAGTCACGGTACATCTGCTCGAGCGCCAGCTGCTGGCTCTGGGCCTCGGTCTGGCGCGTTTCCAGCACCCCGACCTTGACCTGCAGCTCCTTGGACTGTTCGGACGCCTCGCGCGCCAGGGCGGAAGTATCGGCCGCAAGCGTGCTGTTCTTCTGCAGGCTCTTGGCCATGTCGGCACGCAGGCTGTTGATGCGGGTGTGGGTCGACCACGTCTGGGCCGCGAGCAGCAGCGCCAGTACGGTGACGGCCATCGGCAGCGGACGCTGGAGCGAAGCGAGCAAGCCCTCGCGCGGCGCACCGGCGCTCTTGTTCGCCTGAAAATCAGGCGCAGCCTCGACGATGGTCTGTTCTGGGATATTCGGCAGTTCGTTCATTCTCGTGATTGTAACGCGGCAAGCAGCCGCTCGTCGCCGGAGCCCGTCAGCGTGACTCGGTTGATGCCAAGCGCGCGCGCGGTGTCGGCGATTCGTGCATGGGGCACAATCAGGTGCTGCTGTTGCATCTTTGCTACAGCCTTGTCGGCATCCATCTGGCGCAGCAGGTCAAGCAAGCCGCGCAATGCTTCCGAACTAGTGATTATCCAGTCGTTTTGCTGCTCCAGCAAGCCAGCCAGGGAAGCTTTCATCTCAGGCGTGAGCTGCGGAACGCTGCGCCGGTAGGCGGCCACGGTCTCGACCAGCACTCCGGCTGCGCGCAGGCTGTCCGCCATCAGCTCGCGTCCACTTTCGCCGCGCACGATCAGCACCCGCCGTCCCGCGAGGCTTGACAGGTCCAGCGACTCGAGCAAGTGCTCCGAATCGCTGTGCGCGGGGTCCGCCGGGCTGACAATGTCGGTGTCAATGATTCCGTGCCGCGCCAGCGCCGCGCGGCTGCCCGTCCCCACCACCGCCAGCGTCACCCCAGACGGCCAGCGCTGGATGTGGGCGAACGCGGCGTCGACCGCATTGGGCGACACGAACGCGACCATCGCATAGCCGTCCAACCCGGCCAGCACCTGCATCAGCTGCGACTGGTCGGCCAGCGGCTCAATCTCCAGCAGCGGCAGCACCACCGCAGTGCGCCCGGCAGCCGCGACCATGCGGGCCAGCTCCTCGGCCTGGGCGCGTGGGCGGGTGATGACAACCGTATCAGGCATCGGTCGCGGCGTCCTGGCGACAGGCGGCCAGGATGTCGTTCGCGTCCTGCTGCTGCAGCAGTTGCGCGACCTGCCCGCCCAGCTCCTCGGGCGCGCTCGCAGGCCCTGACGCCTGGGCGTGCGCGCTGCGCGATCCGTCCGGCGTGGCGACCATCGCGCGCAGGGTCAGCGTGTCGCCGGAAAGCAGGGCGTACGCGGCAAGCGGCACCTGGCAGCTGCCGCCAAACACCTTGGACACCTTGCGCTCGGCCGCCACCGCCTGCGCGGTCGGCACGTGGTTCAGCGGCGCCAGCAGCGCAGCCAGGTCGACACCGTCGCCGCGCGGACCGCTGACGATCTCGATCGCCATCGCGCCCTGCCCGGCGGCCGGCAGGCTCTGCTCCGGCTCGAGCAGCGCCCGGATGCGCTGCGGCAGGCCGAGGCGCTTCAGGCCCGCGGCGGCCAGGATGATCGCCGCGTAGTCGCCGCGATCGAGCTTGGCCAGGCGCGTGTCCAGGTTGCCGCGCAGCGGCTTGATCACCAGGTGCGGATAGCGCGACGCGACCAGCGCCTGGCGGCGCAGGCTGCTGGTGCCGACCACGCTGCCCGCCGGCAGTTCGTCCAGGCTGGCGTAATCGTTCGATACGAACGCGTCGCGCGGGTCCTCGCGCTCGAGCACGGCGGCCAGCGCAAAGCCTTCCGGCAGCTCCATCGGCACGTCCTTGAGCGAATGCACGGCCAGGTCGGCGTGGCCTTCCGCCATGGCCACTTCGAGCTCCTTGACGAACAGGCCCTTGCCGCCTACCTTCGACAGCGTACGATCGAGGATCTGGTCCCCGCGTGTTGTCATTCCGAGAATCTCGATGCTGCACTGCGGATATAATGCGGCGAGGCGGTCGCGCACATGTTCGGCTTGCCACATGGCGAGCCGGCTCTCGCGCGAAGCGATCACCAGCTTCGAAGGCAGATGCGTCGTCGTGTCAGTTGATTTCAAAACGGATTCTTTCACTGTCGTTAGCCAGCCCGGCCGATGCCAGTGCCTGGCGCTTGCATAAGATCACAAATTTTAGCATGCGTCCCCCCGCAGACCGCGGCGCCAGCGCCGCCGTGCCAACAACCTCTTTTGATAAGTGGTCGAAATGGACAAACCTGCTGCACCTGAGATTCCCACTGCCGGCGCCGACAAGGACGCCCCTTTGAGAGAAGACATCCGCCTGCTCGGCTACCTGCTGGGCGACGTGCTGCGCGAGAACGAAGGCGAAGCCGTGTTCGACGTGGTCGAGACGATCCGCCAGACCGCGGTGCGGTTCCGGCGCGAAGCCGACCCCAAGGCCGGGGAAGAGCTGACCGCGCTGCTGCACAAGCTCACCCGCGACCAGACCATTTCGGTGGTGCGCGCCTTCTCTTATTTTTCGCACCTGGTCAACATCGCCGAAGACCAGCACCACACGCGGCGCCGCCGCGCCCACCTGCTCGCCGGATCGGGGCCGCAGCAAGGCAGCGTCGGCTACGCGTTCGAGCGTCTCAAAGAGGCCGGCATCGACGCCGGCAGCGTCGAGCGCTTCCTGCGGCACGCGCTGATCTCGCCGGTGCTCACCGCGCACCCGACCGAGGTCCAACGCAAGAGCATCCTCGACGCCGAGCACGACATCGCGCGCCTGCTGGCCGAGCGCGACCTGCCGCTCACGCCCAAGGAAAAGGTGCACAACCTCGAGCTGTTGCACGCGCGCGTGGCCACGCTGTGGCAGACCCGCATGCTGCGCTACACCAGGCTGACCGTGGCCGACGAAATCGAGAACGCCCTTTCCTACTACCGCACCACCTTCCTGCGCGAACTGCCGGCGCTGTATGAGGACGTCGAGGACGACATCGGCTACCACTACGGCGCGCGCCCGGCGCACCTGGCGGACGCGACGTACATGCAGATGGGCAGCTGGATCGGCGGCGACCGCGACGGCAACCCCAACGTCAACGCCGACACCATGCAGCACGCCCTGGTGCGCCAGGCCACCACCATCCTCGACTTCTACCTCGAAGAAGTGCACGAGCTCGGGGCCGAACTGTCGCTCTCGACCCTGCTGGTGGACGCCAGTCCCCAGCTGATGGCGTTGGCCGATGCCTCGCCGGACACCTCGGAACACCGCGCCGACGAGCCTTACCGCCGGGCGCTGGTCGGCATCTACGCGCGCCTGGCCGCCAGCGCGCGCCAGCTGGGCGCGGCGCACGTGCTGCGCAAGGAAGTCGGCCACGCCGAAGCGTACAAGGACGCCGCCGGCTTCGTCGCCGACCTGCAGGTGCTGGCCGATTCGCTGGCCGAACACCACGGCGCCGCGCTGATCCGGCCGCGCCTGGCCGGCCTGATGCGCGCCGCCCGCATCTTCGGCTTTCACCTCGCCTCGCTCGACATGCGCCAGAGCTCGGACGTGCACGAGCGCGTGCTGGCCGAGCTGTTCGAGCGCGCCGCGGTCGAAGCCGACTACGCGGCCCTGCCGGAGGACGGCAAGATCGCGCTGCTGCTGGCCGAACTGGCCCAGCCGCGCCTGCTGTACTCGCCGTACGAAACGTATTCGGACCAGACCAAGTCGGAACTGATGATCCTGCGCGTGGCGCGCGAAATCCGCGAGCGCTACGGCAAGCGCGCGATCCGCAACTACATCATCTCGCACACCGAGAGCGTATCCGACCTGCTCGAAGTGATGGTGCTGCAAAAGGAGACTGGCCTGATGCGCCTGGCGCAGGGCGTGGCCGAGGTGATGGTGATCCCGCTGTTCGAGACCATCCCCGACCTGCAGCGCGCGGCGGCGATCATGGAACAATGGATGGCGCTGCCGCCGGTCGCACGGGTGATCGAGCTCCAGGGCAGGCTGCAGGAAGTCATGCTCGGCTACTCGGACTCGAACAAGGACGGCGGCTTCCTGACCTCCAACTGGGAGCTGTACCAGGCCGAACTCAGGGTGGTGGAAGTGTTCGAGCGCGCCCGGGTCAAGCTGCGCCTGTTCCACGGCCGCGGCGGCACCGTCGGCCGCGGCGGCGGCCCGAGCTACCAGGCGATCCTGGCGCAGCCGCCCGGCACCGTCAACGGCCAGATCCGCCTTACCGAACAGGGCGAAATCATCGCCTCCAAGTTCTCCAACCCGGACATCGGCCGCCGCAACCTCGAACTGCTGGTCGCCGCGACGCTGGAAGCGAGCCTGATGCCGCAAGCGGCAAACGGCATAGAGGCCGAACGCCTGGCCGGGTTCGAAGCCGTCATGGCCGAACTGTCCACCCGCGCCTACCACGCCTACCGCGACCTGGTGTACGACACGCCGGGCTTTACCGACTACTTCTTCGCCTCGACGCCGATCGCCGAGATCGCGGAGCTGAACATCGGTTCGCGCCCTGCGTCGCGCAAGGCCTCGCGCCGGATCGAAGACCTGCGCGCGATCCCCTGGGGCTTTTCGTGGGGCCAGTGCCGCCTGCTGCTGCCGGGCTGGTACGGCTTCGGCTCGGCGGTGTCGGGCTGGCTGGAGGAAGGCCCGCACGGCGAGCGCCTCGCCACGCTGCAGCACATGCTGCGCGACTGGCCGTTCTTCGCCACCCTATTGTCGAACATGGACATGGTGCTGGCCAAGACCGACCTTGGCATCGCCTCGCGCTACGCGAGCATGGTGCCGGACGTCGAACTGCGCGAGCGGATTTTCAAGCGCATCGCGGCCGAACATGCCGAGACGATCCGCTGCCTGGAGGCGATCACCGGCACCACCGAGCGCCTCGCCGGCAACCGGTTACTGGCACGCTCGATCCAGAACCGCTTCGCCTACCTCGACCCGCTGAATCACCTGCAGGTCGAGCTGATTCAACGGCACCGCACCCTGTCGCGCGAGCCGGACAAAGTCGACCCGCGCGTCCACCGCGGCATCCACCTGTCGATCAACGGCGTCGCGGCCGGGCTGCGCAACACCGGCTGACCCACGCTGTACGATTGGGCCGCGTCCGCGTGCGCACGGGGTGCGCACCCTACGGCCCTACCGGCTTCGGCCGTCGTAGGGTGCGCACCTGTGCGCACGCTGTACGGTTGCGCAGAGTTTGCTCATCTATTTGCCAACCGTATTCGCCCCCGCCCCGGGCGCCAGCCGTAGCGCATCGACCGTCCCCACCAATCCCACCACGGCGATCACGACAAACGCCAACCGAAACGCGACGGCCGGCTGCTCCAACCCCGCCGCACCCTGCACCCAATGCCCGAACCGCACCCCGAACGCCCCTACCGCGATGCCAAGCCCCGCAGCCACCTGGAACACGGTGCTGGACAAGGTATTGGCCGCCGCCAACCGGTCCTTCGGCACATCCGCGAATGCGATCGTGTTATAGGCGCTGAACTGCATCGAGCGGCTCAACCCGCCGACGAACAGCACCAGTGCGATCATCCACACCGGCGTGGTTGGCGACAGCATCGCGCAGGCGAGCATCGTCCCCGCATTGAGCACGCCGTTGACCAGCAATATCCGCTTAAAGCCAAACCGGCGCAGCAAATGGGTGGTGCGCAGCTTCATCAAGAGGTTACCCGCGAAGACCGCGAGCAGCAGCAGCCCGGAACGAAAGGCATCGAGCCCGAAACCAACCTGGAACATCAGCGGCAGCAGAAACGGCACCGCCCCGATCGACATGCGCGCCAGCGATCCCCCAAAGATCGTCACCGCGAAGGTGCGATTCCTGAGCGCCTCCAGATCGAACAGCGGACTGGCCGCTCGCCGAAGGTGCCATGCGGCGAGCGCCAGCAGCGCGACGCCGGCCACAAGGTAAGGCGCCGCATGCGCGAAGAGCGTATCCGGCCGCGTCATCACCTCGGCGGACCAGCTCAGGGACCACAACGAGGACCCGACCAGAACAAAACCAGGCAAGTCGAAAGGCCGCGACCGTCCCGGGGACCCGGCCGGCAGGATGCGCCACGCCAGCCAGATTGCGGCCAGGCCGAACGGAAGGTTGAGGTAGAAGATCCAGCGCCACGACAGGTAACTAGCCAGAAAGCCGCCGACCGGCGGCCCCAGTACCGGCGCCACCAGCGCCGGCCACGTGAGCGTCGCTATCGCTTCCGCCAGCTTGTGCTTGGGCGTGTGATTGAGTATCACCAATCGGCCGACCGGTACCATCATCGCGCCGCCGATCCCTTGCAACACCCGCAGTAACGCAAATTCGCTCAAGCCCTGCGCCATCCCGCACAGGAGCGACGCCAGCGTGAACAACGCCAGCGCCGCGGTGAACACGCGGCGCGGACCGAAGCGTTCGGCGATCCAGCCGCTGATCGGGATGAACACGCCAAGCGTCAAGAGGTAGGCGCTCACGCCCACGTTCAGGTCCAGCGGTGCCACACCGAACGAGCGCGCCATATCCGGTACGGCCGTGGTGATGACGGTGCCGTCCAGGTTTTCCATGAAGTATGCGGCCGCCACCAGGGGCGTCATCCATCGGGACGGAGTTGGGTCGGATTGTTCGGGGCTTTCCATGCTCGGGGGTACTGGCGAAAAAAAAGCGAAGCAATTCGATATGGTCTTCGCATGCGAACTGCGGGCCGTAGTGTACCGCACGGCCGGGACAGCCTGGCTCTTCGCACTTCGGGGATGGCGATGGCTTTTGACAACATCGCTTTTGTGCCTTACACTCACATGGTAGCGCTACCACGCTACGAATTCTCCTCAGGCTCGTAGCAAGCGAGTCCTTCACCGCTCTGCCCGCACGCAGAGCGGTTTTTCTTCTGGGGGCGCATGCTTGCGAATCTGGATGGCAAGCGTCAAACGATCGGAACTGCCTCCACGAGGATTCTGTCCAACTGCCAGACAAACTAAACTGGCTAACAGCATGGGTACCCGACTTGGCGAGCTGGTCCAACGCTTCGGTGGACAATTGGAGGGCGACCCGGACATAGAAGTCACGGCGATCGCCGCGCTGGACCATGCGGGCGCTAACGAAATCAGCTTTCTCAGCAACAGCAAACTGCGGGTGCTGGCAGCGCAAAGCCGGGCCGCGGCGCTGATCCTCTCGCCGCTGGACGATCCGGCCGTTGCCGCCACCTACGAAGGCGCGCGCATCATCAGCGATAACCCCTATGCATACTTCGCGCGCGCCGCGCAACACCTCGTGTCCCAGGCGCAGGCGGAGCCGGCACCGGGCATTCACCCAACGGCCGCGGTGCACGAGACCGCGCAGGTTCACCCGACGGCCCACATCGGCGCGCATGTCACGGTGGAGGCCGGCGCGGTGATCAAGGCCCGCGCCGTGATCGACGGCGGATGCTACATCGGCCCCGAAGCGGTGGTCGGCGAAGCTACCCATTTTTTCGCCAACGTGACCTTTCACGCGCGTTGCATCATTGGCGAGCGCGGGATCATCCACTCAGGCGCGGTGATCGGCGGCGACGGCTTCGGCTTTGCCGAGGACGACGGCACCTACGTCAAGATTCCGCAGATCGGGCGCGTGGTGATGGGCAACGATGTCGACATCGGCTCCAACACCACGGTCGACCGTGGCGCGCTCGACGACACGGTGATCGAGGACGGCGTCAAGCTGGACAATCAAATCCAGATCGGCCACAACTGCCACATCGGTGCCCATACCGCCATGGCCGGCTGCGTCGGCGTGGCCGGCAGCTGCAAGATCGGCAAGCACTGCACCTTCGGCGGCGCATCCATGATCAATGGCCACATCGAAATCGTCGACAACGTGCACATCACGGCAGGCACCCTGGTGCCCAATTCAGTCACGGAGCCGGGCCGCTACACTGGTTTTTTTCCGGTAACCACGAACGCCGAATGGGAACGCATCGCCGCGCTCGTGCGCAACCTTTCCTCGATGCGCGAGAAAATCCGCGCGCTCGAACGGACCGTCAAAACGCTGAAAGAAGAGAAATAACCCTACTTAAAATGGCGGAGCTGGCAGGATCACCTAGCAAGGCGAGATCGAGGTGCCGCGCTACGCTTGGCCAATCGCTGCGCTAACGTGGGTCCGCATAGTTCACAAAGCCCAATCCGATAAACTGCACCTTTACTGCCTGGGCGATTGCAAAACCCTGCTGCGTCACGCAGATGGCGTGGTTCGGGATCTCGACCCGTGGACCAACCCACAGGACGAGGTACTGAAACGCGAGATTAGCGCCATGTTGGCCGAAGGCGTGAGCGATATATCCGTGCGAAGGGAACGCCTGATGCCGCTACCGCGAAATCGGCGTATCGAGCAGAATGAGAATCTCACCCCGTCCGTGCTATGTATGCAGCCGGCCGGACCCTTCGCCGCGCGAAAGGCTGTACTAGAGGTTGGGGCGGGAGACATGCTCTTGGCGATGACGGATGGATTTTATCGTTTGGCCGATCCATACGAACTCTACTCACCCACGCTGTTAGCTGAGGCCTGCTCAGTACGCGGCTTAGAAACCATGTTATCGGAGCTTCGCGCTGCGGAAAAGGCGGATGCCACACGAGGTTTGGCAGTGAAAGCCGCAGACGATGCCACGGCAATAATGTGGGTCTCCAGCTGTCCGAGGCCCTAAAACAACTCCCCCTGCCGGCTAGTCAGCGCAACAAAATCATCCCCAACAAATGGCAGGATCGCGTCCGCCACGGGCTGCAGTTGGCGTGACAGGTAATGCTCGTAATCGATCGGGGAGCGCCGCACTTCGAGCGGTTCCGGCCCTGCCAGCGTGATCACGTAGCGAATCCGCCCGCCGTTCTGGTACTGCAGCGGCCTGCCATGCTGCCGGTTGAATTCATCAGCAATGCGCGCCGCGCGCACTTGCGGCGGCACGTTACGCCGGTAGTCCTCCAGCGTGCGGCGCAGCCGCTTGCGATACACCAGCAGCTCATCGAATTCACCCGCGACCGTGCGCGCCGCATAATCGCGCACATAATCGCGGTACGGTTCGCCCTTGAAGATGCGCAGGTAAAGCTCCTGCTGAAACTGCTGCGCCAGCGGCGTCCAGTCGCTGCGCACCGTTTCCAGTCCCTTGTAGACCATCGTCTCGCTGCCGTCCGGTTTGCGCACCAGTCCCGCATAGCGCTTCTTGCTGCCTTCGTCCGAGCCGCGGATGGTCGGCATCAAAAAGCGCCGGTAATGGGTTTCAAACTGCAGTTCAAGCGCACTGGCCAGGCCAAACTCCTGCTGCAGATACTGCGCAAACCAGTGGTTCACATGAGCGACCAATCCGCGCCCGATCGCAGACGCCTCCTCCTCGCTGCGTGCTTGCTTGAGCCAGACGAAGATGGAATCGGTGTCGCCGTAAATGACCGGATAGCCCTGCTCTTCGATCAGCCGCCGGGTGCGCTGGATGATTTCCTGCCCGCGCAACGTAATTGATGACGCCAGGCGCGGATCGAAGAAGCGGCAACCACTCGAACCAAGGACGCCGTAGAACGAATTCATGATGATCTTGAGCGCCTGCGACAGCGGCTTGTTCTGTTCGCGCTTGGCAGCGTCGCGCTCGTCCCATACCTGCTTGACTATCGCCGGCAGGCAGTGCTTTTCGCGCGAAAAGCGCGCACCGCGAAAGCCAGGGACAGTCGCGCCGTCATCCGGATTGCGGGTGCCTTCTACCAGGCCAACCGGGTCGATCAGGAAGGTGCGGATGATCGACGGGTACAGGCTCTTGAAGTCGAGTACCAGCACAGAGTCGTACAGGCCCGACTGCGAATCCATCACGAATCCGCCAGGACTGTTATCACCCACCACATCGCCAAGATTGGGCGCGACATAACCCTGGCGGTGCATGAGCGGCAGGTACAGGTGCTCGAAAGCGGCGACCGAACCGCCGCTGCGGTCGGCCGCCAGCCCGGTCACGCTGGCGCGTTCCAGCAAGAACGTCAGCAACTCGGTCTTGGCGAAAATGCGCGTGACCAGTTCGCAGTCCTTGATGTTGTAACGCGCCAGGGCCGGCTTGTCCTCGGCGAAGCGGCGGTCAATTTCTGCCATGCGCTGGTACGGGTTGTCGATCGACTTGCCTTCGCCCAGCAGTTCCTGTGCCACATATTCCAGAGAGAACGACGCAAAGCTCCAGGTGGCGGACCGCAAGGCCTCAATACCGTCGATGATCAGCCGCCCGGCTGCGGCTGCGAACAGGTGATCCTGCCCGCCGCCGTGCTTGCGCATTTCCAGCGCGCTGCCATCGCGCCCGAAGCGCAGCGGCACCTGGTAGCGTTCGGCATGGTCTTGCAGCACGCGCAAATCGAACTGCACCAGGTTCCAGCCGATGATCGCGTCCGGATCGTGCCGTTCCAGCCACCCGTTCAGCCGTTCGAGCATCACGCCTCGGTTGTCGCAGTATTCCAGCTCGAAGTCGAGCGCCCCGCTCTCCCCGTTCGGAGCACCCAGCATATACACCTGCCGCTGCCCGCAGCCTTCCAGCGCGATCGAGTACAGGTCGCCGTAGGCGCTGGTTTCGATGTCGAGCGATACGAGCTTAAGCTGCGGGCGGTAGCCGGTCTCGGGCTTGAGCTGGCCGTCTTCGAGGAGGTTACTGTCCCCTGCCCGGCCGCCGAACCAGACTGGCGCCGTGATAAAGCGTTCCATCAGGTAGCGTTCCGGCGGGCGCACGTCGGCTTCATAGACGTCCACGCCATGTTCGCGCAGGCGCTTGGTCTCTCGAATCAACTGCCTGTACTGCTTGCAGTAAAGACCGAGCACGGGCCGGTGATGAAAGTCGGTGAGCGCGAGCGGACGCAGCTCACCGTCACGCAACACGGCTTCGGCCATCTCGCGCTGCTCAAGCGGAATGAACGCCACCGACGGCTGGGGCGGCACGCGGACCAGGCGCGGGCCGTCATCGGTCGCCAGCCAAAACTCGACCTGCGTGCCGGCCGGCGTGTCACGCCAGTGCCGTGTCAATAGGAATCCCCGCTGCAGTTGATCCAACACCTGAAAGCCCATCATTGCGAATGTTGCGCCATTGTAGGCAAAAGAGGGACAACAAGCCAAAAGCGGCCGCGCGGCCAAGCGCGGTATCATCCGCGTGACGGTCGACCAACGCTAATGGAGGCTAGCATGGATCAGCACGTCAGCGACGAATTCGATGTGGACCAACTTGTCCCGGGCTTTCGCGCTCCGCCGCAACCGGCCGTGCCGCCAACGGACCCGGCGGTGCTCGATTTTGCCCACCATAACACGCGTCACTGGTTCAGCCCATCGCGCGGCCCGCTCAAGCCCGGGTCGGATGCGCACCGGCACGAAACCTGCCGCATGTTTCGCGAAACCTTCAACCCGTACCGGCCGGCGGTGCTCGACTGGCCGAAGCTCGATCCGGCTACCTTGCAACGGATCGTCTCGCTGCCGATCTGGGACATCGCCGTGCAGACCGAAGGCAAGGCGCGGCTGCGCATGGCAGCCTACGCCCGCACCCTGTCCGACCCCGAAATGCGTGACGCGCTCGCCCTCAATGCGTGGGAAGAGAATCGCCACAAGGAAGTGCTATCGCGCATGGTTGCCGCTTACGGCATCCGTCTCGCGCCCGCGGCGGCCTACATCTATCCGAAGGACCCCGAATGGGCTTACCTCGTCACCGGCTACAGCGAGTGCATCGACAGCTTTTTCGCGTTCGGCCTGTTCGAACTGGCCCGCCGTTCCGGCATGTTTCCGCCTGCCCTGGTCGACACGTTCGAGCCCGTGATGCAGGAAGAGTGCCGCCACATCCTGCTGTTTGCCAACTGGGCCGCCTGGCACCGCACACGGCTGCCGTGGTGGCGGCGGCTTCGCTTCGAGGCCAAGGTGCTTGCGGTGTGGGCGTTCCTGGGATGGGAGCGCATTGGTCTCGCACGCACGGTCGACGCCGACGGCAAGCAGCAGGAGCACGACAACAATTTCACCGTGACGGGCGCCCAGTCGGTCTCCACCGCCAATTTGAGTGTGCCCGCATTGATGTCCCTCTGCCTGGAAGAAAACGACAGGCGCTTTTCCGGCTACGACTCGCGCCTGCTGCGCCCCACGACGGTGCCGCGCCTGGTGAAGCTTGCCCTGCGCCTCATGCCCAAATCCGCCGGGCACTAAACATGTCGCCATTGCTCGTCTTGTCGCTTGGGTCGGTCATCCTGCTCGCCTGGGTGGGGATGGCGCTGTTCAGGGGTTGGTTCTGGCTGGTTCGCGCACCTGGAACGGACAGCGAGCCGGTGGCCTGGCCGGCCGTCGTGGCCGTGGTGCCCGCGCGCGACGAGGCAAGTGTGATTGGCGATGCCATCACCTCACTTCTGCAACAGCACTATCCAGGCCTGTTCCATGTGATTCTCGTGGACGATCACAGTACGGATGCCACTGTCCTGCTCGCGCAGCAGGCCGCGGCACGGCTTGGCCAGCAAGCGCGCCTGACAGTCGCGCATGCTCGCAAACTGCCGCCCGGCTGGATGGGCAAGGTCTGGGCGCAAGCCGAAGGCCTGCGTGTGCAGCAAGAACTTTTTCCAGAAGCGCGCTACGTCTGGCTCACCGATGCCGACATCGCGCATGATCATCCGGCCCTGCGGCGGCTGGTCGCGCGAGCCGAAGCCGGCAACCTCGTCCTGGCCTCGCTGATGGTGCGCCTGCGTTGCGTGTCGCTGGCCGAAAAAGCGCTGGTGCCGGCGTTTGTGTTCTTCTTCGCCATGCTTTACCCGTTTTCGCGGGTGAATGATCCTGGTAGCAGTGTCGCTGCGGCGGCGGGCGGATGCATGTTGGTGCGCACCGATGATCTCGCGGCGATTGGTGGCATGGGTGCTATCAAGAATGCGTTGATCGATGACTGTGCGCTTGCCAGGCGGTTAAAGCGGCACGGTGCGATACGGCTCGATTTTGCGCAGGCGAGTTATTCGTTGCGGGCTTATGATTGGCCGGACCTTTGGAACATGATTGCGCGCACTGCTTACACGCAGTTGCGGCATTCGCCAGTGGTGCTGGCGGGTACGGTGCTTGGGATGTTGCTGCTGTTTGCGGTGCCGGCAGTGTTGGGCTTGGCATTTGTGTTGGGCGCGCCACGGAGCGCGGCTTTGGGTCTGGGCGCATGGCTGGTCATGGCGGCGATGTATGTGCCCATGTTGCGCTATTACGGACGCTCGGTATTGTGGGCGCCGGGGTTGCCGCTGGTTGCATTGTTTTATGTTGGCGCCACGCTGGCGTCCGCGTGGCGATATCGACGTGGGCGTGGAGGTCAGTGGAAGGGGCGTGTGCAGGCGGCGGGGTGAAGTTGCGCGCTAACTGGAATCAACCGTACCGCGTGCGCACAGGTGCGCACCCTACGATTTGCTACGGCTACGGGCTGCCGTAGGGTGCGCACCAGTGCGCACGCGGTTCGCGAAAGCGGCGCAGTGGTACGGCGACTTTTTGACGCATCACCCAAGATACCCTTCCCCACCAAACCACGAAAGCGCCGCGCGCAACCCTTCCAGGTACGGACCGGGACGATAATCCAGCTCGCGCTCCGCTTTCGCCGACGAAAAATACATCCGGTTCTGCGACATCTTCAGCCCGTCCACCGTCAAAAACGGTTCACGCCCCGTAATCCGGGCAGCCGCCTCGGCCGCATGCGCCAGCGGATACAGCGGCGCAACCGGCAGTTTCACCCGCGGCGCACGGCGCCCGGTCAGGTCGGCGATTTCCCTGAGCAGTTGTTCCAGGCTGATATTGTCGCCACCCAGAATGTAGCGCTCACCGATCCGTCCACGCTCCAGCGCCAGCAGGTGTCCGCGCGCGACGTCGTCCACGCCCACCACGTTCAGCCCCGTTTCGACGAACGCCGGCATCCTGCCCGTTGCCGCTTCGACGATGATGCGTCCGGTCGGCGTCGGCCGCACATCGCGCGCGCCGACCGGCGTCGATGGATTCACGATCACCGCCGGCAAGCCCTGCTCGGCGACCATCCGTTCCACCAGCCGCTCGGCCAATACCTTGCTGCGCTTGTAGGCGCCGATCGCCTCGTGCGGCGCCAGCGTGTCAGCCTCGGTCGCGGCAACAGTGCGGCTGTCCACACGCAAGGTAGCCACGCTGCTGGTGTACACCACGCGCTCGACACCGCTTGCCAGCGCCGCGCGCATCACGGCGCCGGTTCCTTCCAGGTTGTTGCGCTCGATTTCCCCGGGGTCGTGTGCCCACAGCCGGTAGTCGGCTGCCACATGGAACAGGTAGCGCACGCCGATCAAAGCGCGCCGCACGCCTGCTTCATCACGCATATCGCCTTCCATCACTTCCGCATCCAACCCGTGCAGGTTGCGGCGGCGGCTTTTGCCACGCACTAGTACGCGCACCTGGTAGCCGCGCAGCAGCGCCGCGTGCGCCACCGCCGATCCGACAAAGCCTGCCGCTCCCGTGATCAGTACCCGCTCCATCGCGCCCTCCCACCTTGCTGACACGCCGCGCAATCATTGTAGCGATTTGGCGCCTGCCGACGCGTCAGCCGCCCCAAACGGATTCGTTCGAACCTGTCGCGATTCTGCGAATCCAACCGGATTTCGCCAGCTGGAGTCGCAACATGCAGCAGAAAAACAACGAGCTGCGCGTGATCCTGGCCCAACCGCGTGGCTTTTGCGCCGGGGTGGTGCGCGCGATCGAGATCGTCGACCGGTCGTTGCAGAAGTATGGCGCACCAGTCTACGTACGTCACGAGATCGTGCACAACAAGGCGGTCGTCGAGGAGCTCAAGACCAAGGGCGCGGTGTTTGTCGACGAGCTGGACCAGGTGCCGCCGCATGCGGTGACGATCTTTTCCGCCCATGGCGTCGCGCGCGAAGTCGAAGCGGGCGCGGCGGCGCGGTCGCTGCACGTGCTCAATGCCACTTGCCCGCTGGTGACCAAGGTCCACATCCAGGGCCGCCAATATGCGGCGGCGGGCCGGGTGGTGGTGCTGATCGGCCACGCCGGGCACGCCGAGGTCGAGGGCACGATGGGCCAGATCGATGGCAAGGTGGTGCTGGTGCAAAACGTGCAGGAGGCCGAGCACCTGGACCTGCCGCCCGACACGCCGATCGCCTACGTCACGCAGACGACGCTTTCCGTGGACGACACGCGCGAAGTGATCGCCGTGTTGCGGCGGCGCTTCGGCAACATCGTCGGCCCCGAGGTGCGCGACATCTGCTACGCAACGCAGAACCGCCAGCGCGCGGTGCGCGAGCTCTCGCGGCAGGCGGATGTGCTCCTGATCGTGGGCGCCAAGAACAGTTCGAATTCGAACCGGCTGCGCGAGATCGGCACCGAAAGCGGCATCCCCAGCTATCTGCTGGCCGATGGCAACGAGCTGGACCCGGACTGGGTGCGCGATGCGCAGGTGGTCGGCATCACGGCCGGCGCATCGGCGCCCGAGGCCATGGTCGAGCATGTGATCGAAGCCTTGCGCGCGTTGCGCCGGGTCACGGTATCGACCATGGACGGGCTGGAGGAAAAGATCGAATTTCGCCTTCCGCGCGAGCTGACCGAGAGCGAAGGCCAGGAGGTGTGACGTGGCTATTCCCCTGTTGCAAAAGACCCTGGTGGGCGCCTATATCCTGCGCAAGCATCTGGCTGGCCAACGACGCTACCCGCTCGCGCTGATGCTCGAGCCCCTGTTCCGGTGCAATCTTGCGTGCGCAGGCTGCGGCAAGATCGACTATCCGGACGAGATCCTGAACCAGCGCCTGTCGACCGAGCAGTGCCTGGGAGCGGTCGACGAATGCGGCGCGCCGGTGGTGTCGATCGCCGGTGGCGAGCCGCTGCTGCACAAGGACATGCCCGAGATCGTGCGCGGCATCGTGGCGCGCCGCAAGTTCGTCTACCTGTGCACCAACGCGCTGCTGATGGAAAAAAAGATCGACCAGTTTCAGCCGAACCGCTTCTTCATCTGGTCGGTACACCTGGACGGCGACGAACAGATGCATGACCGCTCGGTCTGCCAAAGCGGCGTCTACCAGCGCGCGGTGGCGGCGATCCGCCTTGCCAAGGCGCGCGGCTTTCGCGTCAATATCAACTGCACCCTGTTCAACGACGCCTCGCCGGACCGGGTCGCGCGGTTTTTCGATTCGGTCAAGGAACTGGGCATCGACGGGATCACGGTCTCGCCCGGCTATGCCTACGAGCGCGCGCCGCAGCAGCAGCACTTCCTGACGCGCAGCACCACCAAGCAGCTGTTCCGCGACATCCTGCGCCAGGGCAAAGGCGGCCGGAACTGGCCGTTCAGCCAGTCCGGCTTGTTCCTCGACTTTTTGGCCGGCAACCAGACTTACCACTGCACGCCCTGGGGCAACCCCACCCGTACTGTATTCGGCTGGCAGCGGCCGTGCTACCTGCTGGGCGAAGGTTATGTGGGCACGTTCAGGGAATTGATGGAAGAAACCGACTGGGACGCCTACGGCACCGGCCACTACGAAAAATGCGCCAACTGCATGGTGCACAGCGGCTACGAGGCCACCGCGGTGATGGACACGATGAAACGGCCGCTGACCGCGTTCAAGGTCGCGCTGCACGGCGTGCGTACCAGGGGCGGGATGGCGCCGGACATCGCGCTCGAGCGCCAGCGCCCGGCCGAATATGTGCACACGCGGCAGGTGGCGATCAAAGTGGCCGAGATCAGGGGCCGCAAGGCCGCCCCGGAGGCATGAACCCGGCAGGATCACCTATGCACGTTTTGCTGACAGCGACCGGGTTCGCGCTGACGTTGATTGCGGCGCTGTACGCGCTGACGGCACTGCTGGCGCGCCCGCGCGTGTGGCGCGCGCAGCCATGCAGGCGCGACGGACATCCGCCCATCACCGTCCTCAAGCCGCTGTGCGGCATGGAGCCGCGGCTGGAGGCCAACCTCGCCACCCTGTTCGAACAGACTTGCCCGGCGTATCAACTGGTGTTCGGGGTGCGCGACCGGCACGACCCGGCCATTGCCGTGGTGCGCCGCCTGGCGCGCCGCTATCCCGCGCACGACGTGACGCTGGTGGTAAACGCGCGCCTGCACGGCGCCAACAACAAGGTCAGCAACCTGATCAACATGGCGCACGTGGCCCGCCATCCCTGGCTGGTGATTGCCGACAGCGACATCGCGGTGGAGCCAGACTACCTGGAACAGGTCGCCGCACCGCTGGCCAATCCGCGCGTGGGCATCGTCACCTGCCTGTACACGGGGCGTGCGCAGGACACCTTCTGCACCCGGCTCGGCGCGCTGTTCATCGACACTTGGTTCGCGCCGTCGGTCAGGGTGGCCAGCGCGATGGGCAGCCGCTGCTTCGGCTTCGGCGCCACCATCGCGCTGCGCGCCGACACCCTGCGCCTGATCGGCGGCTTCGAGGCGCTGCGCGACCGACTGGCCGACGACTTCTGGCTCGGCCAGCTCACGCGCAATCACGGGCTGGCAACCGTCCTGTCCCAGGTCTGCGTGACGACCGACGTGGCGGAAGACAGCTTCGCATCGCTGTGGTCGCGCGAGCGGCGCTGGATGCAGACCATCCGCGCCCTCAACCGGCCCGGCTACACGTTCACCTTCATCACCTTCACCTTCCCGGTCATGGCCGCCGGCCTGTGGCTGGCGCCGCTGACGATCACCTGGGCCGTGGCCGCGATCGGCATGGCGGCGCGCTGCGCCCTGCACCTGCGCGCGCCGGCCCCTGGCCTGCCGGCGCCGGGCCGCGTGTGCTACGCCCCGCTGCGCGACTGCCTGCTGCTTCTCACCTGGCTCACCGCGTTTGCCGGTTCCACCGCGCGCTGGCGCTGCCAATCAGTGCCGATCGACTGCCGCGGCGAGCAGCGCGCGGATCCTTGAACAACTATCATCTGGACGATCAAGACGATGAACACTCTGTTCCTGCAAGCGCCGTCATTCGACGGCTTCGACGGTGGCGCCGGTTCGCGCTACCAGTGCAAGCGCGAGATCAAATCTTTCTGGTACCCGACCTGGCTGGCCCAGCCGGCAGCGCTGGTGGAGGGCAGCCGGCTGGTGGACGCGCCGGCCGACGGCCTGTCGGTCGAGCAGACGCTGACGATCGCGCAAGACTACGAGCTGGTGATCATGCACACCAGCACCCCATCGTTCCAGGCCGACGCCAGATTCGCCGAGCTGCTCAAGGCGCATAGCCCGGACACGATGATCGGGATGGTCGGAGCCAAGGTGGCGGTCGATGCCGAAGGCTCGCTGAGGGCGTGCCGCGCGCTCGATTTCGTCGCGCGCGAGGAATTCGACTACACCTGCCGCGACATCGCGCAAGGCATGCCGTTGGCCACCGTGGACGGCATCAGCTACCGCCAGCCGGATGGCCAACTGCGGCACAACCCGCCGCGCGCGATCATCGAGAACATGGACGCGCTGCCGTTCGTCACGCCCGTGTACAAGCGCAACCTAAACATCCGCAACTATTTCCTCGGCTACCTGAACTACCCCTACGTGTCGCTGTACACCGGCCGCGGCTGCCGCTCGCGCTGCACGTTCTGCCTGTGGCCGCAGACCGTGGGCGGACATCGCTACCGCACCCGCTCGCCGGAAAACGTGCTGGCCGAAGTGCGGTGGATCAAGGAGAACATGCCCGAGGTGAAGGAGATCATGTTCGACGACGATACCTTCACCGACTTCAAGCCACGTGCAGAGGAAATCGCGCGCGGCCTCGGGGAACTGGGCGTGATGTGGTCGTGCAACGCCAAGGCCAACGTGCCGTACTCCACCCTCAAGATCATGAAGGAGAACGGCCTGCGCCTGCTGCTGGTGGGCTACGAGTCCGGTGACGACCAGATTCTGCTGAACATCAAGAAAGGCCTGCGCACCGACATCGCGCGCCGCTTTGCCGCCGACTGCCGCGAGCTCGACATCGCGGTGCACGGCACCTTCATTCTCGGCCTGCCGGGCGAAACGCGCGAGACGATCGCCAAGTCGATCGCGTTTGCCAAGGAGATCAATCCGCGCACTATACAGGTGTCGCTGGCCGCGCCCTACCCCGGCACCCGGCTGTACCAGCAGGCGCTGGAAAACAACTGGATCCCGCCGAACAAGACCATCAACCTGGTCAACGCGAGCGGCGAGCAACTGGCGACGATCAGCTACCCGCACCTGTCAAGCGAAGAGATCTACCATGGCGTGGAAGCGTTCTATAAGAGCTTCTACTTCCGGCCGGCGAAAATCTGGGAAATCATCAGCGAAATGATGCGCAGCTGGGACATGACGCGCCGCCGGCTGCGCGAAGGCACGGAGTTCTTCCGCTTCCTGCGCTCGCACGGAGCATCGCATTCCTGAGGTCCGGCGTGCGCGCACCGGGCCTGATCATTACCGCCGACGACTTCGGCCTGCACGCGAGCGTCAACAAGGCGATCGTGCACGCCTTTCGCGAAGGCGTGCTCGATTGCGCAAGCCTGATGATGGCCGGCCCCGCCACGCGGGACGCCGTGGCACGCGCACGCGCCTGCCCGAGCCTTGCCGTGGGACTGCACCTGGTGCTGGCAGATGGGCGCGCAGTGCTGCCGCCGAGGTGGATTCCCGACCTGGTCGACGCCGATGGACGCTTCGGTGCGCGCATGGTGCGCGACTCCGCGCGATTTTTCCTGCATCCGCGCGTGCGGCGCCAGCTCGCCGCCGAGATTCGCGCCCAGTTCGAAGCCTTCGCCGATACCGGGCTGCGGCTGGACCATGTCAACGCGCACAAGCATTTTCACCTGCATCCGACGATCCTGTCGATGCTCATCTCGATTGGCCGGCCATTCGGCATGACCTCGGTCCGGCTGCCGCTGGAAGACGGCACGCCGCCCTGGCTGCGGCCGTGGCTGGCCCTGCTGGCCCATCGGCTCGACGCGGCCGGCGTCTTCCATAACGATTACATTGTCGGCATCCGCCACTCCGGCCGCTTC
Organism: Massilia horti; assembly: GCF_004614195.1. Taxonomy (GTDB): domain Bacteria; phylum Pseudomonadota; class Gammaproteobacteria; order Burkholderiales; family Burkholderiaceae_D; genus Telluria; species Telluria horti. The sequence continues at coordinate 3,843 of NZ_SPUM01000143.1, read as the reverse complement.
GACGAGGCGGCACTGCTGGCGGCGCTGGGTCGTGCGCCGCGCAACGCCGTCGGCGAAATTTACCTGCACCCTGCGCTGGAATCGGGCGCCGCGATCGCCTCCTCGATGCCAGCCTACCGCCACGCCGACGAATATGCCGCGCTGGTCTCGCCGCGCGTGCGTAGTGCGCGCGAGCAGCTGCGCATCGAAGGCTTTCGCTTTGGCGGCTTTGCGGACCTGGCCCCCCGGGCATGAAGCGGCTGGCCTACATCGGCACGGCGGTCGGACTGCTGCTCCTGACCGCTCTCGTCGCCTACGAGGGATGGCCGGCGATCCTGGCCGCCTTCCAGCGCGCCGGCTGGCTGCTCCTGCTGCTGGTGCCGTTCCACCTGGTGCCGCTCACTTTCGACATACTGGCCTGGCGCGAACTGCTCGAGCCCATCGACCCTGAACGGCGCGCCAACCGCGTCTTCCTGCTGTGGGTGGCTTCGGTGCGCGAGGCGGTCTCGCGCCTCTTGCCGGCGGTCGGCATCGCCGGCGAAGTGGTCGGCGTGCGGCTGGTGCGCATGCGCCTGGCCGACACCACCGCGATTACCGCCGTCATCATCGTCGAGGTGATGGTGACGATTGCTGTGCTTTACCTGTTCTGCGGCCTCGGCGTGATTCTGATCGCGCACATCGCCGCCGGCGTTGGCGAGGTATGGCTCATCGCGGCCAGCCTGGTGCTGTCGGCGCCGCTGCCGGTGCTCGCCTACTGGCTTCTACGCCACGGCAATGTCTTCGCCCGGCTACAAGCCTGGACCGGCAAGCTGCTGGGGCCGGAGAGCCGCCTGACGACGAGCCTGGATGGCGCGCGCCTCGATGCCGAAGTCGGGCTGCTGTTTTCCCGGCCGCGCCGGCTGGCACGGGCGCTGGGCTGGCAAATCATCGGCTACCTGGCCGGCTGCTTCGAAACCTGGTATGCGCTCGAGCTGCTCGGGCACCCGGTGGACGTCCAGCGGGCGATCGCGATCGAGGCGCTGACCCAGGCCGCGCGCCACGCCACCTTTCTGGTGCCCGCGGGACTGGGCGTGCAGGAGGCGGCGGTGATGCTGTTCGGCTACCTGGCCGGTGTCGGCGGCGAACTGGCGCTGTCGCTGGCCCTGGTCAAGCGCATGCGCGAAATCCTGTTCGGCGTGCCGGCGCTGCTGTCATGGCAATGGGTCGAAGCCAGGCGCATGCGCGGGCATGTCGCGGCGCGGTAGCACGACGTGCGCGGAAATAGCGTAGGGTGCGCACCTGTGCGCACGCGGTACGTGTGCAGCTCGGCGCCAACAGCATTCAACCGTAGCGCGTGCGCACTGGTGCGCACCCTACGCCTCCTGCAAGCCGCATCTACACATTCGCTTGATTATGCGCCGTAATGAACTTGATCAAGCCATCGATCCCACCCTTCGCCAACTGCCCGGCGAACTGCTGGCGATACACCTGGATCATCCACGCGCCCATCATGTTGATGTCGTAGATCTTCCAGCCGGCATCGGTCTTGTGCAGACGATAATCGATCGGCATGACGTCGCCGCCGGTAACGACCTGGGTCCTGACCACCACATCGGTCGCCCCCGGCTTGAGCGGTGCCGATGGCGGGTACTTGAACTGCGTTTGCTGGCCGCGCGATTGTGCCAGCTGCGTGGCGTACGTGTGCGCAAGCAAGGTCTGGAATTGCTTGAACAATTCATCGCGCTGGGCTGGCGTGGCCTTTTCCCATGCTGGGCCAACGGCCAGTTGGGTGGTGTACCGGAAATCGGTGTTGGGAATGAACTTCTGCTCGACGATGCCGTAGATCCGGCCCATGTCGCCCGAATTGGCCACCGGATCGGTGCGGATCGTGTTCATCACGCCCTCGACGGTGCTTTTGACCACCTCGCCCGGGTTGCGGCTTTCGGCCTGCTGCGCATAAACGTGGGGGGCGGCAACGAGCACCGCCACGGGGGCCCAAATCGAAAGTCTCATGGTGAATCCTCCGCGTGTGCCAGGTGCCAGTATAACGCCGCGCGTATGCAAATTCGCGCAGTCGTGTGGCGTGTTCGTCGGTCTAACCCCTCTCGTTGTCAAGCTGCGCAACCTATGTTGACCAAATTCGTTTGCCAACTCATCGCCACCTCGGTGCGCTTCGCCTGGCTCATGATCGTGGCGTTCGTGGTGCTGGTTGTATTAAGCGCGCTGTATGTGTCGCGCCACTTTGCCATCAGCACCGATGTCAGCCACCTGATCAATCCGGGCACGGCATGGGCGCAGCGTAGCGCTGCCATCGACACTGCCTTTCCACAGCGCGGCGACACCACGCTGGTCGTGGTGCGCGCGCCGATTCCAGAGTTCGCAAACCAGGCCGCCTCCGAGCTGGCCGCGGCCCTGGCCGCGCAGCCGGCGATGTTCCACTCGGTGAATGCGGGTGCGAACAGCGAGTTTTTCAAGCGCAATGGCCTGTTGTTCCTGCCGTCCGAGCAGCTCACCACGCTGGCACGCCAGCTGTCCGACGGGCGCCCGCTCCTGAACGCGCTGGCCCACGACCCGAGCTTGCGCGGGCTGTCCAACCTGCTGTCCGTGACCCTGCTCACGCCACTGCAAACCGGTCAGGTGACCCTGGCCGGCATGGCGCCGCTGCTCGCTCGCAGCGCCGATACGGTCGAGGCCGCGCTGGCCGGGCGCAAGGGCGGCCTGTCATGGCAGGCGCTGGCCGATACCGGCAGCCCCGCCGGGCCGGCGAACGCGCTGGTCGTGGTCACGCCGGTGATGCACTACAACGAACTGCAACCCGGCGCCGCATCCTCTCAGGCGATCCGCGACACCGCCGCCCGGCTGCAGCTGGCCTCGCGCTATGGCGCCACCATCGGCCTGACGGGTTCGGTGCCGTTGTCCGACGACGAGTTCGCGTCGGTGCAGGAAGGCGCGGCCCTGGGCGGCGCGGTGACCGTCGTGTTCGTGCTGCTGATCCTGTGGTTCGCGCTGCGCACCGCCAAGATGGTGCTGGCCGTGTTCCTGACCATCATGGGCGGCCTGCTGGTGACCGCCGCGCTGGGGCTGCTGATGGTCGGCGCGCTCAATATCATCTCGGTCGCGTTCGCGATCCTGTTCATCGGCCTGGGCGTGGACTTCGGCATCCAGTTCGGCATGCGCTTTCGGGCGCGGCGCCTGGCCGAGTGCGACACCTACTGCGCGCTGATGGCCGTGTCCCGCTCCGTCGCGCTGCCGCTGACGCTGGCGGCGGTGGCCACCTCGATCGGCTTTTTCGCCTTCCTGCCCACCGACTACCGCGGCGTGGCCGAGCTGGGACTGATCGCCGGCGTCGGCATTTTGGTGGTCGCCTTCCCTTCTTGCCTGACCGTGCTGCCGGCGCTGATCTGCGCGCTCAATCCCCCCGGCGCGGCGAGCATGCCCGGCTACCACTGGCTGGCGCCGGTCGACCGGACGTTCCAGAAGCACCGCAAGGTACTCCTGTTCGGCACCATTGCGCTGGTATTGGCTGGCATACCCCTGTTGTGGCACCTGCGGTTCGACTTCAATCCGCTGCATTTAAAGGACCCGAACAGCGAATCCATGCAAACACTTTCCGCGCTGGCCGGCTCCGACGAGGTGGGAATCGACAACGTCCAGGTCCTGTCCCCCAATTTGACCCAGGCAAAGGCACTCGGCGAGCGGCTGGAAGACCTGCCCGAAGTGGCCAAGGTCATGAGCGCCACCAGCTTCGTGCCCGACCACCAGCCGGAAAAAATGAACACGATCGCGAGCCTCGCTGACAGGCTGCTGCCGGTGCTGCGGCAAACGCCGGCCCCGCCGGCCAGCGACGCCCAGCGCGTGGCGGCGCTGCGTGCCGCGGCGCAGGCG
>NZ_SPUM01000148.1 GCF_004614195.1 Massilia horti | reverse complement strand
CCGGCGCTCACGCCCGCGACAACGACCACCCCGGCGGCAGCGCCGGTGCCAGCTCCGGCCCCCACTCCGCTCCAGGCGCCAGCCCAGCCGCCCGCCCCGCAACCGCCCCCCGTCACCGCCAATCCGAATGCAGAATACTGAGCAGGGGTCGAATGTGCCCACCGTCCGGCGCCGAATCATCTCGATGGTCTACGAAGCGTTCCTGCTGCTGGCCGTCGACATGCTGGCCGTCGCGCTGTACCTGCTCGTGACCGGTAACCGGCAAGCGCCGGTGTACCAGCACGGTCTCAAGTTCGTGCTGTTCCTGGTCACTGCCGCCTACTTCGTGCATTTCTGGACCGACAGCGGACATACGCTGGCGATGAAGACCTGGCGTATGAAGCTCGTGATGGATGGGCAGCGACGGGTTCCGTTTGGTATTGCGGTCATCCGTTACCTGCTGGCGTGGGGATGGTTCCTGCCGGCGCTGGTGACGTGCTGGGCGTTCGGGATCAAGAGCAAGGGCGAAGTATGCGCGGCAATCGCCGTGGGCATCGTCGCCTGGGCGCTCACCGCCTTCCTCGACAAGGACCGGCAGTTCTTGCATGACAAGCTGGCCGGAACGCGGCTGGTGTCGGTGCCCAAAGCAAGCGCGAAGTAAGCGTAAACGCCCTACAACTTACTGGAGTGGAAGACTCGGCAAGGCCGCAAGGGTGCGCACCTGTGCGCACGCGTTACGGTTGAATGTCATTGGCTCTGGTGCGCATACGTACCGCGTGCGCACGGGTGCGCACCCTACGGTCCTGGCTGGGAACGCCGCTGCAGCCAGCGCCAGAACGGCCATTGGCTCGTATGATTTACGCTCTGTTTGAACGCGTGGGCGTTCGTAAAGTTGGCCACTGGCCAACTTTACCCCGCCCACCCTACTAAAAGCGTTCGAACGCCTGCAGGTAGCGCCACTGCCCTTGCGGCAGGCTCGCCATCGGCACGCGGCCGATGCGAATGCGCTTAATCGACGTCACTCCCAGACCCACTGCCCGGCACATGTGCTCGATCTGCCCGGGTCGGATCGCCTTGCCGGCAAAGCGCAACCGGTTTTCGCTCTGCCAGCTCGCCTTCAGCGGCGCCATCACCCGGCCTTGGAATGTGAGTCCCCGGTTGAGCAGCGCCAGCCCGCCTTCTGCGACCTGCCCCGACACCTCGACCACAAACTCCTGCTCGACGCTCGCACTGTCCTCGACCAGCCTGCGCACGACGCGAAAGTCCTGCGTGTAGACGACCAGCCCGCTGGCATTAGTCTCGAGTGGCGTAGCAAGCGTCAGGCGCGCCAGATGACGCTTCAGGAACTGCTGCTCCCCTGCGCCTGCGCGCACCAGCGTATCCGCGCGCACGCACGCGAGGGCGTCCTGCCCTTCAGCGCCACCGGCCTGAAAACCGGGCGGCTTGTGCAGCAAAATCGTCACCGGCGGCGGTTCGACCGCGGTTGCTCCCGGCAGCAGCGCGACTTCCTGCGCAGGCGTCACGCGGGTAGCCGGGTCTTCGACCACTTTGCCGTCAACGCTCACCCAGCCGCCGGCGATGTATCGTTCGGCCTCGGCACGCGAGCACGCCACCTGTGCCGCCACGCGCTTGGCTAGGCGGATTGCTTCATCGTCAGACATCAAGCGCGCCAGTCCTTGAAGAATGCCTTGAACGTCAGGATCGTGCGCTCGACGTCGGCGGCCGTAACGTTCAGGTGCGTCACCAGGCGCGTGTGCGGCCCGATCGAGGCGCGGATGCCCTCGCGCTCCAACGTCTGGCGCAGCGGCGCGCACGCCGCTTCGGGCATGTTCACGTAGAAGATGTTGGTCTGCGGCGTCGTCACTGCGAGCTGCTCGATTTCAGCGAGCCCGCGCGACAGTCTGGCCGCGTTCTCGTGGTCTTCGGCCAGGCGCTGCACGTTGTGTTCGAGCGCGTACAGCGCAGGCGCGGCGATGACGCCTGCCTGGCGCATGCCGCCGCCCAGCATTTTGCGCCAGCGCTTGCCCTGTTCGATGAACGCTTTCGGCCCGAGCAGGACCGAGCCGGCCGGCGCGCCCAGTCCTTTGGACAGGCACACCGACACGGTATCGAAGCCAGCCGCCGCGGCACGCAGGCTGATGCCCTGCTTGACCGCGGCATTGCAGATGCGCGCGCCGTCCAGGTGCGTGCGCAAGCCTTTTGCGTGCGCCAGCGCGGTAGCCGCCGCAACGTATTCCTGGCTCAGCACGCGGCCGCCGATCGTGTTTTCCAGCGCCAGCAGCCGGGTGCGCGCGAAGTGCATGTCGTCCGGTTTGATGTAGGCTTCGATGTCGGACAGCAGGATCGAACCGTCCGGCTGGTTGGCGATGGGCTGCGGCTGGATACTGCCCAGGACCGCGGCGCCGCCGCCTTCGTACTTGTAGGTGTGGGCTTCCTGCCCGACCAGGTATTCGTCTCCCCGGCCGCAATGGGTCATCAGCGCGATCAGGTTGGTCTGCGTGCCGGACGGCGCAAACAGGCCGGCTTCGAAGCCGAACAGGTCGGCCGCGTATTCCTGCAGGCGGTTGACGGTCGGGTCGTCGGAATAGACGTCGTCACCGACCGGGGCCGCGGCCATCGCCGCGCGCATGGCTTCGCACGGCTGGGTGACGGTGTCGCTGCGCAGGTCGATCCAGTGTTCGTTTTTGCTCATCTTGTTTCAATCGCTGGTGAAGTAGCTTCGGCCATTGCCGATTTGCCGGTGTAGAAACGCTGGGCCATCTCTTCCAGCCCCAGCGTCGACAGTACCTCGTGCAGGCGCTCGGCCGGGCGCCGGCGCGGCAGGTCCTTGTAGGTCGCGATGATCAACTCATTCTTCATCGAGTGCTCCCAGCCCACCAGCTCGGTCACGCTGACCTGGTAGCCATGCGCTTCCAGCTGCAGGCAGCGCAGCACGTTGGTGATCTGGCTGCCAAACTCGCGGGTGTGGATCGGGTGGCGCCAGATTTCGGTCAGCGCGCTGCGGCCGAGGTCCTTGCCCTTGTTCTTGCGCAGGACGGACGCGACTTCGGCCTGGCAGCACGGCACCAGCACGATGTGGCGCGCCTGCTTTTTGAGCGCGAAGTCGATCGCGTCGTCGGTCGCGGTGTTGCAGGCGTGCAGCGCGGTGACGATGTCGATCGTCGGCGGCAGCAGCATTGAAGTCGTCGATTCTGCAACCGACAGCGGCAGGAACGACATGCCGGCAAAGCCCAGGCGCTGCGCCAGCCCGGTCGATTTCTGGACGAGCTCCTCGCGCGTTTCGATGCCGTAGATGTGCGAACCGTCGTTCAGCTCTTTGAAGAACAGGTCGTACAGGATGAAGCCGAGGTAGGACTTGCCAGCCCCGTGGTCGACCAGCGAGACGCCAGGGTGCGCCTGCAGGGTTTCCTTGAGCAGCGGCTCGATGAACTGGAACAGGTGGTAGACCTGCTTGAGCTTGCGGCGGCTGTCCTGGTTCAGTTTTCCGTCGCGCGTGAGGATGTGCAGTTCCTTGAGCAGCTCGATCGACTGGCCCGGACGGATCTCTGGCGCCAGCTCCTGCGGCGCCGGTTTTGTCTTCTCAACGCGCTTCATCGATCCATGCCTGTTGAATCGCTTCCAGCACCTTTTCGCCGCCACGCGTACGGTCATCGTCGAAGCCGGGCAGGCCCACCACCCAGTTGTGCAGGTCGACGAAACGCACCGTCGTCGGATCGACGTCGGGATACTTGTCGTACAGGGTTTCGGCGATCGCCGAAATGTCGGTCCACTTCATGGCAGCAGATTCCTTCTCAATGGTTCTTTTCGGCCGCGTGGTTGATCGTGTACTTGGGGATCTCGACCACCAGGTCCTCGGCGCCGACGATTGCCTGGCACGAGAGGCGCGAGACCGCTTCGAGACCCCAGGCCTTGTCGAGCATGTCTTCTTCCTTCTCTTCCGGTTCGTTCAGCGAATCGAAGCCTTCGCGCACCAGCACGTGGCAGGTGGTGCAGGCGCACACGCGGTCGCAGGCGTGTTCGATTTCGATGTCGTTCTCGAGCATGACATCGCAGATCGACTTGCCGCTAGGTGCTTCGACCACGGCGCCCTCGGGGCAGAACACGGGATGGGGCAGGAATACGAGTTGTGGCACTTCTATACCTCTTTTAAGTGTTACCACCAACACGTCGTTCCCGCGCAGGCGGGAACCTATACTGAGCTGGCTAATTCGCCTCAGCATGGGTTCCCGCCTGCGCGGGCACGACGGGCCGGCAGCGTGTTATACCTGATCGAGCGATTTTCCGGCCAGCGCCTTGCGCACGCTCTTGTCCATGCGGCGCGCCGCGAACTCCTCGGTGCCCCTGGCCAGCGCCTGCACGGCATTATGCAGCACATCCTGGCGCGCGCCGGTGTCCTGCGACTGGTCGTTCGAGCGCGCCACGGCTTCGCGCACGTCATCCATCAGTTTGGCGATCGCTCCCTGCTCCTCGCCCGACAGCAGATCCTTGTCCTCGCCGAGCGCGGACTGGGTCGCCAGCAGAATACGCTCGGCTTCGACCTGCTCCTCGCGCAGCGCGCGCATCTGCATGTCGCCCTGGGCCGAGGTGTACGACTCCTGCAGCATGCGCGCGATCTCGTCATCGCCCAGGCCATACGACGGCTTGACGGTGATCGAAGCCTCCACGCCCGAGCGCGCCTCGCGCGCCGAGACCGACAGCAGACCGTCCGCGTCCACCTGGTAGGTCACGCGGATGCGGGCGGCGCCGGCGGCCATCGGTGGAATGCCGCGCAGTTCAAAGCGCGCCAGCGAACGCGAATCGGAAACAAGCTCGCGCTCGCCCTGCACCACGTGGATCGCCATCGCGGTCTGGCCGTCCTTGAAGGTCGTGAATTCCTGGGCGCGGGCGACCGGAATCGTCGAATTGCGCGGGATGATCTTTTCGACCAGGCCGCCCATCGTCTCGATGCCCAGCGACAGCGGGGTCACGTCCAGCAGCAGCCAGTCGTCACCCGGCGCGCGGTTACCGGCCAGCAGATTGGCCTGGATCGCGGCGCCCAGCGCGACCACCCGGTCCGGGTCGATATTCGCGTGCGGGATGGTCTTGAAGAATTCGGAGACGGCGCGGCGCACTTGCGGCATGCGGGTCGCGCCGCCCACCATCACCACACCGTCGACGTCCTCGACCGACACGTTCGCATCGCGCATCGCCTTGCGGATCGCGTTCATGGTCTTGACGACCAGGTGTTTGGTAATCTCGGTGAAGGTCTCTGCGCTGACCGTGACCTGCACGATTTCGCCGGACTTCAGGATCGCTTCGACCGTGGTCTCGTCGTTAGTCGACAACAGCTCCTTGGCCTGGCGCGCCTTGACCATGAGGGTTGCGGTGTCCTCTTCCGACAGCGGCGCCAGCTTGGCCTGTTCGGTGATGTAGCAGAACAGGCGCTGGTCGAAATCGTCGCCGCCCAGGGCCGAGTCGCCGCCGGTCGAGAGCACCTCGAACACGCCCTTGGAGAGCTTGAGGATCGAGATGTCGAACGTGCCGCCGCCCAGGTCGTAGACCGCATACACGCCTTCCTTGGCGTGATCGAGCCCGTAGGCGATCGCGGCGGCGGTCGGCTCGGACAGCAGGCGCAGCACGTTCAGGCCCGCGAGCTGGGCCGCGTCCTTGGTGGCCTGGCGCTGGGCGTCATCGAAATAGGCAGGCACGGTGATCACGGCGCCGACCAGTTCGTCGCCGAGCGAATCCTCGGCGCGCTGGCGCAGGGTGGCCAGGATCTGGGCCGACACTTCGACCGGGCTCTTGACTCCGGCGACAGTCCGGATCTGCACCATGCCGTGACCGCCTTCGCGGCCACCGTCGACGAAGTCGTACGGCAGGTTCTCGACGTGGGCGATGTCCTTCAGGCCGCGTCCCATGAAGCGCTTGACCGAGACGATCGTGTTCTTCGGGTCGGTGGTGCGGTGCGCGTGCGCCTTGTAGCCGATGTTGGCATGGCCGTTTGGCAGGTACCGTACGATCGATGGCAGCAATGAGCGGCCGTTCTCGTCGCTGAGCACTTCGGGGCTGCCGCTGCGCACCGTGGCGACCAGCGAGTTGGTGGTGCCCAGGTCGATACCCACCGCCAGCCGGTGCTGGTGCGGCGCGGTCGACATGCCGGGTTCTGAAATCTGCAAAAGTGCCATGATGGTGTTACCTGGTTTTGTTCTTTTGTTTGCGCTGAGAATGGCGTAGGGTGCGCACCTGTGCGCACGCGGTCAACGTCTGCGATTCGCCAGCGTACCGCGTGCGCACTGGTGCGCACCCTACGGATCAGCTCTCCAACGCCTCGAAGGCGTACTGCACCTCGTCGCCGAATTTGTCGAGGAACATGAGCGCGCGCACGCCCTGCGCCGCCGTTTCATAATCGCCCGCGTCGAGCTGCCGGCCAACCTGCGCCAGCATCTGCTTGCGCTCGTTCCTGACCTGCGCGTCCAGTTCGTCCAGCGCCTCGGCGTCCTTGCCCGAGCGCGCATCGTCCAGCGCTTCGCGCCATTCCATCTGCTGCATCAGGAATTCCATCGGCATCGCCGTATTCGATTCCGTCTTCAGGTCGACGCCGTTGATCTCGCATAGATACTGCGCGCGCTTCATCGGGTTACGCAGCGTCTGGTAGGCCTCGTTGGCGCGCGTCGCCCACTGCATCGCGACCCGCTTTTCAACGTCGGTCGCATTCACGAAGCGGTCAGGATGTACGCGCGCCTGCACCTCGCGGTAGGCCGCGTCCAATGCACCCTGGTCGACGTCAAAGCGCGCCGGCAGCTGGAACAGTTCGAAGTGGTTCTGCATTGGTACCGGGGATCAGATCCGGAAGCTTTCGCCGCAACCGCATTCGTCTTTCACGTTCGGGTTGTTGAAGCGGAAGCCCTCGTTCAAGCCTTCGCGCGCGAAGTCCAGTTCGGTGCCGTCGATGTACGGCAGGCTTTTCGGGTCGACGAAGATCTTCACGCCGTTCGACTCGAACACGTTGTCCTCGGGCGCGCCCTCGTCGACGTATTCCAGCTTGTAGGCCAGGCCGGAGCAGCCGGTGGTACGCACACCGAAACGCAAGCCGACCCCCTTGCCCCGGCGCTCGAGGTAGCGGTTGATGTGTTTCGCGGCTTTTTCAGTCAGGGTGATTGCCATTGCTTTCTCCAGCTTGGGTTGCTACTGCTTAGCTTTACTCCGCTTTCGCGGCGTGCTTGGTCTTGTAATCGGCCACGGCAGCCTTGATCGCGTCTTCGGCCAGGATCGAGCAGTGGATCTTCACCGGCGGCAGCGCCAGCTCTTGCGCGATCTCGGTGTTCTTGATGGACAGCGCTTCGTCCAGGGTCTTGCCCTTGACCCATTCGGTCACCAGCGAGCTCGAGGCGATCGCCGAGCCGCAGCCGTAGGTCTTGAACTTCGCGTCTTCGATCAGGCCCTGGTCGTTGACCTTGATCTGCAGCTTCATCACGTCGCCGCAGGCCGGGGCGCCGACCATGCCGGTGCCGACCTGGTCATCGCCCTTGTCGAACGAGCCGACGTTGCGCGGGTTTTCGTAGTGGTCCAACACTTTGTCCGAGTATGCCATTTTGATGCTCCTGATTTTGGTTGATTAGTGGGCGGCCCATTGGATCGAGTTCAGGTCGATCCCGTCCTTGTACATTTCCCACAGCGGCGACAGTTCGCGCAGCTTGCCCACCTTCGACTTGAGCAGGTTGACCGCGAAGTCGATGTCTTCCTCGGTGGTGAAGCGGCCGATCGTGAAACGGATCGAGCTGTGCGCCAGTTCGTCGCTGCGGCCCAGCGCGCGCAGCACGTAGGACGGCTCCAGGCTGGCCGAGGTGCAGGCCGAACCGGACGAGACCGCGATGTCCTTGATCGCCATGATCAGCGATTCGCCTTCGACGAAGTTGAACGACACGTTCAGGTTGTGCGGCACGCGGTGCTCCATGTCGCCGTTGATGTAGACCTCCTCGATCGCCAAGAGGCCCTTGGCCAGGCGGTCGCGCAAGGCCTTGACGCGCACGATCTCGGCATCCATCTCTTCCTTGGCGATGCGGAAGGCTTCGCCCATGCCCACGATCTGGTGGGTCGGCAGTGTGCCCGAACGCAGGCCGCGCTCGTGGCCGCCGCCGTGCATCTGTGCTTCCAGGCGCACGCGCGGCTTACGGCGCACGTACAGTGCGCCCACGCCTTTCGGGCCGTAGGTCTTGTGCGCGGTGAAGGTCATCAGGTCGACCTTCAGGCTTTCCAGGTCGATGTGGACCTTGCCGGTGGCCTGGGCCGCATCGCAGTGGAAGATGACGCCCTTCTTGCGGCACAGCTCACCGATCTCGGCGATCGGCTGCACCACGCCGATCTCGTTATTGACTAGCATGACGGATACCAGGATGGTGTCCGGGCGGATCGCCGCTTCCAGCTGTTCGACCGAGATCAGGCCGTTGTCCTGCGGCTCAAGGTAGGTCGCCTCGAACCCCTGGCGCTCCAGTTCGCGCACGGTGTCGAGCACCGCCTTGTGTTCGGTCTTGACCGTGATGATGTGCTTGCCCTTGGTCTTGTAGAAGTGGGCCGCGCCCTTGATCGCCAGGTTGTTCGATTCGGTGGCGCCAGACGTCCAGATGATCTCGCGCGGATCGGCGCCGACCAGCGCGGCCACGTGCGCACGCGCCTCCTCGACCGCGGCTTCCGCGCTCCAGCCATAGGCGTGGCTGCGCGAGGCCGGGTTGCCGAACTGCTCGCGCAGGTACGGGATCATCTTGTCCGCGACACGCGGATCAATCGGCGTGGTCGCCGAGTAGTCCATGTAGATCGGGAAATGCGGCGCAGTCACGAAGCTCTGCTCGATTTTTTTGTCCAAGGGCGCGTTCATCAGTTCACTCCAGTTTGCTTTGCTTCAGTTTGTCCGGCGGCGGCGTGGTTGCGGTGCACGACCACGACACTCTGTTCCTTCTGCTTTTGCTGGTCGACCAGGTCTTGCAGGGAGACCGAATCGAGGTAGTCGACCATTTTTTCGTTCAGCGTGCTCCACAGTTCGTGGGTCATGCAGCGGGTGCCGGTGGTGCTGTCGGCGCCGTGGCAATTTTCTTTGCCGCCACACTGGGTCGCATCCAGCGGCTCGTCGACGGCGATGATGATGTCGGCCACGGTGACCTTGTGGGCCGGACGGGCCAGGCTGTAGCCGCCGCCCGGGCCACGGATCGATTCGACGATTTCGTGGCGCCGCAGCTTGCCGAACAACTGCTCGAGGTAGGACAGCGAAATGGCCTGGCGCTGGCTGATGCCAGACAGCGTGACAGGACCATTGCCCTGGCGCAGGGCGAGATCGATCATCGCGGTAACAGCAAAACGGCCTTTGGTGGTCAGACGCATCACAACCCCGGTTAATGTTAAAATGTTCCGTTTATACAATCACAACGGGTGTCGCTGGAAGGCTTGAGAAAACCCGAGTAGTTGATTGATTTAGTCAAGTATAGCAAATCCATCAGGGTTTGTCTTGCGCGCCTCCGGTCCGGGTCTTGCCGCTTGTCATTGCCGTACGGCGAAAACAGGGGCTATCCCTTGATGCTCATCAGTGCGCCATCAAGTTCGCCGAACTTCCCGCGCGCCTCCCCCTAAGCTTGAGCTCGTAGATCTCACTACCTCTGGTCGCCGATGCACCGCAGGGTGCCTGCGCGCCACCAGGGTTCCACCACCATACGAGCAATAGCGGGAGTCCTAGATGAAAAACCTTGCGTTTGTTTCCCTGCCACTTGTAGCCCTGACGCTCGCGGCGGCAATGCCAGCCCGTGCGCAATCCGACATCGTCACCCTGGTCAACACCGATACCAAGGCCGTCGCCGAGTACTGGACCGCGGAACGCTTCAAGGCCGCCACCCCGCTGCCGATGCCACTGGCGACGGACAGCAATTCCAAGGTGGAACCCAGCGCACCGACGGGCAAGGTTGAAAGCGCCGACGGGCAGGCGCCCCTGCTTAACGTCCTCCCCGCCGAACAACAGCTGTTTACGCCGGACCCGCAGGTGCAACGGTCTGGCGGTGGCTTACTTGAGCCTGGCGCGGTCGGGACCTTGGGCGCGCATTTCACCAGCACCCGGGTGTTCCCGATGTTCACCGGCTCGGCCACGCCGTTTTCCGCCGACCGGGCCTATCCGCATACGACGGTGGGCAAATTGTTCTTTACCATCGGCAGGCAGGACTATGTCTGCTCGGCTTCCGTCATCCAGCGCCGCATCGTCGCCACCGCAGGCCACTGCGTGCACAGCGGCACCAAAGCCGGCTTCTACAGCAACTGGGTGTTCGTGCCGTCGTTCCGCGATGGCACCGCCCCCTTCCTGCGCTGGAATTGGCGTGCCGCCACGGTGACCAGCACCTGGGCCTCGGGCGGCGGGACCGTGCCCAATGCCGCCGACTATGCAATGATCGAATTCTCCGACCAGCCGATCTCGCCTGAAGGCCGGCCGGTCCGGCTGGGCGACATCACCGGCTGGCTCGGCTGGCAAACGCTCAGCCTGGCCGCCAACCACACCTCCAAGCTCGGCTATCCGTGCAACCTCGACAATTGCATGAAGATGCAGAACGTCATGAGCGGGGCGTTCCGCAGCGGTGGGTCCAACACCGTCCAGTATGGTTCAGACGCGGCGGGCGGCTCGAGCGGCGGACCATGGGTCCAAAACTTCCAGACGCTGCAAGTCGGCGGCGGCACGGGATCGAACACCGGCTCGAACCGGGTGGTGGGCGTGACCTCGTACGGCTACGTTTCGCCCGCTCCCAAGGTGCAAGGAGCCTCGATCCTGGACAGCCGCTGGGTGAGTCTGTTTAATTTCCTTTGCGGCCGGGTCGCGGGGAATTGCAACTAGCTTGACGCTCCGGGTTGCGGCGCGTCCGAGTAATCCCGGTCGCGCTGCAACAGCCGCATCGGTCCGAACAGCTGCTGCATCCCGGCGTGCTGAATGAAGGACAGGTTGTAAGGGTGCTCGGCGCACAGTTGGGGGAAGCCGGCGGTTTCCGGCAGGCGCTTGAGCTGCTCGGCAATTTTCCCCCATAGCACGAGTGTTGGCGGCTGCGGCTGGCGCGCCAGTGCCGCCAGCACCGTCTGCAGGAACGGCTGCCAAGCGCGCGCTTCGACTGCCGGTGCCACGTGCGGCCGAAACACGAGCGCGGCATTGAGCAGCAAGAAGCCGTGGCGGATCAGGTTTTCCTGCAGCTCGGCGAGGGTGCGGATCGAGCCATCGCCGCGCGCCTGGGCCGCGATCGGCGCCAGTGCCGCCCCCTTGGCGTCGTCGGCACGCAGCTTGCCGTCGGCCACCAGCAGCATCTTCATGAAATTGCGCAGCGAGGTGGCGCGGTTGACCGCTTTCGACAGGCCGCCGTCGCACCACAGTTCGCCCACCGCGCCGTCCATGAAGCACACGCCGGTCGCGCTTTCCGCACGCGGATACGGTCCCTCCCCTACGAGCACGTAGCGCACCTTGTCGAGCGGAAGCCCGAAAGCGGCGAACAAGCGCTGTTCCGTCGGAAGGTAATGGTCGTCCGCCAGCGCCGGCAAGTAGGCGGGATTGGCTTGTGCGACCGCCTCCAGGCCGGCCATCAGGTGCGGCCGCCAGGAGGCGTCGGCACGGTCCAGTGCGGAAACAATGGCGGGCGGGATCGGGACAATGGACATCGGGGGTCGGGTTGGCGGAAAGAACGGATTGTACCGTGCCGGCGCAGCGTGAAGCAGCGGCGCGAATCTTGAACGATCGTCGATGAGCCCGGTCCAAGCATGAACATACCGACCGGGCGCCGCGATGAACGACGACTATGACACCCCATGGAAAGACGCCTTGCGCCAGTATTTTCCGGAGTTTTTGTCGTTCTACTTTCCGCAGGCGTTTCGCGTTATCGACTGGTCTGTGCCGCACGTATTTCTGGAGCAAGAGCTTGCCCAGATAACACGCGATTCTGAGCTCAGCAGCAAGCGCGTCGACAAGCTGGTTCGGGTCGTCCGGAAGGATGGCGCGGAAAAGTGGGTGCTGGTTCACGTAGAACTGCAAGGGTACGTCGACCAAGGATTCGCCGAGAGAATTTACGTCTACAACTATCGCATCTACGATCGCTACCGCGCTCCGGTGGCCAGCCTGGCTGTCCTTGCCGATTCAAACTGCAACTGGAAGCCGCGGAAATTCACTTATCGCCTGTTTGGCTGCCGGGTGGCGCTGCACTTCCCGATCGTCAAACTCAGCGATTACGCACCGAGCCTGCAGCAACTGCTGGGTGGAACAAACCCGTTCGGGCTGGTCACCGCGGCGCACCTCCTGACGCAACAAACACGAGGCCGGGATGTCGAACGCTACGCAGCCAAATGGTACCTGACACGGCTGTTGCACCGGCGCGACTGGGACAAGCAGCGAATATGCGAGCTCTTCAACGTAATTGATTGGATGATGCAGATTCCACCTGCATTGCAATCGCAACTGATGACCAATATCGAGGCTTTTGAAAGGAGCCGAGCTATGCAACCTTACTTGTCGTCTTTTGAACGGCGCGGTCTGGAACGTGGCCTGGAACGCGGCCGCCAGGAAGCATTGTCAGCACTGCTCAGCCGGCAGTTGGCGCGGCGCTTTGGCTCCTTGCCGGAGCGGGTAAAGCAGCGGCTGCAAACAGCAACCGCTGCCGAGCTCGAAGGCTGGGGCGAAGCCGTCATCGACGCGCCTACGCTCGAGAGCGTGTTCGCGCAGCGCTAGTTCAGCGACTTCGAGCCAATGGTCAACTATGCGTCTGCCTTTTGCGAATCGGCGCATCATTTAGCAGCGGGCGACGAGCCCTGCACGCAAAAGCCGCCAACCCTAATCGCAAAGGAGACAAATATGCAAACCATTGGAGATGTAATGACGCGCGATGTGCGAACGATTACGCCGCAGGACACGGTCCAGCATGCGGCGCAGATGATGGACGAACTGAACGTGGGCGCGATCCCGGTGTGCGATGGCCAAAAGCTGGTCGGCATGATCACCGACCGCGACATCGCGGTTCGCTCGACCGCAGCCGGCCAGGCGCCGGGCAGCACCCATGTCAGCGATGTGATGAGCACCGAGGTGCGCACCTGCACCACTGGGCAGACCGTGGATGAAGTGCTCAACAAGATGGGCGACGTGCAGATCCGCCGCGTGCCAGTGCTGGACGAGCAGTCACACATGATGGTCGGCATCGTGTCGCTTGGCGACATGGCGACCAAGCACTCGGCCGGGGTTGATCACGCCCTTGACGAGATTTCCACGCCGTCCGAGCCGGACCGTTCCCCGACCAGGCACTGATTAACCGCGCAGGCTGCCCCGCCGGCGACGCCGGTTTTTCGGTCGATTCACGTGTCGGCCGAAAGGGCCACGGTTGCATGCAATTCCAGCGCCTTTCGCTTGCCGGTCCTGTTCATCCAGCGCAAGGAAGCATGTGGATACGTCCGACCTCGCCAAGCTGTCAATCGACCGCGGCGTGCCGCCGCCGATTGGACCACGAGGTGCGCGCCGGACCCTGGCATGGATTGCGCTCCTGCTGGTGGCTAGCGCGGCTGCCCTGCTTGCCTGGCACTGGCTGGCCAGCAGCGCCAGCGTCGAAACGGCAAGCGTCACCCTGGCCTACCCGTCGCAACAGGTGACCGTGCTCAGCGCCACCGGCTACGTGGCGCCGCAGCGCAAGGCGTCGATCTCGTCCAAGGCCACCGGCCGTCTCGAATGGCTGGGGGTGTTGGAGGGCAGCCATGTCAGGCAGGGCGAAGTCATCGCACGGCTGGAAAACCGCGACGTGAGCGCTGCGCTCGGCCAGGCGCAGGCCAATGTGCGCGTGGCGCGCGCCAACCTGGTGCAAGCCCAGGCCGAACTGGATGACGCGCGCAACGCCTACCAGCGCTCATCGGATTTGCTCGCCCGGCACTTCATCTCGCAGGCCGCCAATGACACAGCGCTGGCGCGCTACAACAAGGCGCGCGCCACCGTGGTCGGGATGGAAGCAGCGATCACCGCCGCTCAGGCGAACGCGCGCGCGGCCCAGGTGGCACTGGACCAGACCCTGATCCGCGCTCCCTTCGATGGCGTGATCCTGACCAAGAACGCCAACGTGGGCGACAACATCACCCCATTTTCGGCCGCGGCCGACACCAAGGGGGCGGTCGTGACGATGGCCGACATGGACACGCTCGAGGTGGAAGCCGACGTGTCGGAATCGAGCCTGTCCCACATTTACGTCGGCCAGAGCGCCGAGATCCAGCTCGACGCGTTTCCCGCGCTGCGCCTTTCGGGCGTGGTGGCGCGCATGGTGCCGACGGTGGACCGCAGCAAGGCCACGCTCACGGCCAAGCTGCGCTTTATCGAGCGCGACCCGCGCGTGCTGCCCGACATGAGCGCGCGCGTGGGCTTCCTGTCGCGCGCGCTAAGGCCTGACGAACGCCGGCCCTTCCTGGCGATGCCGGCGGCGGCGCTCGCCAGCCGCGGCGCCCGCCAGGTCGCGTACGTGGTCAGCAACGGCCGCGTGCACGAGGCGCCGGTGCGCACCGGACGCCGGCTCGGCGAACTGCTGGAGGTCGCGGGCCTCGCGCCCGGCGACAAGGTCGTGCTCAACCCCAACGGGCGACTGGCGGACGGCATGGCGGTCGAGAATGTGAGCAAGTAAATCATGGCGGCGCTGGTCGAGATCGAACACCTGGCCAAATCCTACCGGCGCGGCAGCCAGGTGGTGCCGGTCCTGACCGACATCACGCTCTCGATCCAGACCGGCGACTTCACCGCGTTGATGGGGCCATCCGGGTCCGGCAAAAGCACCCTGCTCAACCTCATTGCGGGCATCGACAAGCCGGACCGTGGCGGGTTGCGCGTCGCCGGACAGGACATCACTACGCTGGGCGAAGCCGGGTTGGCAGCCTGGCGTGCGGCGCACGTCGGCTTCATCTTCCAGTTCTATAACCTGATGCCGGTCCTGTCCGCATTGGAGAACGTCGAGCTGCCGCTGCTGCTCACAAACCTCACCCGGCGCGAGCGGCGCGAACGGGCGGCGCTGACCTTACATATGGTCGGGCTTGGCGAACGCCTGGACCACCGGCCCGGCGAGTTGTCGGGCGGCCAGCAGCAACGGGTGGCGATCGCACGCGCGGTCGTCACCGACCCGACCCTGATCGCCGCCGACGAGCCGACCGGCGACCTGGATCGCGCGTCCGCGAGCGAAATCCTCGACCTGATGCAGCGCCTGAACCGTGAACTGGGCAAGACCATCATCATGGTCACCCACGACGCGCAGGCCGCGGCTTGCGCGCGCACCGTCATCCACCTCGAAAAGGGCGAGCTGCACATGCCGCGCTAGCCCATGCAGACCTCCAGGCTCATCGTACGCAATGCGCTGCGCCACAAGCTGCGCACCATCCTGACGGTGGCCGGCCTGGTGGTCGCCACCCTCGCCTTCGGCCTGCTGCAGACCGTGGTAAAGGCGTGGTACGCGGGCGCCGACGCGGCGTCGAACACCACCCTCGTCACGCGCAACGCCATTTCGCTGGTGTTCGCGCTGCCGATCTCCTATGCGGCCAAGATCCGCGCCGTCGATGGCGTCACGCGCGTCGCCTATGCCAACTGGTTCGGCGGCATCTACCAGGAACCGAAGAACTTCTTCCCCCAGCTGGCGATTTCCGGCGCCAACTACCTCGACATCTATCCGGATTTTGTGCTGCCGGAGGATCAGCGCAAGGCGTTTCTACGCGACCGCAAGGGCGCGCTGGTCGGGCGCAAGCTGGCCGACGAATATCACTTTAAGATCGGCGACGTGATCCCGTTGCGTGGCACGATCTTCCCCGGCCAGTGGGAGTTCGTGGTGCGCGGGATTTACGACGGCCGCCAGAGCAGCACCGTGACCACCCAGATGTTCTTCCACTGGGACTACCTGAACGAGTCTTTGCTCAAGACCGCGCCGCGACGCGCGAACCAGGTCGGCGTGTACGTGGTGCAGATCCGCAGCCCCGAGCACGCGGCGGCGGTCAGCGCCGCAATCGACGCCTCCTTCAGCAACTCGCTGGCCGAAACACTGACCGAAACCGAAAAAGCATTCCAGCTCTCGTTCGTCTCGATGTCGGACGCGATCGTGGTGGCGATCCGGCTGGTGTCGTTCGTCGTCATCCTGATCATCATGGCGGTGATGGCCAATACGATGGCGATGAGCGCGCGCGAACGGCTGTCGGAATACGCCACGCTTAAGGCGCTCGGCTTCGGGCCCGGCTTTCTGGCACGGCTGATCGTCGGCGAATCGCTGCTGCTGTCCCTGTTCGGGGCAGCGCTCGGGGCCGCACTGCTGTTCCCGGTGACGGCCGCGTTCGCGGCGCGCATGGGCACGATCTTTCCGGTGTTCGAGGTCGCGCCGGGCACGCTGCTGATGCAGTTCGGCGCCGCGCTCGCGGTCGGCCTGGTGGCGGCGGCCGCGCCGGCGCTGCGCGCGGCGCGCGTGAACATCGCCGAAGGCCTGCGGAGCGTCGCATGAAGATTCCGCCAAGTTACATCGCACGCACCCTGTGGGCGCGGCGCCTGACCACCGCGCTTACCGCAGCGGGCATGGCGCTGGTGGTGTTCGTGTTT
Source organism: Massilia horti (assembly GCF_004614195.1). Lineage (GTDB taxonomy): Bacteria > Pseudomonadota > Gammaproteobacteria > Burkholderiales > Burkholderiaceae_D > Telluria > Telluria horti. Next base: position 32,186 of record NZ_SPUM01000148.1, on the reverse strand, counting down.
GCCGCGGTGCTGATGCTGGACGCCGGCCTGAAGGCGACCATGGTCACCACCGGCGAGTTCGACAACGTGGTGCTGATCCGCAGTTCGGCCGAAACCGAGGTGCAAAGCGCTGTCCCGCGCGAGCAGGCAAGCGTGGTCGAAAGCCAGCCGCAGGTCGCGCTCGCGCGCGACGGCCTGCCTTTCGCCTCGCGCGAGACGGTGGTGCTGATCTCGCTCGACCGGCGCGCGCCGGACCAGGGCGCGGCCCCGCGCCGTTCCAATGTGCTGATCCGCGGCGTCGGCCCACACGCACGCGCGCTGCGGCCGCAAGTGCGTCTGGTTGCGGGCCGCATGTTCCGCCCCGGCTCGTCCGAAATTATCGCCGGCGCCGGCATCGCGCACCGCTTCGTCGGGACGGGCCTGGGCGAACAAATACGCTTCGGCCAGCGCGATTGGACCGTGGTCGGCCTGTTCGACGCCGGCAACAGCGGCTTCGATTCCGAGATCTGGGGCGATTGCGACCAGCTGATGCAGGCGTTCCGGCGGCCGGTGTATTCGTCGCTGGTGCTCAAGCTGGCCGCCAGCGGAGAGTATGACGCATTCAAGAAGACGGTCGAATCCGACCCGCGCCTGACCCTCGAAGCCAAGCGCGAACAGGCGTTCTACTCGGACCAGACGCGCGCGCTGTCGACCTTCATCGACGTCCTCGGGCTGGCGCTCTCGGTGATCTTTTCGATCGGCGCGGTGATCGGCGCGTCGGTTACGATGCACGCCTCGGTGGCCAACCGCGTGACGGAAATCGGCACCCTGCGCGCGCTCGGTTACCAAAGACGCAGCATCCTGGCCGCCTTCCTTGTCGAGTCGCTGATGCTCGGGCTGGCCGGGGGCGTCGCCGGCCTGGCCTGCGCCTCGCTGATGCAGTTCCTCTCCTTTTCGACCACCAACTTCCAGTCGTTCTCCGAGCTGGCGTTCGGCTTCCGGCTGAACCTTGCGATCATCGCCGAGTCGCTGCTGTTCGCGCTGGCGATGGGCTTTGTCGGCGGCTTCCTGCCGGCGCTGCGCGCGGCCCGCATGGAGATCGTGGATGCCCTGCGGGCCGACTGAGCGGCGGACTATTCGGCGTCGGGCTGCTGGGATGGGTGGGCGTGCTGAAACGCCGGCAGGACCACGCAGTTGGCGTTGATGCGGGCGATATTCGGGTAGGCGGAAACGTCGATCCCGAAGCGCTCGGCATTGAACACCTGCGGCACCAGGAAGCAGTCGGCCAGGCTAGGCGTCTCGCCGTGGCAGAAGTGCCCCGTGCCGCGGTCGCGATCCAGGTGCGCTTCCAGCGCCGCCAGGCCTTCCCTGACCCAGTGGCGATACCATTCGTCCTTCGTTTCCTCGGACACGCCCACGGTATGCTTCAGGTAGCGCAGCACGCGCAAATTGTTCAGCGGGTGGATATCGCAGGCGACGATCTGGGACAGCTCGCGCACCCGTGCGCGCCCGAGCGGATCAGGCGGCAGCAGCGGCACGTCCGGGTGGGTCTCTTCGAGATACTCCAGGATCGCCATCGACTGGGTCACCGTGCCACGCTCGTCCTGTAGCGCAGGCACGGAGGCACTCGGGTTGATATTGCGGTAGTCGTCCTGGAGCTGCTCGCCGCCGTTTCTTAACAGGTGAACCGGAATCGCCTCGTAGGACAGGCCCTTGAGGTTAAGAGCGATGCGCACCCGGTATGCCGCCGAGCTGCGAAAGTACGTGTAGAGCTTCATTCCTTCCTCCCGTGGTAGTGCGCAACCTCCTGCTCGATGGTCCCGAAGATGGACGCGCCGCTTGCGTCAAGCATCTCGATACGGACGGTATCGCCATGGCGCAGGTACGGCGTTTGCGGCGCGCCCTGCTCGATCGTTTCGTAAGTGCGCAGCTCGGCCAGGCAGCAGTAACCGACGCCGCCGTTCGCGATGCTCGAGCCGTGCAGGCTGCCCTGCTTGTTCGACACGGTGCCCGAGCCGATGATGCTGCCCGCGCCCAGCTCGCGTGTGCGCGCGGCGTGTGCGATCAGCTGGGCGAAGTTGAAGGTCATGTCGGTGCCGGCGTCCGGTTTGCCGAACAGGCGCCCGTTCAATGTCACCTGCAGCGGCAGATGCAGCTTGCAGTCGCGCCAGGCGCTGCCCAGTTCGTCAGGCGTGACGGCGACCGGCGAGAACGCACTGGCCGGCTTGGACTGGAAAAAGCCGAAACCCTTGGCAAGCTCGCCCGGAATCAGGTTGCGCAGCGAGACGTCGTTGACCAGCATGACGAGGCGGATCGCATCTTGCGCCTGGTCGGCGCTGGCGCCCATCGGCACGTCGCCGGTGACCACCGCGACCTCGGCCTCGAAGTCGATGCCCCACTCTTGCTCCAGCACGGCGATCGGATCACGCGGGCCGACGAACGAATCGGAACCGCCCTGGTACATCAGCGGGTCGGCGTAGAACGATTCCGGCACTTGCGCACCGCGCGCGCGGCGCACCAGCTCGACGTGGTTGATGTAGGCTGAACCGTCCGCCCACTGATACGCGCGCGGCAGGGGCGAATGACAGGCGTCCTGATGGAACGATACGGCCCCCTCGGCGTTGCCGGCATTAAGCCGTTCGTATACCTGCTGCAGGCGGGGCGCGACCATGTGCCAGTCGTCCAGCGCATGCTGCAGCGTGCGCGCGACCCCGGGCACCTCTTGCGCGGTCAGCAGGTCGCGGCTGACGACGACCAGTGTGCCGTCGCGGCCACCAGCCTTCAGGGTTGCGAGTTTCATGGCGTCTCCTTCACGTTGCAAATAGTTCCCGCCATTTAAGGGTAAAACGAACTATCATACAAACAATATTTCCCGCCTGACTTATCGGATTACCTTATGAATCCTACGCTGCGCCAGATGCGTGCCTTCGTAGCACTGGCCAAGACTGGTAACTTTACGCTTGCTGCCCAGTCAATGCACGTCACCCAATCAGCTTTATCGGGTTTAATCAAAGAATTGGAACAAACATTGGGCGCGCGTGTGGTTGATCGCAACACACGCCGAATCGCCCTCACCGAAATCGGGACCGAGCTCTACCCCCTATTTGGCCAGATGCTGGACGATCTCGACGGTGCGTTGGCGAACATTGCCCAGCAAACCCGCCTGAAGACCGGGATCGTGCGGATCGCGGCGCCGCAACTGATGGCCTGCACGATGGCGCCGGGCGCGATTGCCGCCTACAAGGCCGAGCACCCCGCGATCCAGGTGCGCCTGGCCGACTGTGAAGTCGAGAGCGTGATCACGCGCGTCCTGTCGGGGGAAGTCGACCTGGGCATCGGGCCCGAGCGCGATCCGGCGCCCCAATTGCAGGCGCGCGAACTGTTCGACATGCCGTTCGCCCTGGTGTGCCCGCAAGACCATCCGCTCGCGACTCGTGCGCGCGTGACCTGGCAGGACCTGACGCAGCATCCGTTTATCTCGCTCAAGGGCCAGTTCACCGAGCGGCTGCACGCGGACATGCGGGACCTGGCGCTGCAGCCGGCCAACGAGGTGACTTTCATGACCACCGCGCTGGCGATGGTCAGCAGCGGACTGGGCGTGACGGTATGCCTGCCCTATGCCGAACCGCTGGTGAACCTGTATCGCCTCTCCATGCGGCCCCTGGAGGAACCAGTGCTCACCCGCCGCTTCTACGTCTACACCCGTGCCGGCCGCTCGCTGTCGCCGGCGGCGGAAAGCTTCATCGACTTCCTGCTGCGCTTCGTGTCGGAACAACGGCCCGCCACGCAAGACATTCAGACTTGAGGCAGCTTCCAGCACCTGACCACCGCGCGCGCTACAATTAGCGGAACGGTTTCCCCAGGAAATTTTAGTAGGAAATACAAGGATGTCCCCCAACACCATTGCGATCAACCAGCGCATGGACAAATTCGACAGTCACGCAAGCGTCTGGCTGTTCGGCTACGGCTCGCTGATCTTCAAGGCCGACTTTCCCTTCCTCGAGCGGCGGCCGGCCAGCATCGCCAACTGGGCGCGTCGCTTCTGGCAGGGTTCACACGACCATCGCGGCACCGAAACCGCGCCAGGAAGGGTGGTCACGCTGGTGCCGGAGCCCGGCGCCGTCTGCCACGGCATGGCCTACCTCGTCACCCCTGAGGAATTCGCCCACCTCGACCATCGCGAAAAGAACGGCTACCTGCGCCTGGCGATCGACATGCGTTTTGAAGATGGCACCAGTGTCGAAGGCCTGGTCTACATTGCCACCCACGAAAACGCTGCCTACCTCGGGCCGGCCACCGAACGCGAGATCGCCCGCCATATCGCAGGCGCGGCCGGACCCAGCGGTCCAAATAGCGAATACCTGCTTGAGCTGGCCCAGGCGCTGCGTGATTTGGGCAAGACGGATCCGCACGTGTTCGAGATCGAGCGGCATCTGGCGGAGTTGACGGGCGCTTTGCCACCCGTGACAGCCTGCTGAAAACGGCTCAGGCAGCCTTGAGCACGCGCCGTACCTGTTCCGCGCGCTCCTCGACCGTTCCGCGCACGATCGTGTACGCAATGCCGCGCGCTTGAAGGTCTTCCAGCACCAGCTTGTGGATGCGCCCGCGCCAGTCTTCATTTTGGCGCACGCCATCCTGCACGAACGGGATGTCGTCGGCACACACGAAATGGTGGGCGTAGCGCTGCTTGCAGTCGTCGGCATAGTTCAGCAGTTCGGCTGGCGCCTGGTCGATGTGGCCAAACTCGTAACCGAGCAGCAGCGTGGTGAGCGCGCTGGTGTCCACGAACAGGTAACGGCGCGCGCGCGCCTGCGCCTCGACCTCGGCCTGTCGATGCTTGACCGCGATGTCGACATAGTCGTCCACGTTCAGCTTGCCCTGCTTTTCTTCCCAGACCAAGCGGCCAATTTCGGGGACATATGCGGTGTCGAATTGCCGTGCCAGATACTCCACCAGCGTCGACTTGCCGGTCGACTCGGCGCCGACAAACACGATCTTCTCGACCACATCCATTTCCACGTCCTGCTCTGCCATGACTTGCCCTTCAATTACCGAGCAGCAATCGTAATGGAATCGAGAGAACGCTACAACCTTTACTCGCCGGAGGAGGCGGATTCGGTTTCAGCCTCCACGCGTACGGTCAACGTTTCGAAATAATCGATATTTTGGGTCAGGGTATAGCCTTCGGGGTCGGAACGCCCTTTGAACACTGCCTTGTCATTGCGATGCAGCGTATAAGCACGTCCGGCCAGCGGTTCCATCGTCTGTCGATTCAACAGGCGTATCGCCCATGGCAGCTTGCTCTCCTCTCCGGCGGGGGCAAAAGGCTGGCGCGGCGGCTTGGCCTGTAGCGGCAGTGGCCTGACCTCGAACAGGAAAGGCTTGTCATGCTTTCCTTCCTGTGCAGCTCGCACCAGGGAGTTGGCCGCGCTGAAGTCGCCGCGGCGTTCCGGCCAGATGTGCAGTACGACGCGCTCCGGAGGACCGTGCCGGGCGGCCGGCTCCGGCGCACCTTCCCACTCATAGACAGGAAACTGCGACTCGTCCTGCCGCTCGACGTAGAGCAGGCGCTCACCCGGATACCCTTGCGCAACGGGTACCGCCGAACGCACGGTTGTATTGCCCGCGCCGGCCGCCTGCAACATCGCCTGCCGCCGGTCTTCCAGGTCATTCGAATCCATTTCCCCGCCCGGCGCCGCGCGAATGCTTAACAGGAAGCCATAAGCGAATCCGTGCAGGTTGAACGTTCCACCAAGCTGCACCGACTCATACCAGCCACGTTGGCGCGCCAGCGTGAGCACCCCGTCGCCGACGCAAAAGGCGTCCTCTGTCGGGCTTTCACTTTCCTGGTATCCATGTGCGGCCGCAAGGATCTCCTGGGCGCGCTCCTTCGCCAATCCACGCAGCCGGTTAACAGTGCGCTTCTTGTACTCGAAGGTCACGCCGTCGATATGGGTGAGCCCCACGACCTCCGAGGCGTTTGGATCGTATGGCGCACCCAGTTCCTCTTGCCTGACGAAGAGAGTACCGCTGCCGGGACCGATGAGCTTGGGTTCCTCGATCAGCCCGCCGTCTTGCCGCGCCCGCGCCAGTGCCTCACGCAACCGGGCCTCGTATGCCACGGCACTTTCACGATAAGTTTGGACGTCGCCCCAATAGAACTGGAAGGCGCGATCAATCAGATGCACCGGCACTTGTGCCGTGACCGCGTATCGGCCGAAGCATCCGGCCGGCCGGACGGACGCTCCGTCAAGCTTTCCCCAGGCCGCGACCGCGCCCCAGACGCAGGCCAAGGCTACAACGACCGTCGCCGAACCTTTTAACCATCTTCTTTGAAGGTGACGTTTCATGGCATTGCCTTAGCCTTAACGATCACGTCGCGTCAGTAAGAGCCACCTGATGGCAGTTTTTTGGGTGCGCAAGTCAAAATGCTCGCATGAAAGAAATCTCATCAATTGCGATCACGCAACAACCCGCTGTGGGGTCGGTTAGCCAAGCGCAAAGGCAGCGAAACGCCGCGTTGGCCGCGACCTTCAACATGGCGTTTAGTTCAATAATATTCTTCTGACAACCGGACTACGGCCGAGCTTGCCACTAATCGAATTGATGAAATCGGCACTTGCGTAACTTTTTTCAGTCGGCAGGCTTCATTGTGGCTAGAACAGATCGAGCTGCCCGGTCGCGTTGCCGCACTGCTTGCCCGGCGGCGCCGGCACCACCTGCGGGCGCTTGAACTGCGACACGTCGAGCCGCTCGAAACGCCCGCGAAATCCGCTCATGCCCAGCCGCTCGACGGTCTTGGTGAACCTTTGGCGGATCAGGTCGGCCCAGACGCCCTCCCCGTGCATGCGCTGGGAAAAATCGCTGTCGTAGTCCTTGCCGCCGCGCATTTCGCGCACGCGGTTCATCACGCGCTGCGCACGCTCGGGAAAATGTGCCTGCAGCCATTCGTGGAACAGCGGATTGACTTCCCACGGCAGCCGCAGCACCACATAGTGCGCCCCGACCGCGCCGGCATCGCGCGCGGCCTCAAGTATCTTTTCGATTTCCGGCTCGGTAATGAACGGGATGATGGGTGCGACGCTGACGCTGACCGGGATGCCGGCCTCGGTCAGTGTGCGGATCGCGCGCAGGCGACGCGCTGGCGCAGCCGCGCGTGGCTCGAGCGTGCGCGAGATGTCCGGCTCCAGGGTGGTGAGCGTGATCGCGGCGCAGACCAGGCCCTTGGCCGCCATCGGCGCCAACAGGTCGATATCGCGTTCGATCAATGACGACTTGGTGATCAGGCCAGCCGGGTGATTGCACTCGTGCAGCACCTCGATCACCTGGCGCGTGATGCCGCGCTCGCGCTCGCACGGCTGGTAGGCATCGGTGTTCACGCCGATGGCGATGTGCTCGGGCACGTATCCAGGCCGCGCCAGTTCGCGCCGCAGCAGGTCGGCGGCGTTGACCTTGGCGAACAGGCGGCTTTCGAAATCGAGTCCGGGCGACAGCCCAAGATAGCTGTGCGTCGGCCGCGCGAAGCAGTAGATGCAACCGTGCTCGCACCCACGGTACGGATTCAGCGAGACGTTGAAGGGTATGTCCGGTGAAGCATTGCGGGTGAGGATGGTCTTGGCGTACTCGTCCGTAACCTGGGTCTTGAACGGCGCCGGCTCGCCCTCCTCGTCGTCCCGCGACCAGCCATCGTCAAAGCGCTCGCGCACGTCGACTTCATAACGGCCCTGGATGTTGGACACCGCGCCACGCCCCTTGCGCGCTGCTGGCGGGCGCTGGTGAAACACCACCGGCTCTTCGCTGGAGTCGCCACCCTTGCGTTGTTCGCGTTCGGCCACAGGTCACCTGTACTGTACGTTTATACAGTATCTTACTGCGCTCCGTTGGTGAATTCAAGCGTGTGCGTAGCGGGCCTGTTGCGCCACAAAACCGTCGAATGCGGTGAGCAGCGGCCAAAACCGTTCCGTGTCGTCGTGCAACTGCATCAGGGCATGCGCGGACGCTTCCAATGTCGAGAGCTGGTCCGGGGCGTGCGCCTTGCGGATCCGATAATTTGACGCGGGCATGTCGCGCAAGGCCAGCCGGGGCAGGCGCTGCAGCAGCGGATTGGTGTAGAGCATCTTGCGGCTCTTGCGCCAGGTGGCGTCGATCACCACCAGCCGCAAGCGCGCCGGCTCGCCCAGCAGGTTTGCATTCAGGGCCGGCGGCGGCGCGATGCCGAGCGACGCATCGCCCGGGGTCTCCGGATACAGCAGGACGGGCACACGTGCGTCTCCGTACAGCCATTCGAGCAGTTGCGCCTCTGCAAACGTCTCGCCGACCAGCAACCGGCTGCCGCCCACACACAAGTGCAGCAGGCGCGCGCTGTTCTTGGCATTGCCCACCTCGAGCGGGTGCTGCAGGATCAGCAGTTCCACGCGCGAGTCGCAGTGCGCGATCCAGCCGCAGATGCATGCCGCCTGCGCACGCAGGCAGGTGGCGCAGGTCGGGCGTTTGGGTTTGGTGGCATCAATCATTGGCCGCGGATTGTAGCAGTCACGGCGCCCTGTTGCCTTCAGAGTCCTTGGCGCGCCCGGGAGTCCAGCCGCCTCCCAGCGCCCGATACAGGTTGACATGGGCCGCGAGCAGGTTCTGGCGCAGCTGCAGGACGTTGATCTGTGCGCTGAACAGGTTGCGCTGCGCGTCCAGCTCCTCCAGGTACGAGGCATAGCCATTCGCATAGCGCTTGTGCGCCACGCGCAGCACCTCGGCCTGGACCAGCTGCCGCGCCTGGGCTTCGCGCAGCTGGTCGCCAAGGCGCTCGATCGCGTCCAGGCTGTTCTCGGTTTCGGCAAAGGCATTGCGCACCACGCTCTCGTATGCAAACACCGCCCGGTCGCGCAGCGAGGCGGCAATGTCGGCCTGAGCGCGCAGGCGGCCGCCATTAAAGAGCGGTGCCAGCACGCTGGCGCCAATGCTCCACAACTGGAACGGCTCTTGCACCAGCTGCTTCAGGCTGTACGCATACATCCCGTACGATGCGTTCAGGCTGAGCGAAGGCAGCAACTTGTCACGCGCCGCCGCCAGGTTGGCATCTGCCGCCGCCACCGCTTGCTCGGCCTGGGCGATGTCGGGGCGCCGGCGCAGGAGCTCGGACGGCAGCCCGGGGGCGATCGATGGGGCATTGAGCTCGCTGAGCGTACGGCCGCGCGCAACCGGTCCCGGATTGTCGCCGACGAGCACGGACAGCGCGTTCTCCTGCTCTCCGATCGCCTGTTCAAGCTGCGGCACCACGCCGGCGGCCGTATGCAGCTCCGCCTCGGCCTGCGCCAGCTCGAGCCGCGAGCTGTAGCCGACTTCGAACTGGCGCCGTGCCAGGTCGAACGAACGCTGGCGCGAGATGAGCGTGTCGTGCGCCACCACCAGTTGGGCGTCGAGCCCGCGCAGGTTCAAGTAGCCTGACGCCACGGTAGCCGCGACCGACAACGCCGCCGCGTCGGCTGCGGCCTGCTGCGTCTGGTAATCGAAGCGCGCCGCCGCGGTCGTCGCGGCCAGGGCTCCGGACAGGTCGACCTCATAGCTGGCCGTTACGCCGCCAGTAATCGCCGCGATCTGGATCGGCGTACCGAACGGCCCGATGAGGCGCGACTTGCTCGGGCTAAGGTTCGCATTCAGTTCCGGCCGTTGTGCGCTTTGCGCCACGATCACGCGCGCCCGGTACTCCTGCAGCCGGGAGCGCGCCGTGCGCAGGTCTGCATTGTGCTCCAGTGCCTTGCGCACCAGCGCGTCGAGCGCCGGGTCGTCGAACGCGCGCCACCAGTCGCGCTCGACTTTTGATTCCGGCCCGACGACCGGCGTTCGCCACGCAGGCGGCATGACCAGGGTCGATGCGGGGGGCTTTTGCGGCGCCATGCCGCAACCCGCGAGCACGAGCGCAAGCAGCAGGGCCGCACCAACGCGCGCCTTGCCGGCGGCACGCCTCATTGCCGGCGTCCCTGTGGCCCCGACGCGGTATCGATGCTGACCACGACCGACATGCCGGGCCGCAGCCGCCGCGCCAGCGGCTGATCGGTGTCGATACTGATGCGCACCGGGATGCGCTGGGCGATCTTGACGAAGTTGCCGGTCGCGTTGTCGGGCGGGAGCACGGCGAATTCGGAACCGGTGGCCGGCGAGATGCGTTCAACAATCCCGCGCAGCCTGGCGTTGTTAAGCGCATCGACCGTGAAAGTGGCGCGCTGGCCCACGTGCACGTTGGCCATCTGCGTCTCCTTCATGTTGGCGATTACCCAGGTCACCGGCGGCACCAGCGCCGTCAGCTGTGCGCCCGAGTTGACCCAGGCGCCCAGGCGCACCGTCACCTGTCCCAGCTGGCCATCGCGTGGCGCCACGATGCGCGTGTTCGACAGGTCGATTTCGGCCAGCCGGATCGCTGCCTGCGCGGTTTCCACCGCCGCCTTGAGCGAGTTGAGGTTGACGCTTACCGAACGCAGGTTCTGGCGCCCGATCTCGAGCGTGGCGCGGGCCTGTTCGGTCGCCGCCGATGTCTGCGCATACGTGGCGCGCGCGGCGTCGAGCTCGCGTGTGGACAGCGAACCGTCGGCCGCCAGCTCCTCGACCCGCCGCAGGTCGGCCTGCGCCTTGCGCTGTTGCGCCTGGGCGTTGACCAGCGCCGCCTGGTTCTGGGCCACCGTCGCTTGCGCGCTGCGGTTGGCCTGCGGGTAGTTGGCCAGCGCGGCGAGCGCGGTGTGCAACTGGGCGTGCGCCTGGTCCAGGTGCTGACGATAGATGCGGTCGTCGATCTGCATCAGGAGTTCGCCCTGGCGCACGTACTGGAAGTCCTGCACGTGAACCTCGACCACGTAACCGGACAGCTGGGGACTGATGATCGTCACCTGGCCGTTCACCATCGCGTTTTCGGTGCTCTGGATCGCGCTGCGAAACGGCGGCAGCTCCCAGGCGTACAGGACGATCAGCACGCCGGCCAGCGCCAGCACGGCAAAGACGAGCGCGCTCAGCCAGACTTTGCGCTTCGGCTTCTGGGGCGCAGCGCTGGTGGGCGTGGAAGCTGGTGTCGCGGTGGCTTCGGCCATGTCAGTCGGTCAGTTGAGGAGGAACGGCCGGCGGGCCAGGCGGCGCGGGCGGCGCCAGCCTGGCCTGGCGCCGGAGATACAGCGCGCGGCCGATCACCCACATCGCGTGCAGCGTGGCCAACAAGGCGATCAGCATGAACACGTCGTTGTAGGCGAGGACGTTGGCCTCGCGGTTGGCACTGGCGGACAGGGTGGCGAGCGCCTGTCTGGTGCGCGCGGCCGGGTCGGCGATCGCGCGCCCGAATGCACCGGCGGTGCGTTGGACTCTGTCCGCGACCAGCGGATCGAGCGCAGTCAGGTTACCGACGAGCTGCGATGAGTGGAACTTTTCGCGCGCCACCTGGAACGTGCCGATCAGTGACGTGCCGATCAACCCGCCGAGGTTTTGATTAAGACTGAACATCACCGAAAAACTGACCAGGTTGGACGGGTTGGCGACCACCTGGCTTATCAGCGATATGACCAGCGGACCGAGGAACAGCGCGCCGCCGAACCCCAGCAGGCTCTGGCTCAAGTACATCTGTGGGGGCCGCGTCACATTGGTCGTGTGCGAATCGATCCAGGCGCCCAGCGCCATGATCAAGAGGGCGACCGCCTGTGGCGCCAGCAGGTGGTCGATATTGACGGTGACCGCCGCCACCACGGTGCCGAGAATGGTGGCCAGCACCACGATGCCGAACAGCGTCGTCATTTCGTTGTTGTTCAGGCCCATCAGGCGCAGGAACGCGACCGCGCCCACGCTCTGCTCCGATTGCACGACGCGCACCAGGATCATCGCCAGCCCCAGCCGGACGATGTTGCCGTTGGTGAGCCAGCGGATATTGAGCAGCGGGTTGGTGCGGTTGTGCTCGACCGCGATCGCGGCCACGATCAGCACGATCGAGGTGGCCAGCGCGATGCCGACCCACGGCGTATCGAACCACCACAGCAGGCGCCCGAAGGTCACTGCCACCGACAGCAACGCCACGCCCGGCGCGAACAGGGCAAAGGTGAGGAAATCGGTCCGCCGGAACACCTTGTAGTGGTCGCCCGGCGGCAGCTTGAGCGCCACCGTGCAGGCCAGTGCCAGCAGCGCCAAGCCCAGCTCGAACATGTATAGCCCGCGCCACTCGCCAAACTGCAGCAGGTCGTTCGAGAAGATGTATGCCAGCGGCACCGGCAGTTGGGAAATACCGAGCGACAGCGCGGTGCCGCGCAGGCGCGTCTCGCGTCGCGGAAAGGCCTGCAGCGTGTAGTACAGGCCGAGCGTCGACAGTGCGCCTCCCACCAGCCCGTGCGCGCCACGCACCATGATGGCCGAGGCAAGGTCGTTGACGAACAGGTGCGCGAACGTCACCACCGCATACAGCACCAGGAACAACTCGGTGAACAGGCGCAGGCCGAACTGCTGGCGGAATTTCACCAGCAGCAGGTTCATCGAGGCATTTGTCATCACATAGGCGACCGGCAGCCAGTTGGTCTCGGTCGAATAGGCGCCCAGCACGCCTTGCAGGTTGACCAGGTTGGCCGATACCAGTGCGTTGCCCAGGCCACCGGTCAAGGTGACGATCGTGCCCACGGCCAAATAGGCAATCCGCATCGAGAACGGCCGCCCCTGTGGAAACGAGGGCGAGCCGGGCAGGCTTGGCCGCTCTTCCGGATGCCATTCGCGCGGGCGGTACCTGCTCATGCCCCCTCCCCGGCCGTCAAGCGCGCGCCGGCGCCGCCACGCATGCCAAGCGCGGCGGCGCAGGGTAGCTGGGCGCGGCGGTCGTCACCTGTGTTCATGCGCGAAATCCTTCGCACCCGATTATCGGCCGGTTGTGGCAATAGTGGCCACACGCGTAGATTTATCTCTGGGAATTGCCTAAACGGATATTGCTCTCGAAAATCTGGCTGCTTAGAATCAATTATTCCCCTGAGCAATCAGTCCCCAACCGCCAGCGATATCGCTCCAACGGCGGGCCGCACTCGAGAGTTTCCATGTTTAGAGTACGACCATCTGTTCGCAAACTTACCACCGCACTTCTTGCCAGCCTCGCGCTGCTGCCAGGCTTGGCAATCGAACAAGAACTTCAGCTCGACTACCGCCTCAACGAACACATCGAGCTGGTGCCCGCCGGCCGGAACCATCAGGCGATGCTTGAAACGACCGTGTTCCAGCCCAACGGGCCGGGGCCGTTTCCGCTCCTGATCCTGAACCACGGCAAGGATCCCGGCCGCCCCAACCTGCAGCCGCGCGATCGTTTCTACCACATGGCCATGGCGTTCGTGAAACGCGGCTATGCGGTGATGGTGCCGATGCGCCAGGGCTTTGCCAACTCGACCGGACGCTACCACGACCACGGCTGCGACATGACGGCCAACGGCTACGCCCAGGCCGAGGATATCCTGTCCACGCTCGAGTATGCGCGCGCCCAGCCGTGGGTCGACCGCGACCGTATCGTGATCGCCGGCCAGTCGTACGGCGGCCTGGCGACGATCGCGCTGGGCACGCGCGATCTGCCCGGCGTGCGCGGCCTGATCAATTTCGCCGGCGGCCTGCGCGACGATTCGAACAACTGCGGCTGGCGCTCGGCGCTGGTGTCGGCGTTTGGCGAATACGGCAGCAAGGCCAGGCTGCCGAGCCTGTGGATGTATGGCGAGAACGACTCGCTGTTCGGGCCGGACCTGGCCGCGCGCATGCACGACGCCTATGTCCAGAATGGCGGCAGGGGCCGCCTGGTCGAATACCCGGCGTTCAAGCGCGATTCGCATGGCATGGTTGCCAGCCGCGACGGCGAAAAGGTATGGCTGGCCGATACCGAGCAGTTCCTGCAGCAGGTCGGCATGCCGACCAAGGTGCTGTACGACATTCCGGAAGCGCCGAGCCCGGCCGAGACCAACTTCGCCAAGATCGACGATGTCGACTCGGTGCCCTTCCTGTCCCAATCCGGGCGCGGCGCTTACCGCGAATACCTGACCAAGATGACGCCGCGCGCTTTCGCGATCTCGCCCAGCGGCGCCTGGTGCTGGGCCGAGGAAGGCGAAGACCCGGACGCGCGCGCGCTGGCGACCTGCTCGGCCAAGAGCAGCCAGCCGTGCAAGCTGTACTCGGTGGACGAGAAGGTGGTCTGGAACGGCGACAGGATCGACGCTGCCGAGAAGGCTGCCGTGACGGCATCGCTCACGCCGGACAATGGCGCCGCGACCGCCAACGGCGCCGTGGGGGGTACCGCTTTGGCGAAGGGTAACTGACGATAGTACGGCCGTAGGGTGCGCACCCGTGCGCACGCGGTACGGTCGAATATCGTTGGCTCCGGTATCACGCGTCGCAATACGGTTGGCCGGTACATGCACGCACCACGTGCGTGTGCAGACGCCAACTATCGGCCACCGTACCGCGTGCGCACAGGTCCTCGGCGGCCCCGCGCCCCCTACGCATCTGTCACCGCCGCTGACTGCGATTTCGCTTCGCTACACTGCATTTGTCATACCGCGCGCCCCCCTACTTTCCCCTTCTTTACGCAGTTTCGTGCTTCTGCGACATCGCGCGAGGCAAAACTGACGCTGTCAAGCAACTTTCGCACCAACCGCGCGCACGGCCGGGATCGTTTTTCGGCTTTACCGATTTAGCACAAATCCCGCGCACTGCTCAGCTCCGACAATGAGAGTCCTGCTGCATTCGATGGAGAGAGCAACATGTCGCGTTTTTCCGCAGGCCTGGCCGCCGCCCTGCTCGTGCTCGCCGCGCTGTGCCCGGCGCAATCGGCCCTGGCCACGAACAATGATCCGGTCGTGCTGGTGCACGGATTTCTCGGCTTCGGCCCCGACCAGTTCAAGGCTTCCGGTTTCAAGTACTGGGGCGGCTACGGCGACATCGCGGCCCACATGCAGGTCTACAAGGGTCCGCACGCCGTCTATGCCGCCGGCGTCGGCGCGATCAGTTCCAACTGGGATCGCGCGGCCGAGCTGTACGCGCAGATCAAGGGCGGCTGTGTCGATTACGGCGCCACCCACGTGGCGCACCAGGGCCTGCCCGGACAGGTCCAGAAACCGGCGGGCAAGTGCTGGGCCGCCGATCCTGACCACAACCCGCACCACTACCCGCTCGCGTTCTACCCTGCCTGGGACGCCAGTCACCCGATCCACATGATCGGCCACAGCCAGGGCGGCACCACGATCCGCGCGCTTATTCAATTGCTGGAACACGGCTCACCGGACGGCGACGAAGGCGGCGGCGAGTTGTACAAGGGAGGCAAGATCGGCTGGATCAAGAGCGTGACCACGATCTCGTCCCCCCACAATGGCACCACGCTGCCCGACGCGGTGCTCGACTTCCTGCCGAACCTGCACTCGCCGCTGCGCGACTGGCTCGACACCAGCATGACCCGGTGGGAGATGGCACCGGACGGCGCACGCGACTTCAATCTGTGGGCCCAGACCTCGCCGTACGTCTACTACTTCTCGATCGGCACGCAGGCAACCGAAGCCGGGGCGTGGTGCTGCAACGGAACCGACCGCGTGCTGGCCCCCATCCAGAACAGCGCCTACCAGTATCCGCGCGCCGACATGATCCCCTACTTCAAGCTGTTCGCCGGTGAATGGATCGTCGGCGCAGTGAACCAGCACGGCATGGGCGGCTACACGCAGCACGCGGCCGGGCGGGTTCGGGTAGACAGCGACTGGTTTGTCAACGACGGCGTGGTCAACACCAACAGCATGCGCGCGCCCAGCGGCCATCCGGTGCGCGACTACGACGGCAGTTCGATACGGGGTGTGTGGAACTTCCTGGGCAACTATCCGGGATACGACCACTTCGACATCCTGAACTGGCCTAATCCGGGGCCGTCAGCCGATCCGGTTTACGACCGGATCAGCGACATCATTTTTGGCCTGTAGACCGCGCCGCGCTAATTAGGCACAAAACGCGAGCCGGACCGTACGGCTAACCGGGTGCGTAGGGGGCGCGGGGCCTTTGATGCCCTGTGCGCACGCGGGCACCGTGTCCTGGCTTGCGGCTACCTTGCGAACCGGCTGCGTTCGCAAACCGCGTGCGCAGCAAAGCTGCACACCCTACGGGATGCGTTGCGGGTCAATCCGTATTGCGTGGACGCGGAGCGGGTCAATCCGTATTGCGCACGGCGACCAAGATCAGCACGCCCACGCCATCAGGCCGCGGTGCGCAGCGCGCGCGCCAGGTCGGCCAGCCGGTAAGGTTTGTTCACGAAAGCGAAATCGTGCAGGTCCGCGTGTTTCATCTTCAGCGCCGGCAGCGGATAGCCGGAGGCGAGAATGACCTTGACCGCCGGGTAATGCTCGCGCGTGAAGGCCGCAAGCTCGATCCCGTTCATTTCGTCCGGCATGATGACGTCCGTGAACAGGATGTCGATCTGCTGGTTCGCCAGGGTCTTGATCGCATCCTGCGCGCTGGCGGCAGTCGTGACCTCATACCCCATGTTGATGAACAGTGAAGCGGCCACGTCTATGAGGTCCGGCTCGTCCTCGACGATCAGCACCCGCTCGTTCACGTTCACGGGTGCCGCAGTGCCGCCCTGCTCCACCGCCGGCAGATAGATCGACATGGCCGTGCCTTCACCCAGCACCGAGTCGATCACGATCTCGCCGCCGGACTGCTTGATGAACCCGTACACCTGCGACAGGCCCAGGCCGGTGCCTTTGCCGACCTCCTTGGTCGTAAAGAATGGCTCGAACGCACGCGACGCCACGTCGGCCGGCATGCCGGTGCCGGTGTCGCTCACCGTGACCTTGGCGTACGTGCCGGCCGCGAGCGTGCCGACTTCGCGCTCGGCCAGCGTGACGTTGCGGGTCGAGACGGTCAGGCGCCCGCCGAGCGGCATCGCGTCGCGCGCGTTGACCACCAGGTTCAGGAGCGCGGACTCGAAGCGGGCGCTGTCGAGCACCGCGCTGTGCAGGTGCGGGTCGAGGTCGAGCGCGAACTCGATCGACGCGTTGCCGGCGCGGCGCAGCACCGATTCGAAGCCCGAGATCAGGCGGTTGATGTTGCGCGCCTCGGCGCGCAGCGGCTGCTGGCGCGCGAACGCCAGCAGTTGCTGGGTCAGGGTGGCGCCGCGGTCGATCGCGCGGCGCATGCTCTCGAAGGTCTTGGCATCGCCGCTGTCCTTGCGGCGCAGGGTCAGCACCTCCAGGCCGCTGGCCAGCACCGACAGCAGGTTGTTGATGTCGTGCGCGATGCCGCCGGTAAGCTGGCCGATCGATTCCATCTTCTGCGACTGGAACAGCGCGCGGTTGGCCTCCGCCAGCGCCTCCTCGGCCGCTTTCTTCTCAGTCAGGTCGCGCGTGATCTTGGCAAAGCCGACCAGCTCGCCCGCTTCGCTGCGCACCGCGTCCACCACCACATGCGCCCAGAACCGGGTGCCGTCCTTGCGCACGCGCCAGCCTTCGGACTCGTAGCGGCCAACCCTGGCCGCAGTCTGCAGCGCATGCTCCGGTGTCCCAACGGCGCGGTCCTCGTCTGTATAGAAACGGGAGAAGTGCTGGCCGATGATCTCGTCGTAGCTGTAGCCCTTGATGCGCTCGGCGCCCACATTCCAGTTCGTGATCAGGCCCTCGGGCGAGAGCATGTAGATCGCATAGTCGGTCACCCCCTGCACCAGCAGGCGGAAGCGCTGCTCGCTGTCGCGCAGCGCGTCGAGCGCCTTCTTGCTTTCGGTCACGTCGCGCGTCACCTTGGCAAAGCCGACCAGCTCGCCTCTGTTGTCGTAGATCGGGTCGATCACCACGTTGGCCCAGAAGCGCGTGCCATCCTTGCGGACACGCCAGCCCTCGGCCTCGTATTTGCCTTCGGCCTGGGCGATCGACAGCGCGCGCGCCGGCTCGCCGGCCGCCCGTTCTTCCTCAGTGTAAAAACGCGAGAAATGCTGGCCGACGATTTCCTCGGCCGTGTAGCCTTTGAAGCGTTGGGCGCCGGCGTTCCAGCTGCTCACATACCCGTTCGGATCGAGCATGTAGATCGCATAGTCCCGAATCCCGGCGATCAGGTACGCGAACCTTTGTTCGTCAGTCATGTGTGGTCGGGTGGCTAGGCGATTATTCATGGGGCCTTCTCATGGGGCCTTCTGGCCTTCCTTTGGCTGAATACTTCCTATCATATTCGCCAAGCGGCAACAGTGGCCACACCCTTGGGCGGCAGGCTGCCTGGCAGCGGCACAAGTACGACAAAACTATTCGACACCACAACGTCGTCGCCGACATTACGGCCGTGAAAGGTAGGGAAGACTGTTTCACGGAAAAAAGATTATCTCACAATTTGCCGTTCCACCCTGTCAACCATGTGCGCAGCAACCGCTCTGTCCAGTTCAACCTGGCTTCGCGCCGCGCTGGCGCAGCAAGTGACGGATACGGTTGCAGAGCGTATCGGAGTGATAGGGCTTTTGCAACAGATGCACGCCTGGTTCCAGCTTGCCCTCGTGCGCGAGCACGCCCTCCGCACACCCCGAGGTGTACAGGATCTGCGCGTCGGGCAGCTTTTCGCGCAGCACCTTGGCCAGCTGCAGACTGCTGACCGAGCCTGGCATGATCACATCCGTGAACACCAGGTCGATCCGGCGACCGCTGTCGATGATTTCGAGCGCCCCGGCGGCATCGACGGCCTCCAGCACCTGGTAGCCGAGGCCGGACAGGATGCCGCAGGTCGGGCTGCGCACGCCCGGCTCGTCTTCCACCACCAGGATGGTCTCGCCGCCGCCGGACAGCGGCTGGTTCGCCTGGTCATCGTGCGCGCACGGCCCGACAGCGCTCCGGGGCAGGTAGATCTTGACGCTGGTGCCGGCGCCCACGCTGCTCGTGAGGACGATCTCGCCGCCCGATTGCTTGACGAAACCATAGACCATCGACAGGCCCAGGCCAGTCCCCTGCCCGGTTGGCTTGGTGGTGAAAAACGGCTCGAAGGCGCGCTGCAGTACTTCGGGCGCCATGCCGCGGCCGGTGTCGGACATTTCGATCAGCACATATTCGCGCGCCGGCATCTCAGGCGGCAAGGCACTGCCCGGGCCGGCATTGGCGGCACGGATCGTGAGCGTGCCGCCGCCATCCATCGCGTCGCGCGCATTGATCGCCAGGTTCAGCAGCACGTTGTTGAACTGGTTGGGATCGACCATGACGTTCCACAGGCCGGCCTCGATCTCGGCTGCCACGCGCGCACGCGCGCCCAGCACGCGGCGTATGATCTCGTCCATCTCGCCCAGCAGCTCACCGGGATCGATCACCACCGCCTGCAGCGGATGGCGGCGTGCGAACGCGAGCAGGTGCGACGCCAGCTTGGCGCCGCGCTCGACGCCGGCCAGCGCCATTTCCACCCGCGCGCGTGCGGCCTCGTTCAGGCCCCCGGTCAGCTGGAGCAGCTGCAGGTTGCCGGAGATAATCTGCAAGACGTTGTTAAAGTCGTGCGCCACGCCGCCCGTCAGCTTGCCGATCGCCTCCATCTTCTGCACCTGGTACAAGGCCGTCTGGCTGGCCGCCAGCTGTTCCTGGCTGTGGCGCAGCGAGACGAAGGCGGCGTCGCGCTGGCGCCGCGCGAGGCTGGCATCGCTGTGGTAGCGCACGCGCGCCACCAGTTCGCGCCGGTCGGGCCACTTGACCAGGTAATCGTTGGCGCCGGCCGCAAAGCCCTTGGCCTTGATCTCAGGATCGTCTTCGGAGGACAACAGCATGACGGGGATGTGCTCGGTGTCACGGTCGGCGCGCAGACGGCGCGTGACCTCGAAACCGTCCAGGTCCGGCATGCGCAGGTCGACCAGCACCACCGTCGCCCCGGCTTGCTTTGCCACCTGGACGGCCCGCGCCGGATTCGCTTCGTAGTGCAGCGCGTAGGGGGCGCACTCCTGCAAACTGTGCTCGATCATGTTCTGCGCGAACGGTTCGTCGTCGATCAGCAAAACGGAGCAGTGGCTAAAATCGTGTTCGATCATTTTTTCCAGCGCAATGTTTATGTCCGGAGAACCATTGTAAAACGGTAAGTTTGATTCTAGACCACAATTTAACAAAGCGATGTCGGCAATCGTGCGCGTGCATACGCAACGCATAAGGACTGATGCGGGCCCACCTTGCAATGCGCGCCAACCAGCGCCACCATTGAACGGGCTTGCCGATATTTGAGAGGTCTACGTGTCCGAACAAAACTGTCCGCTGTGCGGCCGGGAGCTGGGGACGGTGAACATCGACCGCCACCACCTGATCCCGAAAACGTTCAAGGGAAAAGACCAGTTCCCCATCCATAAAATCTGCCACCGCAAGATCCACTCGGTGTTCACTGAGCGTGAACTGCTGCGTGAATATCACACTTGGGAGGCGCTGCGCGAACACGAGGTCATCCGCAACTTCATCAACTGGGTAGCGAAAAAGCCTTCGGGGTTTTATTCGCGTACCCAGACCGCCGGCAGGAAAAGGACAGCGTGACGGACCTGCGCATCGGGCAGATCGCTGCGTTCCCCGGATAGAGGATGGGGTGGGGACTATGCGGGCCGTGGCCGGCCCATCAGGAATCGAGCAGTCCGGCCTGCGCCAGTGAACGCGCCGCCACCTGCAGGTATGCAGGCTCGCCGTATTGGCGCCACTCGGACAATGCCGCATAGCACAGCCTCGTCACGTGGTCGTCCTCGGCCCGCATCGCCAGCGCCGCGATGTCCCGCTCCGTGAGTTCTGCGTCTGGCAAAAGGTCTTGCTCACCTGGCTGGGCCGGCGGCACGACGGTGAGATAGGCGACCAGCGCACCCTGCCACATGTAGCGCAGCGCAAGCGCCTTGTCGCTCGCGTAGGGCAGCGCCAGCCGGAAGGCATGGCAGGCAATGAGCACGTGCAGCAGCGTAAAGTCCGCGTGCTTGCGGTAGGCCTCGAGCGCAAAGCGCGCAATCTGCTCCAGCCCCGGCGGCTCTTTTGGCTGCAGCACCGGCCCCGCCAGCGCGGGATGCCAGGAGATTTCCAGCAACTTGTCGGTGATGATCCCTGGCTCCAGCGTATAGCTGGCCACCCTGGAACGCAGCCGCACCGCGATCTCCTCGAGCGTGCCCTGTGCCGGATCGAGCGACAAAGGCAGGCAGACGTATTCGCTGGCCCAAAATGCCAACGCATGCGCGATCTCACCCTCGATCGCCGTGTCGACCGCATAGCCAAACCGGATCAGCGCATGAAAGGCCGCACCGGCAAGGCCCGGCATCAACACTGGCATCCAGTCGCGCAACACCGCGTCAAGCCCGGACTCACTGATGCGCTGCTCAAAAAACGCCGCAAAGCGGGCGAAGTCGTCGGCGCTGCCCAGATATTCATGCGGATCGAGCGCGGCACGCGCCGCAGGCCTGAGCCGCAGCCGCCGCACGTAGCGCTCCGCGAATCCGCTCAAGGTGGGAGGATCCGCGCCGAGCCGGTCCAGCGCGACCAATGCCATCGGCAGGTGATTGGCCTGCCGGTGGCCGTACATCGGCGCGTAATGCCGCGTGTCAGCGAGGAGTTTACTGCACGCCTGCGAAATGCTGCTGCCCATAACGCTCCCCCTTCAAGACCAAAGTCTTTTAACTCAATGTAGCACTGCGAATGCGGTCAGTCCAAGTTTCTTGGGTAAGTTCCCTACCCTAACTTGCGCGATCCTAGCGGCCGCCACCGCATGCGACCTGTTTGCCGTCGTCGGAGCGTTGGCAATGGGCGGCCAACCCACCACAGGCGACCGATTTTCCATTCGAAGACTTTTGGCAATAAGTGGCCAATCCGCCACAAGCGACCATATTGCCGTCCGACGATTGCTGGCAATAGGTCGCCTTGCCGCCGCACGCGACCATCCTGCCGTCATCCGACTGCTGGCAGTAGGTGGCGCCAGACGTCTCGGTGCCGCCACGATTGGTCGGCTGGGCATCCTTGCCGCCGGCGGCGATCACGCATCCGGCAGTCGACAATGCCAGCAGCAGCGGCAGGACGAGTCGGCGTAGTTCTTGATTGAAATTTTTCACGGGCCGGGTATTCAAGTTGGATTAACAGAAGATTAATCCGACTTGATCGTATTGACAACCAAATCCTTGAGTTAGGTCAATACGGTGCAGTTACTTTTGGTACCGCGTCGCATGAATGTCGGAAATTTGTAGACTTTTTTCGGACATGCTGTGCTTGCCTTGCGCCACGGCCAGAAACGACAAAGGGAGCGGCGATTGCTCGACGCTCCCTTCAATATTTTGGCTCCCCGACCTGGACTCGAACCTGGAACCTGCGTTCGAGCCTCACGCCACCAGTGAGTATGTAGTTCAGGCCAGCGCTTCCTTTGCCGCTTCTTCCGGCGTCAGGCCGTCATAGAACAGGTCCGTGAACCACTCCACCTGCTCTTCGATATGGTCCTGGGCCTCTTTTTCCGTAGCGCCGCCCTTGACCAGCCAGCCTTCCACTTCGATGCACCACTGGATCAGTTCCAAGGTTTCCGGATCAAGTTCTTCATTCTTCTTTGGCACGTCTATTCCCCCTGCGCATACAAAGCAAAAAGCCCAACCGGTGAGGGCTGGGCTCTCTGCTTGAAAAATTCTGGCTCCCCGACCTGGACTCGAACCAGGGACCTGCGGATTAACAGTCCGTCGCTCTACCGACTGAGCTATCAGGGAAAGGAGGCTGTATTATAGCCGGTCAATTCCGGTTTTACCAGCCTGTCCAGCATCAATCTTTGTAGATCGGCCCCTGGGTCACGAACGGACCGCCCTGGTAGATCGTCGACGCGTCGTCCTTGGCCGGATACTCGGCGCTCAAAGGGAACAGGTGATCGAACGCGGCCGAGCTGTCCTTCGGACGATAGCCCAGGTGCGCGGCCTTGGTATTGTCGTACCACTGCTCGCGGTTGTTCGACACGCCGTACACGATCGTGTGGCCCACGCGCGGCTGGAACAGCGAGCAGCGCAGCAGCTCGGTCAGGTCGTCGTAGGACAGGTAGGTCACCATCATGCGGCGGGTCTTCGGCTCCGGGAACGACGAACCGATGCGGATGCAGACGGTCTCAAGGCCGGTGCGGTCGAAGTAGTAGCGCGACAGGTTCTCGCCGAAGCACTTGGAGATGCCGTACATGCCGTCCGGACGTACCGGCGTATCGGCGTCGATCACCTCGGTCTGGCGGTGGAAGCCCATCGCATGGTTCGAGCTGGCGAACACGATGCGCTTGACGCCGCACTTGTGCGCGGCTTCATACAGGTTGTAGGTGCCGATGATGTTGGCCTGGACGATGTCCTCGAAAGCGTGTTCGGTCGAGACGCCGCCGAAATGCAGCACCGCGTCCACGCCTTCCATCAGCTTCAGCACAGCCGCCTTGTCGGACAGGTCGCACTTGACCACCTCTTCGCCAGCGCGCGCCGGATCCATTTCGCCGATGTCCGACAGGCGCACCACGTCGGCCCAGCCGCCAATACGCTCGCGCAGGACACGTCCCAGGCCGCCCGCGGCGCCGGTGAGCAGGATTCGTTTGAACGGCTTGCTGATTGTCTCGTTAGTCATGTTGTCTTTAATGCGAAGTACACAAAAAAATGGCGATTGCGGCGAATCAGGTCACCGGCGCCGGGTTGAACAGCACCAGCGAATTGTGCAGCTTCCACTGCTCGGCCCAGGTCTTGCGGCCGCTGGCCACGTCGAGCAGCAGCTGGAACAGCTCCCAGCCGACGTCGGCGATGCTTGCCCCCTCGGTCGTGATCCGGCCGGCGTTCACGTCCATCAGGTCGTGCCAGCGCTGCGCCAGCGCGGTGCGCGTCGCCACCTTCACCACCGGCACCTCGGCCAGGCCGTACGGCGTGCCGCGGCCAGTGGTGAACACGTGCAGGTTCATGCCGGCGGCCAGCTGCAGCGTGCCGCAGATGAAGTCGCTGGCCGGCGTCGCCGCGTAGATCAGGCCCTTTTGGGTCAGCTTCTCGCCCGGCGCCAGTACGCCCGAGATCGGCATACTACCCGATTTGACGATCGAACCCATCGCCTTTTCGACAATGTTCGACAAGCCGCCCTTCTTGTTGCCCGGCGTGGTGTTGGCGCTACGGTCGACGCCGCCGCGCTTGAGGTAATTGTCGTACCACGCCATCTGGTCGATCATCTTCTGCGCGACCTCGTCGTTGATGGCGCGCGAAGTGAGCTGGTCGATACCATCGCGCACCTCGGTCACTTCCGAGAACATCACGGTCGCGCCGGCGCGCACCAGCAGGTCGGTGGCAAAGCCCACCGCCGGATTCGCGGTCACCCCCGAGAACGCGTCGCTGCCGCCGCACTGCACGCCGACCACCAGTTCCGATGCCGGGCAGGTCTCGCGCTGGCGCTTGTTCAGTTCCGCCAGGTTCTCCTCGGCGGTTTTCATGATCGAGTCGATCATCGACATGAAGCCGACATGGCCCTCGTCCTGCAGGCACACGTGGTCCGGCTCTTTCGCCTCGCCGTCGCTCTTGATCGGGATCGTCCCCTTCGGGAACAGGCGTGCCGGCTGCAGCTTTTCGCAGCCGAGCGAAACGACCATCGCGCGGCCGCCGAAATTGGGGTTCAGGCTGATGTTGCGCACGGTGCGGATCGGGATCGCCGCGTCAGGCGCATCGATCGCCACGCCGCAGCCGTAGGTGTGCTCCAGGCCCACCACATCGTCCACGTTCGGGTACTTCGGCAGCAGCTCGGCCTTGATGCGCTTGACCGCGTAGTCGACCACGCCCGCCACGCACTGCACGGTGGTGGTGATGGCCAGGATATTGCGCGTGCCGACCGAACCATCCGGGTTACGGAAGCCCTGGAAGGTGTATCCTTCAAGTGGTTCGACCACTTTTTCGACACGGGTGGCGATCGGGAGGTTGTCCAGTTCGCGCGCCGGCGGCAGCTTGACCTGCGGCTCGGCGATCCACGTGCCCGCAGGCAGATCGTAGGCAGCATAGCCGATCGTCACGTTGTAGCGGGTGACAGGAGCGCCCTCGGGGATATCGACCAGGGCCACCTTGTGGCCTTGCGGTACGCCGTCGCGCAAGGTCAGACCACATGGGAAAACCGAGCCGGCGGGCAGGCCGCCGTCGTTAACGACAATGGCGACGTTGTCGTTGTCGTGCATCTTGATGTAGCGCGGGGCTTTAGCGGTCACGGAGGAGGACGCTGAACTCATCTATACTCTCATTTGATAGAACTTGCTGGCCGCGCGCAAGCCGAGCGGCTTAAGGCTTCAAGTATGCCAGCAAAAAATATCGCTGGCTAGTCCACCTGCTAGAATTGGTCTAACCACTTTTCGATCGGCCGACCAAAATGCAACACGGGATAAAATGACTACAAAACATACCGCATTGCTAGACACTACCAGCAACGAACCGAGGCTATACCGGGTCGTTGCCGACCGCATCCAGCAGATCATCCGCGACGAACGCATCCACCCCGGCGGGCGATTGCCGTCCGAACGCGACCTGGCCACGCGGCTGGACGTGAGCCGCGCCTCGCTGCGCGAAGCCCTGATCGCGCTCGAGGTCAGCGGCACGATCGAAGTGCGCGGCGGCTCCGGCATCTACGTCAGCTCCGTGCCCGAACCGGACGAAGCGCTGTCCGAAGCCGGGCCGGGCCCGTTCGAGGTGCTGTCGGCGCGGCGCCTGATCGAACCGGAGATCGCCGCGATCGCCGCGCGCGTGGCGACCGACAGCGCGATCGACGCCATCTTCCAGGCGGCGCAGGACATGGAACTGCGCCATGCCGACAAATCGAGCAACGAACAGGCCGACCGCGCCTTCCACAGCGCCATCGCGCGCGCCACCGGCAACAGCGCGCTGGTGGGCGTGATGGACTACCTGTGGGACCAGCGCGGGCGGCTGTGGCACCGGCTCAAGGAGCACTTCCAGACCGAGGAACTGCGGCAGGAGACGCTGGCCGACCACCGGCGCGTGGTGCAGGCGATCGCCGAGCGCGACCCGGCCGCCGCGCGCAAGGCGATGCGGGCGCACCTGGAGCGCGTGACGCGCACGTTCTCGCGCGGGTGACGAAGCACAAAGCCCGAGTCAGGCCGCACGGCTTAACAATGGCGGAGGGGGCGCGGGGCCGCCGAGGACCTGTGCGCACGCGGTTCGCGAACGATGCGTCGTAGCGCCGCCGCCGCGAGCCGACAACCGGTGACTGGAGGCGTAGGGTGCGCACCTGTGCGCACGCGGTACGGCAGCGTCAAGTTTGCGTCCGCGTGCGACCGACACCTCTACGCACCGTTCGCGAACCGCGTGCGCACAGGTGCGCACCCTACGTCGCACGGCGCTGACCACGTTGCACGGGCGTCCGCCAACTCGTTGACACCCAAATAGTTGTACGACATCATACGATAAATCCCGGCGTATAATTACCAGTTTGTCGACCCATTACACCCATAAGAGACAGATGAGCACACCCGCCCCTCACCCCGCCGCCGTTCCGCGCAAAAAACCCCGCAGCCTGGCCCAGGCCGTCGTTGACGAGGTCAGCCACGGCATCGCCGAGGGCCGGCTCAAGCCGGGCGACAAGCTGCCCACCGAGTCCGCCATCATGGGTCTGCACGGGGTCAGCCGCACCGTAGTGCGCGAGGCGATCTCACGCCTGCAGGCGGCCGGCCTGGTCGAAACCCGGCACGGCATCGGCACCTTCGTGCTCGAGCGTCCGCAGCCGGGCCTGGCGCTGGGCACCGACAGCATCGTCACCGTGCGCGACGTGCTCGCGATCCTCGAACTGCGCATCAGCATGGAGACCGAAGCGGCCTGGCTGGCCGCCTCGCGCCGCACCGACGAGCAGGTGACCCAGATGCAGGCGGCGCTGGCGGAAATGAAGGCCAGCATGAGCAGCGGCAGCATCGCGGTCGAGGCCGACAGGCGCTTCCACCTCCTGATCGCGCAGGCCACCGGCAACCGCTATTTCGTCGAGATCATGGGCCAGCTGGGCCGCGCCATCATCCCGCGCGCCCGCGTCAACACGCCCGGCATGGCGCAAGACCAGCCGCTCGACTACCTGCAGCGCATCCACCACGAACACGAAGACATCTACAACGCCATCGCGCGCCGCGACCAGGAGGCCGCGCGCGCCGCGATGCGCACCCACCTGTCCAACAGCCGCGAACGGCTGCGCCAGGCCCAGCAACGCATCGAATCGGCCACAAGCTAAGCGAGGCCGGCAGTTTTCGCTTGCTTATCGGCACGCATAGTTGTACGATGACGTATCTCTTAACCTGAACACCCCCTCATCCACTGGAGACATACGATGATGAACCCGCAAGAACTCAAACAAGTCCTCTCGCACGGCCTGCTGTCCTTCCCGGTCACCGACTTTGACGCCAACGGCGACTTCAACCAGCGCGGCTACGCCGAGCGCCTGGAATGGCTGGCACCGTTCGGCGCGAGCGCGCTGTTTGCCGCCGGCGGCACCGGCGAATTCTTCTCGCTGACCCACGGCGAGTACTCGTCGATCATCAAGACCGCGGTTGACACCTGCCGTGGCAAGGTCCCCATCCTGGCCGGCGCCGGCGGCCCGACCCGCAGCGCCATCCAGTTCGCGCAGGAAGCCGAGCGCCAGGGCGCGGCCGGCCTGCTGCTGCTGCCGCACTACCTGACCGAAGCGAGCCAGGATGGCCTGGTCCGCCACGTGGAAGAGGTCTGCAAATCGACCAACCTCGGTGTGGTCGTCTACAACCGCGCCAACTGCCGCCTGGACGCCGATTCGCTCGAGATCCTGGCTGACCGCTGCCCGAACCTGATCGGCTTCAAGGACGGCATCGGCGACATCGAACTGATGGTCTCGATCTGGCGCCGTATCGGCCACCGCTTCTCGTACCTGGGCGGCCTGCCGACCGCGGAAGTGTTTGCTGCCGCCTACAAGGCCATCGGCACTCCGGTATACTCCTCGGCGGTGTTCAATTTCGTCCCGAAGCTGGCAATGGACTTCTACCACGCCACCGCGGCCGGCGACATCGCCACCACTGACCGCCTGCTCGACCAGTTCTTCCTGCCGCTGCTGAAGATCCGTAACCGCAAGGGCGGCTACGCCGTCAGCATGGTCAAGGCCGGCTGCCGCCTGGTGGGTCACAGCGCCGGTCCGGTGCGCGCACCGCTGACCGAACTGACCCAGGAAGAAGAAGACATGCTGCACAAACTGATCCTGGCACAGGGCGCGTAATCTCCGTCAACCCAACAAGGAGCAAAGATGCAAATTACGGGCGAAATGCTCATCGGCCAGCGCGCGGTGCGCGGCAGCGCAGGCAGCCTGCGCGCCGTGAACCCGGCGCTCGAGGCCGAGATGGAGCCGGCGTTTGGCCTGGCTACCACGGCGGACGTGGAGCTGGCCTGCACGTTGGCCGAACAAGCCTTTGACGTGTACCGCAACATCGATCTCGAGAAGCGCGCAGTGTTCCTCGAGACCATCGCCGATCGCATCATGGCGATCGGCCCGGCGCTGATCGAGCGCGCCACCCAGGAATCGGGCCTGCCGGTGGCACGCCTGGAAGGCGAGCGCGGTCGCACCTGCAACCAGCTGCGCCTGTTCGCCAAGGTCGTGCGCGACGGTTACTTCCTGGACGCGACCCTGGACTCGGCCCTGCCCGAGCGCACCCCGCCGCGTCCCGACCTGCGCCTGCAGAAAATCGGCCTCGGTCCGGTGGTCGTGTTCGGCGCATCGAACTTCCCGCTGGCGTTCTCGGTTGCCGGTGGCGACACCGCATCGAGCCTGGCAGCAGGCTGCCCGGTGATCGTCAAGGCGCACAGCGCCCACCCCGGCACGTCCGAACTGGTGGGCCGCGCGGTGCAGCAGGCCGCGCGTGACTGCGGCATGCCGGAAGGCGTGTTCTCGATGATCTTCGGCGACGGCCGCAACGTCGGCCAGGCGCTGGTATCGAACCCGGCGATCAAGGCAGTCGGCTTCACCGGTTCGCGCCAGGGCGGCGTCGCGCTGATGAAGACCGCGGCCAGCCGTCACGAGCCGATCCCGGTCTACGCCGAGATGAGCAGCGTGAACCCGGTCTTCATGCTGCCGGGCGCGCTGCAGCAAGGCGGCGCCGGCCTGGCGCAGGCCTTCGTCGATTCGCTGACCCTGGGCGTCGGCCAATTCTGCACCAACCCGGGCCTGGTACTGGGTCTGGCGGGCGGAGAGTTCGACCAGTTCGTAGGCGACGCCGTGGCCGCGCTGGCTGGCAAGGGTGCAGGCACCATGCTGACCCCGGGCATCCACAAGGCCTACACCGGCGGTATCGAGCGCCTGGACGGCATCGATGGCGTGACCCTGCTGGGTCGTGGCAAGGCCGAAGGTGCGGGCTGCGCTGCGCAGGCTGCGATCTACCTGTGCGAAGCGCAGGCCTACCTGGCCAACGCGGCGCTGGGCGACGAAATCTTCGGACCGGCATCGCTGTTCGTGCGCTGCCGCGACGAAGCCGAGTTGCTGCAGGTGGCGCGTCACGTCGAAGGCCAGCTGACCGCAACCGTGCATGCGACCTCCAGCGACCGTGAACTGGCTGCGAACCTGCTGCCGGTCCTCGAGCGCAAGGCAGGCCGTATCCTGTTCAACGGTTTCCCGACCGGTGTCGAAGTGGCGCATGCGATGGTGCACGGCGGCCCGTTCCCGGCGACGTCCGACAGCCGCACCACTTCGGTGGGCGCGAGCGCGATCGATCGTTTCCTGCGTCCGGTGTGCTACCAGAACGTCCCCGCAGACCTGCTCCCGCCGGCCCTGCAGGACGCTAATCCGCTGCATCTGGCACGCCTGGTTGATGGCGAGTTGCGAGTCTCTAAGTAACACCGCAAGCCATTAAAGCGGCACGGCTGGTGCGGAGACGCCAGCCGTTAAAGCAACAACCATAACCAAAAGAGGCCTGGCCATGAATCAGCAAGCCCTGGGCAAGTACAGGTGGACTGTCTGTGCCCTGTTGTTTTTTGCAACCACCGTCAACTATCTCGACCGGCAAGTCCTGAGCTTGCTTTCGCCAGCCTTGACAAAGGAATTCGGCTGGTCAAACTCCGATTACGCCAACATCACCGCCGCCTTCCAGTTCGTCTACGCGATCTCGATGCTGTTTGCCGGCCGCGTGATCGACAAAATCGGCACCAAGCGCGCCTACATGGTCGCGATTTTCATCTGGTCGATCGGCGCCGTCGCCCACGCCTATTCCGAGGCGGTCGGCCATGGCGTGAACAACCTGCTGGCCACCCTGGGCCTGGCCGCCGTGCCGGTCTCGGTCGCTGGCTTCATCATCGGGCGTGCCGTACTGGCGCTGGGCGAAGCTGGTAACTTCCCGGCAGCGATCAAGGCCACCGCCGAGTACTTCCCGAAGAAAGAGCGCTCGTTCGCGACCGGCATCTTCAACTCGGGCGCCAACATCGGCGCGGTGCTGGCACCGCTGACGGTGCCGCTGATCGCGCAAGCGTGGGGCTGGCAAACCGCCTTCATCCTGATCGGCGCGATCGGCTTCGTCTGGATGATCGCCTGGCAGCTCTACTACGACGACCCGGCGATTCAAAAGCGCCTGTCCAAGGCCGAGCTGGACTACATCAACAGCGACCGCGCCGCCGAGCCGGAGCCGGTGGTGGGCGCCGCAACGCCCAAGACCTCGTGGTTCAAGCTCCTCTCCTATCGCCAGACCTGGGCCTTCACCATCGGCAAATTCATGACCGACGGCGTCTGGTGGTTCTTCCTGTTCTGGCTGCCGAAATACCTGTCCTCGACCTACGGCATGAGCACCCCTGACCTGACGCTCCCGCTGTTCGTCCTGTACAGCATGACGATGGTAGGCAGCATCGGCGGCGGCTGGCTCCCGACCTGGTTCATCAACCGTGGCGACAGCGTCTACAAAGGCCGCATGAAAGCGATGCTGACGATCGCCGTGTTCCCGCTGGTGGTCCTGCTGGCCCAGCCGTTCGGCTCGATCAGCTTCTGGGTACCGGTGCTGCTGATCGGCGTGGGCGCCTCGGCGCACCAGGCGTGGTCGGCCAACCTGTTCACCACCGTCTCGGACATGTTCCCGAAACACTGCGTGGGTTCGGTGGTCGGCATCGGCGGCATGGCCGGCGGCATCGGCGGTGTGCTGATCACCAAGCTGGGCGGCTGGCTGTTCGACTACTACGGCGCCAAGGGCCACCTCGAAACCGGCTACATGATCATGTTCACGATCTGCGCGCTGGCCTACCTGGTCGCGTGGACCATCATGAAGCTGCTGGTGCCAGTGCACAAGGAAATCACGCTGACGAGCAAGGAGCCTGAGTGGACCGCGTAACCAAAGTCGAAGGCGTCGCGTGCGCCACGGGCGAAAGCCCGATCTGGAGCGCACGCGAAGGCGCCTGGTACTGGGTCGACATCCCGGCCAAGCGCATCTGGAGCCTGGATGGCGCGGGCCGCCTGCGCCACTGGGACGCGCCCGAGATGGTCGCCTGCATCAGCTTGAAGGAAAGCGGCGGCCTGATCGCCGGCATGGAAACCGGCATCTTCAGCCTGCAGCTGGGCGACGATGGGCAGGTAGCCGCCGAGCGCCTGGCCACCCCGCCCGAGCTCGGCCCCGGCATGCGCTTTAACGACGGCCGTTGCGACCGCCAGGGACGCTTCTGGAGCGGCACGATGGTGATGACCGACGTGCGCGCCGACGGGCGCCTGTACCGCTACACGAGCGCCGACGGCATCTCCGCGCCGGTGGTATCCGGCCTGGTGACGCAGAACGGCCTGGCGTGGTCGCCCGACGGGCGCACCATGTACCTGTCCGACTCGCACGCGTCGCGCCAGCTGATCTGGCGTTTCGACTACGACGTGGACGCCGGCATGCCGCACAACCAGCAACTGTTCGTCGACATGAACCAGCACCGCGGCCGTCCCGACGGCGCGGCGGTCGATGCCGACGGCTGCTACTGGATCTGCGGCAACGACGGTGCCTGCCTGCTGCGCTTCACCCCTGAAGGCAAGCTGGATCGCACCATCGAACTGCCGATGACCAAGCCGACCATGTGCACCTTCGGCGGCCCGGACCTGGAGACGCTGCTGGTGGCGTCCATCAGCCCGGGCGTGCGTCCGGACGATGCCGAGGCCGGCTCTGTCGTACTGGTCAGGCCAGGCGTCAAGGGCGTGCCCGAAACGCCGTTCCGCGGCTGATTTCCCCTCCCCCTCACGGCGTGGGTGCATCTTGCCCACGCCGTTCCTCCCTTCCCCATCTAGTTTTACGCCTGGTCGAACCTACGCGTAGGGTGCGCACCTGTGCGCACGCGGTACGGTTGATCAGAGGCAGCGCGTAAT
>NZ_SPUM01000118.1 GCF_004614195.1 Massilia horti | reverse complement strand
GGGCGCGGGAGCAGCCGCGGCTTGCGCCTGCCGCGCGCGGTCGCCGCTCGAGCCGTCGTCCAGCGCCAGGCCGTGGGCGCGGATGGCGTCCGCCATTTCCGGCGTGTAGCCGCGCACCGCGACCGCGTTCAGGCGGTAGGTCTTGAGCAGGGCGACCAGCGCGCGCCAGTCGATGCGCGGGGCAGTCGCGGCGATGGCGCCGACGTCGATGACGGCGAACTCGTCTTCGAAAAAGTCCGACACCCCGCCCGTCATCTGCTTGAGCGCGGCGTTGATCGCGGTCGGATCGGCCGAGTGCAGGATGGTCGAAATAGCAACAACCGTTGAGATTTTGATCTCGATCGGCAGGGAAGATGCGGTTTTCGGCATAAACGGTTCAGGTTGGCTTTAGCCCGTGCATTCTACTGTGAAATTTGTCCTAAAGGCCAAGGCTTTTATGCATGATTCCTAAAGGCAAGCAGTCCATTATGCGTTTGAAATAATCATTCGAAAATCTGCACCAACGGGTGTCGCACAATTGTGATCCTCGGTTGTTTTGAATGAATAAGCTGATAAGATTGACCTTAATCAAATCCACTCAGAAGCGCGAATTTAGCATGAATGGTTTTCCGGCCATGACTCGGGTGCACACCTGAGCCTGTGCCTGTGCCGCCGCGCTCGCGCCCCCACGCCGGACGCCGAACGCGCAGGTACAGCGGCCGCTGCATCAATCAACCACGCTGGCCTTGGGCCAGGAACCGGAGATTTCATATGGAAGACGTCGTAATTGTGGCCGCCGGCCGCACCCCAGTGGGCAAATTCGGCGGCACGCTCGCCAAGATTCCCGCCGCCGAGCTCGGTGCCCTCGTGATCAAACAGTTGCTCGAAAAAACCGGCATCGACCCGGCCGCGGTGAGCGAAGTCATCATGGGCCAGGTGCTGACCGCCGGCGTGGGCCAGAACCCGGCGCGCCAGGCATCGATCAAGGCCGGCGTTTCCGACAAGGTGCCGGCCTTTACCCTGAACATGGTGTGCGGCAGCGGCCTGCGCGCGACCCACCTGGCGGCCCAGGCGATCAAGCTGGGCGACGCCTCGATCGTGGTGGCCGGCGGCCAGGAGAACATGAGCGCCGCGCCGCACGCGCTGCAAAATTCGCGCGACGGCATCCGCATGGGCGACGGCAAGCTGGTCGACACGATGATCGTCGACGGCCTGTGGGACGTATACAACCAGTACCACATGGGCGTGACCGCCGAGAACGTCGCACGCAAGTACGACGTGTCGCGCGCCCAGCAGGACGAGTTCGCGCTGCAGTCGCAGCTCAAGGCCGAGGCCGCGCAAAAGGCCGGCAAGTTCAAGGACGAAATCATCCCGGTCGAGATCCAGTCGAAGAAGGGCACCCAGGTGTTCGATACCGACGAATATCCCAAGCACGGCAGCACGATCGAGGGACTGTCGAGCCTGCGCCCGGCATTTAACAAGGAAGGCACGGTTACCGCCGGCAACGCCTCGGGCATCAACGACGGGGCCGCCGCGGTCATCATGATGTCGGCCTCCAAGGCCAAGGAACTGGGCTTGACGCCGATGGCGCGCATCAAGGCCTATGCCTCGGCCGGCCTGGATCCGGCGTACATGGGCATGGGCCCGGTCCAGGCCGCCCGGCTGTGCCTGGAAAAGGCCGGCTGGAGTCCGCAAGACCTGGACGTGATGGAAGTGAATGAAGCGTTCGCCGCCCAGGCGGTCGCTGTCAACAGGGAAATGGGCTGGGATACGTCGAAGATCAACGTGAACGGCGGGGCAATCGCCCTCGGTCACCCGATCGGCGCATCCGGGGCGCGCATTCTGGTCACGCTGCTGTATGAGATGCAGCGGCGCGATGCCAAGCGCGGCCTGGCCGCCCTGTGCATTGGAGGGGGTATGGGAGTCGCCTTGGCTGTCGAGCGTCCGTAAGAGATGCCGACAGCGAAACATCAAAGTGACGGACAAAACAGGAGAAGACGATGGCTAGAGTAGCATTGGTGACCGGCGGCATGGGCGGTCTGGGCGAAGCGGTCTGCATCAAGCTGGCCGCGCTGGGGTACACCGTGTGTACCACCTATTCGCCAGGAAATACGAAACACGACAGCTGGCTAGCCGCGATGCGTGAGAAGGGCTTCGCTTTCCGGGCCTATGAGTGCGATGTGGCCGATTTTGAATCGGCCCAGGCCTGCGTGGCCAAGCTGGTGCAGGAAGTCGGCCCGGTCGACGTGCTGGTCAACAACGCCGGTATCACGCGTGACATGACGTTCAAAAAAATGGACAAGGTCAACTGGGACGCGGTGATGAAGACCAACCTGGATTCGGTGTTCAACATGACCAAGCAGGTGTGCGACGGCATGGTGGAACGCGGCTGGGGGCGGATCATCAACATCTCGTCGGTGAACGGGCAAAAGGGCGCCTTCGGCCAGACCAACTATTCGGCGGCCAAGGCCGGCATGCACGGCTTTACCAAGGCGCTGGCGCTGGAAGTGGCGCGCAAGGGCGTGACGGTCAACACCATTTCGCCGGGCTATATCGGCACCAAGATGGTGATGGAGATCCCGAAAGAAGTGCTCGAGAGCAAGATCATCCCGCAGATTCCGATGGGCCGGCTGGGCAAGCCGGAAGAGGTGGCGGGCCTGGTGGCTTACCTGTCGTCGGACGAGGCTGCGTTCGTGACGGGCGCCAACATTGCGATCAACGGCGGCCAGCACATGTCCTGAGCCCATTGGCCACTGACAAAAGCACTGCTTCGGGCAGTGCTTTTTTTGTTTCAAGGAACCCACGATGACGCTGGCCTTCAAGCCGTATCTGCGCGAAATTTCGCTCGATCCGAAAGCGCAGATCGATTACGACCGCTATCCATTCTCGATCCCTGCCGTGCGCGAGCTGGGAGTGATGACACTGCATCGGGACGTGACGTTCTTCGTTGGCGAGAACGGGGCTGGCAAGTCGACCGTGCTGGAAGCGATCGCGGTGGCGATGGGCCTGCCGGCGGAGGGTGGCAACCGAAATGTTTACCGGCAGCAGCAGGAAGTCTCGCCGCTGCACGGCTACCTCAAGCTGGTCAAGGGCTTCAGGCAGCCCCGTGCGTCATATTTCCTGCGCGCGGAGAGCCTGTTCAACGTGTTTAGCTACCTCGACGAGATCAAGGTGGGACCGGGGAGCGGCGCGGGCCTGCACCGGCGATCGCATGGCGAAGCCTTCATGGATCTCATGCTTAACTTTCGCGAGGATGGCTTGTACCTGCTCGACGAGCCCGAAGCGGCGCTCTCGCCGTCGCGCCAGCTTGCCGCACTGACGGTGATGCACCAGCTGGTGCAGGAAGGCTCGCAGTTCATCATTGCGACGCATTCGCCGATCCTCCTGTCGTATCCCAACGCCAAAATCCTATGCTTCGACGAGAGCGGTATCATGGAGGTCGCCTATGCGGACACGGAGCACTATGCGGTCACGCGCGACTTCCTGAACAATCACGAGCGCCGGCTGCAGCAGTTGCTGGTTGATGAGGATGCCGATTGAATACTGTTCCATTGCTTTTTGACGCGAATGAATACTCTGCCCCATGACAGCCTGGCCCTTGCCGGCCTTGAAGAACAAATCCTGCAACCCGGCGTCAAGGGCTTGCCGATCACCGAGCCGCTGCGCCAGGGCGCGATCGGCGTGCAGGGCTGGAACGTGCTGCACGGCGACACCAGCTTTCCGGTCGCGGTCCTGAAAACCTCGGCGCTGCGCCACAACCTCGACTGGATGCGCGGCTTTTGCCAGCGCTACGGCGCCACGCTCGCGCCGCACGGCAAGACCACCATGAGCCCGCAACTGTTCGGCGCCCAGCTCGCCAACGGCGCGTGGGGCATCACGCTCGCTACGACCACCCAGGTGCAGGTCGCGCACCGCTTTGGCGTGCGCCGCGTGCTGCTGGCCAACCAGCTGGTCACGCGCGCCGACATCAAGGGCATCCTGCAACTGCTGCACGACGATC
Source organism: Massilia horti (assembly GCF_004614195.1). Taxonomy (GTDB): domain Bacteria; phylum Pseudomonadota; class Gammaproteobacteria; order Burkholderiales; family Burkholderiaceae_D; genus Telluria; species Telluria horti. The sequence goes on along the minus strand of NZ_SPUM01000118.1, from coordinate 44,912 downwards.
CCGACTTCGAATGCGTGGTGCTGGCCGATTCGCTGGCCGGCGTCGCGCGGCTGGCCGAAGCGGTCGGCGCACACCCGCTGGCACGCGCGCTGCCTGTCCTGGTCGAGCTTGGCCTGCCCGGCAAGCGCGCCGGCTGCCGCACGATCGACCAGGCCATGACCGTTGCGCGCGCGATCGCGGGCGCACCTAGCCTGCGCCTGACGGGCTTTGAAGGCTACGAGGGCCTGCTCGTGTCCGACGACCGTGAGGCCGACGTGCGCGCCGTGGACGATTTTGTCGCCGCGCTGGTCGCGCTGATGTGCGAGGCCGACGACGAAGGATTGTTCACCGGGCCGGAGATCCTTGTTTCGGCCGGCGGCTCCGCCTACTTCGATTTGGTCGCGCGCGGCTTGCGCCAGACCACCAGATTGACGCGCCCCGTGCGCGCGGTGCTGCGCAGCGGCTGCTACCTGACCAGCGACCACGGTTCCTACTACCGGCTGATTGGCGAGCTTAACGAGCGTGAGGACGTGGCGCCAGGCGAGGGATTGCAAGCGGCGCTGGAAGTGTGGAGCGCGGTGCTGTCGCGCCCGGAGCCGGATCTCGCGATCCTGTCCATGGGCAAGCGCGACGCCTCCTACGACGTCGACCTGCCGATCCCGCTGTACACGCACAGCCCCGGTCCCGGCATGCCAACCGCGCTGCCGGACGGCTGCACGATCTTCAAGATGAACGACCAGCACGCCTATTTGCGCCTGCCCGCCGGCCATCCGCTGTGCGACACGCTCGCCGTCGGCGACCTGGTCGGCTGCGGCATCTCGCACCCGTGCACCACCTTCGACAAATGGCCGCTGCTGCTGGCCGTCGATGACGATTACCGGGTGCGCTTTGCGGTCAACACCTTCTTCTGATTGAACCGGGCAGTAGGCTACAATCGGCTCAAGCAACTTGAGAGAGCGCCACATGCCCGTCACGCCGCCATCGCTGTTTCCGCCGATCCTGCCCGTACGCTCGGGCATGCTTGCCGTCGACGAGCTGCACACGATTTACTGGGAAGAGGTCGGCAACCCGGACGGCATCCCGGTGCTGTTCCTGCACGGCGGCCCCGGCGCCGGCCTGTCGCCGCAGCACCGGCGCTTCTTCGACCCGCATGCCTACCGGGTGATCTTGTTCGACCAGCGCGGCGCCGGCAAGTCGACGCCGCTGGGCGAGTGGCGCAACAACACGACCCAGCTGCTGATCCAGGATATCGAGCGCCTGCGCGAGATGTTCGGCATCCGGCAATGGCTGGTGTTCGGCGGCTCGTGGGGCTCGACGCTGGCGCTGGCCTACGGGCAAGCGCACCCCGAGCACTGCCTGGGCTTCGTGCTGCGCGGGATCTTCCTGTGCACCGCGGCCGAAATCGACTGGTTCCTGCACGGCGTGCAGTGGTTTTATCCCGAGCTGTACGAAGAGTTCGTGGCGCCGATCCCGGTCGAGGAACGCGGCGACCTGCTGCGCGCGTACACGCGGCGCCTGCTGTGCGACGACCCCAACCTGTACTGGCCCGCGGCGCGCGCCTGGAGCCGGTTCGAGGGCCGGCGCGTGTTCCTGCTGCCGCAGGAAGAAGAAACCTCGTCCGACACGCTCGACCTGGGCGTCGGCCGCCTCGAATCGCACTATATGGCCAACCTCGGCTTCCTCGAGGACGACCAGCTGATCCGCGACGTCGGCCGCATCGCGCACCTGCCGGCCGTGATCATCCAGGGCCGCTACGACGTGATCTGTCCACCGCTGGCGGCGTGGCGCCTGCACCGCGCCTGGCCCGGCGCGCAAATGCGCATGATCGCCGACGCCGGCCACGGTGCGCTGGAGATGGGCATCGCGCGCGCACTGGTCGGCGCCACCGAGCAGTTCAAGCGGCGCCGCCGGTTCGACTAGACGCGACAGCAAGGCGGCCTGATAAACTAGAGGCGTGACAACGACGACAACACATCCACATCCATGAATATCCAGATCAGCGACATCGGCCACATCATCCAGCTTTCGATCGCCCCCGTGTTCCTGCTGACTGGCGTGGCCACCAAGCTGACCGTGCTGATGAACCGCCTGGCGCGCATCATCGACCGCACCCGCGAGCTCAAGGACCGCCTGCGCTCCGGCCGCGATCGCGCGGATGAGGAGGAACTTGAAGTGCTGTACCAGCGCTGGCAGCTGATCAATTACGCGATCACGGCGAGCACCGCGACTGGCCTTCTGATTTGCCTGGTGATCGCCTTGCTGTTCCTTGGCGACACCACCGACCTTCCCGTGGACAGATGCATCGCCGTCATGTTCGTGATCGCGATGGCTGCCCTGATCTGCAGTTTCATGTTCCTGCTGCGCGAAGTCTTCGTCTCGTTCCGCTACATGCGCATGCACGAGGCGGTCCTGATCCAGGAGCCGCGCTGAAGCTGCCGACCGAGGGCGTCCCTTTACCGAATAGAGTTTATCCATGCAAGACTACCAACGCCCCCCTACCTTGCACCGCTACGGGCCGTGCTCAGAGCTGGAGCAAGCGCTCAAGACCGGCCAGTTCCGGCTGATCCCGTCAGGCAGCTTCCTGACCGTGTCGTTTTCCAAAGTGTGGGACAAGAAGCTGTTCGACGTGCTCGCGCCCGCGGACTGCTGCCTTGTGATCCATAACACCGAGGAGTTCGGCGAACGCCTGCACCGTGCGGTGCAGCGCAGCCTGCCCAACTGGGCCGGCATCGACGGCCCCGTCGAATACGGCGTGCGTTCGCGCCTGGGCAGCGCGTTTACCAAGAGCGGCGAACAGGCGCAGGAACAGGAATGGCAGTTCGCCTGGCGCTCCATGTCGCCGAACGCCAGCCTGAATCCGGTGACAGTGCGGATCGGCAGCCTGGAACAGTTCGCCGAACTGCGCGATCGCGAAAGCCATTTGGTCTGATCGCACGGCTTACCGTAGGGTGCGCACTGCGCACCGGTCATCGTGTGCTGACTTGCGGCTGCCGCTTCGTTACGCTACGTTCGCGAACCGCGTGCGCACAGGGTGCGCACCCTACGCGCGATCGGCGCTCCCGTTTTAGAACCACGCGTCTAGAGATTCACGGTTAAATGCCGTGATGACAACCGCAAGCTACCCGCACCTGCTCGCGCCGCTCGAGCTGGGCTTCACCACGCTCAAGAACCGCGTGATCATGGGCTCGATGCACACCGGGCTCGAAGACCGCTTCTACAACTACGGCAAGCTGGCCGCGTTCTACCGCGAGCGCGCGCGCGGCGGCGTCGGCCTGATCGTCACCGGCGGCATCTCCCCCAACCGGCAAGGCTGGCTGCTGCCGTTCGGCGGCACGATGAACTTCGCCGGCGACGTGCTGAACCACCGGCGCGTCACACGCGCCGTGCACGAGGAGGGCGGCAAGATCCTGATGCAGATCCTGCACGCCGGCCGCTACGGCTACCAGCCGTTCGTGGTGTCCGCGTCCGATATCAAGTCGCCGATCTCGCGCTTTCGGCCGCGCGCGCTGACCGCGCGCGGAATCGAATCCACGATCCGCGCCTACGCCCGCGCCGCGCGCCTTGCGCGGATGGCCGGCTACGACGGCGTCGAAGTGATGGGCAGCGAAGGCTACCTGCTGAACCAGTTCCTGTGCGCGCGCACCAACCGGCGCGATGACCGCTGGGGCGGTCCTATCGAAAACCGGATGCGGCTGGCGCTGGAAGTGGTCAAGCGCATCCGCCAGGCGGCCGGGGACGACTTCATCATCATGTACCGCCATTCGGTGCTGGACCTGGTCGAAGGCGGCAACACCTGGGACGAGGTGGTGACGGTCGCGCGGGCGCTGCAGGAAGCCGGCGTGACCATCCTGAACACCGGCTACGGCTGGCACGAGGCGCGCGTGCCGACCATCGTCACCTCGGTGCCGCGCGCGGCGTTCGCCCAGATCGCGGGCCGGCTGCGCCAGGCGGTGTCGATTCCCGTGGTCGCATCGAACCGGATCAACATGCCGCACGAAGCGGAACAACTGATCGCGCGCGGCGACGCGGACCTGGTCTCGATGGCGCGGCCGTTCCTGGCCGATCCCGAGTTCGTCGCCAAGGCAGCAATCGGCCGTGCCGACGAGATCAACACCTGCATCGCCTGCAACCAGGCATGCCTGGACCATACCTTCGCCAACCGGCGCGCGACATGCCTAGTCAATCCGCGGGCCGGGTACGAAACGGAGCTCGTGTACCGCAAGGCGCGCACGCCGCGCAAAGTGGCGGTGGTCGGCGCCGGACCTGCCGGGCTATCGGCGGCGACCGTGGCCGCCGGGCGCGGGCACCAGGTGACGCTGTTCGAGTCGATGGACCGCATCGGCGGGCAGTTCAACGTGGCCATGCGCATTCCCGGCAAGGAGGAGTTTGCCGAGACGCTGCGCTACTTTCGCCGACAGCTCGAACTGTTGAACGTGGACGTGCGGCTCGGGCGGCGCGTCACGCGCGAGGAGCTGGCTGCCGGCGGTTTTGACGACGTGATCGTCGCCACTGGCATCAAGGTGAGAAAGCCCGCCATCGAAGGCATCGACCATCCCAAGGTGCTGTCCTACCTGGACGTGCTGCGCGAGCAGGCGCCGGTGGGCCGGCGGGTGGCGGTCATCGGCGCTGGCGGTATAGGGTTCGACGTGAGCGAATACCTGCTGCACGACCCATCGCATGCGCTGCCGGTGCCGGTGCGGGAGTGGACGCGCGAATGGGGTGTGGACCTGGAGGTGGCCGGGCCGGGCGGGCTGGTCAAGCCGGAGGACGCAAGCCCGTACAGGCAGATCTGGCTCATGCAGCGCAAGACGTCCAAACCTGGCGCCGGGCTGGGCAAGACATCCGGTTGGGTGCATCGCGCGAGCCTGGTGCGCAATGGCGTGGTGATGATGGCCGGGGTGCGGTATGACCGGATCGACGATGCGGGGCTGCATGTGACCGTCGGTGGCGAGCAGAGGCTGATCGAAGTGGACAACATCGTGATCTGCGCGGGGCAGGAGAGCCTGGATGAGCTGATGCCGGGCGAGGGCGGGGCGAACGGACCCAGGTACTACAAGATCGGCGGCGCGGCGCTGGCGACGGAGCTCGACGCGAAGCGCGCGATTCGCGAAGGAGCCGAGCTCGCGGCGCGGTTGTGATACGGCCGCGTGACCGTAGGGTGGGCGGGTCTCCCGCCCACGCGTTCAAACAGTGCGTGAATCAACCGAACGCGTAGCGGCGGTGCTAGCGCCGGCTGGACGCGTGGGGTGAGTCGGGCTAAATGCCCGACGAACGAGCCCCCCGCCCTACGCCTCCGTTTTACGCCCGCATCCGTTGATTGGGTATCGTAGGGTGCGCACCTGTGCGCACGCGGTTCGCGAAGGTAGCGTAGTGGAGCTGCGGCCGCAAGTCAGTATGCGTTGACCGCGTGCGCACAGGTGCGCACCCTACGCCTCCTGTCGGCGGAGCTGGATGCGATGCGTGCGATCCGCGAAGGAGACGATTTGGCGGCGCGGTTGTGACGGTAGTAGGGTCGCTGGTTCGTAGATTCACGCTCTGTTTGAACGCGTGGGCGGCACAGCCGCCCACCCTACGCACCCCCGGTTACTTCTTGCGCACCACCACGCACCCGATCGAATACCCCGCACCAAACGAGCAGATCACCCCCAGCGCGCCCTGCGGCAAATCGTCCTGGTACTTATGGAAGGCGATGATCGACCCAGCCGAGGACGTGTTAGCGTAGGTATCCAGAATCACCGGTGCCTCTTCCGGCGCCGCGTCACGCCCCAGCAGCGTGCGGGCGATCAGCAGGTTCATGTTCAGGTTCGCCTGATGCAGCCAGTAGCGCGACACCTGGCCCACTTCCAGTCCCGCCGCCGTCACCGTGTCGCGGATCATCTCGGCCGCCATCGGGCACACTTCCTTGAACACCTTGCGGCCCTGCTGGCGGAACAGCTTGTCCGGCTGGCCGATGCCCGCTTCGTCAAAGCGGTTCATAAAGCCGAAGTTGTTGCGGATATTGTTGGAGAACTTGGTCTTGAGCTTCGATTCGACGATCTCGAACTGGTGCGCACCGCGCGCCGTCTCGGCCGCCTCAACCACCAGCGCGGTGCACGCATCGCCGAAGATGAAGTGGCTGTCGCGGTCGCGGAAGTTCAGGTGCCCGCTGGTGATCTCGGGATTGAGCACCAGGACCGCGCGCGCCTGTCCGGCCTGCACCGCCGCGGCCGCGGTCTGGATGCCGAAGGTGGCCGACGAGCAGGCCACGTTCATGTCGAAGCCGTAGCCTTCGATGCCGAGCAGCTCCTGCACCTCGACCGCCATCGCCGGATAGGGGCGCTGCATGTTGCTGCAGGCGACCAGCACCATGTCGATGTCGGCCGGTAGGCGCCCCGCGCGCGCCAAAGCCTCACGCGCGGCGGCTACGCACATCTCGGCTTGCAGCGACGGTTCGTCGTCGCCGCGCTCGGCGATGCGCGGCGTCATGCGCGCCGGATCGAGGATGCCCGACTTTTCCATCACGTAGCGCGACTTGATGCCGGAGGCCTTCTCGATGAACCCGCTGCTCGACGGTTCGATCGCCGCCACCGTGCCGGCCGCAATTGCGTCGGCATGCTCGGCATTGAAGCGCTCGGCGTAGGCGTTGAACGCCAGCACCAGTTCGTCATTGGAGATCGAGTAGGGCGGGGTGAACAGGCCGGTGCCGCTGATGACGACAGCTTTCATGATGGTCGGGCTTTCGCAAGAAGGGCGAGGAAGGTGGACCCGATTCTACACATATTTCGGGCCCAGTCCGATGTGGCATTGGCGGCCGGCGGCGATTCACCCGCCTGCCGTCATAATTGCTTGGCCAAGCGCTGGCAACTTTCCAGGCTGCGCTCCGGGTTAGGACCCCACTGCGAGGCGTCGATCTTGGGGCCGAGCTGTTCAAGCTGCGCAATCAGCGTGGCTTTGTCCTTGGCCAGGCATGCCATGTACGCGTAGCGATTGCGGCGCTCCGGGCTTTCCGGGTAACGGGACAGAAAGTCTTCCCAGCTTTTCTTCATCGTGGGCCAGTCGGCGCGGCTGTCCTCGAACAGCGCGTGGCCAAACTGTTGTTCGGCGGCGGAAGAATACAGCCGCGCATACATGCCTGTGCCCAAGTCCGCCTGCGTCTGCTGCGCGACCTGGCGAATATATTTGTCCAGGGTTTTGACATCGCCGCCCCACTTCGGTAGCAGCGAGGTCACGATGTCGAAGTAAAGCGAGATGTCCTGCGGATTGCGCTTTAAGCCATCCTGCGCGATCGCTTCCAGTTGCCTGGCATTCCAGCCCAAGCCCATTCCAATCTGCAGCAGCGTGGAATGGGCATAACTGTCGGTCAGGGCGACGTCCGCGTGTGCCTTCAGGTAGTCGACCGCGCGGCGCGAATAGCTGAGAAAATCGTTCCAGGCCTCTGGCGGCACTTCCTTGGCGTAGCCGTTGCCGCGATAGGACCACGCATGCTTCAGCAGCGCCTGGGCGTGCAGGATGTGCGCCAGCGCCGATTTCGGATGCTCGGTAGCCCATTGCAGGGTCAGCGCCTCCAGCTCGCGCAGGTAGGGCTCGCTGTGCGGAAGTTTGGAATCGAGGATGCGCTCGATTCCGGTCCGAAACTCCGCCAGCTCGGAGCCGCCGTCGGCGGCGATGTGGCCGGGCTGCCTGAGCTCGGCATTCTGTTTTTCGAGCGCGTCAAAGTCGCCCCACCAGAGCGACCACAGGGCTTGTGAGGTGATGGGCGGGTCTGGCTTCTCTGCCCAGGCCGGCGTCATGTTGACCAAGGGCGTTATGGCGATTGTCCAGGCCAGGACGCGTCGGGCGACCTTCCGGCCAAGTTGCGGCTGTATTTTCATTGGTCGGATCCTTTCGGCGCGGCGGCGGCCGTTTTCGCTGACTCGTCCAGATTCCACACCAACTGGATCCGGACACCTTGCGCGCCGTTCGGAATGTCGTAGCGGCGCTCCTCCAGTGCATAGTCCACGGACAGTTTGTCAAAAATGCTTTCAAAGGCAACAGGCCGCACGCCGCGGATACCTTCCACCTTGATCTCGCGCGCCTCGACGCTGGCCTGTTCGGGTTTTCCTTCGGCGTTGAACCGAATCCGCATATAGGTCTTTCCGGTGACAAGAAAGCGCCTGGCCAGCGGCGGATAGGGAGGAGTGTTGGTCGCCGCGCCAGGCTTGGGCTCGCGCTCCTGGGCGATGGGGGCGGCCACGAAACGGGCGCTCGCCGTGATCAAAGTTCCATAGCGGAAGGCATTGAGCGCATCGGCCGGCTTCGCGCCCTGGCGCAGACTTTCCTGTAGCCACCACTGTTGGAAGGCGCATCGCGTCACCGGTGCCAAGCTCGCGTAATCCTTCTGCTGGCCGAGCAGTGTCGAGGCCAGCATTGGTGGAAGGGGCAGCCTGGCCTGCTGGCCGTCCGCCGGAGCGCGTTTGATCAGCAACATCGCGGCGTCCTGAGGCAGGGGATCGGGCCAGGGCGCGACAGTTGTCCGGGCCTGCCCCCAGTGGGCCAGCAACTGGCGCTCGGTCGCCAGCGCGGCCGTCCGCTGCGCCGCCGGCATGGCCTGCAGCCTCATCATTCGGCTGGAAAAATCGCTGAAACGGCCGTCGCCTTCCAATTCGCACACCCGGGGAGATGTCTTGAGCACCGCCAGTGTCGCCTGCTCGTAGTCTGTGTCACCGGGCTCGATTTGCCAAAGCGCCAGTTCATTGAGCAGGCGCGCCCAGACGGCGTAGTACAGTTCGTTGGGTGAGAGCTTCTCGCCCTTGGCGGTTTGCAGCTTTCGTTCTTCCTCCAGCCACGCGGGCAGGAGCTTTTGGATGCGGGCCAGATGATCGGCGCTCATCTTCTCGGCCGCGGCGCGCAGCTCGGGGTCCAGCCGCAATTTTTTATCCAGCTCGAAGGATCGGGACAGATCCCTGTGCAGGATGCGCACCATTGCCGCGCCCTGCCCGTCGTCTGACGCTGGCGCGGCAAGGGTGGCCGCGCAGCCGGATGCCAATACCAGTGCTACCGCACCTCGAACAATGGGCGATAACTGGACTTCATAGATCATCGGGGGTCTTTCAGAAAATTACCAGGCATGCCGAGACGTAGAAGCCATCTCCCGTGAAGTCTCGCGCAAGGGGGTAATTTTATCCTGAAAGCAACCGATCCAGAGAGGCTCTGCGGGCGCTCTAATTGTCGCGGTGCGCCAGCACCGACCCGCCGGCGCGCTTGGACAACTGCATCGGCGTGCCCTTCAGGTGGTTGATCGCCTGCCCCAGCTGGAAGTCGCTCGCGCCGCCGAACTCGAGCGGCTTGCGCGCGCGCTCGATCGCGGCCGCGCGCAGCTCTTCCTCGAGCTCGTCCTGGCGCGCCCCCGCCATTTCCTTGTCGCGGTCGTTCGTCAGGTGGCGGTCGAGGTCGACCTCGCGCACGCGCAGCGCGTTGATGCCGTCGCCTTCCGCCGTTTCGTCCACTGGAAAGTCGGGCACGATGCCGCGCGCCTGGATCGAGCGTCCGGCCGGGGTGTAGTAGCGCGCGGTGGTCAGCTTGACGGCGGTGTCGTTGCCGAGCGGGCGGATGGTCTGCACCGAGCCCTTGCCGAAGGTCTGGCTGCCGACGATCGCGGCGCGCTTGTAGTCCTGCAGCGCGCCGGCGACGATCTCGGACGCGGAAGCCGAACCGGTGTTGACCAGCACCACCATCGGCACGGTCTTGAAGATCGCCGGCAGATTGGCCAGCGCGTCGCCGTCGCTGCGCAGCATGTAATATTCGGGCTTGCCATAGAAGCGCTGCCGCGAATCGGCCAGCTGGCCGTTGGTCGAGACGACCTCGGCGCCCTTGGGCAGGAATGCCGCCGCCACCCCGATCGCGCCTTGCAGCAGGCCGCCCGGGTCGTTGCGCAGGTCGAGCACCAGGCCCTTCAGGTTCGGTTCCTGCCGGTACAAAGCCGTCAGGCGCGCGGCCAGGTCTTCCACCGTCGGCTCCTGGAACTGCGAGATGCGTACCCAGGCATAGCCGGGTTCGACGATCTTGCCCTTGACGCTCTTTTGCACGATCTCCTCGCGCACGATCGTCAGCTGCAGCGGCTGCGGCAAGCCCTCGCGCAGGATGGTCAGCGCCACCTTGGTGTGCGGCTCGCCGCGCATGCGCTTGATCGCTTCGTTGATGTCCAGGTCCTTGACCGGCGTGGCGTCAATGCGCGTGATCAGGTCGCCAGCCTGGATGCCGGCGCGCTGCGCCGGCGAATCTTCGATCGGGGACACGATCTTGATGTAGCCCTCATCGCTTGGCGATATTTCGATGCCCAGGCCAACGAACTTGCCCTCGGTGCCTTCGCGCAGCTCGCGGTAGGCCGCCTGGTCGAGGTAGGCCGAGTGCGGGTCGAGCGAGGCGACCATGCCGGAGATGGCGTTGGTCAGCAGTTTTTTGTCCGGCACCTGCTCCACGTAGTCGGACTTGATCACGCCGTACACCTCGGCCAGCTGGCGCAGCTCGGCCATCGGGATGGCCTGGTCGACGGGCTTTTGCGCCAGCGCGGAAAATTGCATGGAAATAGCAATCCCGGCAATCACGCCAAGGCTGACGAGTGCGGAGTTTTTGAAAGTGGAGCCCATATTCACCTGGATTTACGGCAGGATCGGCCCGCCAGCGCATGAGATAGCGCAAAGGCAGTATAAACCCGAACAGGCGGGCCCGCTCAAGGCGCACGACCGACCGTAAATTCGGCGCAACATTTGTAAATCGCTGTAACCCCCATTTGAAGGACGGTAAGCAATTGTAAGAGTTTGCACTGACGTCAATTGAGCGACCTATAGTTCCTCTCAGTTTTTCTCTCTCTCCACTCTTTTGAAGTGGTCTTTGCCCTCGGCTCCCCCTCCGAGGGCTTTTTTATGCCCGGGAGCTTTGCATGAAAACACCTACGTTCGCCCGTGCCGTGCTGCTGGCGCTGGCTTTGGGCGCCGCGGCGCCCACCTTCGCCACCCCGCTGTTGGAAATGCATCCCGAGGACCTGCTGGTGGTGGCGCAAGAGCTGAAGACGTCGCTGAATTTGAACGCCAACCAGCAGACGCTGTGGCAGCAAGTCGAAAGCCGCAGCCGCAGCATCCTGCGCGAGCGCGCGAACCGGCGCGAAAAGCTCCAGCAGCAGGGCAAGTCCATGCTCGACAATCCCAACCTTGAATTGCGCGATCTGGGCGCGGCTGTCGATGCCGAGGAGGCCGCCAGCGCGGCGGAGAACAAGCAGCTGCGCGAACTGTGGCTCACCGTCAATGATGCGCTCGACGACACCCAGCGCCGCAAGGTGGCAGCGATGGTTGCCGATCAGATGGTGCGGGTGCAGGCGGAAGGCGGGCCGCGCGGATCCTTTGATGCCAGGGGCGAGGGCCGTGGCCGCGGCGGCATGGGCCATGGCCGGGCCGGAATGGGGCGTCCCGGTGGGGGAATGGGCGGCGGCTGAGCCGCCATGTATCGAAAAGTAAAAAAATAGCGGCGGGTGTTCCGTTGCCCGGCCCAGCCGCTAGAATGCTTTATCTTAAGGGCAATACATGTTGGCTGAGGCTAATGGTGTCGCCTTGCTTTACATGATTTGAAGAAGATATGAGCAAACTATTTCCGATCGCCTGCCTGGCCCTGCTGGGCACGGGCGGCGTCGCGCATTCCCAGGACCAATCGGTTACCCCGGCCACGCCGGCGGTGCAAGAGCAAGGGCAAGATCAAAATAAGGCCGAGGACTCGTCCTCGCCCCGCCGCGGCAACGGCCGCATGCGCGGCAATTCCCAGCCCGCGGCGCCTGCCCAGGCCGACGCCCAAATCCAGCAAGTGACCATCAGCGGCAGCCGTGCCGACGACACCGAGTCGCGCCGCCTGTCGACCGCGGCCAAGATGGTGTTCGGCCGCGAGGAGCTCGACCGCAACGGCGACACCAGCGTCGGCGAAGTGCTCAAGCGCCTGCCGGGCGTGACCATGGGCGGCGCGCCGGGACGCGGTGGCGGCGGAATCCGCATGCGCGGCCTGGGCAACGGCTATACCCAGATGCTGGTCAACGGCGAGCGTCCGCCGCCAGGGTTCTCGCTCGAGTCGCTCTCGCCCGACCAGGTCGAGCGGATCGAAGTGATGCGCGGACCGGTGGCCGAGCACAGCACGCAGGCGATCGCCGGCACCATCAACATCATCCTGCGCGAAGGCTACCAGCAGAAGGACCTGCAGTTGCGCGTGGCCGACAACATCGAGCAGGGCCGCCATGGCGGCATGGTGTCGCTGACCATGCCGGGCAAGACCGGCAACCTGACCTGGCTGTTGACCGGTGGGCTGATGCAGCACCGCCAGCACAACCAGACTGACACGGTCAACCTGAGAACGCGCGACCTGGACAATGTCGTGGAGCGTGAGCAGCTGATCCACGACGAGGGCAACGGCAAATCGACCGGCATCCACCTGTCGCCGCGGCTGCAGTACAAGTTCGACAATAACGATACGCTGACCTTCCAGCCGTTCTTGATGAGCAACCGGAACACGGGCGATGCCGACACCAAGGTCACCCAGCCGGTGGGCAGCGACGACCAGCTCGAGTACGCGTACCAGCATTCCCGGTCGAAATCGAGTTCGACCTTCCTGCGCGGCTTCGGCAACTGGCTGCACCGGATGGAAGCGGGCGCCAAGCTGGACGTCAAGTTCGGCTTCGGCGGCGGCCAGAGCGACAGCGACACCTGGCGCAACACCTTCGACAAGGCCGGTGTGGCCAAGCGCGCCTATGTCGATTCCGATTCGACGCGCGAGCGCAGCCTGAACACCGGCGGCAAATTCACCAAGCCGCTCAAGCAGGGCCACCTGTTCGCCGCCGGCTGGGACGTGGAGGCCGGCCACCGCAGCCAGAACCACGTGGCGCAGGGCGACAGCGCGGCGCTGTTCGACGATTCGGGCGCGACGTTCGCGGCCGACACCCGGCGCGTCGCGGCGTTCGTGCAGGACGAGTGGGACATCACGGAGCGGTGGTCGGCCTACCTCGGCCTGCGCTGGGAAGGCATCCGCACGACGAGTTCGAGCCTTGGCACCGACGTCAAGAACACCAGCAGCGTGTGGAGCCCGGTGCTGCACACGGTATGGCGCATTCCCGGCCGCGAGAAGGACCAGCTGCGCGCCAGCCTGACCCAGAGCTACAAGGCCCCGGCGCTGAACGACATGATTGCCGTGCCTTTCATCTCGACTACCCCGGACGACCCCACGCGGCCGGACCGCATCGGCAACCCGAACCTGAAGCCCGAACTGGCCAAGGGCATCGACCTGGCGTACGAACACTACCTGGGCAAGAACGGGATCGTTTCGGCCAGCGCGTTCATGCGCAACATCGACAACCTGATGCGGCGCCAGACCGTGCTTCAGCAAACCGGCAACGGGCCGCGCTGGGTGTCCACTCCGATCAACATCGGCAGCGCGCGCACCAGCGGCATCGAGCTGGAAGCCAAGTTCCCGCTGACTGACCTGTTCCCGAACGCGCCTGGCATCGACGTGCGCTCGAACTACAGCCGCTTCTGGTCGCAGGTCGACGGCATCCCCGGCCCGAACAACCGTCTGGACCAGCAGCCGAAGCAGACCGCCAACGCGGGTCTGGACTACCGCATGAAAGGACTGCCGCTCACCGTCGGCGGCGGCTTGAACTGGACGCCGGCCACGATCGTGCAGACCACGGTCAGCGAAGTGGCCAGCACCGGCGTCAAGCGCCAGTTCGACCTGTACGGGCTGTGGAAATTCAGCCCGGCCACCCAGGTGCGGATCTCGGCCAACAACCTTGACCCGAACCTGTACGAGACCGGGCGCAGCGTCGATGCCAAAGGCATCACGCAAAGCGCCTTCAACGTAGCCCGCACCTACACGACGGTCGGAGTGCGGCTTGAAACAAAACTGTAGCGGCAGCCCAGCAGCCCGGTCCGACATCGGCCGGGCTGTGCTACATTTGCCTGCGGCCACGAGCCGCTTATTAGAAATAGAATAAGGACCTTCTTGTGAAACGATACCTTCTGAGCACCCTGACCCTGTCCGTGATGGCAGCCTTCGCCAGCGCGGCGGACAACGTACACACCGCCGCTCCGGTCGCCGCGGTTTCCGGGATCGACACCCAGTACATCGACCCGGCCGTGCGCCCGCAGGACGACTTCTTTGAACACCTGAACGGCAAGTGGCTCAAAGCGACCGAGATCCCGAGCGACAAGGCCAGCTGGGGCACCTTCATGAAGCTGCGCGACGACACCCTGCCGCAGCTGCGCGGCATCATCGAGGCTGACGCCCAGAGCCCGCACAAGAAGGCCGGCACCGACGCCCAGAAGATCGGCGACCTGTACACCAGCTTCATGGACGAGAAAAAGCTGGAAGCCCTGGGCTACAAGCCGCTGACCGGCGAGCTGCAGCGCATCCGCGCGCTCAAGGACAAGAAGGGCGTTCCGGCACTGATCGCGCACCTGGCGCAAATTGGCGTGACCACCCCGTACGGCATCGGCGTGGCCCAGGACGCCAAGGAATCGACCAAGTACGCTGCCTACATCCGCCAGAGCGGCCTGGGCATGCCGGACCGCGACTACTACCTGAAGGCCGACGACAAGCGCATGGCCGAGACCCGCGCCAAGTACGAGCAGCACGTGGCCACGATCCTGGCGCTGGCTGGCGACAAGGATGCGCAAGCCAAAGCCAAGGCGATCCTCGCGTTCGAAACCGACCTGGCGCAGGCACAATGGACCAAGGTCGAGCTGCGTGATCCGGAAAAGAGCTACAACAAGATCGAAGTGGCCAAGCTGTCCGAGCTGACCCCGGGCTACGACTGGAAGGCCGCGCTGGCCGCCGTCGGCATCGGCAACAAGGTCGACTACGTGATCGTCGGCCAGCCGAGCTACCTGTCCGGCCTGAACCAGATCCTGAACAACACCGACATCGAGACCCTGAAGGCCTACTTCCAGTGGCAGCTGCTGCGCGAATATTCGCCGTTCCTGTCCAAGGCATTCGTCGACGCGAATTTCGCGTTCTACGGCGCCACGCTGACCGGCGTGACCGAAAACCGCCCGCGCTGGAAGATCGGCGTGTCCACGGTTGAAGGCGCAATGGGCGAGGCGGTGGGCCGCCAGTACGTCGAGAAGTACTTCCCGGCCGAGCGCAAGGCGCGCATGGAAGTGCTGGTGAAGAACCTGCTGGCCGCGTACAAGGAGTCGATCGACAACCTCGACTGGATGGGCCCGGAGACCAAGAAGCAGGCGCAGGACAAGCTGGCCAAGTTCACGCCGAAGATCGGCTACCCGAACAAGTGGCGCGACTACTCCAAGCTGACGATCCGCGCCGATGACCTGGTCGGCAACGTGATGCGCGCCTCGACCTTTGCCTACAACCGCAACATCAGCAAACTGGGCAAGCCGATCGACCGCGAAGAGTGGGGCATGACGCCGCAGACCGTGAACGCGTACTACAACTCGCGCCTGAACGAGATCGTGTTCCCGGCCGCGATCCTGCAGCCGCCGTTCTTCAACATGGAGGCCGACGACGCGGTGAACTACGGCGCGATCGGCGCCGTGATCGGTCACGAGATCGGCCATGGCTTCGACGACAAGGGCAGCCAGTCGGACGGCGACGGCAACCTGCGCAACTGGTGGACCGCGGAGGACCGCGCCAACTTCAAGGCCAAGACCGACATGCTGGTGGCGCAGTACAACGCGTTCTCGCCGCTGCCTGGCTATAACGTCAACGGCGAGCTGACCCTGGGCGAGAACATCGGCGACAACTCGGGCCTGTCGATCGCGTACAAGGCGTACAAGATCTCGCTGGGCGGCAAGCCGGCGCCGGTAATCGACGGCCTCACCGGCGACCAGCGCTTCTTCATGGGCTTTGGCCAGGTATGGCGCACGAAGATGCGCGAGCAGCAGCAGATCGTGCAGGTCAAGACCGATCCGCACTCGCCGGGCCAGTTCCGCGCCAACGGCACGCTGCGCAATCAGCCAGCGTTCTACGAGGCGTTCGGCGTGAAGGAAGGCGACAAGATGTACCTGGCGCCGAAAGACCGCGTCACGATCTGGTAAGCTGTAAACGGCTGTAAACCGCTTGACCACGGAACCGGCGCCACGAGCGCCGGTTTTTAATTCCAACCCTAAACTGGAGACGAGCTTGATGAAACGATATTTGCTGAGCGCGCTGACCCTCGCGTTGATCGCCGGCGTTACCCACGCCGAAACGGGCAAGGGCGCGAGCAAGGCTGCGAGCGCCAAACCGGCGTCGGTCCTGACGGCCGGCATTGCGACCCAATATGTGGAACCGTCGGTCCGCCCGCAGGATGACTTTTTCGAATACCTGAATGGCAAGTGGCTCAAGACCACCGAGATTCCGGCCGACAAGTCGAGCTGGGGTTCGTTCGCCAAACTGCGCGACGACATCCAGCCGCAGCTGCGCGCAATCATCGAGAACGTCGCCAACAACCCGAACAAGGTCGCCGGGACCGACGCCCAGCGCATCGGCGACTTCTACGCCAGCTTCATGGACGAGGCACGCCTGGAGCAGTTGGGCTTGAGCCCGCTCAAGGGCGAGCTGGACAAGATCGCGGCGATCAAGGACAAGTCCGAACTGCCGGCGCTGTTCGCACACCTGGGCCAGATCGGCGTGAACGTCCCGTATGACTTCTCGATCCACCAGGATGCCAAGGATTCGACCAAGTACGTGGCCGACATCGCGCAGGGCGGCCTGGGCATGCCCGACCGCGACTACTACCTGAAGGCGGACGACGCCAAGATGGCCGACACCCGCGCCAAGTACCAGGCGCACGTCGAAAAGATGCTGGCGCTGGCAGGCGAGCAGGACGCCGCCGCCAAGGCGAAGGCGATCGTCGAGCTCGAGACCGAACTGGCACGCGTGCAATGGACCAAGGTCGAGAACCGCGACCCGGTCAAGACCTACAACAAGGTCGAACTGGCCGGCATGGCCAAACTCGCGCCCGGCTACGACTGGATGTCGTATCTGGACGCGGCCGGCATCAGCGGCAAGGCCACCTATGTGATCGTCAGCCAGCCGAGCTACCTGAAGGGCTTTGCCGCAATCGCGGCCAAGACCTCGCTCGACACCTGGAAGACCTACCTGCGGGCGCACCTGGTGGAAAGCTACGCCACCTACCTGTCGAAAGCCTTCGTCGACGAGCGCTTCTCGTTCTACGGCACCACGCTGTCGGGCGCGCCGCAGATCGAACCGCGCTGGAAGCGCGGCGTGTCCACCATCGAGCGTACCCAAGGCGAAGCGGTGGGCAAGCTGTATGTCGAGCAGTACTTCCCGGCCGAGCGCAAGGCGCGCATGGAAGCGATGGTGCAGAACCTGCTGGTGGCCATGAAGCAGTCGATCAACACGCTCGACTGGATGAGCCCCGCCACGAAGAAGGAAGCACAAGCCAAGCTGGCCAAGTTCATGCCGAAGATCGGCTATCCGAACAAGTGGAAGGATTATTCGGCGCTGGTAGTGGCCAAGGATGACCTGGTCGGCAACGTGATGCGTTCGCGCGTGGTCGAGTCCAACCGCGAGCTGAACAAACTGGGCAAGCCGATCGACCGCGACGAGTGGCTGATGACGCCGCAGACCGTGAACGCCTACTACAACCCGGAGCTCAACGAGATCGTGTTCCCGGCATCGATCCTGCAGCCGCCGTTCTTCGATCCGAAAGCGGATGACGCGGTCAATTACGGCGCGATCGGCGCCGTGATCGGCCACGAGATCAGCCATGGCTTTGACGACCAGGGCGCGCAGTACGACGGCGACGGCAACCTGCGCGACTGGTGGACCGCGGCCGACCACAAGAACTTCGAGGCCAAGACCAAGATGCTGGTCAAGCAGTACGACGCCTTCAGCCCTATCCCTGGCTACAACGTCAATGGCGCTCTGACCCTGGGTGAGAACATCGGCGACAACTCGGGCATGGCGATTGCGTACAAGGCATACAAGCTGTCGCTCAAGGGCAAGCCGGCGCCGGTCATCGACGGCATGACCGGCGACCAGCGCTTCTTCATGGGCTGGGCCCAGGTGTGGCGTTCGAAGATGCGCGATGCGCAGCAGATCGTCCTGCTCAAGGCTGACCCGCACTCGCCCGGGCAGTTCCGGGTGAACGGCACGCTGAAGAACCAGCCGGCCTTCTATGACGCGTTCAAGGTCAAGCCGGGCGACAAGATGTACCTGGCGCCGAAGGACCGCGTGATCATCTGGTAAGCGCGCCGCCAAGGCGAATCGCAAAAAGGGGCTGCAGGGATGCAGCCCTTTTTTCGTGGGTGCCGCATCGATACCGTCAATGCCAAGCCGCATGGCTTACCGGAGGCGTAGGGTGCGCACCTGTGCGCACGCGGTCACGGCATGCTGCTATGCGGCTCCCACAACAGATCGACGGTTCAAAACAAAACCGCCCGGCTAGCGGGCGGTTTGTCGAGGTGGCGGTGCCGGACTACTTGGCCGCAGCCGTCATGTAATCGACTGCCGCCTTGACGTCGGCGTCCGACGCGCTGGAATTCCCGCCCTTCGGCGGCATCGCCATTGGCGCGGCCTTGCTCTGGAACCCCTTGATCGCGTGTTCGTACAGGACATTTTGGCCCTGGGCGATGCGCGGCGCCCACGCCGCCTTGTCGCCGAACTTTGGTGCACCGCCGATGCCGGCGGCATGGCAGGCGGCGCAAGTCTGGGTGTACAGCGCCTTGCCGGCGTCGGCCCCGCCGGCTGCGGCCTGGGCAGGCGCGGCTGCTGCCGGAGGCGTTGCACCGCCCCCGCTTGCGGCAGTTGCCGCCGCAGGCGCCGCGGTGGCGGCTGCCGTGGCCGGCGCATTTGCGGTTGCAGCGTTGGTGGCGGAAGCCGCGGCGGGAGCAGGCGCTTCCGGTTCCTTGAAATTGGCGCCGGCCTGGTTCGCCATGTAAGCCACGGCGCGCGCTACCTCGACATCGTCCAGATCCGGATTGCCGCCCTTGGCCGGCATTGCACGGATGCCATGGACCGCATGCTGGACCAGGGTATCGAAGCCCTGGGCGATGCGCTGGCCCCAGGCGGCCTTATCGCCGAGCTTGGGAGCGCCGGCGGCGCCGGTGGCATGGCAAGCGGCGCACACGGCGGTGTAGACCGCCTGGCCATTCTGCAGGACTTTGGGGGCATTCACATCTTTCAGCGTATAGCCTTCTTCCGCAACCGGCCGCAAGCGCGCCTCGATGGCTTCCGGGGTTTGGCTCTCGGAGCCGGCGCCGGTCAGCTTGCTGCTGGTGGCATAGGAGACCAGCAGGATGATGCCGATGACAATAATCAGGAAGAATCCTGCTACCGCGGCGATGAGCTGCTTTGGCGTCCGGATCATGGATTGGTGTTCGTTGTGTGCGTCGCTCATGATTTCCTTAATACAATTAAAAAAACCTGCTGCCCTTCCGGCCCTTGCGATGCTGCATACCAATTTGCAAATGCCGCAAACGGCCGATTATAGACCCAAAGGTCGGGATTTTGGAACGAAAACAAGGGGCTCACGCTCACTTGGCATAGACGCCAAGGAGGAAAGAATGTATCCTTCGACTTCCTTTCCAGCGCGGCTGTAGCTCAGTGGATAGAGTATTGGCCTCCGAAGCCAAGGGTCGTGGGTTCGATCCCCGCCAGCCGCGCCATCCTTCTATAAAATAAAATAAAGCACTTAGCCTCAGCAGTATTTCGCACTGTTGAGCGTTTTTGCGCGATTTTTGGCACACCAAGTGTGGCAAAGTTGTGGCAAGCGTTGAGTTCACTCGACGGGCCGGTCCTAGCATATCTGCCCGATATTTCGGTTGCTACGCCGTCGCCGCTTTTTTGATGGCTGGTCCCAGAGATTCGACCATTAAAAATCGCAGCTGAGAGCTGTCGAAATGGCGCTCCTGGTCGCAGTAGCGCTACCGCTTACGAGGCCGACCTCTTCTTGGGGTAACTTCAACCGGGCGTTCGGTTAGCGTCTGTTGAGCCGGGGGCACAACGTGCTGCGCAAGCCATCGCTCAACATCCTCAGCCCGCCAAAGCAGGCGTTTTGTCCCAGGCAGGCGGCAGATCGGAGGGAGCGCCTCCGGATTACGTGAGGCGTCGCTCCGGACGCTTGCTACCGACTTATGCAGGCAAGTTGCTAGCTCTTCGACGGAAAGTAGGGGTTGTACAACAGGTTCCTTGCGCTCCAGCACGGAAGCCCCTTTAGTTGGATCAAAGCGAGAAAGAAATGTGCTTGGTGGCTTGATCGGTTAAGTCTGCTTTTCCAGAGCACGAGGGCCAGTGGATTGACAAATTGTTAGCAGTTTGACGGCGGCGATCCATCGTCGCAACCATAACCTCGACTATCCTTCTGCTGCGTCAAACTGCTGGGGCTTGACTATTGACGGTCAATAGTGCTGCGAGAGTCGCTAACGATATTGTTTTTCATACCTGACCGACGAGATCTCATGGCAAGAACTTTTTGCGTTAGGTCAATAGCTGCAGTTGCCCTTTAGTTAGATTGGTCATCTGGTTGCCGACATTCAAGGCAGCGGGATCTCTTAGCCTAGGGGGCATTGTGAAGCGGTACACGATCACTGAAGGGGCCACAACAACGGCGGGCGGCAAGGTAATTGGCGCCAGTAGCCATGGGTCCATCAACGGAGCGCGCATCGCGCTCGAAAACGATCCCGTTCACTGCCCAGCCTGCAACAGCATCGGCCACATTGTTTGTGTTGGCGCTCGGCTCAGCGAACGCTTTAATGGCATCCAGGTTGCCCTTGAGAACGACCTGTGCATCTGCCAGTGCTATCCGCATCCGCGCCTGGTGCCGAGCCAAACCTTGCGGTGCCAAATCGTCTCCGAGGATGCCGATAGCGCCGATATTGTTGGGCAGAGCGGAACAACGTCGGAATGGGGTGTCACAGCGGCTTCTGCCGAACAGCAGGAAATCCACGACCAGTACTTTCACGTCAAGGACGAGGCAGGTCACCCACTTGCAGATTTTCCATACGTGATCGAGCTTAGCAGTGGGCGCCGTATCGAGGGCCGAACGGACCAGGAAGGAAAGACTGCGAAAGTCGTGGCGTCACGCGCCGAGCACGCCACCCTGATTGTCTATGCGCAGGAAGCAACTTCTCTGAATCCGGCATGGGACCAATGACATGGCGACTAGGAAGGTGATCAAGACGCACTCTGCACAGCTCACGCCGACGACCGACAACAAGGGCGTTGATGTTGAGGTCGAGGACCTGGCCCGGCTGCGTGCGATACGAAGGCTGGTCGAGTCAAACAATCAGTCTAGCTTATCCACGGATCTGATCATCTGCCAGATCTACATGGAGTCACGATTTGACAAGAACGCGCACAGTGACGGAAGTAGCGCCCGCGGTTTGATGCAATTATTGAAGGCACCCATCCGGGAACTTTACCGGCTCGAGAATCGCAAGCAACCGTGGCGCGAGCGGAGGCGTGAAGCTGATCTTTACCGCGAGGCGGACGAGTTCCACGACAGTGACCAGCTTCTGGACGAAGCCACTAACATACGCGTCGGTACGGCGTATCTGCAGGCACTCATCGAGAAACGCACTGCGGGCCATTCAGCCGATCCCATCAGCGAAGCCTACAAGGATTACCGAGGAATCAGGAACGGGATCTACTATCGCAAAATCAAGGCTGCCGCTGAGAAACTGACAGCGAAGCCTGAGTCGATGCAGGTACTACGGGACATGGTGAAATGAAAAGCTCGCCCTTTTTGCTGTTCTGCTTGTTCCTTCCTGCTTTTACCGCGGCAGCCGAACTGGTGACAACCTGTGATATTGGCGGCAAAATAAGTAGCCGAGTCGATGCAATTCGAGATTCAAGAATTGCCGATACCTACGTCTATTATTTGCGGCAAAATGGCTCGGTGCGTCCGTTTTTTGGGGACAAGGACAGTTCAAGAGGATCATCAGTGCAGATTGCCTGCGTCGGACGTAAGACTCGCGCGCTCGTCGTTACTGGTGAGTTCACGGCGAACTTCCTTCAAGGCTTCGTGCTCACTCGTAATCCTAAAAGCGGTGTAGTCGAGCGTCTGGACTTTGCCGAAAAAAGTCGACCTGCCTGGCTGTATCTAACTCCATCCGAGACAACAATCGTCGTACCCACACACGGATACGGAGAAACGAACAAGAAATTCATCGTCTACCGCCATTTCGTCGGCTCATCCGCAGAGCCCCTAGTCGTACCAATGGACGAATTACCGCGTCAGGCCGGCGCCGACGTCATAAAGCTGGGCGGTCACCAGTCCCGATAAGGTGGCGCCGCGACTGTACGCAGGTGCCGGGATTGCTGCCAGCTAACCAGGCAGGAAGGACAGTGTCTGTGGCCGTAAAAATCGCCGAGGCCATGAACACGAACGGCGTGCCGAAATCCTCCGCACGGCACAGCCATGCCGCGTACGCTTCACCCGCAACGCGCTGGCACACCAAAAGCTCCAGGATGGTTGGGGGTGCTGGGGCGCGTCCCGGCATGCGGCCAGTGGCGGCAATCGTGCCGGGTGCGCGATGCTAGCAAGCGCCGGGTTTGCGGCGCGGCGGCGGCGATCACGCGCGGGTGCGAATATGGCCAGCGCCCCAATTTGCGGCGCGACGACGCTGGCGGTGCTGGGGGGCGCCCCGGCCTGCGGCCAAGTGGCGGCGACCTTGCCGGGTGCACGATGCTGGCCAGTTCTCGGTTTGCGGCGCGGTGTCGCGCTCGCCGGCGCGGAGTCCTAATTGCGGGTAGTGGGAGCGCTGGTTGGCAAGGGGAGGCGCCGTAATATCCAGGCGCGGGCCGGTCGCGCCGCAGCTCATGGAAAAATGGAAGCACCGGGCCCTAGGCCGCGATCAAAGCGAACTACTTCAGCGCGCGGACGGACCGGTGCCCGGCCCGCCCACGAAGTCTCAAGCCAGCGGACGCTATCCGGTAAACCGGACCGCGTCCGAGAAGCGCGATATGTGCGGGGGACGCCCCCGCACCCCACATAAGAGTTGCACACATTACGCACGATACGCGCGAGCGAAAAAGTGAGGATAACTCTTTGATTTACTAGGCTATTTTGGCGTATACGTTTGCTCGTTGCGGCCCCGGTTTAAAAGTGCGGTATTCGAAAAGCATGTTGAAATCAAACACTTAGAGCGTATACATTTGTAAACATGCCCTGCGAACCGTCGCAAGGTCACAATCGAGTATTGCTCCACGGTGGGACAGAACTGAGCACTCATCGCCGGGTCCGAAAGCGCCATCCAGCGCCTATCCGCGAACGGGATGCGAGCGTCGGCTTTCGCACTGGCTCTCGCCAGACGGCGAACGAGCTGAGCAAGAAAAAAGGCTGCACAGTCCTGGACCTTATCCTCGTGCGTATCTTACTGACAGCGCTCCACTTAGATACCGACGACTTCGACAAGCAACTGCTGTTTGGCGTCCACAATGCCAATTCGCTGGTTGTCAATCTTGGCTTGAAAAGCAATATTGTACAGAGTCAGCGTCAACAGCCGCACCTCGTCCAACGTTGCCCTTAGCACGGACACCTAATAGCCAACTGGATCCGCTTCGTCGGCAGCGTAACGGATGACAGCCACGAGTACCGGCGGCAGGAAACGCTGATGTGACAATCGAGCGCGACTTCGGCCTGAAGCGCGTGATTTCCTCATCCGAGGCGAAGCGCCACGCAGTCACCAAGCGCGAGATAGAGGCAGGTCTGCGCACCGGGCTGCCCTCGACGCGCCAGCAGCTGCAGCAGCTGTGTGATGGCGCTCTTGCCGGGTGCCCGGGGCCGCCCCCTTAACGAGCGGCTTTCATAATTTACTTGTGCGAAACTTACTTATGATCAAAAATTTAGCTACTCCAGTTGAGCGGTAGCGCAAAAATGATCACGTTCCTACATAAACACGGCCGTCCAAATCTCGTCCTCTTTGTCCATGGCTTTACGGGAGGAATTGAAACTTGGCGGAACTCGAGCGGAAAGCTTTTCCATGAGCTCCTTACTGAGGATCCTGCGCTCCTGGACAATTATGATTTCGCGTACTTCGAATATTACACAAAGTTCACGAATCTCTTTCCTGCCGCAAACACTTGGGTATCTCGATTGAAGATGCTCGTCGGAAGATCCCACCGAAAGGTTGAAAAGAACGTCGGGATTTCGGAAATCTC
Organism: Massilia horti; assembly: GCF_004614195.1. Taxonomy (GTDB): domain Bacteria; phylum Pseudomonadota; class Gammaproteobacteria; order Burkholderiales; family Burkholderiaceae_D; genus Telluria; species Telluria horti. The sequence continues at coordinate 20,822 of NZ_SPUM01000118.1, read as the reverse complement.
AGAGATGTTTCGAAGTCAACTGCGCTTCCAGGTTGGTTCCTACGCTAACGTTGTGTTGATCGCGCATAGTATGGGCGGGTTGGTCGTGAAGAATGCACTGGCCCAGGATCTGTCCCGACACGCTCCAACGCAGGTCCGGATGATGCTCTCGCTAGCCGTGCCTCATTTGGGCGCTAACCTCGCGACATTTGCCAAACTTCTGTCCAGCAACGAGCACCTGGCTGATCTGGCGCCTCTTAGTGACTTTTGCTCGGGGTTGAACGATCGCTGGCTCAAACTCGCTAACCGTCCCCCTATTAAATACTTCTACGGGACATATGACGATGTGGTAACAAAAGCTAGCGCAACAGGAACAGATAACATTGAGCAAGACATCATTGCTTGCGACGACGACCATTTGAGCATAGTGAAACCTCTTGATTCATCGTCAATCGCAATTACCGCGACTCGCGCTTTCTTAGCGGATTTTTTGCACGCCACAAAAATCCCTGATGGCGGCAAACTTCTGAAACTAAAAAGTGATGCCGAATTGGCAGATGAATATTTCGTGCTGAAGCTGATGTTGGCGGACGTTCACGTTTCCACCATAAGGCATTGCAAGGAAAACTTCCTTAACGCGGAGTACACCCGAAAGTTATTCTCAAGTCGAACAGATCAGGAAAAGCTTGCGCAGCTATATGAGAGGATTAGAACTCTTTACCACGACTCCTTTGATAAGTTCATCAACTCGAAATCGCCGAAGAAGACCCCCGGCGAGTTGGTGGCAGAGATTCATGAGAAGATAGTTCACCAGGATGACGGATACCTAAAATCCGCTTTGCCTGTGATACATGCTCTTCATAAAAAAGGCATGTTGCATCAGTTGGCAAACGACCTGGAGGGGGATGTTTGGTGGAGTGAAGAGAAATCAGTAGAGGCACTCGATAAACTGAAGAACTTGATAGAAGACTCCTCGACCCCCGCATGAACAAAAACCTGCCATTTACCCAGCCAGAACAGGACCTGTACTTCAATGTATCCCTTGGGTTATCAGTCCTTCGCAAACTGAGCAGCACGAAAAAGGGAAAATTATTGATAAACAATGAGCGCTTGGCGCTCATGATTTTTCTTCTTAAAAACCCATTGGTGGCAGCCAAGCTCCTCACTAATTTGGGCCATTCTACTTTGCAATTGTCTGCTTCCGAGAGTTACTCGGTAAGGAGCTTGGCTCCTAATCTGGATGAGTTATTGGATCAACGCCTATTAAAGGCTATTCTGATATTTCTCGCGCAGCGGAAAATGCTCGCAGTTTCGTTCAGGAAGTTGGAGGGTGCAATGTACACCTTGACTGAGACTGGATACCAAGCTGCGGAGGCACTTGTCGGGCCTTTTTTTTCCACGGTTTTAGTGCGTCTTGAACGTTTGGCGGACCTAAATAGTGTGCCGACGAAGGTGTTATACCAGCAGATTTATTCGATCATTACTAAACCATGAAAACATCGACGCTATTGCTCAGCCGGCTGATCTTGGTCGGTCACCGGAAGAATTATATTGTGCCTTTTCAGCCAGGCCTGAACATAATTTATGGCGATTCCGCGACCGGAAAGTCGAGCATCTTGGAATGTATAAATTACCTGCTGGGCGCTTCTAAATTCGTCTTTGATACGGAAATCGAGACTTCGGTAAGTTACGCGGCTCTTGAGCTCGAGCTCGGTGGCAAACCTTATCTCATCAAGCGAGATATTTTCCAACCTACGCGCCACGTTGAGGTGTATTCAGCTTGGTTTGACGACCACGCTTCAGTGTTCCCCAAGCGATACGTGCCATCGTACGGCCAGCCCGTTTCCGGGGACGGCTATTTTATGGATTTCCTGTTGGCGTCTCTTGGATTGCCGATTGTTAAAATTAGGACCGCCCCGACCCGGGAGGACTCGACAGTTGCACGTTTGAGTTTTCGGGATTTGTTTAAATTTAGCTACCTAAGGCAGGACGATGTAGGAAGTAAAAACCTTCTTAACGTAGGCCTTCCAGTACTTCACACAAAGACAAAGCAGACTTTCCGCTATATTTTTAATCTTCTAGATGAGAATATCGCTCTTCTCGAAGAACATCTTTCCGAGTTGAAGGCAAAGCATAGGCGGTTAACGACCAAATATGAAGATGTAAGCGAATTTTTACGGCAGTCGGATTTTAAGGCCGCGGTTTCTCTCGAAGATGAGTTAGACGAGCTGGAATCGCAAATTAAAATTTTGGAGAATCAGCTGTCTGAGGTCAACCTGCGTGTAGTCGCCGATAGCCACGCAGCACGCTATCTAAGGGAGCTGCTCGCCGAGCAAAAGGATTGTTTGGCATTGCTGCAGTCGGACAGACTAAATTCAGAGCGACAAATAGACCGTTTCGTCCGGTTACGTAATGATTACGCCGAAGACATCGACCGCATCTCTGCTGTTGTCAAGGCCAAGTCACTACTTGGTCAGGCATCCCCCGCTGATGGAGTCTGCCCGGTTTGCGACAGCCCACTTCGATTGGACCAATGGCGAGAGTCCTTTCAAATCAATTCTGAGGACAAGCTGGCACAAGAGGCATCTACCCTCGAGCGTCGCACCAAAGAGCTTGGGCACTTGCTAACGGAAGAGCGTTCTCGGTATCAAGAACTTTCCGTTCGGATCGGCTCGGTGAATGATGAATACGAACGTACTTCAAGGCTCCTTGATGAAGAGGTATCAACAACGGTCAGCCCTTATCTTGCCGAACGTGACGGTATATCTTCCGAGATTGCAACTTTAAAGGAACGCCGGAGCCAAGTCGAGCATTCGGCAAAAGTACGAAGGCTACAGAAGTCGATTTCAGACGAAATTGACCAATTACTTCGAACAATAGACCAAACTAACGGAAAGCTGGAAAAAATGCGGGATGCGGCTCCGTCGCTGCACGAGGTCTTGTCGCTGCTGGGAGACGAACTTAACGATTACCTTCGTGTCGTCAACATCAAAGATCGGCGCGGTGTCGCAGTAAGTGAAAGCTCTTTGCTACCTGTACTCCGAGAACGCGAGTATCGCGACGTGACGTCAGGAGGGCTTCGAACAATTCTTTCTATTGGTTACTATCTATCGGTCCTTAAGGCAGCGGTTTTGGATAAAGCAAATCTACCAGCGTTCATAATGATTGACACAGTCGGAAAATACCTGGGTAAAACAAATGCAAGCGTTGATGAAACAGATCCGGTCGCTGACTTAACTGAAGGCGTAACGGATCCTATGAAATACCAGCATATGTACGACTACATGGTCTCGTTATCATCCTTCGCCGAGGAAAAGCAGAGCGATGCCCAGATCATAGTGGTGGATAATGACATTCCCTCAACCATCCGTGATAAGTTTGCCGGTTTTGTTGTCGCTCAATTCAGTAGCACTGGTGAGGGTGGGCTTCCTGTCGGGCTTATCGACGACGCTCGCGCTGCTAGCTTGCCCCAAGAGCTATAAATTAACAGGGCATAAGGATAAATAAGAGGGGAAAGAGACGGGATGATGGTCGGCCCGGATAGCGTGCCAAGCTCTTCTAACCCCTTTTTCCGAATCAGCCCAGTTTCTTGACGAGGTCTTCTGCTCTGAGGTGTGTATAGCGTTTGAGCATCTCCAGCGTCTTATGGCCGGTTATCGCGGCAACCTCCATTACGCTAAGGCCTCTCTCGAACAGCCGGCTTGTCGCTTCGTGTCGCAGGTCGTGGAAGCGGACATTCGCTACGTTCGCACGGTGCGGTTCGCAGCTTCGTTCGAACGCTTGGCTCATCGACTCTGCTCGCATGGTGAAGACGGGGCCTTCCGAACGGGCCTGCAGTGACTGTAGCGCGGCCATTGCGGCACTCGACAGGGGTACCTTGCGCGGCGTGTCCGTCTTCGTTTTGGGGAGGTGGGCGATTTTACGCTTGAGGTCCACATGCTCCCAAGCCAGAGAAGTAATTTCATTCCTTCGCATTGCCGTCTCGACGGCGATCGTGACGACCGCACGGAGCTCCGTTGACTCCGTTGCGGCAAGTATTCTTTGAATCTCTTCTTCGGTGACCCGACGATCTCGGCCCCGAGGTTTTTTCGGCTTCCTGACGAGCGACGTTGGAAGGGCCGTCGGCAGTGCAATTCCCCAATCCATTGTTGCCGCTCTGAGTACGCGATTGAGCAGATTGAGTTCATGGACGACTGTCTGTGGTCCGACGACCTGGAGGCGCTGGTCGCGAAAACGTGCGATTTGCGCTGATGTCAGGCTCGCCAAGCGGAACGTTCCGAAAGCATGGTTAAGTGTTTTCAGCCGCGATCGATCGGATGCACGGCCGCGTTTGGTTGGGAGTACCTCGCTCTCGTAGCGCTGCAGCAGGTCACGGATCAGTGTCGCTTCCGCCTCGCTCCGCGATACGAACACCCTACGGATCATCTCGGCCTCGATCACAGTGGCCCAGTCAAGCGCATCTTGTTCCGAGCCAAAGGTTTTTGTCTGGGTCGGATAGCCACGTTTGCGCACTTGAGCTTGCCACTGGCCGGGGCCGCGTTTCCTGATGTTAGCCATGATGCGAAAGCACTTTAGAAATCGCAACTGTGGCAAAATTGTGGCAAAGGGTCCTGATTTGGCTCAAAACCCGCATGGATACTGGGTTTCTTTTGGGCCTCCGAAGCCAAGGGTCGTGGGTTCGATCCCCGCCAGCCGCGCCATTCAAATCAAAGACCTAGCTAGTTTCCACGGCTTGGTCCGCTTGGTCTCCCCTCATTCGTTTCCCGTCGTGTACCCCCTGGTACCCGATTCTGGTCAATAGAACTCAATTGCTCGGCTTGCTTCTGTTCGAGCCAGCAGGCGTTGATGTATCAGGTTTGTGAGGTGCAGGAGCGCCCGACCGGAGCGTGCCGGCGGCAAAATCGGTCGCGCGGTGCGCCAGGTCGGAAACTATGAGGGCGTGGGTGCCGCCATGGGCGGATGGGTCTGGGGTTCAGTACGCAATTGGAGAAGGACGCGCCCTTCATCGTCAAGGACTTCCAGACTCGCTATGCGGGCTACCGCATGCGCGGCGGGCCTGATGGGTCAACTTTAGTAGCCCCTCGATACGTGACAAGCAATTGCGTGAGGGCTATGAACCACAAAACCCATGCGCCAATCACGTATTGAAACGGGAATTGCGCCCTTGGTCCAACAATCAGGACCGCCGCGCCCCCTAACGCAAGCATGGTCCAGGATACAAAGAAATGTTTGTTACAGAAAGCGATTCTCGCCCAAGGCACCAAGCTGATTCCGCCAGCGACAAGGCCGAGTAGAAAGATCGATCCACCATTTACAAAGAAAGCGAGTACTGCACCGGTGACCACCAGCGCCGAGCACGGGCACAGATCATCTCGGAGGAAGTGGCGATCTGCATTGAATTTCGCCCCGTCGTCGTGCGGGTCATCGAAACTTGGCCACCATAGGCGGCAACGGCGAAAGGAGACCGCGGAGAGGGGCAATGCCGGAACAGATGCAAGCAAATGTGCTATCGGCCGTGCATGGGCTCCAAGAAGTTGAATTTCTAATAACGCCCAGCCAAAGGTCGAGAAGAGAAAAGCGCTGAAGGCAAAATTTCTTATTTCTTGTTCCGTCCCGATTTTGAAAGTCTTCATGATCGCTCATATCCATCTTGTTTTAATCGGTTTTTGAAAAATTCCGGTGTATTTCAACAGTCCGGGACCGGGTAAACGTTGTTGGACGAGCGCATTTCAGCGAGATGACTGCCCGAGCGTGAATGACTAAAGAACAGTTTGCTGTAGGGCACACCTTTCCTCAAGCAAATAGTTTGACTTGTTTGACCTACATCACGAACTTGTCCGTCGGGTTCGCGGGTCCACTGATTTTGGTTTTGGTCGGCTTGCTTATGCTCAAAAGAATTAATTCCGTGTGAGCTAGAATTCTCATCGAAAGTCATAGTATCTGGGCAATCTGCATGACGGAGGCAATCCATGGACAGTACGACTGTCGAGGCTGCTCGGGACGCCGCGTGCCTGGCGAACTATTTGCCAAATCGATCTGGCGAGACGCGCCAGCGAGGCGCCGTTGCCGTTATGTTTGCCGTACTGCTGCCGTTGATCATCGTATGCTACGGTCTGGCGCTCGATCTGGGGCGGGTCTACAGCCGCAAGGCAGAGATGCAGGCAATTGCGGGCAGCGCCGCGATCGCGGCAGCCAAGAAATTGAATGGCACGAAGGCTGGGATCGAGAATGCCATTACCGCAGCAGGTCACGTACTGCAAGGCGGAGGGGATAACACAGATGCCATCTACTGGCCGAAGTATGGGTATGTCAACACCATGGTTTGGTCGGACGCTGCGATTATGTTCAGTAAGACGGCAGACGGCAGCACCGGATGGCTTTCTGCCGAATCAGCCAAGCAAGCTCCCCGCGGCCTTGCCTTCGTAAAGGTCGACACTAGCGCGCTCGATAAGTCCTACGGCGCTGTCGATATGCTGTTTGCCCCGGTCTCTTCCTCGTTCGCGACAGTGAACGTGAGCCACACGGCAGTCGCAGGTAGGGGAAGCATTAACGTGACGCCGTTCGGCATTTGCGCGATGGATGCGGCCTTCACCCGCCGCAAGAATGTCTTGACTGACACAACCTATGATGAGCTGGTCGAATATGGTTTCCGCCGAGGGGTTGGCTACAATCTGATGAAACTGAACCCAAATGGCTCGGTGGCGGGGAGGAATTACCTCATCGATCCAGTCGCGTTGTCAGGCTCCGGCAGCCCGAACAACTTGAGTTTGACGACCGTTACCCCTTATGTGTGCACTGGCACAATGGCTGTGCCCAGGCTGATTGGGGAAAAGGTAACCGTGCAGAGCGGTTTTCCTCTCGCTTCGCTCGTAAATCAGCTCAATTCTCGTCTTGATATCTACACTAATGGTTGTGATGCGGCGACGACGCCGCCGGGCACGAACGTTAAGCAGTACACGGCCAACTCGTCCTTGGGTTGGATGAGCCCCAAGCCGCCAACCACCAGCCAGACTGCCGCCAGCCAGACCATCACAAGGGATGGTGTGACCATGCTGCAGACCAAAGCCGACCAGGATCCACCCAATAACTTGACAACAACAGATACCGGGGTGTTATGGGCTTACGCTAAAGCGGTCCCCTGGTCTGCCTACACACCCGGGGTGCCAGAACCCGAAGGTGGCTATGAGCCGTTCGAAACTAAGCAGGTTACCTGGGATAAGCTCTATGGTAGCTCGGTCTTACTGGCCCCAACGGGCTCCAATTATCCATCTCCCACGCCATCCGCCAGCATCACGTCGCCGCCGGCCCTCGCACGCCGCCCGGGCGTGGCGAACCGGCGTGTGCTAAACGTGCCGATCCTCGATTGCGCGACAATGTCCGGCTCGACCGCGACAGTGCTCGCGGTCGGAAGATTCTTCATGACCGTGCAAGCCACCACCAGTGCAATCAGCGCGGAATTTGCGGGGGCTACGTCGGAGGTCCAGGCGGGCGGTCCAGTGGAGCTGGTGCAATGAAAAAATCACTACGCAAAGGACGACAGCGCGCGAATGGTGGGGTGGCCGTCGAGCTCGCCGTGCTACTTCCTGTCATAGTTCTCTTCGTGTCTGTGGTGCTGTTCTTCGGGCGGGTCTTTTGGCACTACACGGTGGCTGAAAAGGCGGCATATGATGCAGTCCGATTCTTGGCATCCGCATCCGCCGTGGAGTTCAGGACTCAAGGCCCGGGTGGAGGCAAGGCGCACGTGGCAGCAATCGCGGAAGCGATCGTCAAGGAGGAAATAGCCGAGCTGTACCAAGGCGGCCCATACGTCCCGGCCGTCGACGTTCTGTGCGATCTTCGTAGCTGTAATGGCACGTTTGTCCCAGCCAAACTCACGGTAATGGTCAGTCTCAATATCGCCGACCCATTCTTTGATGGCATTACTTCCGAATTAGCCGGCGAGTCAGAGGTTGCAATTGTCCTCAATCCAGCGGCGTCGATGCCTTATGCAGAATACTAACTTACGGGTGGCATTGCTCAGGCGTGCACCGATATCGAGGCAGGGCGGGGGAGCAGCCGTTGAGTTTGCTATTGTCGCGATTCTGTTTTTTACGCTTGTGTTCGGAATTATCGAGCTGTGCAGAATCATGTACATGTACAACACGTTGGCTGAGGTCACCAGAAGCGCAGCGACCGCCGCCGCAAACATCAGTTTCAAAAAACCAACGGAGCTTGCTCGGGTACGGCAAAAGGCAATTTTTCAAGATTCGCCTGGCTTTCTCCCTTTTGGCGCCCCGATCACCGATAAGAATATTCGTATCGACTACCTATCCCTACCAACACAATCCAGCGGATCCGTTACCCCAACGCCGATTTCTACATCGGCCCTGCCGGGTTGCCCAGCCCGCAACCGCCAGAATTGCCTCGAAAACCAATATGGTGCCAGTTGTATCCGGCTAGTTCAGGCGCGCGTTTGCAGCGACGATAGCTCCACCTCCGACTGCAAGCCGGTGGAGTATCAAATGTTATTTCCCCTTGTCAAATTAGGTGTTTATCTGCCCATTTCGTCAACCATCGTTCGCGCCGAAACTTTGGGCTACAGCGCGGGCGACGCGCTTTGCGATTAGCTTGGACGTTTGAAGTTAGGTGAGGGTCATCATCAGGCGCGCAGTCGGTCATGCTGGTATTCGGTCAGGTGCGCGCTCACCCGCTTGGGCGCGAACACTACGCACCGCCCCCGTTCCCTTCGCCGTCCGGCTCAGCACAGAACAATGGGCCATCAGGCAGGGCTTGCCGGTGGAAGCGTAGGCGCTGACTGAGAAGGCACCCATCCGGGAACTTTACCGAATCGAGAACCTCAAGAAACCGTGGCGCAAGCGCGCGCGTGAAGCTGATCTCTACCGCGAGGCGGACGAGTTCCACGACAGTGACCAGCTTCTGGACGAAGCCACTAACATACGCGTCGTACGGCATATCTGCAGGCACTTATCGAGAAACGCACTGCGGGTCATTCAGCCGATCCCATCAGCGAAGCCTACAAGGATTACAGTTGAGTCAGGAACGGGATCTACTACGGCAAAATTAAGGCTGCCGCTGAGAAACTGACAGCGAAGCCTGAGTCGATGCAGGTACTACGGGACATGGTGAAATGAAAAGCTCGCCCTAAGCGCAATGCAATCGGCCAAGCACCACCCCTGGTACCTCTAACCGTTTTGACATGCGCTCTGCGTGATTCATCATACGGGGCGCCACACTGTTGTGCAATGCCCGTTAGGGTCCGCATCAAGGACTCTGTTTCACCGCACCCCCAGTTTTTCCGCTTCCTGACAGCCCCAGCCGGTGCTGATCTTCCTCGTTTTGTCCTCGCGTTTGACAGCGCGCGGTTGCTGGTCAAGGGCTTGTTAATTTGAGAATAATAATCGACAATTTGTCGGACTATATTAGTAACCAATAATCGCTAGGCTCCGGACCGCGGTTGCGGTCGCACCTCAAACGCTCAGGTAAATGATGGATCGCCCTTTCGCAGCTGGATCCGCCCAGCGCCGTTACTGGATGATGTGCCTGCTGGTCTGGGGCCTGCACGCGGTTCTTGTTGCGGTTGCTTTCCCTTTGTCCGAACTGTTCACGCAGCTACCGCTGGTCCACATTGATTCGCCTTTTCACCAATACCAGGTCGATGTGGCCCGGGAACTGTGGGAAAAGCATTCCCTGATCGGCTACGACCCATGGTTCGCCGCCGGCAGTATCGGCGGGGTGAACTACAATGCCAGCGCGAAGGCTCCCGCACTGCTCGCGATCATGCTGTCCCCCGTGTTCGGTACCGTCATCGCCTATAAACTGTACGTTTTCATGGCAGCGCTGGTGGCCCCGGGTTTCGTGCTGTGGGCGATGCGGCTGCTCGCCGCGGATGCGGTCACTGCAATCGCGGCGATGGTCTTGGGCGTCCTGCTGTGGTGGGTGTCCGCGCTCCACTGGTACCACACCGCGGGTATGGTGGCCTTCGTGCTCGCGAGTTACGCGTCTCTTCCGTATATCCTGCTGGCCTGGCGCAGCACAGCCGGCGCTTTATCCGCGGCGACGGTGCTCGCTCTCGGCGTCTTTGGCGCGATTGGCATGTTCGTGCATCCGCTATTTCCCATCCCGGTAATTTTCACCGTGCCGTTTCTGGTGGCGGCGAACTGGAAGCAGGTCAGGCCAAAAGCCTTGGTGCTGGTTGCCGTAGTGGTGCCTATCCTGTGCCTCCTTCCAAACATCGTCTGGATGGTTCCGTCGCTCCGGTATCCCGGCTGGTCCGATGGCAGCCTGTCACCGTTCCAGAAGGTCGTGGATATCCATATCGTTTTCCTCGAGGCGATCGGGCGGATCGAGGGCGCTGCCAGGGGGGCCAGGCTATACCCGCTGATGTGGGCCTGCGCGCTGTGGGCGCTGTCGTCCGCTACCGAATCGCGCCTGCGTCGGGTGGCCGCCGGTTTTGTGTGCGCAATCCTCGCATTGGTGGTTTTTTCCGCAGTCGGCGCCTATTGGCCGGTAATCGGCACCTTGCAGCCTAACCGATTGTCCGCGGCTGCGTATCTGCTGCTGATCGTTCCGGCCGCAATCGGCATAGGAAGCGCCTGGCGGGCGCTTGGCCGTACCGGGATAGTCCGTTACATGGCACTGATGAGCATGGCCGTTCTGTTACTGGCGTCGGCGTTCTTCGGCAGGGAATTGAAGAACGAAGTGTCCAGCGCGCAGACCGCGCATTATGGCCGGCCCGCGCCGGAAGTAGGCGGGGAGGGCGGGATGACGGAGTGGCTTGGTGAATGGATTCGGCGTAACACGACCGACCAGGCGAGGATATTGTTCGAAACGTCGCAGGGCAGGGTGCACGATGGGGCGCATATCGCCGGCCGCCTGGTCCACGCCACCGGGCGCGAGTTCATCGGCGGGCCCTACGTGTTCATGCACCATGCCGGCTTTTGGGACGGTCATGTATTCGGCCGTCCAATCGACGCGTTCTCCGTCCAAGCCTTTTCCGCGCAACTCGAGCTCTATAACATCGGCTGGATTATCGTCCATTCGCCAGTCAGCAAGGCTTACCTGGACGCCCATCCGCAGTTAAGCGCGATCGCGCGCCATGGCCCGTTGACGATTTACCGTGTGCAGCAGGAACCTGACTACTTCCTTGAAGGTAAAGGCCGGGTCGTGGGACGCAAACTCGATCGGATCGAATTGGACGACGTGGAAGGCCCCGCCGTGACCATTAAATATCACTTCGTGAACGGCTTGGTTACCGATCCGCCAGCCACCCTGCAGAGCGTTTATCGCGACGGCGATCCCCAGCCTTTCATTCGCGTACTGGCGCCGGCGCGGCGGCTTGCGATCGTTTTTCCTTAACTCGGCCGGCCGCTGCCGCTTGGAGCGGGCTTGCGCCGAAAACGCTACAATGCGCCAGCCCCATTTCCGGGGCTGCACCTTATCGGAGGAACGACCTCCCCCGCTGTTGGGAACAATGTCCGGGACGGCCCGGCTCTTTTGAAAAGGAGAGCCGCCATGGCTTGGATCATGTTGGCAGTCGCCGGAATCCTGGAAGTCGTCTGGGCTTATGCAATGAAGCAGTCCAATGGCTTCACCCGCCTCGTCCCAACCCTCATTACTTTCGTCACCATGGCAGCCAGCTTTGCCTTGCTGTCGGTGTCGATGCGCACCATTCCGCTTGGCACCGCCTATACCGTCTGGACGGGCATCGGCGCGGTCGGCGCATTTGTCGTCGGCGTCGCGGCACTGGGCGAGCAGTTGAACCTGGCCCGCGTGTGCGCCGCTCTCCTGATCGTCTGCGGCCTCGTGCTGATGAAATTGTCGTCCGCGGAATAGCCCCACGCCGGATCGCGTTCGGGATAGATGACCCGCCATAGCATGCTCGTGCTATCCACGTATTTACTGGCGCACAACATGTGCATTTTGCAATTTGAATTTTAGAAAATGCTAAGATTGCACTACCGCCGCAGTCTGACGGTGTTTTTCTTGAAACATCTGCGGCGGTGGTGAGAAAGAGCGCATTTCCATGGACCTGCGAGCGGGTATATTGACGCGTTCAGGAAGTTCACTTTGGAAACGCGCCCGTCACCATACGGGCAACGCCATCTGACGGCCCTGGTCCGCGAAGACTGGCTGTCGCTCGTCGCAGCTGCAGCACGAGGTTGATTCACCCGCCGAGATAGCTGTTCGATATTACCTTCGGCAACATGTAGTTCCTTAAAGACAAAACTGATTGCTGTATGTTGAGTACGGTTGTGTTTCCATGCTATATTGAAAATTAGCATAATAGCAAAACTTAATACTGAATTGGAAGGCGATAATGAGAGCAAATGAGGTCGTTGCGGTCGTTGGACTGGGATACGTCGGCCTGCCGCTGGCAGTCGAGTTCGGAAAGAAGGGGAGGACCATCGGATTCGACCTGTCGGTCGCCAAAATCGAACACTACAAGAAGTTTGTCGACCCGACCGGCGAAGTGTCCACCGACGAGCTCAAGGCCTCGCGCCACCTCGAAGTGACCAACGATCCGCAAGCGCTGGCCGAGGCCGACTACATCGTGGTCGCCGTGCCGACCCCGGTCGACATCGCCCACAATCCAGATTTCACCCCGCTGGCCGGTGCCAGCACGACGGTGGGCAAGTACATGAAACGCGGCGCGGTCGTCGTGTTCGAGTCCACCGTGTACCCGGGCGCGACCGAGGAAGTCTGCATTCCGCTGATGGAGCAGCATTCCGGCATGAAGTGGAAAGAGGACTTCCACGTCGGCTTTTCGCCCGAGCGCATCAACCCCGGCGACAAGGAACACACCCTGACCACGATCCTGAAGGTGGTCTCGGGCGACGACGACGCCACGCTCGAACGCGTCGCCCAGCTCTACGAGTCGGTGGTCAAGGCCGGCGTGTACCGCGCCTCGAGTATCAAGGTGGCCGAGGCGGCCAAGGTCATCGAAAACACCCAGCGCGACCTGAACATCGCGCTGATGAACGAGCTGGCGATCATCTTCGACAAGGTTGGCATCGACACGCTGGAAGTGCTCAAGGCCGCCGGCACCAAGTGGAACTTCCTGCCGTTCCGCCCGGGCCTGGTGGGCGGGCACTGCATCGGCGTCGACCCGTACTACCTGACGCACAAGGCCGAGATGATCGGCTACCATCCGCAGGTGATCCTGGCTGGCCGGCGCATCAACGACGGCATGGCCAAGTTCGTGGCCGAAAAGACCGTCAAGTCGATGATCTCGGAGGGCTTCCACGTCAAGGGCTCGAAGGTCAACGTAATTGGCCTGACGTTCAAGGAGAACTGCCCCGACCTGCGCAACTCGAAGGTGGCCGACATCGTCCACGAGCTGCAATCGTACGGCTGCGACGTGCACGTGCATGATCCGGTGGCCGATGGCGACGAGGCGCAGCACGAGTACGGCATCAAACTGGAGAGCTGGGAAGCGCTGCCCAAGGCCGATGCGATGGTGGTGGCGGTGGCGCACAAGCAGGTGCTGGCGCACTCGCTGGCCGACTTCCAGGACAAGCTCAACCCGTCCGGCTGTTTCATCGACGTCAAGGCGCAGTTCGACCCCAAGGCGCTGCGCGAGGCTGGCTATTGCGTCTGGCGTCTGTAATCCTGTCATATCTGGCGATGCCGCCTCGGGCAACCGTGGCGGCATTGTCGGCTTAGACCGGGCGTCGTGCCTGGCAAATTGAAAGTGTCCCAAAACGTGAACAAGATTGACGACCTCCGGCAGATTCTCCGCGAACACAGTTACCACTGGCTGGTGACCGGCGCCGCCGGTTTCATCGGCTCGAACCTGGTCGAGGCGCTCCTGAAGCTGAACCAGCGCGTCACTGGCCTGGACAATTTCGCGACGGGGTACCGCCACAACCTGGACCAGGTGCGCGAAGCGGTGGACGCGGCCGCCTGGTCCCGATTCGATTTCGTCGAAGGCGACATCCGCCGCCTCGAGGACTGCGCGCGCGCCTGCGAAGGCGTCGATTTTGTGCTGCACCAGGCCGCGCTCGGATCGGTGCCGCGCTCGATCGCCAACCCGATCCTGACCAACGAGACCAACATCGGCGGCTTCTTGAACATGCTGGTGGCCGCGCGCGACGCCAAGGTGCGCCGCTTCATCTACGCCGCTTCCAGCTCCACCTACGGCGACCATCCAGCGCTGCCCAAGGTCGAGGACCAGATCGGCAAGCCGCTCTCGCCCTACGCGGTGACCAAGTACGTCAACGAGCTGTATGCCGACGTATTCGCCCGGACCTACGGCATGGAATCGATAGGCCTGCGCTACTTTAACGTCTTCGGCCCGCGCCAGGACCCGAACGGCGCCTATGCGGCCGTGATCCCGCAGTGGATCGCCGCGCTGATTCGCAACCAGAGCTTGAAGATCAACGGCGACGGCGAAACCAGCCGCGACTTCTGCTATATCGAAAACGTGGTCCAGGCCAACCTGCTGGCGGCGATGGCCGCTTCGGAGGCGGCCAACCAGGTGTACAACGTGGCACTCAATGACCGCACCAGCCTGAACCGGCTGCACGCGATGATGGTCGAGCTCTTGGCGCCGCGTTACCCGCACGTGGCCGCGCACCGGCCGCAGTATGTCGATTTCCGGCCTGGCGACGTGCGCCATTCGCAGGCCGACATCGCGAAGGCGCAGCGCCTCCTGGGCTATGCGCCGACGCACCGGATTGGCGAGGGATTGAAACAGGCGCTGGACTGGTATGTCCATAATCTGGTTTGACCGGCAAGGTTGTTCGGGTACACAAAGAAGAAACAAGAAATTCCGGAGGCTGCTGTGTTTAGGATCTCTAATCACTATGTGTCGAAGATAGTTTTCACACTTCTGTTTGTGGAAGTGCTGGTGCTGCTGGGTGCGGCCTACGTCGGCGCGGCGGTACGCTTCATGGAACTGGGCGAGACGAGCGCCACCGTCCCGCACCTGGATAACTTCTTTACCTCGGCGATCGCATTTACCATCGCGGTGATCTTCAGCATGAGCGCGATGGGGATGTACCAGCTCGATTTCGACGAAGGCCTGCGCAACCCGTTCCTCATGAAGCTGATGCCGTCGTTCGTGATGGGCTTCGTGATCCTGACGCTGGTGTTCTACCTGGCGCCGGACCTGTATTTCGGGCGCGGCGTGCTGATCCTGGTGTTCGCGGTCGGCGGGGCCGGCATCCTGCTCGCGCGCCTGATCTTCTTTAAAACCTCGGAAGCGCGCTTTATGCGCTCGCGCATCATGTTCCTGGGCGGCGGTCCGCTAGCCAAGGAATGCAGCGACCTGGCCACCCGCAACAACCGCTACCACAAGTACGACATCGCCGGCTTCATCCCGATCGCGACCGAGGACCTGTGCGTCGAGACGTCGAGCCTTTTGAAAGTGCGCGACGGCGATTCGCTGGTCAAGCTGGCACGCCAGAACAACGTCGAGGAAATCGTGGTGTCGGTGCTGAACCGGCGCGGCGGCTTCCCGATCAAGGAACTGCTCGACTGCAAACTGCAGGGCGTGAAGGTGACCGACGCCGCCACCTTTTTCGAACGCGAGACCTGCCAGATCCGCGTCGATTCGCTGCAGCCGTCGTGGCTGGTATTCGGCGGCGGGTTCGACCAGAGCTTCGTGCGCACGTTCATGAAGCGCTGTTTCGACCTGGCCTGCAGCGTGATCCTGCTGGTGCTGACCCTGCCGATCATGCTGCTGGCCGCGCTGGCGGTGTGGGTGGAGGACCGCGGAACGGTGTTCTATTCGCAGGAGCGGGTGGGCAAGGATGGCAAGACCTTCCGCGTGCTGAAGTTTCGCAGCATGCGCGTGGACGCCGAGAAGGGCGGCAAGCCGCAGTGGGCGGCCCAGAACGACCCGCGCGTGACCCGGGTGGGCAACTTCATGCGCAAGACCCGCATCGACGAGCTGCCCCAGATCCTCAATGTGCTCAAGGGCGAGATGAGCTTTGTCGGCCCGCGCCCGGAACGGCCATACTTTGTCGAGCAGCTGATCGAGGTGGTCCCGTACTACAACGTGCGCCATTCCATCAAGCCGGGCATCACCGGCTGGGCCCAGGTCCGCTACGGCTACGGCTCGTCGGCCGAGGATGCGCTGCAAAAGCTGCAGTACGACCTGTACTACGTCAAGAACAACAGCCTGTTCCTCGACGTGCTGATCATGATCGACACGCTCAAGGTGGTGCTGTTCCGCAGCGGCCGCTGACGGCGCCCCGCCTTCCGATCCGCATGCACGCCGGTTACTTCATGGATGGTGCAAGTTGACCAGTATCGCCACGTTCAGCTATTCGTTAGCCGCCGTCGGATTCCTGTTGCTGGGCGCCCTGTGGCTGACCAGCTGGCGCGGGCGACGCCACGGCGGCGCGCTGTCCGCAGCCTGCCTCCTGACCGCGTCCTGGGCTGGCCTGGTCAGTTACCAGGCCAGCCGCGGCGTGCAGCTGTCGGTGCTGGCCGACGCCGTCGAAATCCTGCGCAATGCCGCCTGGTCGTACGTGCTGGTGGTGCTGCTGGGCCAGCACCGCGATCCGGCCAGCCGCCTGCCATTTCGCCTGCCGCGCCCGGTGCTGGCCGCCGCCGCCGTTTATGGCCTGTTCCTGCTGGCCACCGTATGCAGCTGGTGGGAGCTGCCATTCCTGGTCCAGCTCGATCTGATGCCGGCGATGATGGCACGCCTGGGCTGGTCGGTATTCGGCATGCTGCTGGTCGAGCAGGTGTACCGCAACAAGCCGGTGCAGGAACGCTGGGCGATCAAGTTCGCGTGCCTGGGCATCGGTGGCATGTTCGCCTATGACTTCTACATGTACAGCGACGCGCTGCTGTTCAAGAGCGTGCATCCCGACATCTGGGCCGCGCGCGGCGTGGCCAACGCACTCACGGTGCCCTTGATCGGCATTTCGATGGCGCGCAGCGCCTCGTGGAATACCGAGCTGGCGGTCTCGCGCCGCGTGATGTTCCACTCGGCCGCGCTGTTCGGCTCTGCCATCTACCTGCTCGCGATGGGCTCGGCCGGCTACTACCTGCGCTTTTTCGGCGGCAGCTGGGGCACCCTGATGCAGGTGACCTTCCTGTTCGCGGCCGTGATGCTGCTGGCCGGGATCCTGTTCTCCGGGACCTTCCGCTCGTGGCTGAAGGTCTTCATCAGCAAGCACTTCTACACCTACAACTACGACTACCGGGAGGAGTGGCTGCGCTTTACCCGCACCCTGTCCGAGCAGGGGCCGGGCCTGGGCGAGCGCGCCATCCAGGCCATTGCCGAACTGGTCGAAAGCCCGGGCGGCGCGCTGTGGATCCGGCGCGAGTCGGGCGTGTTCGAAGCGGCGGCCCGCTGGCACGTGCCGCGCCAAGACGCGGACGTGCATGCCGATTCGCCGTTTTGCATCTACCTGGAGAGCACCCATTGGGTGGTCGATCTGCATGAACTGGCGCGCGACCCGGACAAGTACGAGGGCCTGGTCATCCCCGACTGGCTGGCGCAGCATGCGCGCGCCTGGCTGGTGGTGCCGATGATGATGCACGGCGCTCTGTTCGGCTTCGTGGTGCTACAGCAGGCAAGGAGCCCGGTAAGCCTGAACTGGGAGGTGATCGACCTGCTCAAGATCGCCGGCACCCAGGCCGCCAGCTACCTGGCGCAGGAGGATGCCGCCAACGCCCTGATGGTGGCGCGCCAGTTCGAGTCGTTCAACCGCATGTCCACCTTTGTGGTGCACGACCTGAAGAACCTGGTGTCGCAGCTGTCCCTGATGGGCGCGAACGCGGAAAAGCACCGCAACAACCCCGAATTCCAGCGCGACATGCTCGACACCGTGAACCATTCGGTGCAGAAGATGAAGCTGATGCTGCAAAAGCTGGGCCGCAGCGCCAACGCCGAGCGCCCGGTGCCGCTGGCGGTGGAGGAGGTAGTGCGCCAGGCGGTCGCGCTCAAGGGCGGCCTGGAGCCGCAGCCGGTGCTGCAGGTACGCGCACCGGGCCTGACGGTGCTGGCCGACCGCGAGCGCCTGGAGCGTGTGCTGGGCCACCTGGTGCAGAACGCGATCGAGGCCACGCCGCGCGACGGCAGCGTCACCATCGAGCTGTCCAAGAGCGGCCCCCAGGCGCAGGTCGCGATCCGCGACACCGGCGCCGGGATGACCGAGGATTTCGTGCGCGAGCGCCTGTTCAAGCCGTTCGAGTCGACCAAGGCGGCCGGCATGGGCATCGGCGCCTTCGAGAGCCGGGAATACATCCAGGAGCTGGGCGGCAGGCTGGAAGTGTCCAGCACGCCGGGATTCGGCACCACTTTCAACGTGATTTTGCCGCTGCACGGGATGCACGTGCAGGAAGCCGCGCCGGCCGCGGTACGGCAGGAGGACTGCTTTGACTCAAAATAAACCGAAACTGCTTATCATCGAAGACGATCCGGGCCTGCAAAAGCAGCTGCGCTGGAGCCTGGACGCATACGACGTCGTCGTCGCCGGCGACCGCGAAAGCGCGCTGGTGCAGCTGCGCCGCCACGAACCGGCGGTGGTCACGATGGACCTGGGCCTGCCGCCCGACCCGGACGGCGCGACCGAGGGCCTGGCCACGCTGCAGCAGATCCTGGCGCTGGCGCCGGAGACCAAGGTGATCGTCCTGACCGGCAACCAGGACCATGCGAACGCGGTCAAGGCGATCGGCATGGGCGCCTACGACTTCCACCAGAAGCCGTGCGACCAGGAGGTGCTGGGCCTGGTGGTGCAGCGCGCGTTTTTCCTGCACTCGCTGCAGCAGGAGAACCGGCGCATGCTGCAGACCCAGGCGGCGTCGCCGATGGCCGGCGTGATCAGCCGCGACCCGGGCATGCTCAAGGTGTGCCGCAACATCGAGAAGGTGGCGCCGACCTCGGCCACGGTGATGCTGCTGGGCGAATCTGGCACCGGCAAGGAAGTGCTGGCGCGCGCGCTGCACCAGTTGAGTCCACGCGCCAGCCACCGCTTCATGGCGATCAACTGCGCGGCGATTCCCGAGACCCTGCTCGAAAGCGAATTGTTCGGCTACGAAAAGGGCGCCTTCACGGGCGCGGCCAAGCAGACCAAGGGCAAGGTCGAACTGGCCAGCGGCGGCACCTTCTTCCTGGACGAGGTGGGCGACCTGCCGATGGCACTGCAGGCCAAGCTGCTGCGCTTTTTGCAGGAGCGGGTGGTCGAGCGCATCGGCGGGCATGAGGAGATCCCGGTCGACGTGCGCGTGATCTGCGCGACCCACCGCAACCTGAAGGAGCTGGCGAGAAGTGGAAGCTTCCGCGAAGACCTGTACTACCGGCTGTCGGAGATCGTGGTCACGATCCCGCCGCTACGCGAGCGCAACGGCGACGCGGCGCTCCTGGCGCACCACTTCAAAAACAAGTTCTGTGCGCAGGAGTCGCGCCCGCCCCTGCATTTTTCGCCGGAGGCGCTGGCCGCGGTCGAGAACTACGGCTGGCCGGGCAACGTGCGCGAGATGGAAAACTGCGTCAAGCGCGCGGTGATCATGGCCGACGGCGCGTACATCGCGGCCGAGGACCTTGGCCTGCCGGACGTCGGTGGCCAGGAGGAGCCGATCAACCTGCGCCAGGTGCGCGACGAAGCCGAGTACAAGGCGATCATGAAGGCGCTGGCGCGCTGCGACGGCAACATCGTCAAGGCGTCAGAGCTGCTGGGCATCAGCCGCCCGACGATGTACGACCTGATGAACCGTCACGCGATCAAGTCGGCCACCGCCTGAGGTACCGCGCGTGCACGGCGAGTGCGCACGCTCGCCGGCCGCAGGGCCGCGCACATCACCACCAGCAGCAGCAGCAGGGTCAGGCGCGGCACGTCGACCAGGCTGTCGAACAGTCCCACCACCATCATCCCGGCGACCGAGGCAAGGTATACCGCGGCGACTCCCTCGCCGTGCAGCGCGCGCAGCGTGAGGTCGGCCGCCACATACAGCAAGAGCAGCGCGATCGCGGCGCAGCCCAGCCAGCCCTGCTCGAAGAACATGTTGACCGCAAAGTTCTTCACGTGCCACGGCATGTGACTGCGGTCGCTGCTGAAGAACCAGCCGGCGTTCCCGTGCGAGAAGCCGCCGTTGCGCACCAGATCAAAGGCGCTGCCCTCGGCTTGCAGGCTGACGTTATCGATGTCGAGCACGCTGACTCCGCCGACGCCGTCGTTGGATAGTTCGAGCTGGGTGGTCGGGCGCACCAGGCCCTGGCCACCTCCGCGTACCGGGAGCTTGACCTCGTAGTGGTGCCAGGCGCCGTCGGCGCGCGGCTGCGGCAGCCGCGCCGTCAGGCAGTTCTGCGGGTACAGCAGCCAGCGCTCGCAGACGCGCGCGTCCAGCGACGCCTTGGCGCTTGCGCTGCGCAGGTCGAACGAGAGCCGGTAGCGCGTGCCAGGGGCCAGTTCGACCATCTGCAGCGCCCGCAGGGTCTCGCCGTAGCCGGCCGGGTAGGCGCCTGCCACCAGCCGCAGGAACTGGTTGCCGTCCTCGGATTCGTAGGACAGGCGCGGCGGCGTCTCGCCGTGGGTATTGAGCCAGAAATAGCTGTCCGGGTAGCGCCCCAGGCCCATTCCGAACACGCTGGTTTTCCAGCCGTCGTTCATCATGCCGACCGCCTCGGACCAGTGCTGCAGGCGCACCGCCATGTCGTTGCCGGTGGTGGTGAAGCGGCTGCCCATGTAGTAGCTGCCCGACAGCGGAATCGCCACCGCGAACACGATCGCGGCGCCGCCGGCGAGCGTCAGCGTGGACGCGCCCGGGCGCCACAGCGATCGCGCCGGCAGCCGGTTGGCGGCCACCAGGACGAAGGCGAGCAGCACCGCCAGAGCAGCGTCGGGCAGCGCGGCATCGCCTCCCCACCACTGCGCCACCAGCAGGGT
>NZ_SPUM01000005.1 GCF_004614195.1 Massilia horti | reverse complement strand
GCCCGGGATCGTACAGGACCGCCATCGCGCCAGGTGCCAGCAGCGCGCCGTGCAGGCATTCCAGGCGCCGCACGGCGCCGCCCCCGTCCAGGCGCAGGCAGACCAGCGCCTGGTGCGGCAGCAGCGCCTGCAGTTCGCCCTGGGCCCACAGGAACAGCTGGCGCAGCGTGCGCACCCGCACGCCCGCCTCGAGCGCGCGCAGCAGGTACTCCTGTTCCAGCTTGCTGGGGATGACGACCGGCTGCATGCCCCGCCTACAGCGTCGCCTGCCGGCCGCGGCGCGAACGCGCGCCGGCGCTCACGAAGCGGTAGCCGGCGCCGCGCACGGTCTGGATGTGCTCCCCGTGCCCGCTCGGCTGCAGCGCGCTGCGCAGGCGCCCGACGTGGGCATCGACCGTGCGCTCGTCCAGGATCGCGTGGTTACCCCATACCTGGTCGAGCAGCTGCGAGCGGGTATGGACCCGCTCCGGATGGTGCATCAGGTAGTGCAGCAGCCGGAACTCGACCGGCCCGAGCGCGATCTGGCGCGCGCCGGCGGTGACGCGCCGGGTGCCGGGATCGAGCCGCAGCCCGGCCATCTGCACCGCGCCCGGGCCAACGTGCGGAGCACGCCGGCGCAGCACGGCATGGATGCGGGCGATCAGCTCGCGCGGACTGAACGGCTTGGCCAGGTAGTCGTCGGCGCCCGACTCCAGCGCCAGCACGGTATTGAGCTCGCCCCTGCGCGCGCACACCATGATGACCGGCAGGTCGCGCGTACGCGGCAGCGCGCGCAGGCGGCGCACCAGCGCTTCGCCGGACTGGCCCGGCAGGTCCCACTCGAGCAACAGCATGTCGGGCAGCTGCTCGTCGAGCAGCACCAGCGCCGACTCGGCGTCGGCACAGCAGGCGATGGCATGGCCGGCCTGCCCGAGATTCAGCCGCAGCAACTGCTGGGTGGCGCGGTCGGGATCGACAACAAGGACTTCGGCGGACATCAGGCTATTCCTTTCAGGCAACCCTACATTCATTGTCTGCAAGATAAGATTCGAATATGCACGAAACGTGGTCCTGAGAACAATATAATTTGCCTTGGTCTTTAATAGGTTTGCCGACTAAATCCGCCCTTCCCTTGTGTACGTTTGCAGTGCGGAGGCAACGCAGCGGCCGCAGCGTTGCCAAAAAAAGACACACCTGCCGTTGCCGGACAGGTGTGTCGAGACAGCTAAGCGACGGTCAGCGCGCCATGCGACGCCGCGTCAGGGCCAGGAGCAGCAGGCCGGTCGCGGCCAGCGCCATGGAGCCGGGCTCGGGCACATTGGTTTCCGGGGTGCCGGTGGTCACCGCCGCGAAGCTTTCAACCACGGACACCGTGTCCGGTTCCCCCGGCATCAGGTCGAACGTGACGATGTTGCCGTCCACGCCCAGGTAGCCGTCGAGCGCAGCGTTCACCAGGGCGATCCCGAAGGTGCTGCCGATGTCGCCCGGCGCTACGTCGAAGCTCACGTCAAAGCTGAACAGGCCGCCAAAGGCCACCGCCTGCAGCAGGTCGTTGAACCCTCCGCTGTTGCCAAGCACCATGGTGGAGAAGGCGTCGCCGCTGGCGTCTCCCTCGTACATCACGTCGCTGCCGAAGGCGCCAAGGAAGTGGCTCACGGTTGCGGTGGCCGTCGGGGCGTTGCCCAGGGCGTTGAAGCTAAAGTCGAGATAGCCGCTGGTGCCGCTCAGGGACGAGGTGTTGACCGAGACGTGGTAGGTGGGGCCGGCGTACGCCGCGCCGCAACCGCCTGCCAGCGCCAGCGCCAGCAGCGCGCGGGAGAACAGTGTTTTCAAGTTAAACATGCGATTTTCCTTTAGAACGTGCCGCTGTACAGCTTCGGCGTGTAGACAATGCTGACCTTGGACGGATTGGAGAACGTGGTCGTCACGCTGACGCTGGCGCCGGGCGCGAGCGAAGCGTTCTGCAGCGTGATGTAGGGCGCTCCGTTCATATCGCCGCTCTTGTTGTCGAGCGTGACGCCGTCGCCCAGGCCCGCCAGCACGAACTGCAGCGGTCCGTTGATTGGCGCAGTGCCGGTGTTGGTGAAGGTGACCGTGCCGCTGTACTTGCCGGTGAAGCGGTTCACCGTCAGGCCGCCCTGCGCGATCTTCACGCTGCCGGTCATGTCGGTGAACAGCGGCGTCAGGTTCAGGCTGAGCACCACCGGGTCGTGGTCGGAGGCGCGGTACGGACCATTCACGTACAGGTCCTGCTGCTTGTAGTCGAGCGCGGTCGGTTCGTCCGCATTGTTGTGCCATTCGGCGACGTCGACCACCTGGCTGTCCAGGGAGGTGCTGGCCAGCGCATGGTCGAGATAGCCGCTCTGGCCGTCGAACACGTACGAATACGGGATGTCGCGCGGCCGCACGAAGCGCTCGATCTCGTTGACCAGGCCATTGGTGGTGTACAGGTCGATCGGATCCTCAAAGCCGTGCGCGTTCATGTCGCCCACCACCAGCACATCCGGGTCGCCGCTCGTTGCCACGACCAGCGGGATGAAGTAGTCGAGCAGACGCTGCGCCTGCTGCACGCGGGTCTTGTTCCAGCAGCTCTGGCCGTCGCCGCTGTCGGTGTCGCCGGCGCCGGCGCCGCTGCAGCCGCTCTTGGCCTTCAGGTGGTTGACGATCAGCGAGAACTTGGCGCCGTTGTTGTTGGCCTTGAAGGTCTGGGCCATCGGCGGGCGGTTGTTGACGGAGGCTCCGTCCGACAGCGCGCCGCCGACCAGGCTCACCGAAGCCGGCTTGTAGATCATGCCGACGCGGATCGCGTCGGTACCGGTGGCGGGGGGCTGGGGCACATAGGCGTAGACGGTGCTGCCGAGGGCCGCGTTGAGCTGGTCGACCAGGTAGCCGACCGTGGTGTCGCCGCTGTTTTGCAGCTCCATCAGGCCCACCACGTCGGCATCCATCCCAACCAGCGCAGCCACGATCTTGTCGCGCTGGCGCACGAACTCCTCCATGTTGCTGGCGCCGCGGCAGTTGCTGGCCAAGACCTTGTTGCCCAGCGCACAGCCCTGGCCGGTGCGGCCCCAGGCGTCGGTGCCGTCCGTGAAGGTGGTGAAGAAGTTCAGCACGTTGGCGCTAGCGACCTTCAGGTTGCCGGGGGCCAGCTGCGGTGCGGGTTCACGCGGGTTGGTGCGGGTGAAGGTCGGGGTCTGGGTCGGCTGCAGCTTGAATGCCGCGCCGCTGCCGCCGATCGAACCGTAGTCCAGCGCGCCGATGAGGTCCGTCACGGTGTCGCCGCTGCGCACGGTGCCGTCCTCGCCCAGGTACGGGACCGTGGCTGGCGTGGTGAAGATGTTGTCGTCAAGCACCAGGATGTTGGCGTCGTTGGCAGCTGCCATCGCCCTCGCCTCCGGCGTACCGGGGCGGTAGCGGTTGGTCGGCACTTCGCGCCGGCCGTAGGAGAGCACCAGCTCGCCGCGGTCGGCCAGGAAGGCGTTCTGGTTCACCGTCAGCGGGGTGGTGACGCGCACCAGCATGCCTTCGTAGCGCGCCAAATCGGCGTTGTGCAGCTCGATGTTGGTCGGGGCGATCGTGTAGCCGCTGCCCAGGCGGGTCACCTCGAGCAGGTCCTTGATCTCGGTGAGCGAACGCGGCGCGCCGCTCGGCGTGTACTCGGTCACGGTGCCGGTCACGCGCACCAGGTCGCCGACCATTGCTCCACCGGCCGAGCCGAACACGTAGATACCGTCCGAGGTGGTCGGGTCGCCGTCGCCGACCGGGTCCTGGATGTAGAAGGCGCCCGCCACCTTGTGCGTGACCACGCCTTCAGTGGACTGGGCCGTGTTGTTGTACGGGCTGGTCGGGCCCGAGCCCTGGATCTGCGGGACGGTGTGGACGCCGGCGATCTTGACGCTGACGGTGCAGCTCGCGTTCTGCGCGTCGTTGTTGGCGAAGCGGACCACGACCGGATAGATGCCGGGTGCGACAGAGGCATCGACCTCCAGGCTGACCGAGCCGGTGCCGCCAACCGCGGCGGCGGGCGTGAAGGCGCCGAGCGTGATGCCGGGGACCGCGGCGGAGGTGATCGAGGCGGCGTTGACAATGCTGTCCTCGTCGGACGCCGTGAGCAGCGCCGAAGTGGCGTTGTTCATGCGGGCCCACGCCGCCGCCGGGCAGTTCGGGACGATCGGCTTTTGCTCAGGCGCGCCGCACAGGTGCAACGGGGTGCTGGTGCGGCGCGGGCCGACCACCGGCGCGGCAAAGAAGTCGGCGGCGTTGTTGTCGGTGTCGACGCAGCCTTCGCGCTGGCGCTGGATCGAATTGACGGTAGAGGGGCTGGGAGCGACCGCGGTCTCGAAGCGGTTGGCGCCGCCGAAACCGACCATGTCGATGACGTCGTTACCGCCGTCAGGCGTGGTCATCGCGGTCCCGACGCGCGCCAGTGCCACCTTGCCGGTGGTGCCCGACAGGTTCAGGCTGCCCGTCTGGTCTTGCGCGCCGATGTCGGCGCCGATGGCAGCGTTGTTCGTGGCGCCGCCCACCAGGAAGTACTGGCCCGGCTTGAGCGCGAAGTCCGGCAGCTTGGTGGCCTGCCAGGTGGTGCCCGTCTCGGACTGGTACTGCACGCTCATCCCGTTCAGGTTGATGGTCGTGCTGCCCCGATTGAACAGTTCGATGAAGTCGCGGTTCCAGGCCGCGCCGTTATTGCCGCCGGCGCCGTAGACCTGGCTGATGACGAGGTCGGACGGCCCGGCGGGCGCCGCCAGCGCCGCCCCTGCTGCGGCCAGCAATGCCGCCAGCACGGCCAGCCGCACAGGCGGATGAATCGATCCAACAAGCATTTTCATGAGATATCCCGAGAGAAAGTTGTCGCGCGATTGTTAGCAAAAGGAAAATTTCCATTAGCAAAACCATATTAAATGCGCAAATTGACAACATGATGACCAAGGATTAGTCCGTGTGGACCAAGCGGACTCGACGGGATGGGGTGCGGGACAGGCGGTTGCGCGGGCCGCCTATGTAGGGTGCGCACCCGGGCGCACGCGGTACGGATGAATATCGTTGGCGTTGGCACGCACACGTACCGCGTGCGCAGGGGTCCTCGCCGGCCGCGCGCCCCCTACGGTATCAGGCGCCCTCGGTTGCCGCGTCCGCTATCGTGCCCGGTACGGCGCGGCCAGCGGTTCGCCGATGAACAGCCCCTGGGTCGGCCAGGCGACACTCTTCCAGTAGGCTTCAATCGCGCTGTCGCCCTGCACGTAGTGCTTGAGCAGCACGGCGGGATTGGGGAATTTCTGCCAGTAGTTGCACGGTTCGCTGACCGAGCCATAGCTGGCGGTGGCGCCCGCCTCCAGCCAGCGCAGGCTGCTCATCTGGCCCTCGCCCAGCAGGTCGCCGCCAAGCGAGGTCAGGTGATCGGCCAGCGCGCCCGGCACGAAGCCGAGGGTCTCCAGTTTGGCGACCTGGGCCATGCCGGTCTGGTAGATGATGATGTCGTGCACGTTTTCCAGCGCATCGGATGCGAGGCGCTTAGTGGTGAGCTTCCTGGCCGCAATCTTGCCTGCCTGTGGAAAGAACTGCGCCCGCGAGTTGCGCGAGGTCTCCGACGTGGTCAGGTAGTAGGCGCTGGCCGGCACCACGCGAAAGCCGCTGGCCACGCCGCGGTCGATCAGCGCCTTGGCTTGCTGCACCGATTCGGTGGGCAGCAGCATCGACAGGCGCAGCCCCAGTTCGCTGAACGGGCGGCGCGTGCCGGAATTGAAGTAGGCGCTGGGACGGCCGGCCGCGCAGGTCTTGGCGCACTGGGCCGGATCGAAGCCGAGCGTGTAGGCGCCGGTGAGGGAATTGCATTCAACCGCGTAGGGCGCGGTCCAGATCATCAGCACGGCCTGCACCTGTGGTCCCAGGGCTGCGTCGATGTGCGACTTGAGCTGGGCGAAGCGTTCGGGCGACAAGCTGCGCGGCTTGCCGGGGATGCGCACGTGGACGACGTTCTCGGGCGGAATGTTGCGGCGCTTGCGGTAGTAATCGCCGACCTCCACGCTGTTGGGCTCGTCGTCATTGATGACGATTGCTAGCTGTCGGGGTTGCAGCGGGCCGGCGGACACGAATTGGGCGGATGCACTGCCGGCGCTGCCGAGCAGGAGAAACAGCAGGTAGAGGTATGGGCGCGAGAACGGTGTCATGAAGTGGTTGTCGATGGCAAGGTTGACGGACACTGCCGTTATCATGCCACGACCGCAAGCGCAGAGCCTGCCCGATAGACCATTTCAAATCGCGTTGTCACCGGATGGGTTTCGTAGGGTGGGCGGGTCTCCCGCCCACGCGTTCAACGATGATCGGCCATACCGAACAGGTTCCATGTTCGTTGAACGCGTGGGCGTTCAGCGATGATCGCCCATATCCGAACAGTTTCCGTGTCCGTTGAACGCGTGGGCGGGAAACCTGCCCACCCTACGTAGCAACGCGGCCATGCCGATTTTCAGGACTTCTATTCGACAAGCGAACGGCGCCGCCGTAACCGCCAGCCGAGCAGCGCCAGTCCGGCCGCCAGCATGCCTGCCTGCTCCGGCTCGGGAATCGGCGCCAGCGTGTACAGCTCCATGGCATTGATTCGCACGAACTGGCCGCCGGTGCTGCGGTCAATGATGCTCTTGCCCTCATCAAGCGGGTCGCCGTAGGTGAGCTGCCAGGAAATGGCGGTATCGAGCGCGCTGTTGACGAACAGGTCCGGACCGGCGCCGAAGGTGGGGCCGTGATCGGCGGCGTTGTAGGTCTGGCGCGAGCCCTGGCTGGGAAGAATGTAGGTGGATGGCACCTGCCGGTACACGGCGGGCACGGTCATGTTAAACAGGAAGGCCGTACGCAGGTAGTCGGGGTCGGTGACGTGCCAGCCGTCGGTGGATGACCAGCTTTGCGGGTTGTAGCCGCCCACCAGGTAGGTATCGCCGAGCTGGTTGGTGACCTGCAGCAGCGTGAAGGTTTCACCCTTGCCGTCGACGGCGGCGTGGAAATCGAGCGAGGTGTCGCCAGGCTGCAGCGTGAACACGTTGTTGAAGGTGAATTCGCCTCGCCCCAGCCAGCGTTCGAGCTGGCGCCGCCCGCTGTCATCGAGCAGGCTGCTGCCCGTGCCCGTGGCCTGGGCGTATGCCTGCGCGCTGAAGCCGGCCAGCACGCAGGCCAGGGTGCCTGCTGCAATGATGGTTTTCATGGTCATACCTCCGCGATCGAATTCTCAACCCGTCGGTTCATTGTATGCCCATGCATGTGCTGCCGCTCGCACTATTGAACAACGGCCGGGCGCGAGGCGCCCGTGTCCACGAGGCGCTTATGCGCGCTTGTAGATGTCCTCGAAACGCACGATGTCGTCTTCGCCCAGGTAGCTGCCGGACTGCACTTCGATGATGTGCAGCGGCAGCTTGCCCGGATTTTCAAGGCGATGGTTCATGCCGATCGGGATGTAGGTCGATTCGTTTTCCGACAGCAGGCTGACGGTCTCGCCGCAGGTCACGCGCGCGGTGCCCGAGACCACCACCCAGTGCTCGGCGCGGTGGTGGTGCATCTGCAGCGACAATTTTTCGCCCGGCTTGACCGTGATGCGCTTGACCTGGAAGCGCTCGCCCGCATCGATGCCTTCGTAGTAGCCCCACGGACGGTACACGCGCGTGTGGTGCAGGTGCTCGGTACGCTCCTTGGACTTGAGGTGGTCGACGATGTGCTTGACGCGCTGGACCTGGTCCTTGTGCGCCACCAGCACCGCGTCCGGCGTCTCGACCACCACCAGGTTCTCCACGCCCACCACGGCCACGATCCTGCTTTCGGCGCGCACCAGCGAGTTGGACACGCCATCGAGGTAGACGTCGCCGCGCTGGGTGTTGCCGCTCTCGTCGCGGCGCTGCACTTCCCACAGCGCCGACCACGAACCGACATCGCTCCAGCCGATGTCGGCCGGCACCACCACGGCATCGCGCGTGCGCTCCATGACCGCGTAGTCGATCGAATCGGACGGGCAGGCGGCAAATGCGGCTTCGTCCAGGCGGCAGAAATCGAGATCGCGGTAGCCGGTGCGCATCGCCGCTTCGGCCGCCGACGCGATCTCGGGATTGAACTTGGCCAGCTCCGACAGGTAGCCGGCGGCCATGAACAGGAACATGCCGCTGTTCCAGTAGTAGCCACCGTCGGCGACGAAGGCTTCGGCGGTGGAGCGGTCCGGCTTTTCGACGAAGCGCTCGACCTGGTAGCAATCGCTCGCGCCGTCGGCCAGCGCGCCGCGGCGGATGTAGCCGTAGCCGGTTTCCGGCGACTGCGGCACGATGCCGAAGGTCGCCAGCGCCCCGCGCGAGACCAGGTCGGCCGCGCGCTCGACGGCAGCCTTGAACGCTTCGTTGTCGAGGATGACGTGGTCGGCGGGCAGCACCAGCATCACCGCCTCGGGATCGAGTGCCTTCAGGTAGTGCGCGGCGGCCGCGACCGCGGGAGCGGTGTTGCGGCCGACCGGCTCGAGCAGGATGCCCAGCGGCGTCACGCCCGCTTCGCGCAGTTGCTCGGCCACCAGGAAGCGGTGCTCGTTGCCGCAGACGACCAGCGGCGCCATCAGCCCCGGCCAGCCAGACACCCGCAGCGCGGTTTCCTGCAGCATGGTCTTGTCTGAGACAAGCGGCAACAGCTGCTTGGGCATGACCGCGCGCGAGAGCGGCCACAAGCGCGTGCCGGCACCGCCGGAGAGGATGACTGGGTAGATTTTCATGCGGCTTTCGCTTTCTCTATTTTTGAATTACTTTCGTTTGCCAATGCTTTTCGGCTACTGCGGCGCCGGTCGCGTGCATTGAGCCATTCGTGCGACGAGTACTCCGACGCGTGCTTCATTTCGCCGGCGCGGTCAATGCTGTAGTCCTTGAAAACGATCATTTCGTTCAAGACGACATTGTCCAGCACGCGAGTGTATTCGAACAGCACACTGCGCACAATCTCTGCGCCTTCGCAGATGTGGCTGCCGTGTCCGATCCAGGTCGGGCCGACGATCGTCACGCCGGACTCGATCTTTACACCAGAGCCGATGTAGACCGGGCCGACGATGGTGGTGGAATTGAAGTCGATGCTGGTGTTCAAGCCCACCCACAGGCCCGGCTCGATCTGGATGCCGGGCACATTCATGTTGTAGACCTCGCCGGTCAGCACGTTTTGCAGCACTTCCCAGTAGTCGGTCACGCTGCCGATGTCGAGCCAGTTGAACGGGCGGCGCTGGGCGTAGAACGGCATGCCGCGTTCGGCCAGCAGCGGAAACAGCTGCGAACCAATGTCGAACGGCACGCCTGACGGAATCAGGTCGATCACCTCCGGCTCGAAGATGTAGATGCCGGTCGAGATGTAGTTCGACAGCGCCTGGTCGCGCTCCGGCTTTTCCTGGAAACGGGTGATGCGCCCGTCCGCGTCGGACACCACCACGCCATAGCTCGATACTTTGTCCCACGGCACTTCCTTGGTGATCACCGATGCCAGCGCGCCCTTGCGGCGGTGTTCGAGCAATGCCGCCTTCAGGTCCAGGTCGATCAGCGCGTCGCCGCACAGCACGATCGTGGTGTCGTCGAAAAAGCCGCCGAATTCCTGGATCTTCTTCATGCCGCCGGCCGAGCCGATCGGTTCGGGCACGACCTCGCCGTCCTTCATGTAGCCTTCGAACGAATAGCCGATCTGGACGCCGAACTGCTCGCCCTCGCCGAAATATTCTTCGATCTTTTCGTGCAGGTAGCTGACGTTGACCATGATCTCGGTCACGCCGTGCCTGCGCAGGTGTTCGACCAGGTAAGCCATTACCGGCTTGCCCAGCAGGGGAATCATCGGTTTGGGCAGGTCGTAGGTAAGCGGGCGCACACGGGTGCCCTTCCCTGCCGCGAGAATCATTGCTTTCATCAGACCGTCCTTTGTGCTAGAGGTCGCTCCAAAATGAGCATGGCTGCGTTGCGGCTCCTTGCCGTGCAACTGCAGGTCTTCGTCGCCGCGCCTTGCCCTGCTCATTTGAAACAACCTCTTACTTCGCTGTTGACTGATAGCGCCAGGAATCGGCGCACATTTGCGCGATATCGCGCTTGGCGGTCCAGCCCAGTTCGTCGCGCGCGCGGCTCGGGTCCGCATAGCACTTGGCAATATCTCCCGGGCGGCGGGCGACGATCTGGTAGGGGATGGTCTTGCCGCAGGCTGCCTCGAATGCGCGCACCATTTCCAGCACACTGTTGCCGCGCCCGGTGCCAAGATTGTACGTAACCAGACCCGGGCCTGTCGCTAGCTTGTCGAGTGTTTTGACATGACCTATCGCAAGGTCGACCACATGGATGTAGTCGCGCATGCCGGTGCCGTCCGGGGTCGGGTAGTCGCCGCCGAACACCGAGAGCTTTTCGCGTTGCCCACTCGCCACTTGCGCGATGTAGGGCACGAGGTTGTTGGGGATGCCGCTCGGCTCTTCGCCGATCAGGCCGCTTTCGTGGGCGCCGACCGGGTTGAAGTAGCGCAGCAGCGCGATGTGCCAGTCGGCTTGCGCCTTGTACAGGTCGCGCAGGATGTCCTCGATCATCAGCTTGCTGCGCCCGTATGGGTTGGTGGCTGATAACGGAAAGTCCTCGCGGATCGGTACCGAGGCCGGGTCGCCGTACACCGTGGCCGACGAGGAAAACACCAGGGTCTTGACGCCGAACTTTTCCATCGTCTCGAACAGCACCACGCTGCCCGAGACGTTGTTGTCGTAGTAGCGCAGCGGCTGGGATACCGATTCGCCCACGGCCTTCAGACCCGCGAAGTGGATCACCGCGCCGATCTGATGTGCGCCGAAGATGCGCTCCATCGCCGCGCGGTCGCGGATGTCGGCCTGCTCGAACACGAAGCTTTTGCCCGTGATCTTTTCTATGCGGTCCTGCACCGACGCTTGTGCGTTGGACAGGTTGTCGAGCACGACCACGTCGTAGCCCGCGTTTTGCAATTCGACGACGGTGTGTGAGCCGATGTAGCCCATGCCGCCTGTAACCAAAATCTTCATTGTCGTATCTCGCTTTAAGTCCGATGTGTCGGTCGTGCCGCTAGGTGGATGCGCGGTGCAGGCGCCGCGTCATGCGGTACCGCCGCGGGCCCGCTGGCGTTGACCGCGTGCGCACAGGTGCGCACCCTACGCCTATTCTCGCGCCAGCGACTGGGATGGCCGCCGGCGGCTCCTCTTTCCAGTTGCGACGCTGTTCCTGTCAGCGCCGCGCCGCTTCCTTGATCAACAGCCAGATGAAGGCCATGTCGTCGATGAAGTAGCGGCGAAACATGCGGCGCGGCTCTTGCAGGAAACGGTAAAACCATTCCAGGCCCGACTTCTGCATCCACCTGGGCGCGCGCTTGACGCGCCCGATCGCCACATCGAAGGTCCCGCCCACGCCCATCGCGAACGGGATCTTCATCTCGGCCTGGTAGCGGCCGAGGAATTGTTCTTTCTTGGGCGAGCTGATCGCCACGAACAGCAGGTCCGCGCGGCTGTCGCGGACGTGGCGTACCACGTCCTGCTCCTCGGCCTCGCCCTGCCAGTAACCGTTGCGGTAGCCGGCCAGCACCAGGCGCGGATACCTGCGCTGGTAGGTCTCGGCGACCATTGACACCACGTCCTCGCGCGCGCCCAGCAGGAACACGCGCCAGCCCTTCTCGCCCGCGCGCTTCATCAGCGCCTCGAACAGGTCGACCCCGGCCACGCGTTCCTTGAGCGGCTTGCCGAGCAGGCGCGAGGCCCACACGACCGGCATGCCGTCGACATTGATCAGCGCGCAGTCGTTGATGATCCTGCGCAGCTCCGGATCGCGGCTGGCCTTGACCAGCTTGTCGACATTGACCACCACGTGCTGATGGGGCTTGCCCGATTGTATGAATCCCTCGATCCTGCCAAGCGTGTCTTCCATTGACAGATTATCGATCTGGCAGCCCATCAGTGTGATGCGTTCGGTCATCCGATCTCCTTAGCCAGAACTGCGACGATGCGCTCTGCCGCTTTGCCATCCCACAATTCCGGACGGCGGCCCTGCTTGCCTTTGCCCTCCAGTACCTTGCGCACTTCGGCGACGATCTTTGCCGGGTCGGTGCCGGCCAGCACGTTGGTGCCTTGCTCGATGGTGACTGGGCGCTCGGTGTTTTCGCGGATCGTCACGCACGGCACGCCGAGCGCGGTCGTTTCTTCCTGCAACCCGCCGCTGTCGGTCAGCACCACCGCCGCATCCTTCCACAAGTGGAGGAAGGCCATGTAGGCCTGCGGGCCGGCCAGCGTGACGTTGGGGCCCAGGTCGATGCCGAAACGGTTCAGGTTGGCGCGGGTGCGCGGATGGACCGGGAAAATCAGCGGCAGGTCGGCCGCGATTTCCTTGAGCGCACCGGCGATGCGCACAAACGTTGCGGGCTCGTCGACGTTGCTTGGCCGGTGCAGTGTGACCACCCCGTAGCGCCCATACTGTTCCAGCGCCCGGGCCTTGAATGGGACGGTTTCGAAACCGCCGGTGTCGGCATGGGCCAGCTTGCCGGCCTGGTACAGCAGGTTGTCGACCATGACGTGGCCGACGTAGTGAATTTTCGAGTCGGCCTTGCCTTCGCGGCGCAGGTGCTCGACCGCAGCCGGCTCGGTGGCGAAGAACCAGTCCGAGATGCTGTCGGTGACGAGGCGGTTGATTTCTTCCGGCATCGCCATGTCGCCGCTGCGCAGCCCGGCTTCGACGTGGGCCACGGGAATGCCCAGCTTCTTGGCGACGATCGAACAGGCCAGGGTCGAATTGACGTCGCCGACCACCAGCACGGCCGCCGGGCGCTCTTCCACGCACAGCTCCTCGAAGCCGACCATGATCTTGGCGGTCTGCTGCGCATGGCTGCCGCCGCCGGCGGCCATGAACACGTCCGGTTGCGGGATGCCCAGCTCCTCGAAGAACACATCGTTCATCTCGCGGTCATAGTGCTGGCCGGTGTGGATGATCTTGAACGAGAGCACCTGCTGCTCCTGCAGCGCACGCACGATCGGTGCGATCTTCATGAAGTTGGGCCTTGCGCCCGCGACCAGGTAAATCAGCATGTGAGGACGTCCCGATAATTAAAATAAAGTTATTGTAAACCTACACTCGATGGGTACGGCGGACGATAGTGCCGTAATTTTGAACACGTCGCACGGCTCGCGCGATTCATAATTGCGCGAAGCCCAGCCCAGCGGCGGGTTTTCCGCACCGCGCACCAGCTCCAGCGCCAGGCCCGCACCGGCGACGTGCACCTGCATGGCGAACGCCTTGCCGCGCACGTGCAGGGCGCTGCTGTCAAGGCGCACGTCCAGGCCGGGCGCGAAATGCCAGAAGATCTCGGCCCGGTGCGGCTTCCTGGCAGCGAATTCGTCGCGCACCACCAGCGTGCTGCTTCCTGCATCGAAGCGCACGCTGCGCAGATGGCGCACCGGATCGGGCAGGCGCAGGTAGCCGTCGTGCGAGCCGCGAAAATCGAATTCGTGTGGGGAGCTGGGCATGCGCTCGATGTTGGCCCTGGCTTTTTTCAGCCACATGAAGCGCCCGCCCGCGACCGACTGGTCAAGGCCGTCGATGCGCACTGTGTTGTGGGCCGAGGTCCCGCGAAAATAGTCGCGCCACTTCTGCTCCTGCCAGTACGAATAGGTGCCGCAGTCGATCAGGCACGGTTCGCCCGCCACCGACAGCACCAGCGAAAGCGCGTCGGCGTGGCCATGGGCCGCGATGCCGAGATAGCCGAGCGGGCCGCAATCGAGCAGGCCCTTGATCTCACGCGCGCTGCCGAAATCGGCGCCGAACACGAAGTAGCCGCCTTCCGGGAAGGCCCATGCATCCTCCGGCTCGTGGTGGTCGATCGCGGGACGCGGCCCGGGCAGCGCATGCAGCAGCCAGCGCACGCCGGGGTGTTCGCTCGCCTGGCCGCCAAACACGCTTGCGCCTAATGCCAGCAGCTGGGTCGCGCGGTCGGCGCCAAATGCGTCCAGGCAGAACACGATGCCGTCGTCGGCATCGCCGACCTGCGGCAGGTTGCCGGCCACGTCGCGCACCGAGCGCACGAAGCGCAGCGCGCGCTGCAGCACCGCCCAGTAGGCGCGTGAGAACGGGGTGCCGCAGGCTTGTCCGACGAGGCCCGCGACGAACAGGAATTCGCTGGCAAACACGTGGTAGGCAAAGGCCTGCTCACGGTTGACGCCGTCGCGCGTGAACTGGGCCTGGGCCTCGTGTTCGAGTTCGCGGCGCGCCTGCTCCAGCCAGCGCGCGGAGGCGCGCCAGCAGGGCCAGATGGAGGCTGCCACATACAGCCCGGCCAGTTCGCCGATCAGGTGGTTGTTGGCGGACGAATGGCGCGACAGGTGGCGCGCGATGTGGCTGCAATGCGCGTGGATGCTGTCCAGCCAATCGGCGCGCAACCTGGCACCGTCCTCGCCGTCAAAGAGCGCACCGCGCTCGCCGCCAACAAGCTGCCACACCAGCGCCCAGTTGATCAGGCGGATGCCCAGTTCCAGCGAGCTGGTCCAGTTGGGACCGATCTGCGGCGGGCACTGCTCAAACCAGCTGCGCAGCTGCTGCCCCAAAGCGCGCAGCCAGCGCGCCTGGCCTGTCACCGCCGCGGCCTGGGCCAGGCGCACCAGGTGCAGGTGGCGGTTCAGTTCCCACACGTGCTTGATGTCGCCGACCTGGTTGCGGTCGGTGATCGTAATATCGCCGGCAAAGACCGCGGGGCCGAGCACGCCGGTTTCCGGATCGCGGTTCCAGTCCGGGATCGGGCCGACATCGAAGCTGCGCCCGGCAAACAGCACCACGTGCCCGACCAGGATGCGCTCGGCGTCGGCCAGCAGCGCGTCGATGTCGGCCTGCGCCAGTTGCGGTGCGCCGCCAAGGCCGAACGTGCGGGTGCGCGGCAATGGCGGTGGCGGCGGGCGGCGGGCCAGGATCCGCGCGGCCTGGCTTGCCGCCGCCTGCTGCATACGGTACCCGACCTCCGCCACCGACATGCAGCGCAGGCGGTTGACCATCCAGGCCATGCGTGCCGTCGCGTTCATCGCGCTCCCTCCAGTTCGCGATAGATCGCTGCCAGTTGTTGCGTCACGATGGCGGTGCTGTAGCACTGCTCGATGGTCGCGCGCGCGCGCTGGCCGAGATGCTCGCGCAGGGCGCAATCGCCCAGCACCTCGGCCAGCGCAGCGGCCAGCGGCGCGACCGCGCGCGGCGGCACCAGGATTCCGTTGTCGTGGTCGATGATGGTTTCCGGGATGCCGCCGACGCTGGTCACGACGACCGGCTTGGCAGCGGCCATGGCTTCCAGCATCGCCATCGGCAGGCCCTCCGCATGCGAGGGCAGGCAGAACACGGTGCTCTCAAGCAGCGCGGCATCGCGCGCCACGCCATCCATCCAGCCGAGCGTTTCCACGCGATCGGCAATCCCGAGTTCGGCCGCGCGCCGGCGCACCCGCTCCCCGTCCCCTTCCCCGCCCAGCGCGAGGTGCGCCTCGGGAAAGCGCGGGGCCAGTATGGCAAGCGCTTGCAGCAGTTCGTCGACGCCCTTGGCCGGTTCGAGGCGGCCAAGGAACAGGATGCGGCCGGGCCGCGCACGCGAGATCATGGGCAGCGCGGGCAGCGGCACGGCGTTGGGCACCACGGTCACGCGCGCCCTGGGGGCGATCTCCCCCAGGAACTGGGCCCAGCCGCTTGATAATGCGATGACGCGCGAGCTGCGTTCAAAGGTATGGCGGATCCAGCGCCGCGTCAGCGCGCGCGATTCCTGCGTGGCGTACTGCCGAAAGAGGCCGCCGTGCAGGTGCAGGATGGTCTGGCAGCCGACCGCGCGCGCGATCAGCAGCACCAGCGACTTGCGCAGGAAGCTGGCGCGCGAGGAGGTATGGGCGTGGACGATAATCGTCCGGTCGCGCAGGCAGGCGGACAGCGTGCCGCAGGCCCCTGAGATAGCACGCGCCACCTTGGCAAGCCGTCCGCCGTCGACATGGGTGGGCAGGTAGCGCACTGCCTCGCGCTCGAACAGGCCAGCCTCGCGCAGCACCGACACCGCCGCCACCACACCGCCGCGGCCTTCGAGCGCGGTGCCCACCATCAGCACCCGGGGCGCCGCGGCGTTCACGCGCACCTCGTTCAGTAGTGTGGTTTCGGCTTCATCCGGCAGCATCTTCGGCAGCACCTGTCATCTCGTGAACATTGCAATCCTGATCATACCGCATTCGTTTCCCACTGCTGTGCACGGTTCACGCCTCCACAGCGATGAACTCGAACTTGCCGTTCGGCCCGCGGGCGATCGCGTCGACTCGTTCCACCGCCACCTGCACGCCGGGCACGCGCAGCAGGAACTGGTCGATCAGGGCCGCCTCGTCGGCGGCGCCGAAGCCGTCGCCGGCGACCACGCGCAGCGTGAACTTGCCATCGCCGCGGTACAGCACCTGCCCCTCGAGCAGGTGGCGATCAATGCCCTGGAACACGCGGTCCAGGCGGGCGATGATGCGCCCGTCCGGCAGGGTGATGATCTTTTCCTGGCGGCCGATAACGGCCTTCACTAGCGGGAAGACGCGTCCGCACGGGCAAGGCGCGTCGCCCGGCACCACGGTGTCGCCGGTGCGGTAGCGCACGAGAGGCATGGCCGGGTTGTTCAGGCTGGTGCCAACCAGCTCGCAACTGCCGTCCGGCCGATCCAATAATTCGACCATGCCGTAGTCCGGCAGCAGGTGGTAGTTGCCGTGCTCGCAGGTGCCCAGGGCGGCCACGCGTTCGGCCTGGCCGTACCAGTCGTAGACGGTGACGCCGAAGGCCTCGGTGACGGCCGCGCGCACGGCCGGCTCCAGGGTCTCGGACGAAGTCATGATGCCCTTGAGCGAACCGCCTTGGTAGCGCCGGCCGCTGGCATTGAGCCAGCTGGCCAGCGCGGCGATCGAGGACGGGTAGGCCTGGATGACGACCGGGTCGAAGCGCTCCAGCGCGTCGATGTAGCTGCCGATGGTGGCGTTGGACAGGTGGTAGGACGACATCATCAGCATGTTGCCGATCCAGTCGCGGCACCAGTAGCGGCCATCCGCCGGGTTTTCCGCGCAGACGATGTCGCCGCGGATCCAGGCGCGGCGCTGGCCGTGGCGATAGCCGATCCAGCGCAGCTGGCGGTACACGAAGGCTTCTTCGCGCACCACGGTGCCCAGGGTCTGCACCAGCGTGAGCGGGGAGCCCGAGGTGCCGCTGGTGCGGATGGTGTTCCTGCAAAGCGTGCCCAGGCTGCGCGGGCGCACGAAGCGCGCGGGGTCGGCCTTGACCTGGGCCTTGGTCAGCAGCGGCGCTTTGGCCACGCCATCCGGGTCGATGCCGAGCTTGCGCGCGCGCCGCGCCACGTAGGCGGCCAGCGCTTCGTGCGAGCGTTCGTTGGCGAGCAGCGCCGGGTAGACGAAGAGACGGCCCCAGATATTTCGGAGCAGCTCCCGCGCCAGCGAACGCAGCGAAAACTTCAGCGAATACATCCACATTGGCGTCGGATCAGGCGCGTTGCGGCAGGATTTGTTTGTATGTTTTGGCAACATTGCGAGCCAGAATAGCATACGTGCGATGCGTTTTTACGTACGCTGGACCACGCAAGGCGAACTGTTGTGCGAGCTGCCGGTCGTTCAGCAGTTTGAGCACGGCGGCGGCGAACAGTTCGGCTTCCATGGGCACGCACAGCCCTGCCCCGCTCTGCTCGATCACCAGCCGCTGGTCGGGAATATCGTTGGCGACGCTGGGGATGCCCAGCGCCAGGTACTCGACCAGCTTGGTCGGGGACGAGACGTCGAACAGGGTACCGCGCGGAATGGGCGACAGGCCGACCTCGGCACGCACCGCAAAACCAAGCGCGGTTTCCTGCGGCAGCCAGCCGGTCAGCAGCACGTGCTCGCCAAGCTGGCGCGCGGCGATCTCGCTGCGCATCCATGCCATTTCGTCGCTCGATGGCGCGTCGCCGGCGATCACCAGCAGCACGTCGGGCTGCGCGCGCCGCAGCCTGTCGGCGACATCGAGCAGGAAGTCGGAACGGCGCGACTGGGCCACGCGCCCGAGGTACAGCACCACGCGCCGCCCATCCAGGCGCGGGTCCGCCACCGGCTTGATGCTGTCGCGGTCGAACTGCTCGGCGTCCACGCCCATCGGCACGGCCGTCATGCGTTCGCGCGCGAAGCCCTGGCTTGCCAGCCAGTCGGCCATGGCGTCGCTCTGCACGAAGATGTGGCGCGCGTGCGGCAGCACCATGCGGTAGATCACGTGGCGCGAGGCGCGCGCACGCAGCGTGTGCGCCAGCCAGCGCAGGCCGCGGCCGCGCTCGCCGATCTCGTCGCGCCGCACCTCGAAGCCCTCGACGATCGGGAACGACATCCAGTACACGAAGGGCACGCGCAAGAGCGCCGCGGCCCAGCGCCCGAGCAGCCCGCTGGCGATCTTGTCGCGCACCTGAATGCAATCCGGGCGGGTCCTGGCCAGCACGCGCAGCAGGCCCAGCAGATCCCACAGCGGCGCCAGCACGGCGGCGAAACGGCTCGTGAGGCTGCCGACCGCATGCATGGCGCCGGCGTGCCAGGCGCTGCCCCCGTGCGGCCCAAGCTGGCCGACCAGGTCGGTCTGAAGACCGTAGCGTGGCATTTCGTCGCCGAACAGGGTCGATACGTCGGCGCGGGCCGGCGGGAGCGGATCGCGGATGATGAAGGCAATCGAAAGCGGCTTCTGAGGCATGAGTGGCCTTATCGAATCAACAACGGGTGCCGAACGATTCTAGCTTACTCGTCCGCGCGCACGGTTGCCGAGGACGCCCTTTCAAGGATGCTAACCGGCGCCCAGCCCCGGTACCTGAGACTGGATCAAGGAAGCGCGCCGTCAGGCGCCCTGCTTCAGCCGGATCAGGCGCGGCAGCAGGTTCGCGCTCAAATTGCTGTCGAGCTTGCGGCAGAAATGGGCGCCGGAGGTGCGGATGGCCTCGAAATCGCCCTCGTCGAGCACCTTGGGGTGGCGCGCGCCCTGCTCCGGCCACTGGATGTAGCGGAAATTATTTGGCAGCACCCGATCGCGCCAGCGCGAGTTCATGACCAGGGTCTGGAAGAACATCTCGTCCGGACACTGCACGGTGCGAAAGAAGCGCAGAAGGCGCGGGTCGGCGTCGATGCGGCCCAGCAGGTCGAGCAGGCATGCCCGCGACAACGCCCACCACGACGAGCCGCCGTAGGGGGCCATGCCACCAGGGATGCGGCGCGTGCGCCGGCACAGGCGCAGCGCCCGGTTGGCGAGCGCGCAGGCCAGGCGCGGCGCCGCGCCCCTGCTTGCAGAATGAAAATACTGGTAGCGGAAAGCGACCGGCCAGCCGGCGTGGCCGATCGGCACCGTCTCAAGCAGTTCGCGGCCCGCGACCCGGGCCAGCTCGCGCTTGAGCGCGCCGTTGGAAAGCAAGGGGAAGTCCTGCGCCGACAGGAACACGACTTTGTCGAAGGCCGGCACGGCGGCGACGATCTCGCGCAGCGAGTTGAGCGTGGCCGCGACCTGGGAAATGCTGCCCCAGCGCACCGCGATGCGGCGCGTTACCAAGCGCGCCGCCGGGTGCAGGCGCGCCGGGTCGATCGCGGATTTGCGGTCGAGGTTCACCCAGATCGAAAACTCGTCATCGCGCAACTGTTCGACCAGCAGGTTGAGATGCCCGAGGTCTTTGTGCGCGTGGATCAGGAATACCTGTTTCATCGCACTCACCGTTTTCGCGGTGGCGCGCGGCCGATCG
Source organism: Massilia horti (assembly GCF_004614195.1). Taxonomy (GTDB): domain Bacteria; phylum Pseudomonadota; class Gammaproteobacteria; order Burkholderiales; family Burkholderiaceae_D; genus Telluria; species Telluria horti. The sequence continues at coordinate 29,426 of NZ_SPUM01000005.1, read as the reverse complement.
GGGCACCGGCGCCGCGCCCGAGTCTAGCACGGGCGCGGCGGGGACATGGATTGCTTAGTTGAGGGTAACGGACTGGCTGCCGACGGTGACGGTACGCACGCCGTTGGTGGTGGTGATGTTCACCGTCGGGCGGCGGCAACCGACGTCGAGCAGCGTCAGGAACTCGGCGGTCGACTTGCCGTCGTTGGCCAGGTAGAACGCACCATGGTCCTCGGTCACGCCGCTCTTGGGCGCGGGGCCGCTCCACTTGGCGAAGGTCGCGTTCGGGTTCAGCGAGCGCACGCACACCGACTGGCCTCCGGCCGCGATCTTGACGCTGGTCGGGCTCTCGACCGTCATCGCCACCGGGGAATGGAAGTTCCACTCGTAGGTGTGCGGCACGTTCGCGGCCAGCTTGTCGCGCACCAACAGCGCGTTGTTGGCGTTGCGCAGGTGCCAGACCTGGCGCCGGGCCATCGTCAGCGCGCCGGCATAGGCCGCGGTCGCGTCGCCCTCGGCGGAGTCGTAGCTGGGCTGGGCGGCGAAGCTGATGACCTTGCCATTGTGCTGCAGCGTCTCGCGGTAGCCGGAAACGTCCTGGCCCTTGCCGCCGTCATACGTGACCGCGTTCTGGGAGCGGGTCTGGTGGTACCAGTCGGTCCAGTACGGCGAGCCGTACCAGTCGTACCAGCCGGCCTTGACCAGCAGCGGCTGGCCGGCCACCGACAGCAGCAGGCCGTTCTGGTCGCCATGGCTGTGGTTGAACGAACCGTACGGGCTGGACTTGAAGTAGTACGAGGTGCGGCCGGGCGAGCCGATGTCGCTGTGCATCGAGACCCAGCCGGTGCTCGGGTAGTAGGACGAGTTCGACGGCGGGCTCTGGACCTTGGTGTCGGACACCGGCAGCGGATACGGGGCCTGCAGCATCGACAGCGAGTCTTCCAGGCCGCCCAGGTTGGCCACGTACCAGGCCGCGCGCGGCGAGACCATGCGCGAGCCGAAGGCGCGGAACACGCGGATGTCGGGCTTGGTGTCGGAGCCGTCGCCGAAGGCGTGCACACGGGAACCCGGCGGCACGAACTGGATGTTGAAGTCCAGGAAGCCTAGCGTCCACGGCTTGGCGTAGAAGTTCACGCCAGTGGCCTGCGACAGCGGGTCCCACAGCGCGATCAGGTAGCCGGCATAGTACTCGGCGTAGGCGGTGCCCTGGGCGTAGCCGCCTTCCGGGCCGGACCACGGCGACGGGTTGTTGGCGTAGGCGCGGAACGCGAAGTCGAACCACTTCTGGGCGTCGGCGATATCGCCCAGCGACAGCGACGAGATCAGGGTCAGGAACACCAGGTCGGTGTTGCCGTGCGAGTCGAACGGATACTGGTCCAGGCGCCCGTTATCGCCCGACAGGTCGGCAAACATCTGGTTGGTGCGGTTGCGCACGACGTCGAGCCACTTGGCCTTGCGGGTGGCGTCCAGATCGCCGGCCAGGATGTCGACCGCCTTGATCATGGACAGCGCGATCTGGCGGTCGGCCTGGTCCTGGTTGACATAGCTGGTGGGCCCGTTCGGGTTGAGCGCGGCCAGCTGGTCGCCGCGCTTGAATGCCTCGTCCAGGTAGATCGACTCGCGCTTGATGCGCCACATGACGGCGGCCGCCTCGAGCTGGCGGGTCGCTTCGTTGACGCGCTGGCGGATTTCGGTCTGCTGCGAGGCCATGGCGGCGGTCAGCGGCGAGGTGATCACGATCGGCCAGCGGGAGTCGGCCAGGTCGGGCAGCGCGCCCATCTGCAGCTTGATCTCGTTGATCAGGCGGCTGTTGTACGGGTCGAGGTCGTTGTGCTTGGCGGTGTTCCAGCTTGAGAACGCGGTGAACGAGGGCGGCAGCGAGCGCGGGCGCGGCTTGGCGCTGATGCGTGCGCGCAGGGTGTCGTTGTCCGGCACTTCGAACACCGTCGAGCGGCTGGTGATGGAGAAGGCGCGCGCGGCGCTCCAATCGTTTGAACCGGCCGGGCGCACGCGCCAGGTGTAGTCGCCCAGCGCCATCGCCTTGCTCGGCAGGTACCAGTTGCGGGTCACGGTGGCCTTGGTCGGGCTGCCGCCGGCCGGGGTGATTTCGATTTCATAGCTGGATGCGCCCGCAGGGTAGCGGGCCCAGGCGAAGCCCGGCGGATTCTGCGCCTGGGCCTGGCCGTTGGCCGGCGCCGGCTGGACCACCAGCGGGTCGCTGGACTGTGCCCAGTCGGCGCGGGCGAGCGGCGACAATAGCAGCGACGACAGGGCAGCCAGCGCGGCTATCCCTTGGCGGTGAACTTTCATGTAGATGCTCCGAGAAATATTTGACTGGGATTGCAGGAACTTGTTGCGCGAGCGCGCGACCTTCTTGGGGCCGCCGGCGGGGGAAAAACCGGCGTTTCAACTGAAGATTATGGTACAGCAATCCCAGTTGGCCTCAAGAAAATTCCCCACAGAAATCAAAGATTTTTCACAGACATCGCAGAAATCCAACGACAAAAAATCAAGGTTTCAGGAACGACATTTCTCAATCGCTAAAGCTTGTTTTTGGGTTGAAAAGACATTCATGAAACCATGCCATTTCGCTCACGGGGCGGGGGCGGCGCGCAGGTCGCGCATGCGTTTCAGGTAGCGCAAGCAATAGATCCCGAAGGCCAGCGGGGCCTTGTGCAGGTAGCGGCGCCGCACCCGGAATTCTTCCTGGCGGGCCTTGATCTTGTTGCTCGTCGACAGGCTGCCGGCATGCTCGCGGAACACCGTCAGCGGACGGTTCAGCGCGCCCGGACGCGCCACCGCGCCAAGGCGCAGCCACAGGTCGACGTCCATCGCATACTTGAGTTGTTCGTCGAACAGCCCGACCCGTTCGAACGCGCGCTTGCGCACGAACACCGCCGGATGGCCGACCCAGGCGCGCCCGGCCGCAAACGCGCGGTAGGTGAACGGCTGCAGCGGATACGGCGCGATCAAGCGCCCGTCGCGCAGCACCTGCACCTGCCCGTACACCCAGTCCACCTGTTGCGAGGCGAAGCACTGGTCCACCTGCGCCAGCACGTCGGGCGCCGCATAGTAGTCGTCCGAATGCAGGTGCGCGATATAGTCGCCGCGCGCGGCCTGGATGCCCTGGTTCATGGCGCGGCTGATGCCGCCCCCGACATCGCGCAGCACGCGCTTGTTGCCGGGGTAGGCGGCGATCATGTCGAGCGTGCCGTCGGTCGAGCCGCCGTCGACAAAGATGTGCTCGACATCGCGGCAGGTCTGGCCGAGCACCGAGTCGAGCGTGTCGGCCAGGGTGGCGGCGCTGTTCCAGGTGCAGGTGATGATCGAGAATTTAGGCTTGTTCTGCATAACACTCCAGGATGGTGGGGATGGTCCGAAAGACATCCAATGGAAAACTCGGCGGCAGCTCCACCGTGACCGGCGGGCGCGCCAGCTCTTGCAACAGCCGGTCCACCAGGTCCGGCATGTCCGCTGCCAACTGCAACTGGCCGTCGTAATATTGGTAGGCCGCCAGTTCAGGCGTGCCGCCGGTGGCCAGCGCCACGCACTGTTTGCCCAGCGCGAGCGCCTCGAGCACCGTGGTGCCGCACGGCTCCTCCCACACCGAGGGGATCACGCACAGGTGGCTGGCCGCCTGGCGCCGGATCACCTCGTCGTAGTCGCGCCAGCCGAGAAAGCGCACCTGTTCCCCGCCGTAGCGCGCCTCCAGTTGCGCTCGCAGCGGACCGTCGCCGATGATGCTCAAGCGCGCGTGCGGCGGCAGGCGCCCCTCGATCTCGGCCAGGAATTCGCCGAAGCCCTTGCCGGTATCGATGCGCCCGACCAGCAGCACTTCGCCGGCGCGCACCTGGCCTGATGCGGCCGCGACTTCACGCAGATAGGGATAGCGGATGAAGTTGTGGATCACGCGCGCACGCGCCAGGTCGGCGTCCGGCACGGTGCGCAGGAAGGCGTGGCGCAGGAAGTCGGACACGAAGATCGTCTTGTGGCGCGCGAAGGCCTGTGCGGTCTCGCCGCGGTAGCGGCCGACCGCGGCGCCGGACAGCGTGCGCCGCAGCGGCCCGGGACTGGGGTGGATGCAGGCCGCGCAGTCCGCATTGGCGGTCGCACGGCACACGGCGCCGTCCTTGAAGCGCAGGTGGAGCACGCATTCGCTGCCCTGGTCATGGCGGGTCTGGACGAAATTGACCTGCGGCGGCAGGTAGCGCCCGACCATCGGCAGGTGGCCGTGGTAATGCACCACGTCGTAGCTGCCGGCGCGCGCGGCGATGGCGCGCGCGATCCGGCGCGCGAACCAGGGGCGCTTGAGCGGATTGAAAAAGCCGAGCTGCAGTTCCTTCCAGCCCACGTGACTGAAACCAAAGCCGGGGATGAAGCGGCCGCCAAAGCCGATCTGGCTGGCTGCCCCCGCAGGGTCGAGCTCGCCCTCGCGGCCCATGACATCGACCTCGTGGCCACAATCGAGCAGCGCGTTGGCGAGCGTGACCACGTGCTTGCCCAGGCCGCCGATCTGCTTGCCCGGCAGGTCCTCGGACACCATCAAAATGCGCATTCCCCTCCCCTACCTTTCCCACAACAGCTTGACCTTTGCCCAGGCCAGTGTCTTGTCATCCTTTTCGATCACGAACAGCGCGCCGTAGGCGAACAGCAGCGCCATGGTGAGAAGCGCCAGCAGCACCAGGTCACGCACGCCGGGCGCGAGCCAAATGCGGGTAGTGGCAGCTGCCAGCGCGATCAGCGCCACCCCAACCGCGCTGGGGGCATACGCCCGCCATGCCAGATCGCGCAGCGCGACCGGCACGGTGCGTCCATGCACCGCGACCAGGAACGCCAGCGTGAGCACGCTGGAGGACAGCAGATGTCCCCAGGCCGCGCCATCGATGCCGTACCGGGCCACGCCCAGCCACACCACGAGCAGCCCGAACAGCGCGCGCGCCAGCGCGAACATGCCCGACACGCGCGGATGGCCCATGCCGTCATTGACCAGCGAAGGCAGGTTGGTGAGCGAGTCGACGAACTGCGACAGCGCCATCACCGTCAGGACCAGCGCGCCATTTTTTGCGAAGTCGGGATTCATCCAGTAGCGCAGGATCGGCTCGGCGAACACGGCCAGGAGCACCAGCGCCGCAGCGTTGATGTACACCACGTAGCGGCTGGCCTTGAGGTACAGGCATTTCAACCGCTCGAGCTGGCCGTTGGCGGCGAGCGCGCTGGCGGCCGGAAAGAACACACCGGACAGGCGGAAGGTCAGCGCCAGCACGCGGTTGGCCAGCGTGCTGGCGACCGTGAAATAGGCGAGCCCGGTGACGCCGACCAGGGCGCCGATGATCAGCTTGTCGGCGTAGGCGTAGGACAGGCTGGCAAAGCGCGACAGGAAGGAATAGGCCGAAAAGCCGAGCAGCTCGCGCCGGATGGCCGCGCGCGGGGTGCGCCAGCCAAGGTCCGGCAGCAGGCCGCGTATCGCGCGCCACAGGATCGCGCAGTTCACGCTGCTTGCCAGCACGCGCAGCGCGATCACCTCGAACAGGCCATAGCCCGCCATCAGCACCAGCACGGTGAGCAGTGGCACCACGGTGCCGAACACGACCTCGATGCGGCCCGAGATATCGAAGCGCATCAACGACTGCGGCACGCTTTGCAGGTAGCTTTGCAACTGGCCGACCAAAAAGCCCAGCGCGGCGACCTTGAGCGTGGCGACCGCCACCGGGACCAGGCCGGCCGGAACCGAGAACACGCGGGTGACCAGGGCGTGGGCGCCGAAGTACAGGCCGAACGCACCGATCAGGCCCAGTCCGATATAGACCAAGAGGCCAAAGCAGATCGTTTCGCTGATGCGCTCGCGGTCGCCCGTCGCCGCGTAGCCGGCGACGTACTTGACCGAGCCGGCGGTGACGTTGATGTCGATGACGGCGAAGTAGCCGACGATCGCGGTGACCAGCGAGTACAGGCCGTAACCGGCCTCGCCCAGCCCCTTGACCACCAGCGGCACCGTCGCCAGCGCAACCACTGCGGGTATGGCAGCGCCCAGCAGGTTCGAACAGGCATTGCTGACCAGGCGCAGGTTCATCAGGCCGGCACCAGGTTGATGCGGGTGGTGGCTACCGCCGGCGCGCTGGCCGCGCCCGCCGCCAGCGCCACGTAAGGCAGCGCCAGGCACACGGCCAGCATCTGGGTGGTGCGCACCTGCGGGATCGGGGTGCCGATCAAAAAGTCGGGCAGCATGAAGGCGATGCCGGCCACGCCGGCGGTGGCCAGCGCCAGCTGCTCGGGCGGCAGCGTCGCGAGCGCGCGCCACGCCACGCGGGTGAAGGCGAAGATGGTGCCGGCCAGGAGCGCCAGGCCAATCAGGCCGGTCTTGAGCGCGAGGTGCAGCACGCCGCTGTGCAGGAACAGTCCGCCGTCCGGGTTGGCTTGCCACGAGATGTGCTGGTAGCCGAAGTAGCGGCCCCAGGAGCCGATGCCGGTCACCAGATGGGACAGGAAGTCGGCCAGCGCGAGCTTCAGTTCGAGCACGCGCTCGCTTTCGGCGCCGAAGCGCTGCGACTGAATGTCGTAGAACAGACTGGAAAAGCCGGAACCGGCGCCCTTGGTCTGGCCGAGGCGCTTCAAGGCCACGTACAGCAGGCCGGCGCCGACCAGCGGCAGGCCCACCGATGCCAGCTGGATCCGGCGGCGCAGCGGAAAGCGCATCATGATGACCAGCGCGGCGAGCACGAAGCCGATCCAGGCGCTGCGGCGGTAGGACAGCACGATGCACAGCGCGGTGGAAAACAGGGTCATCCATTCGAGCGCGACCCACAGCCGCGCGCGCTCGATCCTGGCGGCCTGGAACAGGTTGACCGCGGCGATCGCAAACGCGGCGACGCACAGCAGGCTGTCATTGATGTCGAAGAAAGTGAGCTTGATGCGGATCGCGTTCATGTTGGCGTACACGTTGTTCGGGTCGCCGCCGAACGCGGCCCAGCGCACCAGTCCGAACAGCGCGCGCGCGAGTCCGGCGAGCAGGATGAAGCGCGCCAGTTCGACCGCGTGGGCGCGGGTGTGGAACGCCAGCAGCAGCAGCGACACCAGCGGCGCCATCCAGACGATGTTCGAAAAGCCGCTCGGGGCCAGGGCGTCGGCCAGCTTGACGCCCAAAAACAGCGCGACGGCCACGTGCCCGCTGAGGAGCAGCAGCCAGGCCAGGAACCACGGGCGCAGGTTGCACGGCGCGGCCGGCTGGTGCCGAAAGCCCGCCGCCACCCGCGCGCAGCACCAGGCGCCCAGCACGTAGTACAGCACCAGCGGGAAGAACAGCATCCCCGAGCCGCGGCTGTACACGCCCGGGGTGGCCCAGAGCGAGAGGTTGCCGTAGCTGGTCGAGTTCATCCAGAAGAAGATCGCCAGGTAGGGGTAGACCAGGGCGCGCGTCCACACCAGGCCGATGCCCATGCCGGCCACCGCCAGCACGGCGACGAAGGCGACGAACAGGAATGGCAGCGAGAGGTAGATGTAAGAAATCAGGTCGTCCATCGGGCACCAATTTAGCGTCGTGCCTCGGCGCCGAGCAGGCGCGCGCGGTCATGCGGCGCCAGCGCGGCGAGCATCTCGTTCACGAAACGGTCCTGCAGCCGGTAAGCGTCTTGCGCGCCGGACTGGATGGTCGAGACGCGCACCAGCATGCCGTCCGGGATCTTGCCTGACAGGCCGTAGGCGAGGCGCTGGAGCTTTTGCTCGATGCCGGACTGGACCGCCTTGTCGCCGATCGTGACCCAGTAGGTGATCGGCTCGTTGCGCTCGTTCATGCGCGCGACCAGGCGCTTGACCGGCAGGTCGCCAAAGCGGGTGGACAGCCGGCCCTCGCTACTGCCGAGCATCTGGAAGCCCTGGGCCACGTAGCACACCTCGGGCAGGTGCAGCTGCAGGGTCTTGCTCTGGTCGCCGCCGTAGGCGATCGACAGCATGACCCGCTCGCCGATCGCGTTGACATAGGTGCGCGACAGGGTCTGGTCGTACAGCTTTTCGATCATCGCCTGGCTCTCTGGGTCGGGCTTGAGCGGCACGATCGAGGTGTCGATGCGCCAGCCACCGAAGCTGGCGGGGATCATGTGCTCGAGCGAGAACTGGGCCTGCCGGGTGGCGAGCTTTTCGCTCGGGGTGAGCGCCCCGGTCAGGGCCGAGGTGGCGGCCATCGCGAGTCCGAGCACCAGGCTGGCGGCAAAGTGGCGGTTCATGCGACCTCCCGCGACCCGGCGCGCCGCCGCAGGTACCACTGCAGGCCGCCGTCGACCGACAGGATCAGCGTCAGCGCGGTCAGGAACAGCACCATGCCGGCAAAGCCGTGCAGGAAGCCCTGGCCGGCGGCGTCGCCGAAGTAGTAGGTGATCAGGGTCAGGCTGATGACCCGGATCACGTTGGCCGAGAACGAGATCGGGATGATGAACAGGGCCAGGCCGATGTTGCGAAACGCCGACGGGTGGCGCATCAGGTTCAGGTAGAACAGGCCCAGCGCCTCCAGCGTGAGCAGGGTCTGCAGACCGGCGCAGGCGTCGGCCACCAGCAGCTGGTACTGGCCGATCTGCAGGATCACGCCCGAGCGCGAGATCGGGTAGCCGGCCGCGAACAGCAGGTGCTCGGTGGCCCACGACACCGCCATCTTCATCGGCATCGTGACCGCGGCCACGAATTCGGACGGCAGCGGCACCATGAACAGCATGAAGAAGAACGGGAACCACAGCACCCGCAGCGCGCGCGTGCCGTACTTGACCAGCAACACCGCCGCCATCACCAGGATGATCGAGGCGATTTCGAGCATCAGGATCTTTTGCGAGCGCCCCAAGAGGTGCGCGAACAGGCCGACGGCGAGCACCGCCCAGCCGCTCCAGGCGGCGCGCGGCGGCGTGGCGAGTGCCTCCACCTCGGGCCATTTGCGGTAGATGAGCCAGAGCGCCAGGCCGAAGATGATCGGGCCGTGGCCCTGCTCTTCGCCGATCCAGGCGCCGGTAAACAGGTCGTAGAAGGTCGGCACGAACAGGATCGCCAGGCCGGCGAACACCGGCCACCACTCGGGCAGCGCTGCGCGCACCAGCGCAAACTGGCGGCGCGAGCCGAGGCGGGCCGGGGCCACCATCAGAGGGCCACCACCACTGATCCGACCACCTCGCCGCCGGCCTCCACCAGCTGCTCGGCCATGCGGCCCAGGGTGGCGATGCGGGTGTGGTCCTTGCGCGCGACCAACAGCACGCCGCCGGCGCGCCCGGCCACCGCCAGCGCGTCGGCGCCGCTGGCAAACGGCGGCAGATCGTACAGCACCACGTCGTAGCGGCTCTCGAGCTGCGTGTTCAGGTGGCGGAAGCCCTCGCGCGCCAGCAGTTCCTGCGGGTTGGGCGGAAGCGTACCGGCCGGCATCACCGACAGGTCGACGAAGGCCGGCACGCGCTCGATCACGTCCAGGTCGGCGCGCCCGGCCAGCAGGTCGGACAGGCCCTGGCGCGGCTGCAGGGCGAACAGGTCCTGCTGGCGCGGGGTGCGCAGGTTGGCGTCCACCAGCAGGGTCTGCTGGCCGAGCTGCGAGAACACGATCGCCAGGTTGGCCGCGAACAGGCTGGCGCCGTCCTGCGGGTCGACCGCCAGCACCGCCAGCGCGCGCCGGCCGCGCGCGAACCAGCGCAGCATGAGCTGGCTGCGCACCGCGCGCAGCGATTCGACCTGCGGCGAGAACGGTTCATAGGCCGCGACCAGCGCGGACGAAAAGCCGGCCTGCCCTTTTTGCAGGTAGGGGTAGGCGAACTGGCGCGCCAGCATCTGGGCGATGTCGTCATTGCTGACCAGCCCGAGGCGCACCGCGGCCTCGCCGAAGCGCAGGCCGCTCTCCTGCTGCAGGCGCAGCACGCGCTCGGCGTCCTCCGGCTTGAGCTTGCCGGAATCGAGCAGCAAGGCGCCCATGCTGGTCTCGGCGGCCGTTTGGTCGGCGGGCACCGCCGACAGTATGGGTGAATTCATTGTGGTATCCCTTTAGAGGTCGTATCCAAACGAGCATGGCTCTGCATAACCACGTCGCCCCCGCGAAGGCGGGAGCCCATACTGGGCCGCCCTGGCACGCGGCCTATGGGTTCCCGCCTCCGCGGGAACGACGCGGCTTAAAAATCCCACACTTAGCGGTGACATAGCCTAAAAAACGACCTGTTAGTTGAGACGCTGCAGGCGGCGCGGCGCGAGCGCGCGCAGCCGGCTTGGCCCCGGCGCCCGCTGCCACTCGATGGTGCCGAGCACCGGGATGCCGAGTACGTCCTTCATGTCGCTGGCCGAACGCACCGGGCGGTTGAACAGCTCGAGCAGGAACGCCACGCCAACGCCCAGCACGGTGCCGATCAGGAAGGCCACGAGCGTGTTGAGCAGCACGCGCGGACCGGAAGGCTCGGTCGGCGCCACCGCCGGGTTGAGCACCGAGACGTCCGACTGCTCGGACTGGGCCTCGATGCGGGTCTGGGAAAAGCGCTGGCTGGCGGCGTCGTATGCGCGCTGGGCGCTGTCGAGTTCCTTGAGCAGCGGGCCAAGCTCGTCGCGGGTGCGGTTCAGTTCCAGCACCTTGGCCTTCTGCTCGGCGAGCGCGGCGCGCAGCTCGGCTTCGCGCTGGCGCAGCACGGCGGCGTTGCCGCCGACGCTGGAGGAGACGGTGCTCATCGCGCTGTTCAGTTCCGAGCGCAGCTTGTCGACCTCGCTCCTGGCGGCCTGGTATTGCGGGTGGTTGCGGCCGTAGCGCGACGAGGTGTCGGCCAGCTTGGCCTCGGCCGAGGCCAGGGAGACGCGCAGGTTCTGCACCATCATGTTGTTGGTGACGTCCGGCGAGGCGCCGCCGCGGGCGGCGCGCTCGCGCGAATTGCCCTCGATCGCCTGGGCCTGGGCCGCGACCAGCTGCGCCGACAGGTCGTTCAGGCGCGCCAGTTCGACGTCGACCCGGTTGTTGTCGAGGCTGACGATGCCCTTCTCCTGCTGGTACTTGGACAGGCGCGCCTGGGCCGCCTCGAGGTTGTCGCGCAGCTGCTTGGTCTGCTCGTTGAAATAGGCCGAGGCCTTCTTGGCCGGGTCGGTCTTGAGCTGCACCGTGACCTTCTGGTACTGGTCGGCAAACGCGTTGACCACCGCCGCCGCGAAGCCGGGATCGGCGCCCTTGAAGCTGATCTCGACCACCGACGATTCGCGCGAGGGCACGATCTCCAGCTTCTTGAGCAACAGGTCGGCCAGCCAGTCGCGCACGTTGCCGCGCCCTTCGGTGGCGGCCTGGAACTGCTGCAGCACCGCCGGGCTCCCGGCCAGGTGCAGCGTGTCGACCACGCGCCCGGCCACGTTCTTGCTGCTGATGATGTCGATCTGGGTCGCCATGTAGCCGGGCAGCAGCTGGCCGGGCATGGTCAGGCCGGTCAGCGGGTCCACTCCCTTGTAGTTCAGCAGCACCGAGGCGGTGGCCTTGTAGGTCTTGGGCTGCAACAACGAGAAGCCGAGGGTCAGCAAGACCGTTGCAAGGAGGATCGACAGAATGATCTTTTTGCGCGCTCGCAATATCTGCAGGAATTGATGGGCGTTCATGGCACTCCCTTGGCAAGCTTAGAACCAACTCTCGCGCACGGTGATCACGTCGTCCACCTGGACCAGGTCGCTGGCCGCAGCGTCGATCGTGACCGCGCGGCCGCTGGCATCGTGGCGCGTGATGCGCATGCGGGTGTTGCTGCCGCGCGGGGTCAGGCCGCCGCCGGCCGACACCGCCTGCTGCACCGTCATCCCGCGTTCGATGCGGAACGGTCCCGGGCGCTGCACCTCGCCCATCACGTAGGCGCGCGGGGCGCGCTCGACAAAGATGACATCGCCGCCGGACACTTCGTAGTCGCGGTTCAGCTCACCCTTGCGCACCATGTCGATCACGTCGATCGTCTCGCGGGTGGTGGTGCCGTTGCGGGTGCGCACCAGGCTGACCATGTCGCCGCCCTCGGACGAGATGCCGCCCGCCATCGCCAGCAGGTCGAGCACCTTGCGCTTGCCGTCCACCGGGTAGCGCCCCGGCCGGTTGACCTGGCCCAGCACCGACACCTGCTGGCTGTTAAGCGTGGTGATCAGCATGTTGACCTGGGCCTTCTTCAGGTAGCCGCCCTTTTCCAGGAGGTCGCCCACCTTCTTTTCCGCCGCGGCGACCGACAGCCCGGAGACCGCGACCTGGCCCAGCAGCGGAACGGTGATCTGCCCGCCCTCGGACACCCGGGTCTCGATCGACAAGTCGGGACTGCCGTACACCGACAACTTGACCACATCGCCCGGCCCGAGCAAGATCTCAGCCGCGCCTGCCGCGTGCACCGTCATGGCCAGCACGGCCGCCATCATCCAAAGTACCAGTCGTTTCATATTTGCTCCCGTCTTTGTGCTTGTTGCGAACTTGTTATTTGAGGCCGGCCACGCCGCGCTCGAGTGCGGCCTTGTCGGCGTCGTCGGATGCCGCGGCGGCCGGCGCCACTGCTGCCGGGCTGGCCGTGGCCGGGGTCGCGGCCGCGGCCGCATCCGGCGCCAGCGACTTGTTGATGTAGTCGATCTTGGCGCCCTGGCGCAGGCGCTTGACTTCGGCGGCGGCCAGCTCCTTGCTCTTCTGGTTGACCAGGAACTGCTCGATCTGCGGCGCGGCCACCTCCAGCGAGACCGGGGCATCCTTGACCTCGGCGATCGAAATGAGCATGGCGCGCTCGCCCTCCTTGACGATGAATATCTGTCCCTTCGGCATCGCCAGCAGCTTTTGCGACAGTTCCGGGTTCAGGTCGGCCGTGCTGCGCGTGACCTGGGTGCGGCCGTGCTTGACCTTGTGGGTGTCAAGCCACACCGCCACCTCCTCGAGCGACCTGGCGCCGTCGGCGGCGGCCTTGAGGTCCGGGGTCATGTCGCTGGCGGCGATGACCAGCTCGTTCATGTTGAACTGCTTGCGGTTGGTGAAGAACTCGGGGTGCTTGTTGAAGTACTCCTCCACCTCGGCGGCGCCGGGACGCTGCATGCCGCCCAGGCGCTTCTGGATGTAGGCCTGGGCGACGATCAGGTCACGGGCGCGGTCGACCGCCTGCATCACCTTCGGGTCGCGGTCGAGTTTTTCCTTTTCCGCCTCGCGCACCAGCAGCTGGCGGTCGATCAGCGCCTGCAGCAATTGCTTGCTGGCCGCGTCCTGCTGCGAGGCCGGCACGCCGGCGCGCTGCAGCTCTTCGTTCAGCTGCAAGACCGTGACTTCGCTGCCGTTGACGCTGGCCAGTGCTTGCCCGGGCTTGGCTTCCTTGGCTTTGTTGCCGCACGCGCTCAGCAGCAGCGCGAGCAGGACCAGCGCCGCTCCCGTGCGCATGGAGGGAATTGTGGGTGTCGTCTTGGCTGCCGGATGGAAGTTGTTCAAGATAATTACCTCGGACGTTGGGTGGTGCGGCCGGGCCGCGTTGTTATTGGTGGTGTTGCCGATCAGACCTGGCGCCGCCCGGTCCGGCGCCCCCGACATGCACCATTCTGGGATGCACGCGTTACCGTATCTGTTCGACAGCTAACAGTGCGGCAGAGCTCGCTTCATGCGGCCGCCTCTTCCGGCGCGCGGTCGAGAAACGCCGCGTAGGCGCGCCGCAGTCCTTCCGGCAGCGGGGTGCTCGCGGTCCAGCCGAGCGCCTTGAGCTTGGACACGTCGAGCAGCTTGCGCGGCGTGCCGTCCGGCTTGCTGGTGTCGAACACGATGCGGCCGTGGTAGCCGACCACCTCGCTCACCAGGCGCGCCAGCTCGCCGATCGTCACGTCCTCGCCGGTGCCGACGTTGATGTGCGTATGCATCGGATCGGTGTTGGCCTCGTACACCGCGCGCGGCAGCTCCATCACGTAGACGCTGGCCGCGGCCATGTCGTCGACATACAGGAACTCGCGCATCGGCTTGCCGCTGCCCCAGATCACCACCTCGGGCGCGCCGCTGGCCTTGGCCTCGTGGAAGCGCCGCACCAGGGCCGGGATCACATGGCTGTTCTCCGGGTGGTAGTTGTCGCCCGGGCCGTACAGGTTGGTCGGCATCACGCTGCGGTAATCGGTGCCGTACTGGCGGTTGTAGCTTTCGCACAGCTTGATGCCGGCGATCTTGGCCATCGCGTACGGCTCGTTGGTGGGCTCGAGCATGCCGCTCATCAGGTATTCCTCGCGGATCGGCTGCGCGGCCAGGCGCGGATAGATGCACGACGAGCCCAGGAACAGCAGCCGCTGCACTCCGGCGCGCCAGGCCTCGTGCACAACATTGGCCTGCACCATCATGTTGTCGTATATAAATTCGGCCGGGTAAGTGTTGTTGGCGTGAATTCCTCCCACCTTGGCCGCGGCCAGGTAGACCTGGTCGATGCGCTCAGAGCGGAAGAACTCGCGCACCTGGGCCTGGTCGGTCAGTTCCAGTTCGGCATGGGTGCGCGTCACGATGTTGGTGTGGCCTTGGGCACGCAGGGTGCGCACAATGGCCGAGCCGACCAGGCCGCGGTGGCCGGCGACGTAGATGCGGGGCTGGGTATTCAAAACGTCACTCCAATGAAATTGCAACGTCATAACCATGGGATTTGAGCAGCTTGTGGCGGCGCGCCGTGTCCAGGTCATGCGCCACCATCTCCTGCACCATCGTCTCGAAGCTGGTTGTGGGCTCCCAGCCGAGCTTTTCGCGGGCCTTGCCCGGATCGCCCAGCAGGGTCTCGACCTCGGTCGGGCGGAAGTACTGCGGATCGACCGCCACCACCGGCTGGCCCACGGCCACGCCGGGCGCCTTGTCGCCGCGCACCGCCGCCACCAGGCCGCGCTCGTTCACGCCGCTGCCCTGCCAGGCCAGTTCGATGCCCAGTTCGCGCGCGGCGATCTCGACGAACTGGCGCACCGAGTACTGGCGGCCGGTGGCGATCACATAGTCTTCCGGCGCGTCCTGCTGCAGCATCAGCCACTGCATCTGCACGTAGTCGCGCGCATGGCCCCAGTCGCGCAGCGCATCGAGGTTGCCCAGGTACAGCTGCTGCTCGAGGCCCTGCGCGATGTTGGCGAGCGCGCGCGTGATCTTGCGGGTGACGAAGGTCTCGCCACGGCGCGGCGATTCGTGGTTGAACAGGATGCCGTTGCAGCAATACATGCCGTAGGCTTCGCGGTAGTTCACCGTGATCCAGTAGGCGTACAACTTGGCCACCGCGTACGGACTGCGGGGATAGAACGGCGTGGTCTCGCGCTGTGGGATTTCCTGCACCATGCCATACAGCTCGGAGGTCGAGGCCTGGTAAAAGCGGGTCTTTTTCTCCAGGCCCAAAAAGCGGATCGCCTCCAGCAGGCGCAGGGTGCCGACGGCGTCGACGTCGGCGGTGTACTCGGGCGACTCGAACGACACCGCGACATGGCTCATCGCGCCCAGGTTGTACACCTCGTCCGGCTGGACCTGCTGCAGGATGCGCGTCAGGTTCGAGGTGTCGGTCAGGTCGCCGTAATGCAAGAAGAAGTTCTGGTTGGCGGCATGCGGATCCTGGTAGATGTGATCGATGCGCTCGGTGTTGAACAGGGAGGCGCGGCGCTTGATGCCATGCACCTCGTACCCCTTGGCCAACAACAGCTCGGCAAGGTAGGAGCCGTCCTGTCCGGTAACCCCTGTAATCAGTGCTTTCTTCATGTTGTTTTCCTGTTGGACCGGGGGCGCGGGTCGATCATCCCCCGTTCAAAAAGTTGCAAACTCAGCAATTATTCTACGCAGCCTGACCCGACCTGCAAGCGGCGCTTCGATTGAACGGCCGGGTTTAAGGCGGCCTTAAGAGCTCTAGGACGTGGCGCAGTTTCATGATTTTCAGTGCGCGTTCTCGCGCGTTAGAACCACTTTGACGGTTTTCAGGATGATCCACAGGTCCAGCCAGAGGGACCAGTTGCGCAGGTAATCCAGGTCGTACTGGATGCGCGCTTCCATCTTGTCGAGCGTAGCCGTTTCGCCACGCAGGCCATTGACCTGTGCCCATCCGGTGATGCCCGGCTTGACCTTGTGGCGCAGCATGTAGCCCTTGATCAACTTGCGATACTGCTCGTTATGCGCGACCGCATGCGGCCGCGGCCCCACGATGCTCATCCTCCCCTGCAAGACGTTGATAAACTGCGGCAATTCGTCGAGCGAGGTCCGGCGCAGGAAGCCGCCGATGCTGGTCACCCGCTGGTCGTTCTTCCTGGCCTGGACCACGGTGTCGCCGTCCTCGGCCACCGTCATCGAGCGGAACTTGTAGACGATGATTTTTTCGCCGTACAGGCCGTAGCGGCGCTGGCGGAAGATGACCGGTCCGGGCGAAGTGAACTTGACCGCCAGCGCGACCGCCAGCATCAGCGGCGCCAGGAGGATCAGGATCGCGCTGGCCACCACGATGTCGCTGGCGCGCTTGATGGTGCTGTTCAGGCCCATGAACGGGGTCTCGCAGATCGCGATGACCGGCATGCCGCCCACGTTGTCAAAGCGCGCCTGCATCAGGTCGAAGATGTACACGTCGGGCAGGAAGTAGACCGAGGCGGTGGTGTCCTGCATTTCATCGATCAGGCGCCGGATGCGCGGCTGCGCCGAGATCGGCTGGCTGATGAAGATCATCTTGATGTTGTGCTCGCGCACGTAGGCCGCGATATCGTTCATCTTGCCCAGCATCGGATGCGGCAGGTGGCGCGGATGGCGGCCGTCGGCGCGGTCGTCGAAAAAACCGCGCACCTGCATGAACAGGTTCGGATGCTGGTCGCAGATGCGCGCGAACTTGACGCCCACGTCGTTGGCGCCCACCACCAGCACCGAGCGCACCTCGGTGGCCTTGGACGGATGGATCGCCGCGCGCCGCACCGCGATGTGCGAGAACAGCAGGATCACCGGCACCGAGACGAACCACGCCAGCACCACCCGTTCGTTGTAATAGTATTTGAGGCCGCTCGCCGAGCCAAGGAACAGCAGCACCGCGATCGTCACGCACCAGCCGAACACGGTGTCGCGCGCGTACGCCAGCATGCGCCCGCTGCGCCAGGTGCGGTAGGGGTCGATGTGCTGGTAGACGGCCGACGAGATGAAGAAGGCCAGGATCATCAGCACCAGCGAATATCCCGAGAACGGCTCCTCGAACACCATCGAGGACACGTACAGCGTGCCCATGATGATCAGCGGGTCCAGGACGCGCTGGAAGAAGGAGATCAGCGGGATATCGTTGACGGTCATGGTCGCTCTTTAAAACTGCGCGCTGGCGTTGAACGCGATGCTGTTCGACTTGAAGCTGCCGGTGCCAAGCGTCACCGAGCCGGTGCGCGACTGGTGCACGAAACCGGCCGAAAGCTGGATCGCCGGGCGCACCGCCCACTTCGCCTGCAGGCTGGCCGAGCGAATCGCGTCGGTCAGTTCGCCGGAACTGGGGAGCGCGAGCCGCGCGTTGTAGTGGCGGCGCTCGTAGATCGCGTTGGCGTCGACCGTGATCTTGCCGGTGGCTTCCCAGCTCGCGCCGATGCTGGCGCCCTTGTTCAGGGTATAGCTCACGAGCGAGCTCTCGATCGGGGCAAAGTCGCGCCAGAGCGCGGCGTTGTAGCGGACCTTGCCGCGCGGCTTGTAACTCGCGCCGACGCGGCCGTTAAAGCCGCTCGTGGGCGCGCCGAACGAGGGCTGGTCGCGCCGCGCCCAGCCGGCCAGCGCCTCGATCTCGGTGGCGCCGGTGGCCAGCCACCTCACACGCGC
Organism: Massilia horti; assembly: GCF_004614195.1. Taxonomy (GTDB): domain Bacteria; phylum Pseudomonadota; class Gammaproteobacteria; order Burkholderiales; family Burkholderiaceae_D; genus Telluria; species Telluria horti. Next base: position 11,737 of record NZ_SPUM01000005.1, on the reverse strand, counting down.
CTTGACCTCATTTTGGGTGAAGTCGTCGGTCACGAACACCTGCCCGATCGGGCGCCGGTTCGGATAGCGCCCCTTGATCTTGCGCAGCACCAGGCCGACCGTGCTGCCGCTCGCGGGCAGGTAGTCGCCCTCCAGTTCGTAGGTATCCTCGGTGCGGTCGTTGAAGCGCTGGCTCGACGCCTCGTAGGTGTACTTGTCGGTGGATGCCCCGGCGCGGGCGCGCCAGCTGGGGTGGAAGCGCCAGGCGCCGTCGAAGAATTCCTTGCGCTCCGTGCGCAGGTTGCGCTCGCTGCTGTGGAAATCGGTGTACGGCGCGAGCACCTGGTTGTACAGCGCCCCCAGCTTGCCTTCCAGGTGATTGCCGAGCTGCCAGTGCCAGGTCGCCTGCGCGTCCTTGCCGTCGTAGTCAAGCTGCTTGAAGTGGTTGAACTTGACCTTGGACAGCTTGGCCACCGCCTCGATGCGCTGGCGGCTGTAGGTCTTGTCGAACAGCAGGCCGACCTCGGCCATCTTCCACCAATCGCCGCGGGTGTTGTCGAAGGCCGGTTGGTTGTCAGGGACACGCAACAGGTTGTCGTCATGGGCCAAGCCGACGCCGCCATACACGTGCAGGGCGTCATTCGGACCCGCCCAGGCGGCGGAACAAAACGCCCCGATCAACAGGGCCAGAGGGTGCAGGCGAGAATTGAACATAGTTTTTCTTAGTCTTTCTCTGAACGGGAAATCACCAATACGACCAGCTGCCTGTCGCGATGACCCAGATGCCCAGTAACCCATTGGTCACAGCATGCGCCAGGATCGGCGACCAGAGCGTGCGGTGGCGCATATACAGCGCGCTGTACACTGCGCCGGCAACCATGCCGGCAAGCCACAAATTGTGTTCAAACCCGAACAGGACGATTGTGGCCACCAAACTCTTTAGTCCTGCTTGCGCTGGGTCAACACTTTGGAAATCAGCGGCTTCGAACGAACGCATCAGGAACGAGCGCCAGAACAGTTCTTCCATCACGGGCACGACAAGGGCCGCGCCGGCAAGGCGCACGGCGATCCAGGCCCAGTCGAGCTGGCCATCGTTGCGGGGGTCGAATCCGGAGGGTGAGCCGACGATCATCCAATCGGCATTGAGGGAGATCCACAGGACCAGGACGGCGACCCCGGCCGCGGCGGCGACCAGCGCCACCCTGGGCCCGGGCAGGCTAAGCTTGAGTTCCGTGTAGTGTCGCCAGAACAGGGCGAGCAGCAGCGCGACCGCTGCGATCTTGATGGGATACAGCCAGCGCAGATCGGCGCTGGACAGGCCGAGACGTTCGAGCACGTCCGCGGCGACAATGAAGAATACGTAGGTAACGAACGGCAGGACGCGCACCCAGGCGGCGCGCCCCAGCAATGGGCCTTCGACTGGTGCGCCGGCTACGGGGGCCGATACGATTCGCGGTTCGTCATGTTTTGTCATGGCTCTCCATCCTCGGCCCTTCCGCAGGCGCCTGGCCTGCTTACCTTATTTCATGCGCTACTCTCCCCTGGCGCGCGCCTCGAAGCGCTCCCAGCGCTCCAGGGCATCGAGCAACAAGTCATCGATCTCGGCATAGCGTGCGCTGATGCGCGCCGCCTCGGCGGGGTCGGTCTTGTAGAAGTCGGGCGAGTTCAGCTGGGCCGTGATCGCCGACTGCTCCTCTTCCAGGGTTGCAATGAGCTGGGGCAACGCCTCCAGCTCACGCTGTTCCTTGTAGCTCAACTTTACCTTTTTGCCAGATGCGTTCTGTGCGGTAGATGACATATCCCCGCTTTTGGCCGGGCTCGCCTTGGGCGGCGTGGCCACGCTCTTCACTGGTGCCGGAGCCGCAGCCTTGACGCGCTCCCAGTCGCTGTAGCCGCCGACGTATTCGCGCCACAGTCCTTGATCCTCAGCAACGATCACCTGGGTCACCACGTTGTCGAGGAAGGTGCGGTCGTGGCTGACCAGGAACACGGTTCCGGTGTAATCCTCCAGCAATTCCTCGAGCAGCTCGAGCGTATCGATGTCCAGGTCGTTGGTCGGCTCGTCCAGCACCAGGCAGTTGGCCGGCTTGGCGAACAGGCGCGCCAGCAACAGCCGGTTGCGCTCGCCGCCGGAAAGCGACTTGACCGGCGAGCGCGCACGCTCGGGCGCGAACAGGAAGTCGCCCAGGTAGCTCATCACGTGCTTGCGCTGGCCATTGATCTCGACCCAGTCGCTGCCGGGCGAGATGGTATCGGCCAGGCTCGCTTCCTCATTGAGCTGGGCGCGCATCTGGTCGAAATAGGCCACGTTCAGCCTGGTGCCGAGGCGCACCGTGCCGCTGTCGGCGGTTTCCTCGCCGAGGATAATCTTGAGCAAAGTGGTCTTGCCGGCGCCATTCGGACCGATCAGCCCGACCTTGTCGCCACGCATAATGATCGTGGAAAAGTCCTTGACCACGACCTTGTCGCCGAAGCTCTTGGACACGTTCTCCAGTTCCGCGACAATCTTGCCGGAGCGCTCGCCGGTGGCCACGTCGAGCCTGATCTGGCCTTGCTGCTCGCGCCGTGCCACGCGCTGTTCGCGCAGCGCCTCCAGGCGCCGCACGCGGCCCTCGTTACGGGTGCGGCGCGCCTCCACGCCCTTGCGGATCCACACCTCTTCCTGCGCCAGGAACTTGTCGAACTTCGCGTTCTCGACTTCCTCGACCGCCAGCAGCTCGCGCTTGCGCTCCTGGTACTTGCTGAAGTTACCGGGGAAAGACAGCAGATTGCCGCGGTCCAGTTCGACGATGCGGGTCGCGACGTTGTCGAGGAAGCTGCGATCGTGGGTGATGAACAGCAGCGAGCCGCGAAATTCGCGCAGCAGGCCCTCGAGCCACATGATCGACTTGAAATCGAGGTGGTTGGTCGGCTCGTCGAGCAGCAGCACGTCCGGGCTGGCCACCAGCGCCACCGCCAGCGCCACCCGCTTTTGCATGCCGCCCGACAGCGATCCCATCTTCGCATCGCGATCCAGGCCAAGCCGGTCCAGCGTGGTCGCGACCTTGTTGGAAAGTTGCCAGCCGTCGCACGCATCGAGCTTGGCCTGCAGCACGTGCATGCGCTCCATGACGGCCTCGTCCCTGCCCTGGCCAAATTGCCCGGTCAGCGATTCGTATTCGGCCAGCATCGCCTGCTGTTCGCCCATGCCGGCGGCGACCGCATCGAACACGGTGTCATCGGGATTGAACGCCGGTTCCTGTTCAACATAAGCGATCTTCAAGCCTTGCTGCATGACGAGCAGGCCGTCATCCAGGCGCGAACGGCCGGAGATAATCTTGAGCAGCGACGACTTGCCGGTGCCGTTACGGCCGATCAGGCCGACGCGTTCGCCGGCTTCGAGGGAAAAATCGGCATGGTCGAGCAACGCGACGTGGCCGAACGCGAGTTGCGCGGACGTGAGGGATATGACTGCCATAATGAGGTCTAAAACATGGGCCGGCCGCGCACCCAATGCGTGCGGCCAAGTCCAAAAATTGAAAAGAAACGATCATTGTACCGAGTGAACGGGCGGGACTTCCATTCCCGGCACAATCCTCGGCTATAATTGCGGTCTGTTCACGATACCGGCCTGCCCCAGTGCAGGGACCGATCGCCGAACTGCAGGCCCCTGCCTGCGTTGTGCCCGCCTCGCGCGGCGCGAGCGTCCTCCCCGTAGCACAATGGATAGTGCACATGCCTCCTAAGCGTGGGATACTGGTTCGATTCCAGTCGGGGGGACCAAATCCTCTACGAAACTCCCTTCACGTTCAACGACTTACGTCAATATTAGCTATTTACTGAACGTCCAGCGGTGGCACAGGCTAAAACCTGATTCGGTAGCTTTCCCTTCCCCCTATCGTTCCTTCCAATCGCTACCGTTGCCTAGTAATGCTATTTATTCGCCTAAGCTTCAGTACTTACGCCGTTGATTCCACTCATTGGTTGTATTGATAGCCGCCAACGTTCCCTAGGCACACCTAAGCAACAATCCGTACTTGCCCCCTACCATCGCAATACCCGCAATTCAACACCCCATCTAATCGGGCAGACGATTTCTACGTGGTGGTCGTGCCATGAAACCATTGATAATCGTAGCCTTAATGCTTTCCTGCGCTACCGCCGTTGCGCAGGTCTACAAGTGTCCAGACTACTATCCCAGCAAGGCAATACCTGCCGTTCACCTGTCCAACGCCACGATGTACCTTGGTGAACTCCATGGCAACGGTGTGATGCACGGGGACATTGAACAGATCAAAGGTGGCACGGACATTCACTACAACTTTCCCGAGGAAGCGCCCAGGTGGCTCGTGTGCCAGTACGGCGGGAAACGCGTCAATGGAACGGCCATCAGCGGCGCACAGGTTATCGGTGGCCGCAACTGGTGGATGCGGCTGGACCGCTTCATCGATGTTTGCGATTTGGAGATCAGGGAGAAAAAGGCCAACAACAGAGGCGCGAGTGGGTGGACAGCTATCGCCACTTGCAAAGGCAAAGCGCTTCCGCCCCCGGTAATGCTGGAATGAGGACCAGACCACCAATGGCAGCGGAAAAAAACCGGTGAGCGAGGAATGGCTATCCTTACCCCCGCATTCAAGCAAAAGTTCCCAAGGTTTGATACACCTTCTAACAGGGCCGACGAGTTCTATGTCGTGCTGGTGCCATGAGAAGCTTTTTATTTGCAGCTCTCGTGCTGTCATCAACAGCCTATGCAGGCGTGCTCAAATGCCCCGACCGATACCCGACCAAGAACATAACTGTTTCTGATGAATCGTCAAACCGTAAAATTATAGGTCGTATTCAAGGGACCAGCCTGTCGAACGCCTACATGGTAAGCGGTGAACTGTATGCCCAACAGGAAATGGTACCGGACATTAGGAAGGTGAAGGGCGGTCTCGACATAGGGTTCAACTTCCTCCACGACCAAAAATGGCTCGTTTGCGTGTACGGGGGCAATGAGTTGAGCCCAAAGGATCAGGCAACCAGCGGGACAATTGACAGGTGGGAACAGATCGATCCGAAGTTCAGTGAGTGTGTCGTGCAGCTTAGGGAGACTAAGGCAGTGGGTTACCCTAGTGTCTGGACAGCAACAGCCGTTTGCAAGTAGAACGTCGATGCGAAGATAACAATAAAGTTGTAACGACAATCATAGCTTACCCAACGGGAAACTGCCTGTCCTGACATCTCATCGATGTCACTTGAACTTTGGTGCGGAGATAGCCGGCCGTTCTTGCGCCCCACTACCCTTCTTTCATCGCCGCAGGAATCCTTGAAGGATTACTTGCTATTCCACCAACATTAAGTCGAGTCTTCGATAATCCTCGAGGAATTGAATGGTTCCTTCTACCTATTGTTTTTACTGAAAAGCAATAAATTTGGCATTTGGAATTGTGCTGTAGGGAAATACCTACTATATTTCCGTCCTATTAAGCTCGCACAGCCACGAACCCTAACCCGGTGGCGCTGGGGCGAGGCGGTTTTGTAAGCACAAGCGTAATGACATGTCCATGTCATCCGACTGAATCTCGAAGCACTGTCCACCTGATCACTTGAGAATTATAAGCCCATGAAAAATCTGAAATGCGGATCACGGCTGGCGCTGGCATTCGGCGTCGTCATTGTATTTATCATGCTGATCTGCTTTGTCGGCATCACTCGCCTGCAAAGTCAGGAAAAAGCCGGAAGCGAAACCATCAATGTGGTGTACCCGAAGGCGGCTGCAACGCAGACCCTTTCATATCTCAGCATTGACATTGCGCGCGTCGTCCGAAACATCATTCTCAGGTCCGACGAAAAATCGCTCGCCTCCAACAAGGCTGCGCTCGACAAGGACATCGCGCAGATGGGGGACTTGATCAAGGTGATCGAAAATGGCATTCGAACCGAACAGGAACGTGAACTGTTCAAACTGATGACTGAAACGCGCGCCGCCTACCTGAGTTTTACTGATGAGGTGGTCCAGCTCGGATTAGCCAATAAATTTGACGAAGCGGTAAACGTACTGTACGGCGAGAAGTACAAAACGCAAGGCGCCTACCTGGCCGCGCTGAAGAATATGGTGGAGTACCAGGAAGCGACAATGAAGAAAAGCGGCGAAGAGCTGAGCGCGACTTCCCGGCAAGCTTTCGTCATCATGGCAGCGCTGGGCTCACTCGCAACGCTCATCGGCATTGGATTTTCCTTCCTGATTACCCGTTCAATCGTTCAACCGCTGCAAGTGGCCGTGACCACCGCCGAGACCGTCGCAGCCGGAGACTTGACGAGCCACATCACGATTACCTCCAACGACGAAATGGGACAATTGCAGCGAGCGCTGCAGCAGATGAATAGCAACCTGTTCAAGACCATCAGCCAGACTCGCTCGGGCGTGGAACTGATCTCGACCGCAGCGTCCCAGATCGCGTCGGGCAATCAGGACTTGTCGTCACGAACCGAGCAGCAGGCGTCTTCGCTGGAAGAAACTGCCTCGTCCATGGAAGAGCTTACCTCGGCCGTCAAGCGCAACACGGACAATGCGCGCCAGGCCAATCAACTGGCCATCGCGGCGTCAAGCGTGGCGACCAAGGGTGGCGATGTGGTATCCAAGGTGGTCGATACCATGGGTTCGATCAACGAAGCGTCGCGAAAAATCGCCGACATCATCAGCGTGATTGATGGCATTGCGTTCCAGACCAATATTTTGGCCCTGAACGCAGCGGTCGAAGCGGCGCGGGCGGGTGAACAAGGGCGCGGCTTCGCCGTCGTCGCAAGCGAGGTGCGCAATCTGGCGCAGCGCTCGGCGGCTGCAGCCAAGGAAATCAAGGGGTTGATCGATGACTCGGTCAACAAGGTTGACGATGGCAGCAAGCTGGTGAGCGAAGCTGGTACGACGATGGATCAAATCGTCGTAAGCATCAAGCGTGTTACGGAAATCATGGCCGAGATCGCCGAAGCCAGCCAGGAGCAGAGCGCCGGCATCGAGGAGGTCAACAAGGCGATCACCCAGATGGATCAAGTGACGCAACAGAATGCAGCGCTCGTCGAAGAGGCGGCCGCGGCCGCTGAAGCCATGCAGGACCAAGCCATAACGCTCGCACAAACCGTCGGCATGTTCAAACTCGACCAATCGGCGTCGAGCTCGCTGACGCAGGCAGGAACGCGGGTTGCAGCACTGGTTGCGCGCGAACGGGCGCTGCCGGCCGCACCGCGGTCCAAACGCCGGGAGCCGCGAATCGATGTCACTGAAAGGCAAGCGGCACAGGCTACAGTTGATGCTTGATAGGAGCGTCGCAGGTCAGGTCAAATTCGCTTATGCCGTTTGACCCGACCTGCATTACTGTCTTACCAGACTATTCTCTTACTGTTGTGCAGGACGCCTGGCGGTATACGAGATCGCGTTGCCATCCCAAATGTAGAGACGCTGCGTCCGTTGGTCCAACCCGACATACCAACGCTTGTTCTCAACTGTATCCTCGAGCACCAGCGGATAGTCTGACTTATCGGAGCGCGTCCAGCGTCCCTTCTTCCCCCCGTACGAATTCCAAATGTAGGTGCCATTCGGGTAGATCACCAGCAGCCCGGCCAGCGCGCCTGGCGAAATGTGCAGCGTGTCAAAGCCGGGCACCGATGACGGCGACGTCCACACTGCCCCGCTAACACTGGACTGCCACGCCCCCATCAACTCGGCCATGCCCGCGGCCCCCTGCCGCTCCGAGCGCCCGGGCGGTTCGCTGGCTGGACGAGAAGGCTTGACCTCCTGCGCTTGGTAAGGCTTGATCTCCTGGGCCCGGTACGGCTTTATTTCCTGCGCCTGATACGGCTTAATTTCCTGGGCACCGGCACTACCGGCCAGGCAAGTTATGACAGCCAGTTGGATTGCTCTCTTCATGGCCCTTCCTTTTGTTATTCTGACCGCATTCCATTCAGCGCCCTGCTTCGTTCGCCTGCTGCGCAAGTTTCCACTTGCCGGCGCGCTTTCTGAATTCCAGCGTCTCGACGTAACGGACGATTCCACCATGCTCGACGGTGATTTGCGCCAACTTTGGACTGATGGCAGCGCGCACCAGACGACTATTCGGCACGCCTGGCTGCGACACGCAGGTCGGATTGAAATTGCCGCCGATGTCGGCAATTGCGGCAACACCGCCAAGTTCATCGAGGATGTCGACTGGCAGTTCCGACAGCGAACCGACAGTGGTCAAATCGCTCGTCTTCTGCGAGGACCCGCTTTGTGCGCCCAACACTACGGGCGCCGCGAGCGCGAGCAGAATCGCGAGTGTTGCGCGAACCGGGAAAAATCGCATTGCAATTCCTAACGGATTATTGAACGGAAATAATACAACGGACGCCAGTACATCTGGTGAAATGCTTGGATGACCATCCGAACAACGGCCGTTCGCCGGGCTGAATCCAGCGCGTGAAGGAAAGCGCTATTTTCCTGGGCCAACCGTTCGAATGACCCGCACGATGTGTGCGATTGATTTTCCATGTACGGAAAACGAGATGCTCGTCGGCTGGCGCATATCGGACTGGTCGGATTCAGCCGGGAGCGGCGCGGTCAAGAGCAAGTTGCCAAGGACGAGGAAGAAAGCCGCAAAAGCGATGATCAGGCCCAGGACGGTCGCCGCCATCCATTTGGACGTGCTGCCCACCAGGCGCTGCGCCTGCATCTGCATTTCGGCCCGCAGTTTTTCGTTCTCCGCCCGCATCTCGGTACGCAACTGCTCGTTCTGGGAGCGCAACTGTTCGGTTTGCACGCGCATTTCGGCGCGCAAGTCGGCAAGATCTGCCTTGGCAATCAAGGTCGGCAACACGGCTTCGAGCGCCGCGAATCGACGCTCGATATTGCCGCCTGGTGTCTGGCCACCGATCGCCGCTGCGTCCGGTATTTCCCCATTTGCCATAGCCATTCCATCCAAACCGTATCCATCGTGAAAACCTTGGCGCACGCGCTGTCCAGCGCATCGCCATGAGCTTTGATCACTGCCCGATGCGGTCGTTCAGATTATGGCGTCAGGCCTCGCGCAGCTTGAAGCGCTGCAGCTTGCCGGTTTCGGTACGCGGCAATTTGTCGCAGAACCGGATCGAGCGCGGGTACTTGTACGGCGCGATCTGCCGCTTGACGAACTCCTGCAGCTGCGTAGCAAGCTCCGCGCCGGGCTCGCAGCCGTCCTTGAGCACGACATGGGCCTCGACCACCTGCCCGCGTTCTTCGTCGGCACGCCCGACCACGCCGCACTCGGCAACGGCCGGATGGCGCAGCAACACCTCCTCGACCTCGACCCCGGCGATGTTGTAGCCGGCCGAGATGATCATGTCGTCGGTGCGCGAGCGGTAGTGGAAATAGCCGTCGGCGTCCATCTCGTAGGCGTCGCCGGTCAGGTTCCAGCCGTCCACCACGTAGTCGCGCTGGCGCGGGTCGGCGAGGTAGCGGCAGCCGGTCGGCCCCTTGACTGCGAGCCGCCCGCTCACGCCCGGCCCGACCGGCTTGCCTTCCTTGTCCAGGATGCAGGCGCGGTAGCCGGGGATCGGCTTGCCGGTGGCGCCGGGACGGACTGCGTCGCCGGCGGAGGAAATGAAGATGTGCAGCATCTCGGTGGCGCCGATCCCGTCGATCAGCGGCACGCCGGCCGCCGCCTGCCATAACTCGCGCGTGGCGACCGGCAGCGCTTCGCCTGCCGACACGGCGCGGGTGAGGCTCGACAGGTCAAAGCGCGCGGCCAGCGACGCCATCTGCCGGTAGAAGGTGGGCGCGGTGAAGCAGACGGTCGCGCGGCGCTGTTCGATCGCGGCCAGCAGCGTCTCGGGCGCGAGCTTTTCGAGCAGCACGCTCGACGCGCCAACGCGCAGCGGGAACAGCAGCAGCCCGCCCAGGCCGAACGTGAACGCCAGCGGCGGCGTGCCGATGACGATGTCGTCGGCTTGCTGGCGCAGCGTGGAGCGCGGGAAGCAGTCGCAGATCGCCAGCAGGTCACGGTGAAAGTGCATCGTGCCCTTTGGCACGCCGGTGGTGCCCGAGGTGAAGCTGATCAGGCATACGTCGTCGAGGGCGGTCGCGACGGTCTCGAACTGCGCGTCGTGGCGCGCCATGCGCGCTTCCAGCCCTTGCGGGTCGCTGGCGTCGTCAAAGGAAAGCAGCCGCGGGCAGTTGCCCGCCAGGGCGTCCAGTTCGGCGCGCAGGCCGGCCGCGCACAGCACCGCATTCACCTGCGCTTTGTCGATGATGGCGGAGAGCTCGCGCGCGCGCAGCAGCGGCATGGTCGGCACCGCGATGCAGCCGGCCTTGATCACGGCGAGGATGCAGGCGGCCATCATCGGGCAGTTGGCGCCGCGCAGCAGCACGCGGTTGCCGGTAACAAGGCCCAGGTCCTGCCGCAGCACGTGCGCGATGCGGTCGGCCTGCTGGTGCAGTTGGCGGTAGGTCCAGGACCCGTTTGCGCCCAGCAGCGCGGTACGCTCGCCCCAGCCGGCGGCCAGCGCGCCGTCCAGCAAGGTGCCGGCGGCGTTGAGCTGCAGCGGATATTTCAGCTCCGGCAGTTCGAACAGGAATTCCGGCCACTGGTCCGCCGGCGGCAGGTTGGCGCGGGCGAAGCCGTCCTCGTAGGCCGAGGGGGTTAGTGCTGCTGCGGTCGAACGGGTCATGGTCACCCCGGTAAATGGTGTCAGCCTCACGATCGGCAACTTCACAACTACTTTAAATTCAAACTAACTGGGCAGCAAGGGCATTCCCGACAAGGCTTACGATACCGCAGGAACCGTGCGTGCACGCTCGCCCTGGAGCAGTGTCGCATGGCGTGCGGTGTCAAGCGCGCGTTCGACCTGCGCCGCGTCCAGCGCCGACGGCGCCAGGCCTTCGAGCGCGGCGAAACCCTGCGCGGCACAGGTCAGCCCGAGTGTCCGGCAGCCTTCGCGCAGGCGCGCAAGACGCGTGCGCGCCGTCTCGACATCGGCACAGGCCAGCAACTGCTCGATTTCCGGCCCCGCCGCCACCAGTTGCTTGTGCAGTCCACCGAGGTACAGCACCAGCCGCGACGAATCGATCCCGAGGCGCAGCACGGTCGCCGCCGGCGGTTCGTCGACACAGCCCACGCCCACCAGCGCAGCAAGGTGGCCGCGCACCTGGTCGGGCTGAAACGGCTTGACGATGTAGCCGTCGGCGCCCATGCTGGTGGCCTCCTCCATCGTCTCGCGCTCCCTGGCCGCCGAAACCAGCACGAACGGCATGCCGGCCAGGCGCGCATCGGCCCTGACCCGTTCGAGCAGCTCCATGCCCGAAAGGCGCGGCATGCGCAGGTCGCAGAAGGTGATCGCCGGGCGCAGGCCGTCTTCGAGCTGGCGCCAGGCGTCCTCGCCATCCTCGGCCTCAAAAATCTCGAAACTGCCTGAACTGTCGACCAGATGCATCAGCACCATGCGCGCCACGACATCGTCATCGACTACCAGCACCTTCATCGAATTCTCCACGCCGCCATTGCAGATGTTTGATTATAACCTTGCCCATGCGGCGCCCGGTTCAGGCGGATTCGGCCTCGAACCTGTCCAGCATTTGCATCAGGTCCGGCAGCGCGGCGCGCAAGGCTGTCATGTCGCCGGCATTGGCGGCGCGCTCCAACTCGCCGCACAGGCGGTGCAGCTCGGACGCGCCCAGATAGCTGGCGCTGCCGCACAGCCCGTGCAGCAGGCGCGCCGCCGCCTCCAGGTCGCCGCCGTCCAGCGCCGCCTTCAGTTCGCTGCGGCGACGCGGCACGTCGCTGGCAAAGGC
>NZ_SPUM01000136.1 GCF_004614195.1 Massilia horti | reverse complement strand
TTCGACAACACGAATTGTACCGGGCGCCGGCATTTATTCACACCCTCGTAGGGTGGGCACCCTGTGCCCACGCGGTCACCGCATACTGACTTGCGGCTGCCGCTTCGTTACGCGACGTTCGCGGACCGCGTGCGCACAGGTGCGCACCCTACGACGCCCCCTCTCCGCTGGCTACATCACAGCGTCTTGACGAACTCGCGTACCCCACCCAGCAGCATCTCGATTGACATCGCGGCCAGGATCAGGCCCATCAGGCGCTCGAACGCCGTCATCACCTGTGGGCCAAGCCGTTTCTGCAGCCGTTCGGCGGAGAGGAACACCGCCAGCCAGACCACGGCAACCGCGCCCAGCGCGGCGACGTGCACCGCCACTTCTTCCATGCTGCGCGATGTGAACAGCAGCACGGTGGCCAGCGCAGAAGGACCGGCCAGCGCGGGAATCGCCAGCGGCACGATGAAAGGCTCGCCACCTTCGGTTCGGCCCAGCACGCCGTCTGGATGCGGGAACACCATGCGAATCGCGATCAGGAGCAGGATCACGGCGCCGCCGATGCGTAGCGCAACTTCGGAAAGCTGCAGCGCCGACAGGAAGTGACGGCCGAAGAACATGAAGATCAGCAGCAGCAGGAAAGCGATCGCGCATTCGCGCACCACGATCCGCGGGCGTCGCGGTACGGGTACATCCTTGAGTCCGGCGACAAACAAGGGCACGTTGCCGAACGGGTCGGTGACCAGCAGGAGCAGGATAAAGGTCTGGAAGAAGCTTTGGGTCATGGGGAGTTTGGTACGCCGAGGCCCTTCGGCAGGCAAAGGTAATTCGGCAATATTAAACGATGCGCAATCGAGATGGCGCAGTAACGAATAGGCATGTCACGAAGTGATAAAGGAAAACGTCGTTCCCGCCTGCGCCGGAACGACGTTTCCTGATTCATGCCGGGGTGGCGCAGAGAGGCACACCCGACAGCGGAATGATTATTTCTCGAACTTCTTCATCCACGCCGTCAGCTGGTGCGGGCGCAGGCCGTCGTAGTCTTCGAACGGCTGATGGATCCATGGGTTGTGCGGCAGGTCGACCAGATGGTAGTCCGGCTGGATCGACGAGGTGCCCTTGACCCAGATGACGGCCGAACGCACTTCAGTCACCTCGGGGAAGTTCTCCTTCAGGTGCGTGCGCACCTTCTGCAGCGTGACACCCGAATCGGCCAGGTCGTCGACCAGCAGGATGCGGCCTTTCAGCGGTCCCTTGGTCATCGTCATGTACTTGGCGATGTCCAGGTCGCCCTGCTTGGTGCCCGCTTCTTCGCGGTACGAGCTGGTCGACAGGATCGCCAGCGGCACGTCGAAGATGCGCGAGAAGACGTCGCCCGGGCGCACGCCGCCGCGCGCGAGGCACAGCACCATGTCAAACTGCCAGTTCGATTCATACACCATGAGCGCCAGGCGCTCGATCAGGCGGTGGTATTCGTCCCAGGATACCCAGAGGTCCTTGTCGGTCGATGGTGGGGTGGTCATGCTTGAGAACTCCTAACGTTTCTTTTGTTTTATTCGGCCGCGAACGGATGACGCAGGACGATGGTTTCTTCGCGGTCCGGGCCAGTCGACACCATGTCGACCGGAACACCGACCAGCTCTTCGATGCGCTTGATGTAAGCGCGTGCAGTGGCCGGCAGGTCGTCCATCGACTTGGCGCCGACGGTGCTGTCCTTCCAGCCCGGCATTTCTTCGTACACCGGCTTGCACAAGGCCGCTTCTTCCGCGCCGACCGGGAAGATGTCGACCGCGCGGCCGTCAATGGTGTAGCCGGTGCAGATCTTGAGCGACTCCAGGCCGTCCAGCACGTCCAGCTTGGTCAGGCACATGCCCGAGACGCCGTTGATCTGGACCGAGCGGCGCAGCAGCGCGGCGTCGAACCAGCCGCAGCGGCGCGCACGGCCGGTGACGGTGCCGAACTCGTGGCCGACGCGCGAGAGGTGCTCGCCGATGCCCTGGTCGGTCGGCAGCTCCGACGGGAACGGGCCCGAGCCCACGCGGGTGGTGTAGGCCTTGGTGATGCCCATGATGTAGTGCAGCATGTTCGGGCCGACGCCGGCACCGGCGGCGGCATTGCCGGCCACGCAGTTCGACGAGGTCACGTACGGGTAGGTGCCGTGGTCGACGTCCAGCAGCGAGCCTTGCGCGCCTTCGAACAGCAGGTTGCCGCCCGCCTTGTAGGTCGCGTGCAGGGCCGACGAGACGTCGCCGACCATCGGGGAGAGGCGCGGCACGAGGGCCATCGCGTCATCGAACACCTTCTGGAAGTCCAGCGCCTGGCCGCCCAGGTAGTTGGCCAGCACGAAGTTGTGGTAATCGAGGTTCTCTTTCAGCTTTTCGGCGAAGCGGGTTTCGTTGAGCATGTCCGCGATGCGGATCGCGCGGCGTGCGACCTTGTCTTCGTATGCCGGGCCGATGCCCTTGCCGGTGGTGCCGATCTTGTTGGCGCCGCGCGCGGCTTCGCGGGCGACGTCGATGGCGACGTGGTACGGCAGGATGGCCGGCGACGCTTCCGAGATCATCAGGCGCGACACGACTTCCACGCCGGCTGCCTGCAGCTTGTCGATTTCGCGCATCACGTCCGGTACCGAGACCACCACGCCGTTGCCGATGTAGCAGGCCACGCCTTCGCGCATGATGCCCGACGGGATCAGCTGCAGTGCGGTTTTCTGGCCCTTGATGACCAGGGTATGGCCGGCATTGTGGCCGCCCTGGAAGCGCACCACGCCAGCGGCGTGGTCGGTCAGCCAGTCGACGATCTTACCTTTGCCTTCATCGCCCCACTGGGTGCCAATGACAACGACGTTCTTTGCCACGTTTTTATTTGACATCACACTTAACCTAAGTTTTTGAGAATCCAATTTCCGTCTTCGAGGACGAGCACGCGGTCGCACTCGAACTCGTCCTGAACATTATCGTGACCCGGGAAGCTCTGGATCACCACTTCGCCGGCCTTGCGCAGCTCGGCGATTTTTGCGCGCAGTTCCGGCGCGTTGCCCCAGGGGGCGCGGATCGAGTGCTTGCGCCCGGCGGTCGGCAGCAGCCGCGCCAGTTCGCGCAAGTCGAGCGAAAAGCCGGTCGCGGGTCGCGCCCGGCCGAAGGCTTCGCCCACATGGTCGTAACGGCCGCCGCGCGCCACCGCGTTCGGCAGGCCCGGCACGTACAGCGCGAACATGGCGCCGCTTTCGTACTGATAGCCGCGCAGGTCGGCCAGGTCGATCGCGACCTGGGCGCGGCCAAGCGCGCTGCCGCACAGCGCCGCCAGTTCGGCCAGCGCACGCGTGATGCCCGGCAGCGGCGGCAGCACCTCGCGTGCGTGCGCGAGCATGTCACAATCGCCGTACAGGTTCGGCAGCGCGAGCAGCGCGTTACGCGTGACGGGTGCGTAGGACTGGGTGATCACTTCCAGTCCCGGGATGTCTTTTGCGCGCAGCAGGTCGTAGAGCTGCGCTTCATCGCGCTTGGCTGCCGGGTCCTCGGCCAGGAGCGCGCGCAGCACGCCAACGTGCGACAGGTCCAGGCGCGGTTCGGCAAAGCCGGCCAGCGCGAGCGTGGCCAGCGCCAGTTCCTGGATTTCGGCGTCGGCCTCCAGCCCCGCGTGGCCGTAGATTTCGGCGCCGATCTGCAGCG
The DNA here is from genome assembly GCF_004614195.1 of Massilia horti. Lineage (GTDB taxonomy): Bacteria > Pseudomonadota > Gammaproteobacteria > Burkholderiales > Burkholderiaceae_D > Telluria > Telluria horti. The sequence goes on along the minus strand of NZ_SPUM01000136.1, from coordinate 45,544 downwards.
GCTCACGGGTCGCGTGCAGGCCCGACGGGCGGGTGTGCAGCACGCTGCCGGCGTAGCACAGGCGGGTGACGCTGTCGCGGTTGAGCAGGTGGGCGTCGATGCGCGCGACCTGGGTGGTCATGTCCGGGCGCAGGCCGAGCAGGCGGCCGGAGAGCTGGTCGACGACCTTGAAGGTTTTCAGATCGGTGTCCTGCCCGCCCCCGGCCAGCAGCGATTCGACGTATTCGAGCAGCGGCGGCATTACCAGCTCGTAGCCGTACAGGCGGAAGGTGTCGAGCATCAGCCGGCGCAGTTCTTCGATCTTGCGCGCTTCGGAAGGCAGGACGTCCGCGATACTCTCGGGCAAAAGCCAGTTTGGCATGGAAAAAGCGATGGGAGTTGTTAAACATCGGGCAAAAACAGCGCGGCGATGCGCGCGGTTCTAACGCCGAATCGGCTATTTTAGCCGAAAACAAGGTTGGGGAGAGAGGGTTGGTGACGGTCGGGGGCGGTTGGCGTTGTCAAAGTCCCACGATTAGGTGCCCCGATCACGATCACCCAGCGGAGTTCGTAGGGGGCGCGGGGCTGCCGAGGACCTGTGCGCACGCGGTTCGCGAACGCAGCGCAGTGCAGCCGCCGCCGCAAGTCAGCATATGGTGACCGCGTGCGCACAGGTGCGCACCCTACGAGGCGATTCACGCTCTGTTTGAACGCGTGGGCGGGAGACCCGCCCACCCTACGATTACTTGCTCTGCCCCGGACCGCGGAAGTACTTGAAGAACTCGGAGTTCGGGTCGACCACGATCACGTCGTTGCGGCTCTTGAAGCTCGCGCGGTACGCTTCGAGCGAGCGGTAGAACCGGTAGAACTCGGGGTTCTTGCCAAACGCCTGGGCGTAGATCTGCGAGGCCTTGGCATCGCCCTCGCCCTTGATCTTCTCGGCGTCGCGGAACGCTTCGGCGATGATCACGGTCCGCTGGCGGTCGGCGTCGGCGCGGATCTTCTCGCCTTCGGCCGCGCCGGTCGCACGCAGTTCGTTGGCCACGCGCCCGCGCTCGGCCTTCATGCGCTCGTACACCGAGTTGTTGATCTGGTCGATGTAGTCCACGCGCTTCAAGCGCACGTCGACGATCGCCACGCCGATCTCCTTGGCTTCGTCGGTCACGCGTTCGCGCACCGCATCCATCACGGCGCCGCGCGCGCCGGAGATCACGTCGCGCACCGTGTGGCGGGTGATTTCGTCGTTGAGCGCGGCCTTGATGATCTGCGACATGCGGTCGCGCGCGCGCGCCTCGTCGCCGCCAAAGCTGACGTAGTACAGGCGCGGGTCGACGATGCGCCATTTGACGAAGGCGTCGACCAGGATGTTCTTCTTCTCGGCCGTGATGAAGCGCTCGGCGTCGGGCGTGTCCAGGGTCAGGATGCGCTTGTCGAGGAAGACCACGTTCTGGATCAGCGGCACCTTGAAGTGCAGGCCGGGCTCGCTGATCACTTCGCGCAGCTGGCCCAGCGTGAACACGATCGCGTACTTGCGCTGGTCGACCACGAACATGCTTGATGACAGCAGCATCAGCGCGATGAACAGCGCCACGAGAATGCTAACCAGGCGGCTCATCAGCGGCTCTCCCTTTCACGTTCGCGGGTCGCGTCGCGGCTGCGCAGGTCGCGGCTGCGGACCGACTCCATCGTTTGCATCGCGTCCTGCGCCGGCACGGCCGACTGGGACTGCACTGGCGGCTGCGGATGCGGCTGCACCGGTCCCGATTTGGCGCCCTCGCCGGCGGCTTGCGCCATCAGCTTGTCGAGCGGCAGGTACAGCATGTTGTTGTTGGTCTTGGTGTCGATCATGACCTTGCTGGTGCTGGTGAAGATCTCCTGCATCGTGTCCAGGTACATGCGGTCGCGCGTGACGGCCGGGGCCTTGGCGTATTCCGTCACCACCTGGCTAAAGCGCGCCGCGTTGCCGGTCGCGTTTTCCACTACCATCGAGCGGTAGGCTTCGGCGTCCTGGATCAGGCGGAAGGCCTTGCCGCGCGCATTCGGGATCACGTCATTGGCGTAGGCTTCGCCCTCGTTGCGCAGGCGGACGCGGTCCTGGCCGGCCTTGACGGCGTCGTCGAACGCGGCCTGCACCTGTTCCGGGGGCTGCACCGCGAGCATGGTGACGTTGGCGATCTGGACGCCAAGCTTGTAGCGGTCGGCAAGCTGCTGCATCATGTTGTGCACGTCCACCGCGACCTTGTCGCGGCCTTCGTATAGCACGTAGTCCATCTTGCTCTTGCCCACCACCGCGCGCACCGCGGTCTCGGCGATCTGGCGCACCGCCTCGTCCTGGTCGCGGTTGTTGAATACCCATGCGACCGGGTCCTTCAGCTTGTACTGGACCGCGAACTGGATGTCGATGATGTTCTCGTCATCGGTGAGCATCAGCGCTTCCTGCGGCTGCTTGTTGCGCACGTTGGCGCGGTAGCCGATTTCGGCGGTGCGCACCTGGGAAACGTTGACGATTTCAGCCGACTGGAACGGGTACGGCCAGCGCCAGTTGAAGCCGGGGCCGGTGGTATGGCTGTACTTGCCGAAGGTGCTGACCACGCCCACCTGGCCTTCCTGGACAATGAAGGCGCCGCTGGCGAGCCAGATCAGGATGGCGATGGCGACCACGATCGAGACGGTGATGCCGGCGCCGCGCGCGTCGGGACGCAGCGGACCGCCGCCGTCGCCGCCGCGGCTGCCGAACAGGCGGTTCAGGCGCGCGTTGAAGTCGCGCCAGAGCTGGTCGAGGTCGGGCGGACCGCCGCCCTCGCCGGGGCGGCGGCCTTCCTGGGCCTTGTGGTCACCCTTGGGATTGTGCCCCCAGCGGGGATCGTTCAGAGTTAATTTGATGCCGAATCGTTTAAATATTGAACCGCGCATATCCTAATGTGGTCCGACAGGGGTGGAGGTGGGAATACTCTCAGCTGGCGCTTCTACATAGTCGTAGTGTGCCTCGGCATCGTCCTGCTCATCGTGAAACCGGGTCAGACCAGGCGCGGATGCGGCTGCCTCGGCGATCGCGTCGCGCAGCAGATCCAGGCCGGCGCCACTTTGGGCGCTGATAAAAACGCGGCTGATTTTATCATATTCATCACGTTCCACCCCCGGCTCTAGCCCTGCGGCATCGATCTTGTTCCACACAAGAATTTGGGGGACGTGGTCGGCGCCGATTTCGCGCAGCACTTCGTTGACCTGTTCGACTTGCTCGGCGCGCACCGGCGACGAAGCATCGACCACGTGGAGAAGCAGGTCAGCATGGATGGTTTCTTCGAGCGTTGCGCGAAACGCCGCCACCAGCTGGTGCGGCAGCTCGCGCACGAAGCCGACCGTGTCGGACACGACCACGTTGCCGACTGCGCCGCCCAGGTACAGGCGGCGGCTGGTGGTGTCCAGGGTCGCGAACAGCTGGTTCGCGACGTACACGCCGGCCTTGGTCAGCGTGTTGAACAGGGTCGACTTGCCGGCGTTGGTATAGCCGACCAGCGACACCGAGAATGTCTGGTTGCGCCCGCGTGCGCGGCGCTGGGTTTCGTGCTGCTTGCGCAGCTTGGTCAGGCGGGTGCGCAGCATCTTGACGCGCTCGCCGATCAGGCGGCGGTCGGTTTCGAGCTGGGTTTCGCCAGGACCGCGCAGGCCGATACCGCCCTTCTGGCGCTCAAGGTGGGTCCAGCCGCGGATCAGGCGCGTGGCCAGGTGCTGCAGCTGGGCCAGTTCGACCTGCAGCTTGCCCTCGTTGGTCTTGGCACGCTGGGCGAAGATGTCGAGGATCAGGCTGGTGCGGTCGACCACGCGCACGGAAAGGCGCCGCTCCAGGTTGCGCTGCTGCGCGGGCGAGAGCGCATGGTTGAAGATGACGATGTCGACCTTCTCTGCCGCCACGGTCTGCGCGATCTCGTCCGCCTTGCCGCTGCCGACAAAGTAAGCGGGATCGGGCGCCGCTCGGCGCGCGGTGATGGTGTCGACCGGTTCGGCTCCGGCGGAGCGCGCCAGCAGCGACAGTTCGTCGAGGCTGGCGGAAAAATCGCCAGCGCCAAAATCGATGCCGACCAGCGCTGCGCGCGTGGAGGTGGTGCCGGAGCCTTCAGCCATCGGCCTTACTCAGCTTCCTGAGATTCGAGATTGAGGTTGACGGCACGTGCGGGTACGACGGTGGAAATCGCATGCTTGTAGACCATCTGGGTGACCGTGTTACGCAGCAGCACCACGTATTGGTCGAAGGACTCGATATGCCCCTGGAGCTTGATCCCGTTGACCAGATAGATCGAAACCGGGACGTGCTCTTTGCGCAAGGCGTTGAGGAATGGGTCTTGTAACAGTTGCCCTTTATTGCTCATGACAGCTCCGTATGTTGTTGTAGTTCAAAAGTTGAGGCGACTATCCAAATTTCAAGTGCCTGGGCCAGAATTCAGCGGCAATGCGCGAATGATGGCCCTAAGCTACTGTAACCGGTTTTGCCGCTTTTTGTCGTACTGCCACCGTTTAATTCTGCGCCTTGGCAAACGGATTCTTTCCAGTACGCAATTCAATCCGGAGCGGCGTACCAATCAGGTCAAAGGTGTCGCGGAAATGCTTCTCCAGGTAGCGCTTGTACGGCTCGGTGACGCCTTCCAAAGCATTGCCGTGGATAACGATGACGGGCGGGTTCTGGCCGCCCTGGTGTGCGTAGCGCATCTTCGGGCGGGTGCCGCCCTTGCGCTTGGGTTCCTGCTTCTCGACCGCCTCCTCCAGCGCGCGCGTCAGGCGCGGCGTGGACAGTTTGGCGGTGGCGGCGGCGTAGGCCTCGTCGACCGCCCGCATCAAGGGCCCGATGCCGGTGCCCTTGAGCGCCGACAGGTAGATGTGACGGGCGAACGAGAGGAAATCCATCTTGCGGTCGATGTCGGTCTTGACCTGGTCGCGGTCGCTCGACTCCAGGCCGTCCCACTTGTTCACGCCCACCACCAGCGCGCGGCCGGACTCCAGGATGAAGCCGGCGATGTGGGCATCCTGTTCCGAAATGTCCTGCTGCGCGTCGAGCAGCAGGATCACCACGTTCGCTTCCGAGATCGACTGCAGGGTCTTGACCACCGAGAACTTCTCGATCGCCTCGAACACCTTGCCGCGGCGGCGGATGCCGGCCGTGTCGATCAGGGTGTAGTGCTTGTTGCCGCGCTCGAAAGGCACCTCGATCGAATCGCGCGTGGTGCCCGGCATGTCGAACGCGATCACGCGCTGTTCGCCGACCAGGGTGTTGATCAGGGTCGACTTGCCCACGTTTGGGCGGCCGACGATCGCGATCTTCACGCCGCGCTCTTGCGGTTCCAGTTCCTCCGCGTCCGCGGGACGTTGGGCAAAGGCCTGGTCCAGCGCCTCGTTGACCAGGTCCGCCACGCCGTCGCCGTGCGCGGCCGAGATCACGTACGGATCGCCCAGGCCGAGCTCGTAGAACTCGGCGGTGACCGAGGTGTACTTCATGCCCTCGCTCTTGTTCACGACCAGCATGACCTTGCGGCCGGACTTGCGCAGGAAGTCGGTGATGGTCTTGTCGTGCGGAGTCAGGCCCTGGCGGCCGTCCACGATGAACACCACCACGTCGGCCTCGGCCACGGCCTGGCGCGTCTGCAGCGCCATCTCGTGCATGATGCCTTCCTTGGCCACCGGTTCAAAGCCGCCGGTATCGATGACCAGGAACGGGCGTTCGCCCACCCGCCCTTCGCCGTAGTGACGGTCGCGGGTCAGGCCGGGCAGGTCTGCCACCAGCGCGTCGCGCGAGCGGGTCAGGCGGTTGAACAGGGTCGATTTCCCGACATTGGGTCGGCCCACTAATGCAATTACCGGCTTCATTTAATGTTTTATTCGACCGCGATCGCGGCCACGGTTCCGTTTTGTGTTTGAAAAATCAGGTGTTCGCCAGCGACCAGCGGCGTGCCGACAATCGCGCTGCCGTCGGTCGCCGCGCGCGCCAGGAACGTGCCGTCCTCGCGCGACAGGAAGTGGACCATGCCCTGGTAGTCGCCGACCGCTACCGCGCGGCCGTAGGACAGCGGGGTCGACAGGCGGCGGTACTCCAGCTTGTCGTTCTTCCAGGCGCTGGCGCCGCCGTCGCGGTTAAATGCGTACAGCGCACCCTTGTCGTCCGGGACGAACACGAACCGCTGGTCGACCGCCACGCCCACTTCCGAGGACAGGTCGCGCGTCCAGCGTGCGCTGCCGGTGGCCAGGTCGAAGCAGCCGACGCGGCCCTGGTAGGACACGGCGCACACGTCGTTCTCGAACACCACCGGGGTGCCGCCGATGTCGGTCACGCGCTCAAGTTCAGTCGCGCCCTTGGCCACGCCCACTTCGATCTCCCAGCGCGGCGCGCCGGTGGCCAGCACCAGCGAGGTCAGGCGGCCGCCGGGCTGGGCGATGATCACGTCCTTGTTCGAGACGACCATGCCCGGCGCCATGCGCAAGGTGAGCGGCGGCGCAGTGCGCTGCACGGTCCACTTCTTGTTGCCGTTGGTGGCGTCGAAGCCGACGATGCGGTTGTCGATCGAACGTGCCACCACGACGCCCTGCCCCACCACCGGCGAAGACAGGATTTCGCTGGACAGCTGCTGCTTCCACAGCGCCTTGCCGTCCATGTCGAAGGCAAGCAGCACGCCCTTGGCGCCGCCGACCACGATCTGGTTGCCGTCGGTGCCTACGCCAGCCGTCAGCGGCATGCCGGCCTTGATGCGCCACAGTTCCTTGCCGGTGGCGGCGTCCACGCGCACGATGTTGCCGTCGGCGCCGGCGACCACCACGGTGTTGCCCGCCAGGGCGGGCGAGAAGGTGTACGACTCGGCCTTGCCGACATTTAGCTTCCATGCCGTGCGCACGGCCATCGCAGCCTTCAGCTCCACCAGCGGTGCCGGCTGGCCGCCCTTCGGTTTGGATGCGAACGGATTGATCGAACTTAAGGTCGAGCAGCCCGTCAACACGGCCAGCACACCGACACCAACAAGCTTCCGGGTAATACGCATGTTTTTATACCTTGTTCTTTGACTGTGGGGCGAATTCAAAATGCGGGGACATCGCTAGCGCCAAATCGAAATCAATTGCCAGGTTCTGCGGGGCGCTGCGCGCACGAAACGCCAACAATGGGCGACCGTACCGCGTGCGCACAGGTGCGCACCCTACGAACTTATGCGGCTTCTTTCTGCTCAACCGGGACGGTGCCGCCGATCGATTCGAGCTTGACCGTGACGACCTGGCGGCCCGGGTTCCTCTTGTCCATGGCGGCCAGTGCCGCGGTGTAGGCGGTACGCGCTTCGGCCAGCTTGTTCTGTGCGGTCAGTACGTCGCCCTTGCGCTCCTGCACTTCGGCGTTGAACTGCGGCAGGATCTTGCCCGACAGCGTCTTGAGCGCGTCGCCATACGCTTTCTCATCCAGCTGCACGCCGGCCAGGCGCAACCTGGCGATCGACTGGTATTCCTCGTTGCCGTGGTCAAGCACCCACTGCAGCTGGGCCTTGGCGGTCTTCAGGTCGTTGGCGTCGAACGCGGACTTGGCCGCGCCAAGCGCCGCCATCTGGGCGTAGGCGGTGCCTTCATACTTCGACTCGATGTCCGCGGCCACGCGCTGGACCTTGGCGTTGTCTTTCGCTTCCAGCGAATTTTGCAGTTCGCCGTACAGCCCCGACGCGACCAAAGCGGACGTACGCTTGTGCGAGTTCCAGAAGTTGTAGCCGGCGTAGGAGCCCAGGGCGAGGATCAGCACCCAGGTGATGAGGTTGCCGTACTGGTTCCAGAAGGCCTTGAAGTTCGCTATCTGTTCCTGTTCTTCGAGATCGTATGCCATTGTCTATATCGTTATCGTTAGGTGGATCGGAACTGCAAGGGTTTATGCGTGGTAGTGCACGTGGTCGTGATCGTGGTCGTCGCCGACGATCTGGTCGACCACGTAGTCGACCACGCCTTCGAACGGCACGCTGGCCTGCTGCTGCTCGCCGGCTTCGCCGCGCAGCGACTTGACCGCGGCCATGCCGCTCTTGATCTCGTCTTCGCCGAGGATGACCGCGAACGCCGCGCCGGATGCGTCGGCCTTTTTCATCTGGCTCTTGAAGCTGCCCGCGCCGCTTGGCGTGGCGCAATGTAACACAACATCCAGGCCGGCATCGCGCAGGCGCTCGCCCAGGATGAAGGCCTGCATCTGCGCCTCGTCGCCCTGGTGCACCAGGTAGACGTCGCACTGGGCGGGCTGGACCGGCTCGCCGGCGCTCTTCATCAGCTCGATGATGCGCTCCATGCCCATCGCAAAGCCCACGGCCGGGGTCGGTTTGCCGCCGAACATTTCGATCAGCGGGTCGTAGCGGCCGCCGGCGCAGATCGTGCCCTGCGCGCCCAGTTCCTCGGTCACCCACTCGAACACGGTACGGTTGTAGTAGTCGATGCCGCGCACCAGGCGCGGGTTGACGGTGAATTGCACCGCGTTGCGGTCGAGGATCGCCTTGACGCCCTCGAAGTGCGCGAGCGACTCGCCTTCCAGGTAGTCGAGCAGCTTGGGCGCCTGGTCGACCAGTTCCTGCATGGCCGGGTTCTTGGTATCGAGAATGCGCAGCGGGTTGCTGTGCAGGCGGCGCTTGGCGTCCGCGTCAAGCTGGTCGATGTGCGCTTCGAAATAGGCGATCAGGTCGGCGCGGTGGCGCAGGCGCTCTTCGGCATTGCCGATCGAATTCAGTTCCAGGCGCACGTTCTCCAGCCCCAGGTCGTCCCACAGGCGGCGGCACAGCATGATCAGCTCGGCGTCGATATCCGGACCGGTGAAGCCGACCGCTTCCGCGCCGACCTGGAAGAACTGGCGGTAGCGGCCGCGCTGCGGACGCTCGTGGCGGAACATCGGGCCCTTGTACCACAGGCGCTTGGGGCCGTCGTAGGCCAGGTTGTGCTCGATCACCGCGCGCACGGCGCCGGCGGTACCTTCCGGACGCAGGGTCAACTGGTCGCCGTTCATCGAATCGGTGAAGGAATACATTTCCTTCTCGACGATGTCGGTCACGGCGCCGATGGCGCGCGCGAACAGGCGGGTTTCCTCGACGATCGGGGTGACGATCTTCTGGTAGCCGTAGCTTTTCAGGATCGTTTCAACGGTGTTTTCGAACAGCTCCCACAGCGGCGCATCGCTTGGGAGGATGTCGTTCATGCCTTTGATGGCGACGATTTTTTCTGATTTGGACATGTGCTTTCTGCTTTCCTGCAGCGCTCGCTCATCGTACCCGCCGGGCTGCCGCCGAGGCCGGGAACGACGGTTCACGCGCTAACTCAATGGTGCAACGTTCTCGCTGCCGTAGTTCTTTTTCACGTAATCGAACACGATCGACTGGAACTCTTCCACGATGCGCTCGCCGCGCAGCGTGGCGAATTTCTGGCCGTCGACGAACACCGGCGCGGCCGGCGATTCGCCGGTGCCCGGCAGGCTGATGCCGATGTTGGCGTGCTTGGACTCGCCCGGGCCGTTGACGATGCAGCCCATCACCGCCACGTTCATCGCTTCCACGCCCGGATAGGCCTTCTTCCACTCGGGCATTTGCTCGCGCAGGTAGCTCTGGATGTTGTCGGCCAGTTCCTGGAACACGGTCGAGGTGGTGCGACCGCAACCGGGGCAGGCGATCACCATCGGCGTGAACTTGCGCAGGCCCATCGTCTGCAGGATTTCCTGCGCGACCACGACTTCCTTGGTGCGATCGCCACCCGGTTCAGGCGTGAGCGAGATGCGGATCGTGTCGCCGATGCCCTCCTGCAGCAGCACCGACAGCGCGGCGGTCGAGGCCACGATACCCTTGCTGCCCATGCCGGCCTCGGTCAGGCCAAGGTGCAGCGGGTAGTCGCAGCGCTTGGCCAGTTCGCGGTACACGGCGATCAGGTCTTGTACGCCGGATACCTTGCACGACAGGATGATCTTGTCGCGGGGCAGGCCAATTTCTTCGGCGCGCACCGCGTTCTCGATGGCGGACGTGATCAAGGCCTCGTACATCACGGCCTGCGCGCTCCACGGCTCGGCGCGCGCGGCGTTCTCGTCCATGATGCGCGCCAGCAGCGACTGGTCCAGGCTGCCCCAGTTCACGCCGATACGCACCGGCTTGTCGTGCTTGATCGCGATCTCGATCATCTGGGCAAACTGGGTGTCGCGCTTGGCGCCCTGCCCCACGTTGCCCGGGTTGATCCGGTATTTCGACAGCGCCTGCGCACATTCCGGATAGTCGCGCAGCAGCAGGTGGCCGTTGTAGTGGAAATCGCCGACCAGCGGTACGTCCACGTCCATTTTGTCGAGCTGTTCACGGATCGCCGGCACGGCGGCCGCGGCTTCCGGCGTGTTGACCGTGATGCGCACGATCTCGGAACCGGCGCGCGCCAGTTCCTTGACCTGGATCGCGGTGCCGATCACGTCGGCGGTGTCGGTATTGGTCATCGACTGCACCACTACCGGCGCGTCGCCGCCGACCCAGACCTGGCGCTTTCCATGCGCGACCAGCACCTTGCGGCTGGCGCGGCGCGCAAGCGGGCCGGAGGGGATGGGCAGATGCGAAGAAGTCATGTTCCTTACCTTTGTTACTTCAGGCTGATACGCGCGGTCTTGCCCGGCAGATCGACGGCGGCGCCGCGCAGGGTGGCGGAAACGCCAGGCGCGTTTCCAACTACGACCTTGACCGGTTCGGTTACGTTCACCTTTTCGGTGCTGCCTGCCTTGATCAGCTGCGAGAGCAGCGGCTTGCCGCCGGCGACCGGCGCAACGGAAATCCAGGAATCTTCGCGCACGGTGAACACCAGCTCGTTGTCGCCGGCAGCGGCAGCGGGCGCGGCAGCCGGGACCGCGGTCACGGTGGCGGCGGCGACTGCCGGTGCGGCTGCGGGTGCGGCCGCCGGCGCCGTCGTAGCGGGGGCCTCTGGCGCCGTGGCCGAAGCCGACGGCACCGAGATCAGCGGCACCGAGGTGTTCTGCAGGGGCTCGGGGCTGGAGCCGCCATGGGCGCTGGCGGGTGACTCGCTCACCGGAGCCGGCAAGGCGGTAGACGCCGAGGCGCCGTTATCCGCCGGTTCGGCCGGGTGGCCTACCTTCTCCACGCCGAAATGCCATGCGGCAGCAGCGACGATCACCACCACGGCCGCGCCGGCGATCCAGCCGAACGGCAATGAGGTCCGCTTGCCGCCCGGCGAAAAGCGCACTTCCGAAAACGTGGTCGGCTTGGCTTCGCGCCGCACCGGGCTAGTGGCCGCCGCTTCCGGCGCCTCCATCTCGATCATGGCAACCAGCGGGGCCGCGTCCATCTTGAGAATCTTGGCGTAGGCACGCACGAAGCCGCGCGTTACCGCCGGGCTGGGCAGCGAGGCATAATCACCCGCCTCCAGCGCCACCACCTGGCGTACTGCTAGTTTGAGTTGGTCAGCAACCTGTTCCACGGTCCAACCCATCGCCTCGCGCTGGGCGGCCAGTGCCTGGCCAGGGATGCCGTGATGCTGCTGCTCCGGCGCCACCGGCTGATCTGCCCGCTCTGAAGTCATTATCGTCGTCTCACTCATCAAATGCACCGCGCTCAAAGGCCGCAAATTCGGGCGAGCCGGGGAAGCGCCGCCGCAATTGCGCGGCAAGGCTCGCCTCCGTCGTGCGATCGCCCAGCTTGTGCTGGACCCGCAGTGCGAGCCACAGCACATCGGCAGACAGCGTATCGAGTTTCGAGACCGCCGTCAGCCGGTTAATGAAAAAACCGGCGCGCGTGTAATCGCGCCGTTCGTGGTAAACCCGTGCCAGACCCACGTTGCTGGCCAGCAGGTCGGGATCGTAACGCAAGGCGTCGAGGAAGTAACGCTCGGCCACCTCGAATTGTTTGGTCTTGAGACTACAGTTGCCGGCATTGACCAGCGCGCTCACCGGCGTGGCGTAGCGCGGGTTCTTCAGCGCCGCCTCAAAATAGCGCATGGCATCAACCGGCTTGCCGGCGACCTGGCACAAAAAGCTGCCATAGTTGTTGGCCAGCTCCGGGTTGCCCGGTGCCAGACGCATGGCCTGGCGATAATTATCTTCCGCCAGCTGGGCCTCGCCCATCGCGGTGTAGACCAACGCGCGCATGCCATAGGCGTCGGCGTAGTTTGGATCGGACGCGATCGCCTGCTTGACTTCGTCGAGCGCGATCTCGTACTTCTGGTCCTGGTAATAGCCGATCGCCAATTGCAGCCGGATCGACGCGCGCCGCTCGGCCGCAGTCTGGTCGGACGCGGTCTTCAGTTCCCGCTGACCGGCGCCGTCAAGCGCCGCGCAGGCGGCCAGCAGCGCCAGCGCCAGGATCCAGGCAACGCGTCCTGCCAGGGCGGCGCTCAAGAAGGTATCTCCACAATGCGGCCGAAGTTGGCGCCGAACTTGTTCTTGTACTCGGCCATCTTCTCCATGCGCTGGGCGACGCGGGTGCGGTCCTGCACTTCGCCGGCCAGTTGGCCGCAGGCGGCGTCGATGTCGTCGCCGCGGGTCTTGCGGATGGTGGTCACGATGCCCGCGTCCATCAGGACCTGAGCAAAAGCCTTGATGCGCGGGTTCTTCGAGCGCACCAGGCCGGATTCCGGGAACGGGTTGAACGGAATCAGGTTGAACTTGCAGGACACGCCGACCTCCGGATCATTGACCAGTGCCACCAGCTCGCGCGCGTGCTCGTCGGTGTCGTTCACGCCGTCCAGCATGCAGTACTCGAACGTGATGAAGTCGCGCGGCGCGAATTCGAGGTAACGCTTGCAGGCCGCCAGCAGCTCGCGCAGCGGGTATTTCTTGTTGAGCGGCACCAGCATGTCCCGCAGCGGATCGTTCGACGCGTGCAGCGACACCGCCAGCGCCACCGGGCATTCCTGCGACAGCTTGTCCATGTTGGGCACCACGCCTGAGGTCGACAGGGTCACGCGGCGGCGCGACAGGCCGTAGGCGTTATCATCGAGCATCATCTTGAGCGCGGTGACGGTCGGCTCGAAGTTCAGCAGCGGCTCGCCCATGCCCATCATCACCACGTTGGTGATCTGGCGCTCGCCCTTCGGGCCGGGCTCGATGCCTTTGCTCTTGCGCAGCTCAAACTCGGCCATCCACAGCTGGCCGATGATTTCCGCCACCGTCAGGTTGCGGGAAAAGCCCTGCTTGCCCGTCGAGCAGAAGCGGCAGTTGACGGCGCAGCCGGCCTGGGTCGAGATGCACAGGGTGCCACGCGTCTCTTCCGGAATATACACGGTCTCGACCGCATTGCCGTTGCCCACGTCGACCAGCCACTTGCGGGTGCCGTCGGCCGAGATGTGGTCGCTGATGATGCCAGGTGCGCGCACTTCGGCGCGCGTCTTGAGTTTTTCGCGCAGCGACTTGGCCAGGTCGGTCATCTGGTCGAAGTCAAACGCCCCGAACTGGTGGATCCAGCGTTGCAGCTGCTTGGCGCGAAATGGCTTCTCCCCCAATTCGGCGCAATAGGCGACGAGTTGCGCGGGATCGAAGTCCAGCAGATTGGTGAGAGTTGCCATATTTATTCCTGAATCTTCAAAAAAACGTCCGCCCGCCGGGCCCTCAAAGGCATGAGCGAGCGGGTCACAGCTTAAGAACCTACCGGCGAATTAACGCGAGTAGACGTTCAGCGCCGGGAAGAAGTAAGCGATTTCCACGGCAGCAGTTTCAGCGGCGTCCGAACCATGGACGGCGTTAGCGTCGATCGAGTCAGCGAAATCGGCGCGGATGGTGCCCTTGTCTGCCTTCTTCGGATCGGTTGCGCCCATCAGGTCGCGGTTCTTGGCAATCGCGCCTTCGCCTTCCAGCACCTGGATCATGACCGGACCGGACACCATGAAGTTGACCAGGTCGTTGAAGAACGGACGCTCCTTGTGGACAGCGTAGAAGCCTTCGGCTTCGGCACGCGACAGCTGCGCCATACGGGCGGCGACGATCTTCAGGCCAGCGCCTTCAAAGCGGCTGTAAATTTGGCCGATGACGTTTTTTGCAACTGCATCGGGTTTGATGATCGACAGGGTGCGTTCGATTGCCATGTAAAAACTCCAATAAAATGAAAGGTTTAAATCGAGATATTGAGAACTCAATCAACCTTTGATTTTACCATACATCCCCCCATCTGACGGATATTGCACCAGCAGCAAGCAAAGTGTTACAGTTGCGCGGGTAACCCGGGCTCTGCCCTGCACGCCCGCCGCGCCAGGTGCTATCCTTGAGCTGACTGCACCGGCTGTACGCACTCGAATTTGAACACTAACCGGAGGCATTATGATCCCTAGCATGCAACACAGTTACGACCTGGCGTCAGTCCAGGCCACGCGGCACAAGGTGCTGCGCAACACGTATTGGCTGCTGGCGCTGTCCATGATTCCGACGGTGCTCGGCGCCTTCATCGGGGTGACGATGCAGTTGCCGATGCTGCACGGCGGCATGGGCTTCCTGCTGTTCCTGGCAATCGCCTTCGGCTTCATGTTTGCGATCGAAAAGACCAAGGAATCGGGCATCGGCGTCGCGGTGCTGCTGGGCTTTACCTTCTTCATGGGGCTGATGCTCACGCCGCTGCTGCGCCACACGCTGGGCTATTCGAACGGCGGCAGCCTGATCATGACCGCGTTCGGCGGCACCGCCTGCGTATTCGCCGTCATGGCCAGCATCGCGACCGTATCCAAGCGCGACTTTTCGGGCCTGGGCAGCTGGCTGTTTGCCGGCGTGATCGTACTGCTGCTGGCGATGGTGGCCAACATCTTCCTGCACATGGCCGTGCTGCAAATCGTGATCTCGATCATGGCCGTCGGCATTTTCTCGGCGTTCATCCTGTTTGACGTGCAGCGCATCGTCAACGGCGGCGAGACCAACTACATCAGCGCCACGCTGTCGATCTACCTGGACGTGTACAACATCTTCACCCACCTGCTGAGCCTGCTGGGCATTGCCGGCGGCAGCCGCGACTGAGCGGGTTTTAGTGGATTAGAGAAGCCGGCCTGCGGGCCGGCTTTTTTGTGCCTCGGGCACATGCGGCTCATGTAGGGTGGGCGGGTCCCCCCGCCCACGCGTTCAACCACAGGCTGAATCAGACGCAAACTATGCGCAACCGTACCGCGTGCGCACAGGCCCTCGGCGGTCCCGCGCCCCCTACGGAATCCCGCATCGGGCGCTGGCTTATTCCGGCAACTCGAACACGCCCACCGACTCGACGTGCGAGGTGTGCGGGAACATGTTCACCACTCCCGCCTTCTTGAGCACATAACCCGCGCGGTGCACCAGGATGCCGGCGTCGCGCGCCAGCGTCGACGGGCTGCACGACACATACACGATCCGGCGCGGCATCATTTCCGGATGCGTCTCGCGCAGCTCGGCCAGCGCCAGCGCCAGCGCCACTGCGCCATCGCGCGGCGGATCAACCAGCATGCGGTCGAACTTGCCCAGCGCGATCAGATCATCCTTGGTCACTTCGAACAGGTTGCGAGTCGAGAACGATGTCTTTTCCGACAGGCCGTTGGCCTTGGCGTTTTCCAACGCGCGGATAGTCAGCGCAGTGCTGCCTTCGATGCCGACCACTTCGCGCGCCTGCGTCGCCAGCGGCAGCGTAAAGTTGCCCAGGCCGCAGAACAGGTCCGCCACGCGGTCGGTCTTTTGCACTTCGAGCAGGCCAAGCGCCTTGTGCACCAGCAGGCGGTTGATCTGGTGGTTCACCTGGGTAAAATCGGTCGGCTTGAACGGCATCCGGATGCCGAACTCGGGCAGCGTGTAATACAGTTCCTTGCCCAGCGGGTAATACGGCGCGGCGGTGTCCGGGCCCTTGGGCTGCAGCCACCACTGGATGTTCCACTGGTCGGCAAATGCCTTGATCAGTTCTTCGTCGGCAGCCGTGAGCGGTTCCATGATGCGCAGCACCAGGGCGGTCACGTCCTCGCCGACCGCGACTTCGATCTGCGGCATCCGGGTGTAGATCGACAGCGAACGCACCAGTTCGCGCAGCGGCATGAGCATCTGCGCCACGTGCGGCGGCAGGATTTTGCAGTCCTTCATGTCGGCGACATAGGACGAGCTGCGCTCGTGAAAGCCGACCAGCACCGTTTCCTTCTTGGCCACATAGCGCACCGACAGACGCGCGCGGTAGCGGTAGCCCCAGGTCGGGCCGTACATCGGCCGCATGACGGTCTCGGGCTTGACCTTGCCGATGTGCCACAAGTTATCTTCGAGCACGCGCTGCTTGATCGCGACCTGGGCCGAGGGCTCGAGGTGCTGCATCGAGCAGCCGCCGCAGTGCGCAAATTCGGGGCATTTGGGCTCGACCCGCATCGACGAGGCGCGCGCCAGGGTCACCATGCGGCCAGATTCCCAGTTTTTCTTCTTGCGCAGGGTTTCAAAGCTGACCCGTTCGCCCGGCAGCGCGCCTTCGACGAAGATCACCTTGCCCGGCGTGCCGTCCTCGTTGTCAGGCAGGTGGCCGACGCCACGGGCGTCCATGTCTAAAGCTTTGATGTCGATGAAAGTGTCTTGCATGAGCGTGAAGAAGTGGGAACGGCGGGCTGAGGACAAGCCAACCATCGCCGGCACGCGCGATGCCGGCATCAATCAGCGAGTCAATAAAAACGGGCCGTATCGGCCCGGGCGCATCATAGCAAGGAATCGCGCACGACGCCACGGGCGGTCATTGCCCGTTTGAGCTTGACCAGCGCTTCCTGCTGGATCTGGCGCACCCGCTCGCGCGTCACTCCCATCTCCTCGGCCAGGGTCTCGAGCGTGGCCGGGTCGTCATTGTCCAGGCCAAAGCGGCGCATGATGACCAGCCGCTGCTTGTCCGGCAGGCGCTTGAGCCAGTCGCGCACCAGCACCGTCATTTCGTGGTGTTCGGCGCGCGTGTCGGGACAGTCGTCGGCTTCGCCCGGCAGCATGTCCATCAGGCTCGAGTGGGGATCGTTGTCCAGCGGCGCATCGAGCGAGGTGGCGTGCTCGGACAGCGCCAGGATGTCCTGCACCTCTTCCACCGGCCGCCCGACCAGGCTGGAAATGTCTTCGGCGGTGGCGTCCTTGCCGTCGTGGCGCTGGGCTTCCAGGTGGTACTTGGCGCGCAGGATCTGGTTCAGCTCGCGCACCATGTGCACCGGCAGGCGCACCGTGCGCGCCTGGTTCATGATCGCGCGCTCGATGCTCTGCCGGATCCACCAGGTAGCGTAGGTGGAAAAGCGGAAGCCGCGCTCGGGTTCGAACTTGTCGATCGCGCGCATCAGGCCGATGTTGCCTTCTTCGATCATGTCGAGCAGCACGACACCGCGGTTGATGTAGTGCTTGGCGATCGATACCACCAGCCGCAGGTTGTGTTCGATCATTGTCTGGCGCGCGCAGAAGTCGCCGGCCTTGGCCAGGGTCGCAAAATGCGATTCCTGTGCGGCCGTCAACAGCGCTCGCGCGCCGATCTGGTTCAGGTAGTGCTGGGTGGTATCGGTCGACAGCTCGGCCTGCAGCACCTTCTTGAGCTCGTCGACGCTCTCCAGTTCGATGCCGCCCTCGGCAACGGCCTCGCCCTGCGCCACGCCGTCGGCCGCAAGCACGCCCTCGCCATCGGTCTCGTCGGGCGGATCGTCCGGCGGGTCGTGCTGCTCAGGATGCTGCGGCTGCGTCATTGGACCTCTCTAACGGCTGGGCAGGAACCTCGACGGGTCGACAGGTTTGCCCTGCTGGCGAATCTCGAAATGCAGTTTGACCGAATCGGCGTCCGAATCGCCCATTTCGGCGATGGCTTGGCCCTTGCTCACGGTCTGCCCCTCCTTGACCAGGATGGTGCGGTTGTGGGCATAAGCCGACAGCAAGCTGTTGTTGTGTTTGACGATGACGAGGTTACCATAACCGCGGATGCCGCTGCCAGCGTACATGACTTTTCCGGCGCCGGCCGCCAGCACTTGCTGGCCGAGCTTGCCTGCAATGTCGATGCCCTTGTTCTTGCCTTCGTCGAAAGTAGCGATGATCTTGCCGTCCGACGGCCACATCCAGGACAGCTTTTCCTCGTCGGGCGCGCTCACCGCGGCGCCTGGCGTCACCGGGGCGACCGGGGTGACGCTCGGTGCGACCGGGGTCACCGACGTTTCCGGCTTGACCGGTGTCGACGTCTCGGCCACGTTGCCTTCGGTGTACGGACGCTTTTCGCCCTTCGGCACGACCTTGCGCGGCACCGGAGCGGCGCCGCGATCGGGCATGGGCACCGGCATGGTCTGGACACCGGCCGCGCGGTCCGGCGGGACGACGCGCAGCGCCTGGCCAACCTTGATGTCGTCCGGATCGGACAGGTTGTTCCAGGTCACCAGGTCGCGGTAGCTCTGGCCGTGGTCGAGCGCGATGCGCAGCAAGGTGTCGCCCTTCTTCACGGTGTAGGTGCCGGGCGCTTCCTGCTTCGGCGCCTCGGTCACGACCGGCGGCGGGGTGACCGGGCGCGGACTTGGCTTGGCGGTGGTCACAGGGCGCTCGGCCACCGGAGCCTGGCGGCCTGTGGAGGTGCAGGCGCCAAGCAGACCGAGCGTCATGGTCAACAGGGCTAGGCGGTAATTCTGTTTCATTCTCATTTGATTAGGTTCGACTTTCTTGGCACGACTGAGAGGTAGTTTCGAAATGAGCATGACTGCGCTGCGACTTGTTGCCGTGCGTGCACTGTCTTCGTCGCCACGCCTGCCCTTCTCATTTTGAAACGACCTCTAAGCGGTGCCAGGGCGCAAGGGCACGAAATGGCAGGCTTCCAGCGTGGCGCTGGTCCATTCCGTCTTGCCGATGCGGGTGATTCGTTGCAATTGCTGCACCTGGGCACCCACGGGTGCGACCAGGCGTCCGCCGATGGCCAATTGCTCCAGCAGCGCTTGCGGCACCTCGAGCCCAGCCGCCGCCAGGATGATGCCGTCAAACGGCGCGACCTGCGGCAGCCCAAGCATACCATCTCCGTATTGCAACCGCAGGTTAGAAATGCGCAACGGGCGCAGGTTTGCTTTGGCGAGCTCGTGCAGGCCTTTGATGCGTTCGATCGAATACACGTCCTGAGCCACGCAGGCCAGCACCGCGGCCTGGTAGCCGCAGCCGGTGCCGATCTCGAGCACGCGCCCGAGCTTGCCCTGGCCGCGCGTGACGCCCTCGCGCAGCGCCTCGATCATGCGCGCCACGATGTAGGGCTGGGAAATCGTCTGGTTGTGGCCGATCGGCAGCGACGCATCGATGTAGGCCTGCGCCGACAGCGCCGGCTCGATGAACAGGTGGCGCGGCACGCTTTCCAGTGCGCTCAGGACCATCTGGTCTTTCACGCCTTGGCGCGCGACCCGCTCGACCATGGCGCGCCGGATGTTCTGGGTCGCGGCCAGCTCGGAGCGCTGGGCGGCGGGCGCCACTGGCAACGCCGGCTGGGCGTAACTGGGCGCTTTGGGAGCAGGCCCGGGCGCCGTCGGCATCCTGGCCGCGCCACCATGCAGCGCCGACAGTGCCGCGTTCTGGGTCGCGGTCTGGGGCGTGGCGACCGGCGCCGGCGGCGCAGCAGATTTCCGGGCGCCGCCCGTCACGGACGACAGCGGTAGGGGAAAGTTGCTGCGCTGCTCTTTCATGCGAGCCCCCGCGTCAGTCTGGCAAGCTGCTCCTTGTTGGTCAGGTCGATCTGCAACGGGGTGACCGACACCTGGCTGTGGCTTGTCGCGTAGAAGTCTGTGCCCTCGCCGGCGTCCATGCAGCCGCCGGGCGCTCCGATCCAGAAGATTTCGCGCCCGCGCGGATCGAGCGAGCGGATCACCGGCTCGGCATGGTGCCGCCGGCCGAGGCGGGTTGCGGTGATGTTGCCGAGCTGCTCATACGGCAGGTTCGGAATATTTACGTTCAACAGGTACGGACTGGGCATGTCGAAGCGGCGCAGCACGATGTCGCGCGCCACCCTGGCAGCCGAGTCGAGGTGCTCCCAGCCGTGTGCAACCTGGGAAAACGCGATCGCCGGGATACCGAACAAATAACCTTCGGTCGCGGCCGCCACGGTGCCAGAGTACAGCGTGTCGTCACCCATGTTCTGGCCATTGTTGATGCCGGACACGATCAGGTCGGGCCGGTAGTCGAGCATGCCGGTCAAGGCCACGTGCACGCAGTCGGTGGGCGTACCGTTGACGAAATAGAAACCGTTGGTGGCCTTTTGCACCGACAGTGGCCGGTCCAGCGACAGCGAGTTGGACGCGCCCGAGCGGTTGCTGTCGGGGGCGACTACCACGATGTCGGCGACTGCGGCAAGCGCGTCGGCCAGTGCGTTGATACCAGGGGCGAGATAGCCGTCGTCGTTACTGATAAGGATTCGCATGAACGCGATTTTACCCGAAGCAACGTCGCATCGATCACCTGCCGCCAGATTAATTCTTGGCGGCGGGGCCGAGCCCGGCCGGCGAGGCGCCTGGCTGGCCGAGGGTTATCGCACTGTCAATGGCTTGCCCCGGATGCCTGGATCAGTACGCCTTCAGGCGGGAAGCCTCGTCCTGGGTGAACGCGAGCAACGCATCCAGGTCACCATCCTGCTGGTAGACCTGCTTGATCATCGCCACCCCACGCCGCCGCAGCGGATGCGCCACGCTGGGACGCAGGATCGTCTTGCGCAGGCTGTCGGCCAATGCCCGCGCCTCACGCGAGCTGCGGTTGTCGATCAACTTTTGCAGTTGGGCCAACTTGAAGTCCAGGGTATCGGGCTGCAGCGCCGGATCGCGCAGGTCGGACAGCGGACTCCTGGACGTCGGCACCGCGGCCAGCGAGTCGTGCGGCCCGGACGACATCGCCCGGATGTTCAATAACCGGTTGCTGACCTGCTGCACGCTTTCCTCGAGCTTGCGCGCCGCCTGGCTGTTGCCCTGGCTCGACAGGGTCGCCGCCAGCGCCTTCTTGCTGCGCAGGGTCTCCATGTCCTCGTGGCCGTGGATCCGCTCGTGGAGGTTGACCACGTGCTGCTGCAGCCGGCGCGCCGCCTCCAGCTCGCCCTGCTGGCCGAGCGTGGACGCCAGGCGCAACTGGATGGAGAGGGTTTCCGGATGTTCCGAGCCAAGACGCCGCTCGCGCGCACGCGCCAGCGACTCCTGCATGCTGCGCACGGCTGCCAGGTCGCCCTGTGCGGCCAGGATTTCGGCCAGCGTTTCGCGCGCCTGCAGCGTTTGCGCGGCGTCGACTCCGGCATGCCGTTCGCGGGCGCGCACCACCGTTTCCTGCAGCTTGCGCGCATTGTTCAGGTCGCCCATCTCGCACAACAGCGCGGCCAGTTGCTGGGTGCAGCGCAGCGTGTCCTCGTGCTCGGTGCCGAGCAGGCGCTGGCGCCCTTCGAGCACGCGCTCGTAGACCATGCGCGCGCGGCTGCGCTCGCCCTGGCGGGTCAGGGTCTCGGCCTGCCCGGCCAGGCTGTTCAGGGTCGCCATGTGGCCGGGGCCCAGGCGCCGCTCGCAGGCGCTGGTGACCTGTTCGTGCAGCGCCAGCGCGCCATCGAACTCCCCCAATTGCGACAACGTCGCCGCTAGGCCGGAGCGCGCCGACAGCGTTTCCGGGTGGTCCGCGCCGGCGAGACGCTCGCAGTCTTCCACCAGCAGTTCGTACAAAAATTTGGCCTCGTGCAGCTTGTCGCTCTGGCGCAGCAGTGCCGCCAGCGCACTGCGGCTGGCGCGGGTGTCGGCATGCTCATCGCCCAGCAGGCGCTGGCGCAGGGCCGTGCTTTCCTCGAAACAGGCCTGGGCCTGGCGCGCATGGCCCTGGCTGCGGTACAGCTCGCCCAACCGCACAAGGTCGCGCGCCAGCGGCACCGACACCGCGGTCGAGATGCTGTCGCCGGCCGCCGCACGCGCCGCCGAGATGGCGTCGAGCAGCTGTATCTCGGCATGCGACTGCCACGGAAAATAACCGCCAGCCACCCAGTCGAGCAGGATCGAGAAGGTGCGCGTGAGCGAGAAGCGGTCGCCATCGCGCTCGCTTGCTATCGCCAGGTGCTCGCCGCTGGACATGGCGTTGGCCTGCTGCAGCTGGACCTCGTCCAGATAGCTGTCGAGCGACAGCTGGGACATGCCGTAACACGCGCGCAGCAGCCGTTCGAGCGCGGCCTGGTAGCCGGGCACGCCCTTGTGCGCGTCGCCGCGCCGCCACTGCTGGCGCCGCTCGCAGTCCGCGCTGTCGATCGCGCAGGGCAGCGGGTACACCAGCAGCGGGCGCTGCTCGTCCTCATGGCTGACGCGGTATTCGATAGCACGCCTGACCACGCCGGCCAGCCCATCCAGGCTGCGCTGGCTGGGCGTAAACAGCGCCACCAGCTTGCGCGGCAATAAAGCGGTGCAGACGCTGACCGCCGCCGAGCGCCCGCTGCGGCAATCGATCAGCACGTGGCGGAAATGGCGCGCCATCTGCTCGGCAAAGCAGCGGTACAGCGCCGGACAGGCGGCGAACAGCGCGTTCCAGTCCATCGCCGCCGCGCGTTCGCCGTAGGTGTCGTCAAAGCGGCCGGCTCGCATCAGGTACAGGGGCCGGCTCTCGTCGACGCGCTCGACATAGGCTTCCCAATCGATCGCTTCCAGCACCAGCCGCGCCAGTTCGTCGTCGTTGGCGGCAGCCGGCGAGCGCCCCAGGCTTTGCAGCTGGTCGCGGCAGGCCTCGAAATATTCCAACAGGCCCGGACGGCCGGCATCGTGCGCCTCATGGACCGGACGGTCCTGGCCGTCGCCATGCCTGTCATGGCGCGCCTCGAAGTAATGGTGCAGCCCGGGCGATTCGGTATCCCAGTCGATCATCAGGACCGGGACGGTGGCGTTCTGGCGCCCGGACAGCAGAACGGCCATGTTTGACAGCGCGACGCTGCGCGCGGTGCTACTTTCGAAAGAATAGAAGGTCGTGACCTCGCCAGGTGCGGTAATCGGCGGAAGCGTAATGCGATCGATTTCCATTTTGCTCCTCATATTTTTGGGAAAGTTATATCCGGGATATCGCGCCATTCCGATGGGACCGCGGGAAGCACGAATTGGTTGCAATCGTGCTCAGAGGGCATGTACATCTTCTGGTACTGGTAGTGCGTCGCGATCCGCTTGACCATCTTCTCGATGTCGGGCAAAAAATCGGGATTCGACTTCAGGTCAGGCGTCGCCATGGTGTAATGCGAGAAGTCGACATAGAGGCTGGCGCCGGTGATCTGCGGCGGCAGCTTGTGCGGGTGCTGGGTCATCACGACCGGGATGATCAGGTGGCTGGGCAGGGTGTACCACTTGCTGCGCTCTTCCTCCAGCAGCCGCATGGCGGCATACTCACGCCGGGTGTAGGCGTGGGCCTCGTACTTGGGGGTGTAGATCAGGATCATGCACACGCTCTCGCACATGGCGCGCGCGATCTTGCGGTCCAGGTCGTCCCCTCCGCCAAGCTGTTCAGTATCGATGAACAGTTCGTCCTCGTTGTCGAAATACGGCTCGAGATAGCAGCGCAACGCATCGGCAAGCGTGTTCTTGAACCTGTTCATGAGCTCGTGCCGGCCATGCGCGTAACTGAAGAAACAGCCGTAACGAATCGCCATCGCCATCCCCCCATTTACAATTGTGCTAACTGGCGTGTTCTCGCATCCATGACTCTAACAAGGGCTACCTCAGCCATTTTGCGGTCGCACAAAACGATTGGCGACCTCGGCCATATCGCGAGAATGCCCATTCTTTGGTGCACGTTTTTGTGCCAAAGGACGTGAATTAATTGAACAGGAGAAGTAATGAAAGCTGTACGATGCCATGCCTGGGGACCACCGGGCACGTTGCAAATCGAAGACCTGCCGGACCTGCAGCCGGGACCGGGACAAGCATTGGTCGACGTGAAGGCAGCGGGCGTCAATTTCCCGGACGTGCTGACAGTGCAGGGAAAATACCAGGTGCGCCCGGCGTTGCCCTTCACTCCCGGCAACGAGTTTGCCGGCGTGGTGCGCGCGGTGGGTGAAGGCGTGACCAGCGTGGCCATTGGCCAGCGCGTCATCGGGTTCACCCGCACCGGCGCGTTTGCCGAACAGGCGCTGGCCCCCGCCGATGCGCTGCTGCCGATCCCGCCCGGCATGGACTTCGACACCGCGGCCGCGATCACCCTCACCTACGGCACCTCGCACCACGCGGTGGTGGACCGTGGCGCGCTCAAGGCCGGCGAAACCATGCTGGTTCTGGGCGCGGCGGGCGGCGTGGGACTGGCCGCAATCGAGATCGGCAAGCTGCTGGGCGCGCGCGTGATCGCGGCGGCGTCAAGCGATGAAAAGCTGGCGGTGTGCCGCGCGCATGGCGCCGACGCGACGATCAATTACGACAAGGAAGATTTGCGGGAGGCGATCAAGGCGGCCACCGACGGCAAGGGACCGGACGTGATTTACGACCCAGTGGGCGGGCCGTACAGCGAACCGGCGCTGCGCTCGATCGCGTGGCGCGGGCGGCATCTGGTGGTCGGCTTTGCGGCGGGCGAGATTCCGAAATTGCCATGGAACCTGATGCTGCTCAAGGGCGCGTCGGTGGTGGGCGTGTTCTGGGGCGACTTCGTGCGCAAGGAACCGCAAGCGAATTTGGCGGCGATGCAGCAGATGCTGGAGTGGATGGAGAAGGGCAAGCTCAAGCCGCTGGTATCGAAGCGCTATCCGTTGGCGGAGACGGCACAGGCGCTTGATGACATGGCCGAGCGGAAGGTGGTCGGCAAGGTGGTGATCGTTCCATAGCGGGCGAAGCGCAAACACACGAAAAGTGATCACTTGCGAGACGAAAAGGCGGCATTGCCGCCTTTTTGCTTGCTCGGCTCGGTGCTACTGGAACGGCCAAAACCAGACCTCTCCCGACGTCCAGTGACAGGCCGTGCCGCAGCGGCTTTCTGAAGGCTTGTTTGCTCGCTGAAACTGCGGCGACACGATGTCGATGTGCCCGCCCTCGTACAAGCCGGGGATCAGGTGGAAGAATGACACCACCCCGCGACGGTCGCCAATCTCACCAAATGCTTGGCCCCTATCGTTCTTGTGCTTCTCCGGCGGGCCAAGCATCGAGCTGCGCGCGAGGATATGGGATAGCTTTTCCTGCCCGGGCTCGATCCGATGGTTTTTGAACGGCCCCTTGCGAATTGGCATTCGTGCATCTGGAATGATGACGCCCGACTTGATCAGCGCGAGACTCACCCTCGTAGCGCAGGTGTTCTCGTACTTGGGGTCGCGTATTAGATCGTCCCAGCCGATCTCGCGGAACAGTTCACGGGTTGGCACGAGATCACGTTGTGGGTAATTGGCCGCGAGTACGTTGAACTGAAGTTTCAACATGGCGGACTCCTATTGGCAGGGAAAGCGGGCGACGTACTGGTCGAGGAGTGCCTTCGCCGCGTTGGTATTCGTTGGCGATTTTTCCACCGCATAGATCACGCGGTCGTCGCGCTCCCCTGGCTCCATTTGTGCAGGCGAGCACCACTTAGTGCCTTGGGTCAAATCCACCACGGCGGCCAGATAGCCCTCCGCGTACGCCTTATCACCCTGCACTCGTGGAGGCCAGTCGGCGGGGAATCCGGGCGCGCCCCGCCATTGCCGGACGAAATCGGTGCTGGACAGTTGTGGGGGGAATAGGATTGTCTTGCCAGCCCCGGCCGCATACCCGCCGACAACAACCAGCAGACCAAAGATCAAGGTTCGGTTTCGCATAACTACGCCGCCGTCTTGTTGGAGGCGAGATCCCAGCCGCCCATCGTGTTCCCGCCAGCGCCGCCACCGATTTTCTGCTGGGTGTACGTCTCCAGAATCTTCGAGTAGTGCAACGTGAACTGCTCGACCAAGAGGCCCGATCCGGAAAAGCTCTTTTTGTTCGACGACACAAGCACGTTGCACAACGTCAGTTCGTAATATTTAATCCGGTTGGCGCCGTCGGCGCGCATGAATTTCAGGGTAGCCTTCGGGATCGTCCTGCCCTGAGCCACCAGTTCCATCAACTTAGGCGAGGCAAGGTCAACCAGTTTGGTAAAATGTACTGGGTCGAATGACGCCCTTCCGATCGTATGTCCGCCTGAGGTGGAGACCGGGCCGGCTGTCGGTTGTTCGTTCCCCCACGTAACCGAAATCACCTCGATCGAGTCCTTGTGCTTCTCATCCATGGACTCTCCCTTGATCCCTTCAATTTGCAGATAGACGTCGCTTGCCATGATTCCTCCTGATGTGTGAACTGTATGGCAATTATTGCCAAGGAAGCATCAGAGGATGTTGGCGTGCGTCAAGCACGGGGGCGGGCGCAATCAAGACCTCCCTCTGTCCGCGTGGGGCAACTCGGACATTATTCGTGGCCTCCAATTCAGCGCCACTATGCAGCTGCGTACACCGCTACGAGTGTTGTTGCGGCACGGGGAAATTCATACTGACAGAACCATGGCGGCACCGCAAGTCGTGCGAGAACGTTGGGAAGGCATCTGGATAACAGTGCTAAAGAGTTTTGAGGAAGTCGCGGCTGGTCCCAATAGCACCGATGAAGAAATCCAGTTCTTCAAGCGGCTTGATGCTGGCCTAGCCCAGCCTCACACCGTAGCCTCAGACATCGGCCCCATATTTGCAGATGAGTAATTACTGTTTTTAATTGCCGTCCGAGAAATTCTTGAAGTCAACGGCAATATTGAACATCGCATCAATATGCTTACGAGACGCGCTTCCGTGCTAACTGGCACGTGTTTTTGGTTCAGCACGGTGGAATAGATGGGATTGTCGAAAGATTTTTCCCGCCGTTTATGAATCTGGCGCCTGGTCTAAATACCCCAAATCGTATTGCGGCGGCATCCGACAAGACCCTATTAGCTATCAAGGGGATTGGTCCCGCTAGGTTAAGAGCAATACGTGACCTTTGTGCAAGTATCACCAGCAACCGCGATGGGGACCGAGTGGACCTTGTGAAGACCTAGCACGAAGGTCCCTCCTTGGCAAAACGGCTTGACGTCCGGCGTTTGCGATCTATCCTAAATATGTCCTCGAAAAAGAGGGGAACAGGTTTGGCGACCTGAATAACGAAAGCGCACGAACCGCGCAATGCGGTTTTTTTACGTGTTTGCTTGCCTTCGCTCGTTCCCTATGGGCGGTGGTGGCAGGGATACCTTCGGGTATGCCGGTGTGCTTTCGTGCCGGTTCGCCAACCCTGCCATTTACCCCCTCCCAATCTTAGAGGGTAGCGGCTCAAACAAACAAGGAGCGCACTATGTCTACCACTACACCCGCAGTATCCGCTTCCGCAGTCCACGGCGATATCAGGAAATTCAAAAGTGCAGTCATTGACATGGATGCGTTATCGCAAGGTGGGTTCTCCAAAATCTCATCCATCGCCAGGCTTGCACTAGCCGCACTGGAAGGGCCGAAACGCCCTCGCAAAGATGAGGACATTGCCAACGCTCTGACAGCTATTTGGAGCATTGCCGATGACATTGAGAACTGTATCAATTCCAGAGCGGAGGAAGTCGGCGCAAATTACGTCGACGATAGCCTTCTACGTCGGCAGGCGGCCACCGTCCAGGCCCCCTCGGCGGACGGCGGTGCAGCATGAGCGCCCGAACGACTGCCGCGCCAGCCCGGCCGGCGCCTACCATCATCGCTCGCACGCCGTACGGCCACATGCATGTTGACCCTGACGATGCTAGTGACCATGTGCTTATGCGCGCGCGCCAATTGGCGGAACTCCTTCTTCTGATTCAACCTGACGACGGTCCGAGCAATATGCTGTGGATGGCACAGCAGATAGCCGACGAAATCGTCGAGACAATGGAAGGCATGATGCGGGTTGCTGGAGATGCGGCATGAGCGCCGCAGCTCCGCGCGTCGCGTTCGACGATATCCGCATGGCTACTGGACATATTGCCGGGAGGGTCTCCCATGACTAACATCGACAGCCGAATGTTCGGGAGGTCATGGTGGATGCAACCTCTTGCCGCGCGCTACGCATCGATTGACGCCCACAATGCAGGCCTTACTGTTCAAGTCGAAATTGCGCCGCGGCCTCAGCACAAGGACGAGGCTCCGTGCATCACTTGGCGCGGTACCGCCGAACAGTTCCTACGAACAAAGTCATTTCCAAAAGGCGTTTCTGCCAAACGAGCCAGCGGTAAATACTTCCATCCGGACCAACTGAGAGGCACTGTTTATCCGGACGGTGACGATAGGTTTGTTTTCGTTATCGAGTTTTGCAATTATCACGGCAACAAGTATCCAAAGCGCCTCGTCGAACAGGCGCTTAAGGACGAGGCCTATCTGGCTTTCCGCAATGTTGTCCTGGCAGGATATCCCCTAACCGAAGACAGCACGGGTGCAACATGAGCGCCCGGAAGAAGCCCACAGCGCGGTCGGAGTGCATGCGCCTAGTCGCTGGGGATGGGGGATAACGACCGAGACATACGCCAGACCGAGCCCAGCCAAGTGCTGGGCATTTCGCGTCTGGCGGCTATATCGGCGTCAGTCGGCAACAGCCGTTGCTGACTAGGAAATTCGAGCCATCTCCGCGACACGCCAAGCGATGAAGAGCACTGAGCCGAGGACGAGATAGCGGAACTGCCATTTCCCGTAACTTTGTGCAGTGCCCGCGTTGCCATGTAGTGCCTGGCGCGTGCCCTCGATTGCTGCATTGAGATAATCACCACCCGGGGGTTGTTCCGGATGAGTTCCGTTTTGCAACTGCAATAAAGCCATGTTCCCGAACATCGTGGATTGTACCCATAAGAGATTTTGGCATCCGGCGTAAAAGCTCGCTGCCCAGCATATTGTTGCCAGTCCCACAGGTAGCAGCCACCAGCTGAATCGGAGCCCCTCTGTTTTCTGCACTGCGAAGCCGATTGCTGCACCAGCCGCAGCGAGGAGGAAATAGGTGTACTTTTCTTGCCCAGTTTGGTGAGCCTTATAGATATCGGACATCGCGCCGTCGTATGCCATTGCCGGCCTCCTTAAATAGATGCTCAGAAGTCAGTTAATACAACAATTTTCAACTGTATCAATATTGCCGACTTGCATCCACAATGTCACGTGGAGGCATTTCATTGGTAGGCCCCACCGGAGTCGAACCGGGCACCAACGTATTAAGAGTCCGGTCCGGATGACGCAGCCGACAGGCTGCCCGGCTGGAAGAACTCGATCACATCCGCCTGCACCCGGGTGCGCTTGAACGGCGGCAGGCTCTGCCAGATCCGCCGTCCGTACGGTTTGCTGATGATGCGCGGATCGCAAATCATCAGCACCCCACGGTCGTCGACGTCGCGAATCAGGCGCCCTGCCCCCTGCTTGAGGGTAATGATCGCTTCCGGCAACTGATGGTGCATGAAGCCGTTCAGCCCCTGCTTTTCCATCACCTCGATGCGCGCCGCCAGCACGGGATCGTCCGGCGGCGAGAATGGCAGCTTGTCGATGATGACGAGCGACAGCGCATCGCCGCGCACGTCCACGCCTTCCCAAAAGCTCTGGCTGCCAACCAGCACGGCGTTGCCGGCATTGCGGAACGAATCGAGCAGTTCGGTGCGTCCGCGCTCGCCCTGCACAAACAGCGGAAACGGCAAGCCGCGGTCGGCGAATTCCTGGCGCAGCCGTTCGGCCACGCGATTCACCGCGCGCAAGGTCGTGCACAGGAAAAATGTGCGTCCGCCCGCCGCCTCGATCACCGGCAGCGCGCAATCGACCACCGCGTCCGTGTAGGCGAACGCGTGCGGTTCCGGCAAGCCCGTCGGGACGTACAGGAGGCCTTGATCCTGGTAATTGAACGGGCTCGGCCAGGTCTTGGCGGGCTCGCCGGTCAGGCCCATCTGGTCCGAAAAGTGGGTGAAGTCGTTCTTCACCGCCAAGGTGGCGGAGGTGAAGATCCAGGCCCGCGGCGTGCCTTCGCGCTGGCTGGAGAACACCGGCGCCACCGACAGCGGCGTCTTGTGCAGTTGCAGCGAGGACGAAAACGCCTCGACCCACAACACGGCCTGGTCGCCCTCGACCACCTTGCCCTTGGCATCCGGCTTCCAAGCATCGAGCGCAGCCTTGAGCTCGACCGCGCGCACCCGGCACTGCTCGATCGTTTCGGCGCGCTCGGCCTGCTCCTCGAGCACGGTGATCATGCCTTCGAGCTCTTCCTTGAGCGTTTCGAGCGCCGGAAAGAACGGCGAGTTCGGCATGATCTGCGGCAGCGACAGCCGCATGGTGTCCTGTCCAAAGGTCAGGCGCAGGTCGCGCGCCGCCTTCTCGACCACGGTCACGACCTTGGCCCAGTCCGGCCCGCGCGCATGCGCCAGGCCCTCGGCCAGCACGTCGCGGCACAGTTCCAGCACCTGCGAGGTCGATACGGTCTGGCCGAAGAACATGGTCGCGGTGTCCGGCAACTGGTGCGCTTCGTCGAAGATTACGGTGTTGGCAGACGGCAACAGTTCGGCCACGCCGGTGTCCTTGAGCGCCACGTCGGCAAAGAACAGGTGGTGGTTGACGACCACCACGTCCGCCTGCTGCGCCTCGCGGCGCGCCTTCATCACGAAGCAGTCCTGGTAGTACTGGCACTCCTGGCCCATGCAGGTGTCGCGGGTCGAGGTCACCAGGTTCCACACTGATGCCGTCTCCGGCACCTTGGTCAGCTCG
The DNA here is from genome assembly GCF_004614195.1 of Massilia horti. Taxonomy (GTDB): domain Bacteria; phylum Pseudomonadota; class Gammaproteobacteria; order Burkholderiales; family Burkholderiaceae_D; genus Telluria; species Telluria horti. The sequence continues at coordinate 15,011 of NZ_SPUM01000136.1, read as the reverse complement.
GCCTTGTCGCCCGAGTTGGTCATCTTGATGAAGCGCGAAATTTCGCGCAGGTGGCCGACGTCGTCGCGCGAAGTCAGGCGGCCGTTCTGCAAGGTGCGCTCGAGGTGAAAGTGGCACACGTAGTTGGAACGGCCCTTGAGCAGCGCGACCGACACCGGCGCCTTGAGCGCGGCTCGCACGGTCGGAATGTCGCGCAAAAACAGCTGGTCCTGCAGGTTCTTGGTGCCGGTCGAGATGATGGTCTTGCCGCCCCATAGCAGGGCCGGGACGAGGTAGGCGAAGGTCTTGCCGGTGCCGGTTCCCGCCTCGGCCATCAGCACCTGCTGCTCACCGATCGCCTGCGCGATCGCCTTGGCCATTTCGGTCTGCGACTGGCGCGGTTTGAAGGTGCCGACGGCAGGCGCAAGCGGGCCTCCCGCGCCGAACAGGCGGTCGACTTCGGCATCGTGTTTGCCTGGCGGCACAGGCTCGGCCAAGGCTGGGTCGCCGGCTAACAGGTCGGCTTCAGAGTGGTGATCAGTCAAAGTGGCGGTGGGCGCAGTCAGGCCGGAACGTCCGGCACCAGTTGCATTTTCAGCAGGGTGATATGGTCTTTCAACTGCAGTTTACGCTTTTTCAGGCGGCGTAGCTGCAGCTCGTCGGCATGGCCGTCGCGCGTCAGCAGCTCAATAACAGCGTCGAGGTCGCGGTGTTCCACGTCGAGCTCGATGATGCGGCGCTGGATCTCCTGGACGTCCATGTTGTGCTGTTCCCAACGGATTGTTACAAAAAACGCAGATGGTTTGAATGCCAACGCATACAATCACTGCGCCGGCGCCTCTAAAAACGTTACGGCTTGCAACACCGTTGCGCTAAGTGCATAGTTTAATCTACGCCGAGGTTGCCGCCAACAAAGAATGGCGCGTACGGACACGCACACAAGTTTATGAGCTCTTACAAGATCGAAGCCGGAACAGCGCAACACATCGGGAACCGGCCGCGGCAATGCGACCGCACCGCCCTGTTCACCGGCGCCCGCGCGCCCGGCTATGTGCTGGCAGTCCTGTCCGACGGCGTGGCCGGCTCCGCCGCATCGGAGCAGGTATTGCACACCGCCAAGCAGGTCTTCGACCAGTTCAAGCCGGGTGACCAGGCGAGCATCGCCCGCATGGAACAGTTGCTGCACGAGATCGTCCACGAGACCCATCTGATCATCAAGATGAACAACGTGGCGGCGCAGTCGGAGGCACAGGCGAGCTTTGTCGGCATGGTCCTGTCGCCGCACGGCCAGGCTGTGTGGGCCCACGTGGGCGATTCACGGTTGTACCGCTTTTCCAACGGGCACTGCGCGGACCGGACCAGCGACGCGGCCTATGTCGAGCACCTGGCGGCAAGCGACAAGGTGCCGCTCGAAGCGGCCAGGAACCACCGCAAATCCAAACTTCTGCTCAACCTGCTTGGCAACAGCCGCAAGGAACCGTTCGTCACCATTGGCCATCACACGGGACTTGCGGCCGGCGATGCCTTCCTGCTGTGTTCAGACGGGCTGTGGCATTTCTTCACCGATGCCGAGCTCGCGACGGTGATCGCCAGGTCTACGCCGCGCCAGGCCTCGGAAATGCTGATCAGCAAGGCCGGCGAGCGTTCGGAAGGCAAGGGCGGCAACTGCACGATGGCGATCGTCAAGCTCGTCCAGCCGGTGCAGGAGGCTGGTTAGCAATAAGGGCGAGGTCAGTGGCCAGTGCTCACTCGCGCCAGCACCACATCCAGTGCTACTGGCTGGCTATCGCCCTTGGGCGAGGTTGGGATGCCTCCGATACTGCGCAGGCGTTTGGGATCGATGAAAACCTTGCCATCCCGTTCTGATGCAGGCGACCAGGACACCTTGCCCGCCTCTTCGCTGACGACGATCTGTTCCCCCGTAGCCGGAAAACTCGGACCCCATTCGCCGGTGCGCGAATTGAATTGCCGCGTCTCGCCATCGACCTTGCCAAGGTAGACACGGTCAACCTTGACCTCCATCGACTGGCAGCCGCCCGCGTTCGAAACACAAACCGTCGAACTGCCATCGGGGTGGGCCGTCGAAATTGCAGGACAAACGGGAGGACAATTTTCGGCACCCGGAGGTTGCAGGCTCACTCGTTGGACGTGGCCGGTGAGCAGCACATCCTGGGCCGACGCAAGGGAGCAGGCGCCGAGCGCGACAGCAGCAATCAGTCTGAAACAGGTCATTTTCTTCCCTTTCTCGAACGTGGCTATCAATTGCTTCATCCTAAGGTGTCAAAGGCTTTCTCCTGGAGACTCTTTGGCGCCTTGCGCTGCCAAGCAGAAAAGATAAGTCCCTTTACGACCGAGGGAATCGCCCCTGCAAGAGTAATGCGAACGCCGATCACCTTGTTACCCCACATAAGCCTTTCGACGAATTGCGGATACAAGGCAAGCGCTTGTTCACGCGACTCGTCCGACACGAAGATGTGAATGAACTCATCCCCGGGGGGCACCGTGACGAAGATCTTGCCTCGCACGCGAAAAGACGCATAGTTAAAGTGCGGCGCCTCTGCTGCCTCTGGCAGCGACAGGGCATACTTGCGAACCGAAGAGAATTTCATTGTTTTGGCCCCCAAGAGCGACGCAAGTGGTCATCTGCATTGCCATTGCGACCTTGCCTCTGATCTTGACCATCTTGCCATCACATTACCTCAAATGCAACATTGATTTAACAATATGCGCGACCGGCTGAAACCATTGCGCTACAGCCGCGCGTCGCGCGCCAGCTCCACGAAGCCCTTGAGGTAGTCGATGTCGGCGTCCGCATCGCGCACGCCAAGGAAGATTTGCTTGGCGATCCCATGCTCGCCAAGCCGCACCGGCACGATCTCCATCGTCGCCGCGTACTGGTCTGCCAGCCAGCGCGGCAGTGCGGCGATGCCGCGGCCGCTGGCCACCATCTGCAGCATGATGTCGGTGGTCTCGATGGTCTTGTGCTTCTTCGGTGCGCAGCCGGCGGGCAGCAGGAACTGGTTGTAGATGTCGAGCCGTTCGAGCGGCACCGGATAGGTAATCAGGATCTCGTCCGCAAGTTCGTGCGGCAGCACATGCTGGCGGCCGGCCAGCGGGTGCCCGCAGCCGACGACCAGCACCTGCTCATAGTCGAACACGGGCTCGAATCGCAGGCCCTGGCTGAACAACGGATCGGGCGTGACCAGCAGATCGATGTCGTAGCCGAACAAAGCCTTGATGCCACCGAACTGAAACTTCTGCTTGACGTCCACGTCCACATCCGGCCAGCGCTCCAGGTAAGGCGCCACGACCTTGAGCAGCCACTGGTAACACGGATGGCACTCCATGCCGATACGCAGCACCCCGCGCTGGCCCTGCGCGAACTGTCGCATCAGCTGCTCGGCATGCTCCAGCTGGGGTAGCACGCGATTGGCCAGGCCGAGCAGGTACTGGCCCGCCTGCGTCAGGCGCAGCGACCGCCCTTCCCGCTTCCAGATCGCGGTGCCCAGCTGCTGCTCCACTTTCTTGATCGTATGGCTGAGTGCCGACTGGGTCAGGCACAGGACGTCGGCGGCGGCCGTGAGCGAACCCTGGCGGTCCACCTCGCGGATCACACTCAGGTGCATTCGTTCAAGCATGGTCATTACATGAATAAAATTAATCGGTTAATGAAATAATACCACTTTTACTCATGAATACCGGCCACTAAGATGATGCTCTAGCAATCAGGAGCAAACATCATGGTAACCACACACAATCTTGGCTTTCCCCGCATCGGCGCGCAGCGCGAACTGAAGTTCGCGCTGGAGGCGTACTGGAACGGACAAGCGTCGCAGGACGACCTGGCGGCCGTCGGCGCCACGCTGCGCCATCGCCACTGGCAGGGCCAGTCGTTCCTCGACCTGGTACCGGTCGGCGATTTTTCGTTCTACGACCAGGTGCTCGACATGAGCTTCATGCTCGGGAACGTTCCCGTGCGCGCGCAGCACCAGCCCGACAATACGCTCGATGCCTATTTCCGCGTCGCGCGCGGCCGCTCGGCCAACGATTCGGACTGCGGCTGCGTGCACGCAGCCGAAATGACGAAGTGGTTCGATACCAACTACCACTACATCGTGCCTGAGTTCAGTGCCGCCACTGGGTTCGCGCTCGACGCGTCGCGCCTGCTCGATCAACTGGAGGAGGCGCGCCGGCTCGGTGTGAACGGCAAGCCTGTCATCATCGGCCCGGTGACTTACCTGTGGCTTGGCAAGGCCAAGGACGGATCGGACAAGCTCGCACTGCTGCCACGCCTGCTGCCTGCCTACGTGGCGCTGTTCGAGGAACTGGCACGGCACGGCGTCGAATGGGTACAGGTCGACGAACCGATCCTGGTGACCGAGCTGGCGTCACAATGGCGCGAAGCTTTCGTCACCGCCTACGACGCGTTCAAGGGTGCGCAGCTCAAGCTTCTGCTCACCACCTATTTCGGCCAACTGCGCGAGAACCTCGATCTGGCCTGCACGCTGCCGGTGCACGGCCTGCACCTGGACGCAACGCTCGCTCGCGACGAAATCGGGCAGGTCATCGAGCGACTCGGTCCGGACAAGGTGCTGTCGCTCGGGGTAATCAACGGCCGCAACATCTGGAAGACGGACCTGCACGCCACGCTGGAATGGCTCGAACCGCTGCACCGGCAACTGGAAGAGCGCCTGTGGATCGCGCCCTCCTGCTCGTTGCTGCACGTGCCGGTCGATCTCGAATGCGAAGAGGAGCTCGATCGCGACATCCGCTCCTGGCTGGCGTTCGCTCGGCAAAAACTGGACGAGCTGCAGCTGCTCGCGCAGGCGCTGAACAAGGGACGCGTGGCGGTGCAGGAAGCGCTGGTTGCCAACCATGCGGCGGTGGAACGGCGGCGTGGTTCGCCGCGGGTACACAACCAGGCGGTGCAGGCAGCCGTGGCGGCGATCGATGCGTCGGCGGGCGAACGCAGCGAGCCGTACGAACAGCGCGCGACCAGACAGGCGGCCCTGCTCCAGCTGCCCGCTTACCCGACCACGACAATCGGCTCGTTCCCGCAGACCGCCGCCATCCGTCAGGCGCGCAGCCGGTTCCGCCGCGGAGAACTGGATGAAGCGAGCTACAAGACGCACATGCAAAGCGAGATCGCGCTGTGCGTGCGCGAGCAGGAAGCGCTCGGGCTGGACGTGCTGGTCCACGGCGAGGCGGAACGCAACGACATGGTCGAGTATTTCGGGGAGCAGCTCGAAGGCTTTGCGTTCAGCCAGTTCGGGTGGGTGCAGTCGTATGGATCGCGCTGCGTCAAGCCGCCGATCCTGTTCGGCGACATCAGCCGTCCCAGGCCGATGACGGTCGAATGGGCGAGCTATGCCCAGTCCTTAACAAGCAAGCCGATGAAAGGCATGCTCACCGGGCCCGTGACGATGCTGAACTGGTCGTTTGTGCGCGACGACCAGCCGCGCTCCTCCACATGCCGCCAACTGGCGCTCGCGATTCGCGGCGAGGTGCTGGACCTGGAACGGGCGGGAGTGCGCGTGATCCAGATCGACGAGGCGGCGCTGCGCGAAGGCTTGCCACTGCGCCGCTCGGAGTGGGACGCGTATCTTGAGTGGGCGGTAGAAGCATTCCGGATCGCGGCCAATGGCGTGCGTGGCGAGACGCAGATCCATACGCACATGTGCTACTCGGAGTTCAACGACATCATCGGGGCAATCGCGAAGATGGATGCGGACGTGATCACGATCGAGACATCGCGCTCGGACATGCAGTTGCTGGAGGCGTTCGAAGGCTTCGACTACCCCAACCAGATCGGGCCGGGAGTGTATGACATTCATTCGCCGAACGTGCCCGGACAGGATCAGATCGTGCAGTTGATGCGCAAGGCGGCAGAGCGGATTCCGTCCGGGCGGCTGTGGATCAATCCGGATTGCGGCTTGAAGACCCGCAGGTGGGAGGAGGTGCTGCCGGCGTTGAGGAACATGGTGGAGGCGGCGAAGACGTTGCGGGCGGGTTGATCAGAGTTCGTAGGGTGCGCACCCCGTGCGCACGCGGTACGTGTGCATACCCGAGCCAACGACATTCAACCGTACCGCGTGCGCACTGGTGCGCACCCTACGCCTTCTTATCGCGCTACTGGCTGTTCGCCGGTGCGGCCTTCTGTTCCTTCGCTTCTTCCTTCGCCTGTTCCTTGGCTGCCTTTTCCGCCTTGCGCCGCGCGACTTCGCGCTGGCGCGCTTCCGCTTCGGCTTTGCGTTTGTTGAAGGCGGCGACGTTTTCCGCGCGCTTGCCTGCTTCGGCACGTTCGCGCGCTTCGACTTCGCGCATCTTCTCGTTATGCTTGGCGACGCGCTCGGCCACAGGCGACGGCCGCGGCGGCGGCACTTCAGTTGGCGCGCGGGGCGGCTGCGGCGGCTCGGCGGCGAGGCGGGCTTCTTCTTCCTTGTAGCGCGCGTCCGCTTCGGCCATCGCGCGGTCGCGCTCATCGACCCGGGCCTGGCGCAGGAAGTGCGAAGCTTCGATCTCGATCGCGCGCTGCTCGGCCAGCGCCGTGCGGCGCGATTCCTTGATCTTGTCGAGGCAGTGGTTGACAAAGAATCTTTGGTAGCAGGCGTGTTCGGCCTCGGCATAGTGCGCCTCGATCGCGGCACGCTCCTTTGCTACCCTTGCTAACCGCTGATTGGCCTGCGCCACCGACTGGCTTGGCGGCACCGCGACCTTGGCCGGGACCTGGGGCGCGCTGCTGCAAGCGGCCAGGGCGACGGCAGCGAGCCAGGCGCCGGCTGTCTTGCTAAGTGCTGACTGTGCTTTCATTCTTGATCCCTTCCTCTCACGCGAGGGCGTCGGCCGCGGCCCGGCGTTCGGCCAGCATGTATTCACGCGACTGCATTTCAATGATACGCGAGACCGTACGGTGGAACTCGTTTGCCAGCATGCCCTTGGTGTAGAGCTGATCGGGCTCGACCTCGGCCGACATGATCAGCTTGACCTTGTGGTCGTAGAACACGTCCACCAGCCAGGTGAAGCGGCGCGCCTCGGACGACTGCGCCGCCGACATCGCCGGCACGCCGGACAGGATCACGGTATGAAAGCGCGACGCCAGCTCGAGATAGTCGTTCTGCGAGCGCGGTCCGCCGCACAGGGTCGCGAAGTCGAACCAGATCACGCCACCGGCGCGGCGCAGGGCGCGGATTTCGCGCTCCTCGATATGCACGCGCGGGTCTTCGTCGGCGGTGTCGGCAATGCTGGCGTAGGCCGAGCGCAGCGCCGCGTCGCTCGCGGCATTGAGCGGCATGTAGTAGGCCTGCACCTGCTCCAGCGTGCGATGGCGGTAGTCGATGCCTGCGTCGACGTTGATGACGTCGAGCTTGTTCTTCAAGAGCGCGATGGTGGGCAGCATGCGGTCGCGGTGCAGGCCGTCCGGGTACAGCTTGTCCGGCTCGTAGTTGGAGGTCATGACAAACGAGACGCCGTTGGCGAACAGGTGCGACAGCAGGTTATACATGATCATCGCATCGGCCACGTCATTGACGTGGAATTCGTCGAAGCAGATCAGTCGGTACTTCTTGGCGATGCGCCTGGCCACCTCGATCAGGGGATCTTCCATGCCCTTGAGCTCGTCGAGCTGGCGGTGCACCGCGCGCATGAATTCGTGGAAGTGCAGGCGCGTCTTGCGCACCACCGGCACCACCGAATAGAAGCTGTCCATCAAAAACGACTTGCCGCGCCCCACCCCGCCCCACATGTACACGCCGCGCGGCACGTCGGGACGGTTGATCAGGCGCTTGAAGCTCGTGGAACGCTTTGCCTTGTAGGCCACCCATTCGTCGTAAGCCTGCTGCAGACGGTCGACCGCGCGCTGCTGCGCAGGGTCGGACTTGAAACCGCGCTCGGTCAGCGCGTGCTGGTAGTACTCTTGGACGTTCATCAGGTGGCAAAAAATGTGATGCTTTCAATGTAGGGTGGGCGGATCCTCCGCCCACGCGTTCAACCGCAGCGTGGCCGGCCAGCTGCAACGGCCGGGACCTGCCCTTGTTGAACGCGTGGGCGGGAAGACCCGCCCACCCTACAGGACCAGCCGATGGCCGGTCTACTGCATTAGAAATTCAGCGAACGCTTGTCGACGGCGAGTGCTGCTTCCTTGGTCGCTTCGGACAGCGACGGGTGTGCGTGGCAGATGCGGGCGATGTCTTCCGACGAGGCGCGGAATTCCATTGCCACCACGGCTTCCGAAATCAGTTCGGAGGCCATCGGGCCGATGATGTGCACGCCCAGGATTTCGTCGGTCGCGGCGTCGGCCAGGAACTTGACCATGCCCGAGGTGTCGCCCAGCGCGCGCGCACGGCCGTTGGCCAGGAACGGGAAGGTGCCTGCCTTGTAGGCCACGCCTTCGGCCTTGAGGGTCTGCTCGGTCTTGCCGACCCATGCGATCTCCGGCGAGGTGTAGATCACCCACGGGACAGTGTTGAAGTTGACGTGGCCATGCTGGCCGGCGATGCGCTCGGCAACCGCGACGCCCTCTTCTTCCGCCTTGTGCGCCAGCATCGGGCCGCGCACGACGTCGCCCACTGCCCACACGCCCGGCAGGCTGGTGCGGCACTCGTCGTCCACCACCACAAAGCCGCGATCGTCCAGTTGCAGGCCGACGGTCTCGATACCCAGGCCGGTGGTGTTCGGCACGCGGCCGATCGATACGATCAGGCGATCGAAGGTCGCGGTCTGGGCCACGCCGGTGGAATCGACGTATTCGACGGTGACTTCGTTCTCGCCCTTGGTGATGTTACCGATCTTGCAGCCCAGGTGGATCGCCAGGCCCTGCTTGGTGAACATCTTGTGCGCTTCCTTGGCGATCTGCTCGTCGACCGCGCCCAGGAAAGTCGGCAGACCTTCCAGCACGGTCACTTGCGCGCCCAGGCGGCGCCACACGCTGCCCATCTCCAGGCCGATTACGCCGGCGCCGATCACGCCCAGGCGTGCCGGAACGGCGTCGATCGCCAGTGCGCCGGTGTTCGACAGGATCAGCTTCTCGTCGAACGGTGCGCCCGGCAGTTCACGCGCGTTCGAGCCGGTGGCGACGATGACGTTCTTGGCGGAGAGGGTGTCGGTGGCCGGGCCGGAGACGTTGATGGTGTAGCCGCCATCAGCCTTGCCGGCGAATGCGCCGCGGCCGTGGAAGAAGGTGACCTTGTTCTTCTTGAACAGGTACAGGATGCCATCGTTGTTCTGCTTGACGATGCCGTCCTTACGCTTGAGCATCTGGCCCAGGTTCAGCTCGAGGCCGGCGACGTTGATGCCGTGCTCGGCGAACGCATGGCCGGCGTGCTCGAAGTGCTCGGACGACTGCAGCAGCGCCTTGGACGGGATGCAGCCGACGTTGGTGCAGGTGCCGCCGGGAGCGGGGCCGCCCTTGGCGTTGGCCCACTCGTCGATGCAGGCGGTCTTGAAGCCCAGCTGCGCGGCGCGGATCGCCGCAATGTAGCCGCCCGGTCCGCCGCCGATTACGACGACGTCGAATTGTTTTTCGGTGCTCATCAAAAAATTCCTTGTTCTGTAAGGGGCATCCCACACTTAAACAGCGTCGTCCCCGCGAAGGCGGGGACCCAAACTGAGCATCAGAAGTCGCGAACGCCGCGTATCGGCGAAGTCAGTATGGGGCCGCGCAAGGCGCGGCGCCTTCGCGGGAACGACGCTCTTTGGCTGCTGCGGGGATGGCCAGTTTTATTCTTCTGGTACAAAAATCCACAACAACAGGTACAGGACCACGCCGAACCCGAAGGTCAGGGTGAACAACACGAACATCAGCCGCCACACCCACGAATCGACCGCAGTGGCCTTGGCCAGCCCGCCGCACACGCCACCCAGCCAGCGGTCGGTGCGCGAGCGGCGCAGGGCGTTGACCTGGGCGCTGAAGTCGGTGGTGGTGCCAGGCGACGGGTTCGCGCTCGAACCCGCCAGTACCCTGGCCTTGGCCGTTTCGTATTCGGCGTCGGTCAAGGCGCCGGCTTGGTGCAGGTCGTGCAAACGCTTGAGTTCATCGGACATCGTCATCTTCAATCCTCGGTTCAAACAGACAGCACGCGCTTCCTTGGCCGGCGCGCTTGGCCGGTTACAGGTCCAGCAGCAGGCGCGACGGGTCTTCCAGCGTTTCCTTCATCGCGACCAGGCCCAGCACGGCTTCGCGGCCGTCGATGATGCGGTGGTCGTACGACATCGCCAGGTAGTTCATCGGGCGGATCACGATCTGGCCGTTCTCGACCACGGCGCGCTCCTTGGTGGCGTGGATGCCCAGGATCGCCGACTGCGGCGGGTTGATGATCGGGGTCGACAGCATCGAGCCGAACACGCCGCCGTTCGAGATCGAGAACGTACCGCCGGTCAGGTCATCCAGGGTCAGCTTGCCTTCCTTGGCCTTCTGGCCGAATTCGCCGATCTTCTTCTCGATCTCGGCGATCGACAGCTGGTCGGCGTTGCGCAGGATCGGCACCACCAGGCCGCGCGGCGAGCCGACGGCGATACCGATATCGAAGTAGCCGTGGTAGACGATGTCGTTACCGTCGACCGAAGCGTTCAGGACCGGGTACTTCTTCAGCGCGGCAACGGCGGCCTTGACGAAGAACGACATGAAGCCCAGCTTGACGCCGTGTTCCTTCTCGAACTTGTCCTTGTACTTGTTGCGCAGGTCGATGACCGGCTGCATGTTCACTTCGTTGAACGTGGTCAGGATCGCGTTGGTCTGTTGCGACTGCAGCAGGCGCTCGGCGATACGGGCACGCAGGCGGCTCATCGGCACGCGCTCTTCCGGACGGTCGCCCAGGTTCACGGCCGGGGCCGGAGCGGCGACTTGCTGCAGGGACGGCTTCTGTGCAACCGTTGCCAGCGGCGCCGGGGCGGCTGGGGCGACAGCCGGCTTGGCGGCAACCGCGGCGAGCGCGTCGCCCTTGGTCACGCGGCCGTCGCGGCCGGTGCCGGCAACTTGTGCTGCGTTAATGGCGTTGTCAGCCAGGATCTTGGCGGCGGCCGGCATGGCCACGCCTGCCTTCGAACCGGCTTCGGCCGGAGCGGCAGCCGGAGCGGCGGCTGGAGCAGCTGCCGGTGCCGGCGCAGCGGCTTGCGGGCTGGCCTGTGCCGATGCCTCGGTGTCGATCACTGCGATGGTTTCGCCCGACACGACGGTGCCGCCGTCGCCCTTGATGATCTGGACGATCACGCCAGCGCTCGGGGCCGGCAGTTCCAGGACCACCTTGTCGGTCTCGATGTCGATCAGGTTTTCGTCACGCGCGACGGACTCGCCGACTTTCTTGTGCCAGGTCAGCAGGGTCGCTTCAGCAACCGATTCCGACAGTTGTGGGACCTTGACTTCGATTTGTGCCATTTAAAAAACTCCGTAATTTATTCTGTGCGAACGCCCCGCGCGCTCGTGGCACGCGGGGCTCGTGGATTATTTGGTCAGGACGAAACCCTTGAGCTTCGCGAACGCGGTGTCCAGCAATTCCTTCTGCTGGGCCACGTGCTTGTCGCTGTAGCCGACCGCCGGGGCCGCCGACGCCGGACGACCGGCGTAAGCCAGGCGCTGGCCAGATTCCATGCTCTCGAAGATGTTGTGCTGGATCTGGAACCACGGACCCTGGTTCTGCGGCTCATCCTGTGCCCACACCACTTCGGTCGCATTGGCGAACTTCTTCAGCTCGGCGGCAAAGGCCTTGTGCGGGAACGGATACATCTGCTCGATACGCACGATCGCCACGTCGGTCACGCCGCGGGTCTTGCGGGTGTTGACCAGGTCGTAGTAGACCTTGCCCGAGCACGCGATCACGCGCTTGACCTTGGACGCTTCGATCTTGTCGTCGGTCTCGCCGATCACGGTCTGGAAGCCCCCCTTGGCCAGTTCGTTCAGCGACGAGCCGGCATCCTTGTTACGCAGCAGCGACTTCGGCGTGAAGATCACCAGCGGCTTACGGAACTGGCGCACCATCTGGCGGCGCAGCAGGTGGAAGATCTGGGCAGCGGTGGTCGGCTGGACAACTTGCATGTTGTTGTCGGCGCACAGCTGCAAGAAGCGCTCGATGCGGGCGGACGAGTGCTCAGGACCCTGGCCTTCGTAACCGTGCGGCAGCATCATGACCAGGCCCGAAGCGCGGCCCCACTTGACTTCGCCGGATGCGATGAACTGGTCGATCACGACCTGGGCGCCGTTGGCGAAGTCGCCGAACTGGGCTTCCCAGATAGTCAGGGTGTTCGGCTCGGCGGTCGAGTAGCCGTATTCGAAGCCCAGCACCGCCTCTTCCGACAGCACGGAGTCGATGACGGTGAACGGTGCCTGGGTTTCCGACACGTTCTGCAGCGGCACGTAGATGCCTGCATCCCACTTCTCGCGGTTCTGGTCGTGCAGCACGGCGTGGCGGTGCACGAAGGTGCCGCGGCCGGCGTCCTGGCCCGACAGGCGCACTGCGTAGCCGGAAGCCACCAGCGATGCGTAGGCCAGGTGTTCGCCCATGCCCCAGTCCAGGTTCAGCTCGCCGCGGCCCATGGTGGCGCGGTCGGCCAGCACCTTCTCAACCAGCGAGTGCAGCTTGAAGTTTTCCGGCACGGTGGTCACACGCTGCGCCAGGCGCTTGAGCTCGGTCAGCGGCACCGCGGTGTCGGCGGCGTCGGTCCACTTCTTGTTCAGGAACGGCGCCCAGTCGACCGCGTACTTGTTCTTGAAGTCGGTCAGGACCGGATCGTTCGTGTGCTTGCCCGCGTCCATCGCGTTGCGGAAGCCCGCAACCATCTGGTCGGCTTCGTCGCCGGAGATGGTGCCCTGCGTGGCCAGCTTGTCGGCGTACAGCTTGCGGGTGCCCGGGTGCTTGGCGATCTTCTTGTACATCAGCGGCTGGGTCAGGGCCGGGGTGTCCTGCTCGTTGTGGCCCAGCTTGCGGTAGCAGACGATGTCCACCACGATGTCCTTGCCGAACTGGACGCGGTAGTCCAGCGCGATCTGGGTGGCCAGCACGACCGCTTCAGGGTCGTCGCCGTTCACGTGCAGCACCGGCGCCTCGATCATCTTGACCACGTCCGAGCAGTAGATGGTCGAACGGCTGTCGCGCGGGTCGGAGGTGGTAAAGCCGATCTGGTTGTTGATCACGATGTGAACCGTGCCGCCCGTGCCGTAGCCGCGGGTCTGCGCCAGGTTCAGGGTTTCCATCACCACGCCCTGGCCGGCGAACGCAGCGTCGCCGTGCACCAGCACCGGCAGCACTTGCTTGCCGTGCGGGTCGCCGCGGCGGTCCATGCGCGCCTTGGCCGAGCCTTCCACCACCGGGTTGACGATTTCCAGGTGCGACGGGTTGAATGCCAGCGACAGGTGCACCGGGCCGCCGACGGTCGATACATCGCTCGAGAAGCCCTGGTGGTATTTGACGTCGCCCGACGGCAGGTCGTCAGCGTGCTTGCCTTCGAATTCTTCGAACAGGTCGGCCGGCGATTTGCCCAGCGTGTTGACCAGCACGTTCAGGCGGCCGCGGTGGGCCATGCCGATCACGATTTCCTGCACGCCTTGTTCGCCGGCGCGCTGGATTACTTCGTCCATCGACGCGATGAACGACTCGCCGCCTTCCAGCGAGAAGCGCTTGGCGCCCACGTATTTGGTGTGCAGGTAGCGCTCCAGGCCTTCGGCCGCGGTCAGGCGCTCGAGGATGTGGCGCTTCTTCTCGGCGGTGAAGGTCGGGGTCGAGCGGATCGATTCCAGGCGCTCTTGCAGCCAGCGCTTTTCGGCCGGATCGCTGATGTACATGAATTCAGCACCGATGGCGCGGCAGTAGGTGTCGCGCAGCATGTTCAGCAGGTCGCGCAGCGACGCGTTTTCCTGGCCGAAGTAGGTATTGCTGATGTTGAAGACGGTGTCGAGGTCGGCTTCCGAGAAGCCGTAGAAAGCGGGGTCGAGCTCCGGCAGGGGCGGACGCTCCTGGCGCTGCAGCGGGTCCAGGTTGGCCCAGCGGGAACCGAGATAGCGGTAAGCGGCGATCAGCTGGGTGACGGCGACGCGCTTGCGGCCCATCTCTGGATCGGCGGCGGCGGACACGGTGCGGATCGGGCCCTGCTTGGCGCGCTCGGCGAACGAGGCGATGACCGAGGAGTGGTCCACGTCGGGACGGGACGAACCGTCCACGGCCGGCACGTGTTGCATGGCGTCGAAGTAGGCACGCCAGTTGTCGGGCACCGAGCCCGGATTGTTCAGGTAGGCTTCATACAACTCTTCCACGTACGGCGCATTTCCGCCGAACAGGTACGAGTTGCCTTCATACTGTTGCATCATTTTTGCTCACCTTTCTTCGCGCTTCGCGAGTATGGGGCGGGTTAATCTAACCTTCCGCGACACGGCCTGACCGGTTAGCGGATCGCACTTACTACATCAAGTTGTGGGGGAAGGACTGTTGCGGGCGGAGCTTGCAGAGTTCTGCCGAAAAAGCGCTTGGTATTGTAACGCAACATGGCACGGACCGCCGATGTCAAGTTCGGAATTTATCCGATCAACATAATGAACAGCAGGCGGCTGGCCTGGCAAATGGGCTGATGTTGCTTTTCAGCATCACTGTTCTGGCTTGAACCGCGCCAGCCTGGTCGAGGCGAAGTCCCAGGTCATTAACTAAACTACAATGGCATGTTTTTAACGCACACATGCGACCTTGAGAATATCGATCGGCCTTCGTCTGTTTGCAGCCGTCCTGCTGGCGCTCCTGGCAGTGGCGGCGGGCGCGCTGTTCCTGCTGCGCCAGAACGTGCTGGCCAGCTTCGGCGAGTACGCGGTCGGTATCGAACTGGACCGGCTGGACGAGCTGTCCGGCGACCTGGCGCGCAAATACCGCGCCCACGGCGGCTGGAAATTCGTGCCCGCCGGCAGCGCGCGGCGTAGCTGGGTCGCCCGCGAACTGACAAGGCTGCAGACGCTGCGGGACGAGGGTGCCCTGGACGTGACAGTCCTGCCGCCGCCTCGGCCGCCGAAGCCCCCGGCCGCTGCCCGCGCCAGCCTGTCGGCAAACGGTGCGCTGCCGACAGGC
>NZ_SPUM01000083.1 GCF_004614195.1 Massilia horti | reverse complement strand
CCGCCGGGGCGGGAACGCACGGCGGCGTCGCCGACAGGGCGTTCTTGGTGGTGCCGGCAGGGCAGGCCGCTACAACGGCTCCGGTCGAAGGGCCACGCTTGGCCGCTGCGGCCCGGTTCGGCGGCGTCGCGCCGCCGCGCTTGCGTTCTGTTGCCTGTTCTGCCAGCTTCTTCTTCTCGTCTTCCGGAAGTTGCAGATAGCTTTCCCAGGTCTCCGCCTTCTTGCCGGGCGGGATCTTCTTGGCCTGGTTGTAGTTCTGGCGCGCCATCTCGCGCTGGGCGGGCGTGAGCTTGACCCATTCGCGCATGCGGTCATGCACGCGCTGCTGTTCTTGCGGCTTCATCGATTCGAACCGGCTGGCGATCTCGAGCCATTTGCGCTTTTGCACCGGCCCCATTTGATCCCACTCGTTTTCCAGCGGCGCCAACGCAGCCTGCTGCTTGGCCGACAGTTCGCGCCACAAGGGCTTGGCTGGCGCCTTGGGCGGCGTTTTGATGGCCGGGTGCTGGGTCTGTGGGTGCGACGCGGCAGGCGCGGCCGCAGGGGCAGCCGGGGCAGCCGGGGCGGAAGTGTTTTGCTGGGCGAGCGCCCATGCGCCGGCGAGCGCGAGCGTGGCGACGCCGGCGAGTGCTGCGATGCGAGACCTGAAACCCGTCATCCTTACTGGGTCCGCTGTTGTTGCTGTTGCGACTGCGGCTTGGACTGCGACGCCAGGTAGGCGTTAAAGCCGTGATCGAGGTAGGCGGTCAGCGGCAGTTCGTCGGACAGCACGGCCGCGTCCAGTTCAGCCAGTTCCGCAATGCGTTGCTGCTGTTCGTATTGGTAAATGCCGGCCAGGCCCACAACCATTGCCAGCAGCGGCACCGCCACGCCCAGGCGCATCAGGCCGGCCGGCGAAAGGATTGCGGAAAAGTCGAACAGCGGGCGATGTTTCTGCTTGCGTACCGGGGCATCGGCCTTTTTGCGGGACAGGGCGAGGGCGCGCGCGGCAGCCAGCCGGTCCGTGGTCGAGGCCGGCAAGTTGTCCAGATTGTCGTTCAAGGCATGGCGCACCTTGTACGCCAGGTTGATGTCGTCCGTATTCATAATTTGATTCCCTTGGCCTTGAGGGCTTCGGCTAAGGTATGCGTCGCGCGAGAGCAATGCGTCTTTACGCTGCCCTCGGAGCACCCCATCGCTTCGGCCGTTTCGGCCACATCCATGTCCTGCCAGTAACGCATGAGGAACGCTTCCCGTTGACGTGCCGGGAGTTTTTGAATCTCCGCTTCGATCAACTTCAAGGTTTCGGCCCGCTCGGCCTGGTCCGCGCTGGACTCGGCGGCCGCACTGCCTTCTTCTGCCTCAAAAGATGCAAGTATATCAAAATCCTCATCGTCCCCTTCGCGCCGACCCAGGCCCGAAAAGAGGCTGACCCAGGTATTGCGGACCTTTTCACGCCTAAAATAGTCGAGGATGGTGTTTTGCAAAATGCGCTGAAACAGCATTGGCAATTCTGCCACCGGCTTGTCGCCATATTTTTCGGCAAGCTTGATCATCGCGTCCTGGACGATGTCCAGCGCCGCTTCGTC
This sequence comes from Massilia horti, assembly GCF_004614195.1. GTDB lineage: Bacteria > Pseudomonadota > Gammaproteobacteria > Burkholderiales > Burkholderiaceae_D > Telluria > Telluria horti. The sequence goes on along the minus strand of NZ_SPUM01000083.1, from coordinate 48,254 downwards.
CTTGCGCACCGCATACACGGCCTGCTTGAACGCGCGCCGTTCGACATTCGCGAGGAAGTCGTTGAGTTCTTTATCTGTGGCCATGCGATGAAAGGTCTTGCCACGGATTATTTTGAATGTGGCATTTGGGAAAACTCACGAATGCTAACAAAAAACACGACAGACTGCACCGTAATTACACTTTCGAAAACGGCAATGACTTGTCCCGCTCGGCGCCGTGATTAATTTTTGTTTTGTCTTGACCAAAATTGTGCAACGCGGTATGGTACACGACGCTTTGCATCCCCAAAGCTCCATGGTCAAGTCGGTCACGGCACACAAAGCCGCCTCCGGCATGACGCGCTTTCATTTGTAGGCAGTTTGCTCCGACCCGCGCCACAAGCGCGAGAGGTCCGCATTGACGCCACAGAAACTCACGCTGAACGAGTTGCGACCAGCGCCGGTTCGTAAGGTATCTACGGGTGCCTGAAAGATCGACGTGACCGCAGAAAGAAGGGAAGCCTGGGGGTACTGTTGCGCCACGCGGCCTTCGTTAGGAACGAGCATCCGATCAATCTCCCTCTCGGGTTTTGAAAGGAATGAAAATGAGTAACGAAGCAGCCGTTCCCATCACGGGCGCGGAGATCGTGGTCCGTTGTCTCGCGGAAGAGGGCGTCAAGCACGTCTTCGGCTATCCGGGCGGCGCGGTCCTCTACATCTACGACGCCATCTTCAAGCAGGACAAATTCCAGCACATCCTCGTGCGTCACGAGCAGGCCGCGGTCCACGCCGCCGATGCCTATTCGCGCAGCTCCAACCAGGTTGGCGTCGCCCTGGTGACCTCCGGTCCGGGCGTGACCAATGCCGTCACCGGCCTGTCGACCGCCTACATGGACTCGGTGCCGATGGTCGTGATCTCCGGCCAGGTGCCCAGCCACGCGATCGGCCAGGACGCGTTCCAGGAATGCGATACGGTCGGCATCACGCGTCCGGTGGTCAAGCACAACTTCCTGGTCAAGGATGTGAAAGAGCTCGCGTCGACAATGAAGAAGGCTTTCTTCATCGCGCGCACCGGCCGTCCCGGCCCGGTGCTGGTCGACATCCCCAAAGACATCAGCATGCAGAAATGCATGTACGAGTACCCGCGCGAAATCGAGATGCGCTCGTACCGCCCGGTCGACAAGGGCCATGCGGGCCAGATCCGCAAGGCGGTGCAGTTGCTGCTGCAGGCCGAGCGCCCGATGATCTACACCGGCGGTGGCGTGATCCTCGCGAATGCCGCGCCGGAACTGAACCGGCTGGTCGAGAAGCTCGGCTTCCCGGTCACCAACACGCTGATGGGCCTGGGCGGATCGCGCGCCACCAGCGACAAGTTCGTCGGCATGCCGGGCATGCACGGCACCTACGAAGCGAACATGGCGATGCAGCACTGCGACGTCCTGATCGCCATCGGCGCCCGCTTCGACGACCGCGTGATCGGCAACCCGAAACACTTCGCGTCCACCCCGCGCAAGATCATCCACGTCGACATCGACCCGTCGTCGATTTCGAAGCGGGTCAAGGTCGACATCCCGATCGTGGGCAACGTCAAGGATGTGCTGACTGAATTCCTGGCCCAGCTCGACGCCGCCGACGCCCGTCCGAACACCGCTGCGCTGCCGGCGTGGTGGAAGCAGATCAATGAATGGCGCGCCCGCGAATGCCTGCGTTACTCGCCCTCCAGTGAAGTCATCAAGCCGCAGGCGGTGATCGAAGAACTGTGGAAGGTGACCAAGGGCGATGCCTTCGTCACCTCCGACGTGGGCCAGCACCAGATGTGGGCCGCGCAGTACTACCCGTTCGACAAGCCGCGCCGCTGGATCAATTCCGGTGGCCTGGGCACGATGGGTGTCGGCCTGCCGTACGCCATGGGCGTGCAGATGGCCAATCCGGGTGCGACGGTCGCCTGCGTCACCGGCGAAGGCTCGATCCAGATGAACATCCAGGAACTCGCCACCTGCAAGCAATACCACCTGACGCCGAAGATCATCCTGCTCAACAACCGTTTCCTGGGCATGGTGCGCCAGTGGCAGGAGCTCGACTACGGCTCGCGCTATTCCGAGTCGTACATGGACTCGCTGCCGGACTTCGAAAAGCTGGCTGAAGCCTACGGCCACGTCGGCATGCGCATCGACAAGCCGGGCGACATCGAAGGCGCGCTGCGCGATGCGTTTGCGATGAAGGACCGGCTGGTGTTCATGAACTTTATCACCGACCGCGGCGAGAACGTCTGGCCGATGGTCAAGGCCGGCAAGGGCCTGTCGGAAATGCTGCTCGGCTCGGAGGACCTGTAAATGCGACATATCATTTCTGTCCTTCTTGAGAACGAAGCGGGCGCGCTGTCGCGTGTGGTTGGCCTGTTCTCCGCGCGCGGCTACAACATCGAAACCCTGACCGTGGCGCCGACCGAGGATGCGACCCTGTCGCGTATGACGATCGTGACCTCCGGCTCGGACGACATCATCGAGCAGATCACCAAGCACCTGAACCGCCTGATCGAGGTGGTCAAGGTGGTCGACCTGACCGAAGGCGCGCACATCGAACGCGAGCTCATGCTCATCAAGGTGCGCGCGGTCGGCAAGGAACGCGAAGAGATGAAACGCACCGCCGACATCTTCCGCGGCCGCGTCATCGACGTGACGGAGAAGACCTACACGATCGAACTGACCGGCAACCGCAGCAAGCTCGACGCCTTCATCGACGCGATCGACCGTACGTCCATTCTGGAAACTGTGCGTACGGGCGGCTCGGGCATCGGCCGCGGCGAACGCATCCTTAAAGTTTAGGTGGGCAGCTTGTTCGTCGGGCAATTAGCCCGACTCACCCCACGCATCTCATCAACTGGTAACTACAAAAAGATACAGGATTAAAAATGAAAGTTTTCTACGACAAAGACTGCGACCTCTCCCTCATCAAAGGCAAGAATGTCGCCATCATCGGCTACGGCTCGCAGGGCCACGCGCACGCCCAGAACCTGTCGGAATCCGGCGTGAACGTGACCGTCGGCCTGCGCCGCGGCGGCGCCTCGTGGCAGAAGGTCGAAAAGGCGGGCCTGAAGGTCGCCGAAGTGAACGAAGCGGTCAAGAACGCCGACGTGGTCATGATCCTGCTGCCGGACGAGAACATCGCCCAGGTCTACAAGGAAAACGTCGAGCCGAACATCAAGCAGGGCGCGGTACTGGCATTCGCCCACGGCTTTAACGTGCACTACGGCCAGGTTGTGCCGCGTGGCGATCTGGACGTGATCATGATCGCGCCCAAGGCCCCGGGCCACACCGTGCGCAACACCTACACCCAGGGTGGCGGCGTGCCGCACCTGGTCGCCGTGTACCAGGACAAGTCGGGCCACGCACGTGACATCGCCCTGTCGTACGCGATGGCCAACGGCGGCGGCAAGGCCGGCATCATCGAAACCAACTTCCGCGAAGAGACCGAGACCGACCTGTTCGGCGAGCAAGCCGTGCTGTGCGGCGGCACCGTCGAGCTGATCAAGGCCGGCTTCGAGACCCTGGTGGAAGCCGGCTACGCGCCGGAGATGGCTTACTTCGAGTGCCTGCACGAACTGAAGCTGATCGTCGACCTGATCTACGAAGGCGGCATCGCCAACATGAACTACTCGATCTCGAACAATGCGGAATACGGCGAATACGTCACCGGCCCGCGCGTCGTGACCGAAGACACCAAGAACGCGATGCGCCAGTGCCTGAAGGATATCCAGACCGGTGAATACGCCAAGAGCTTCATCCTCGAGAACAAGGCCGGCGCACCGACCCTGATCTCGCGCCGCCGCCTGACGGCCGAGCACCAGATCGAGGAAGTGGGCGCCAAGCTGCGCGCGATGATGCCGTGGATCGCCAAGAACAAGCTGGTGGATCAGTCGAAGAACTAACCGACATCACGTCGTTCCCGCGCAGGCGGGAACCCATGCTGAGCGTCATTTTACGCTGCCTATGGGTTCCCGCCTGCGCGGGAACGACGAGCAAAGTCATCGTTTTTAATGGGGGGAGAGGGGCCGTCCAAGATGTTGTTTTGAAACTTTCCATTACAGGAATGGGATGGAGATTGAAAAAACAGTATCGTTCCTTCTGTCGCGGCCCCTGCCGCATATAACCTCGGAGAAAATGATGTCGCGTATGAAAATGTTCCTGCTGGCCGGTCTGATCCTTGGCTGTGCCGCCGCGCAGGCGCAAACCGGGCCTGCGGCCGCCACCAGCGGCACAATGGTAATCGTACCCGCGCATGGCGAGGTCAAACATCCCAATGACCAGGCCGTCCTTGTTCTGTCAGTCGAAGAGTTCGACAAGGACAAGACCGCCGCCGCCGCCCGCGTGAACCAGAAGATGAAGCAGGGCGTCGAAATCGTCCGGCGTGAAGATCCACAGGCCGACCTCAAGACGCAGGGCTATTTCACGATGCCCGTGTACCCCGAGAATCCGCCGCAGCCGCTGACCCAGCCGGGCGCCAAGCGCCTGCCGATCGGCTGGCGTGTCGGCCAGTATCTCGAAGTAAAGACAACCAACCTGAACAATCTGCCCAGGACTGCCGCCGCGGCGCAGAAGCTGCTGCAGATTAACAGCCTGGAATTCGGCCTGAGCCCCGAACTGGCCCGGCGCCTGGACGACCAGCGCATCGCCGCCACCTACCGCAACCTGAACGAGCGCATCGCGTCGATCGCCAACGCCATGGGGCGCAAGGTGACGGATGCGGTGATCGATACCGTCGATTTCGAGGCCAGCGGCCGTTACATGGCGGAGGCCGCCGCGGCGCCGATGCAGATGCGGGCGCAGTTCGGCAAACGCGGCATGGACGAGGTTCCCGAGCCCAGCTTCGAGCCCGGCGAAACGACCTTGCAGATGAATGTCGTGGGAAAGGTAAGGTTCAAGTAACAGTATCCATTCGCTAACATGTTCGTATGACCACTATAATGGGTGGTTGTCGCATGCGCGCGATTCCTACTTGATACTGAATTTTATGGCAACCTTTCCACGACGCAGAAAATCCAGTGCCGCTCCCCGCCAGAGCCGGATAAGCCATTTCGGCCGCAAGGCCGAGGGCAAGCCGCGGCGCGGCATCTACCTGTTGCCGAACGCTTTCACCACCGCCGCCCTGTTCGGAGGCTTCTACGCCATTGTGATGGCGATGAACCAGCGCTTCGAGGACGCCTGCTGGGCTGTCTTCGTGGCCATGGTACTGGACGCGCTGGACGGCCGCATCGCGCGCCTGACCAACACCCAGTCCGAGTTCGGCGCCCAGTACGACAGCCTGTCCGACATGGTCTCGTTCGGCGCGGCGCCGGCCCTGGTCATCTACGAATATGCGCTGCGCGGCTTGGGCAAGCTGGGATGGATTGCGGCATTCGTCTACTGCGCCGGCGCGGCGCTGCGCCTGGCGCGCTTTAACACCAACATCGAAGTGGTGGACAAGCGCTACTTCCAGGGCTTGCCCAGCCCGGCCGCCGCGGCCCTGGTGGTGGGCTTCATCCTGATGATGACCGACCCCGACATCAACGTCAGCCCGCGCCAGGTCGACTGGCTGTCGTGGGTCATCGCGCTGTTCGCCGGCCTGACGATGGTGACCAACGTGCCGTTCTACAGTTTCAAGGACGTGAACTTCCGTAAATCGGTGCCGTTCATCGTGGTATTCCTGATCGCCCTCGGCTTTGCGCTGCTGGCGATCAAACCGGCCATCGTACTGTGGCCGCTGTTTGTGTTGTACGGTTTGTCCGGTTATGCGGTACTGTTCTGGCGTCTTTCGAAAGGCAAGCCGGTCAGCATCATCCAGACTGGCGACGAACCGGTGGATAGCAGCGAGCGACGCTAGCCGGTCCACACGGGTCTGGCGGCGCGTGCTCGCGCATTGATACTTAGCTTATTGGAGCCGTCATGCCTGACCCGAACCGCCTCATCATTTTTGACACCACCCTGCGCGACGGCGAGCAATCGCCCGGCGCGTCGATGACCAAGGACGAAAAGGTCCGCATCGCACGCCAGCTGGAACGCCTGCGGGTCGACGTCATCGAAGCGGGCTTCGCGGCCGCCTCGCCTGGCGACTTCGAAGCGATCCGCGCCATCGCTGCCGCCGTGCGCGAATCGACCATCTGCTCGCTCTCGCGCGCCAACGACCGCGACATCGCCCGGGCCGCCGAGGCTTTGCAGCCGGCTGCACGAAAGCGCATCCACACCTTCATCGCGACCTCGCCACTGCACATGCAGATGAAGCTGCGCATGGAGCCGGAGCAGGTGCTGGAGCAGGCCAAGCTGGCGATCCGCTACGCCCGTAACCACACCGACGACATCGAGTTCTCGCCCGAAGACGGCAGCCGCTCGGAAGAGGACTTCCTGTGCCGCGTGCTGGAAACGGTGATCGCCGAGGGCGCCACCACCATCAACTTCCCCGACACGGTCGGCTACGCGGTGCCGGAAGAATTCGGCATGCGCATCCGCCGCCTGCGCGAGCGTGTGCCCAATTCGGACAAGGCCGTCTGGTCGGTACACTGCCACAACGACCTGGGCCTGGCCGTGGCCAACTCGCTGGCCGGCGTGGCGATCGGCGGCGCGCGCCAGATCGAATGCACGATCAACGGCCTGGGCGAGCGGGCCGGTAACACCGCGCTCGAAGAAGTGGTCATGGCGCTCAGGACGCGCGCCGACTACTACAAGCTCGCCGTCGGCATCGACACCACCCAGATCGTGCCGGCCTCGAAGATGGTCTCGCAGATCACCGGCTTCGCCGTGCAGCCGAATAAGGCGGTGGTGGGCGCCAACGCGTTCGCGCACGCATCCGGCATCCACCAGGACGGCATTCTCAAGGCGCGCGAAACCTACGAGATCATGCGCGCCGAAGACGTGGGCTGGACCGCCAACAAGATCGTGCTCGGCAAACTCTCCGGCCGCAACGCATTCAAGACGCGGCTGCAGGAACTGGGCATCGAGCTCGAATCCGAGCTTGAGGTGAACGCCGCGTTTGCGCGCTTCAAGGAGCTGGCCGACCGCAAGGCCGAGATCTTCGACGAGGACATCATGGCGCTGGTCTCGTCCGAGGAGCAGGACCACGAAAGCGAGCACTATCGCTTCGTGTCGCTGGCGCAGCGCTCCGAAACCGGCGAGATGCCGCATGCGCGCGTGGTGTTCTGCATCGAGGGCAAGGAGTTCGTCTGCGAAGGCACCGGCGACGGCCCGGTTGATGCCGTGGTCAACGCGATCGAATCGCAGGTGAGCAGCGGCGCCGAGCTGCTGCTGTTCTCGATTAACGCGATCAGCGGCGGCGCCCAGTCGCAGGGCGAGGTGACGGTGCGCTTGTCGCGTTCGGGGCGGATCGTCAACGGGGTCGGTGCTGATCCTGACATCATCGTGGCCTCGGCCAAGGCCTACATTTCGGGACTGAACAAGCTGTACTCGAAAGTCGAGCGGGTCAATCCGCAGTTGTGATCATTCGTAGGGGGCGCGGGGCCGCCGAGGACCCGTGCGCACGCGGTACGTGCGCATACAAGCGCCAACGATATGCAAACGTACCGCGTGCGCACAGGCCCCTACGATTTGTCCGAGCGCGCGGCCTGCTCGGTCTACCTCCGCCGGCCGCCGTCGTTGTTGTACCTCGGATCCGGCTGATTGAGCATCTGCTGCACGATTCCATTCTGGTCGAATTCCACGTTCATCACCGAATACCACACTCCGCTTTCCCGATAGTGGTATGACCACACCTCGTAATCGTGCTGCATGACACGCGTGATTTCGCCCGGATGCCCGATCGTGCGCAGCACGTCGGCCTTGGTCGCCTGGCCGATCTTGATGGTGGCAAACTTTTCTCCCGTCAGCACCTGCTCGTATTTGGTCAGCCTGCCGTCCGGCCCGATGGTGGCCATGAAGGCGTATTCGCCCATCGGCTGTTGCGTGTACTCCAGCTTGCGCCCGCCGTCCGGTTCCGGGTAGATGGCGTTTGGCTGTCCCATCTTCTCGATCACCTGCGCCTGCGTGTCGCCGATGTCGGGCGGTGTGCGGAACAGGGCACAGCCGGCGATCGCCATGGCCAGACCCATCCCGGCCACCGTTGTAATTTTGCTCATCATCTCACTCCAAAAGCGGCGGATTCCCCTTAATCTGGTGCGCCGCACACCAAATTGTGGTTTTGCGACCGGTTTTCGCATATACTGGCGGGTCTGGTCGGTAAGGCCAGGTTTATCAATGTAATCACGGTGCGCTGGGTTCCGACTCTTGCACCGCATGTGAAAGGTAACATCATGACCGTAGAAAACATCAACAAAGCCGCGATCATTGCGGACAACGCACGTGGCCAGAACGATACCGGCTCGCCCGAAGTCCAGGTCGCACTGTTGACCGCCCGCATCAACGAGCTGAACGGCCACTTCAAGGCCCACCAAAAGGATCACCACTCCCGTCGTGGCCTGATCGCCATGGTCAACCGTCGCAAGAGCCTGCTCTCCTACCTGAAGGGCAAGGATCTGAACCGCTACCGTGACCTGATCGCCAAACTCGGCCTGCGCAAGTAATCGTTGCGCCAGACGGTTTAGTCAGGAAATGCCTGCGTCAGCTAAGACTGTCGCGGGCATTTTTTGTTTTGGCAGTTTTGTAGCAGTTTTGTAGTTGCTGTAGATATGGCGGGGGTTTTGAACCCGCGCCCGTTTAACGTAGCCCGTGGTGAGGTGAACGACAGCCCCTGAAAATCTGTCGGCAAATAGAAAGGGATTACCCATGTTTAACAAAGTTACGAAAACCTTCCAGTATGGCCAGCACACGGTCACCCTGGAGACTGGCGAAATCGCCCGTCAGGCAAGCGGCGCCGTGATGGTGTCGGTGGAAGACACGGTGGTGCTCGCCACCGTCGTTGCCAAGAAGGATGCCAAACCCGGCCAGGACTTCTTCCCCCTGACCGTGGATTACATCGAGAAAAGTTACGCTGCCGGTAAAATCCCGGGCGGCTTCTTCAAGCGCGAAGGCCGTCCCTCCGAAAAAGAAACCCTGACTTCGCGCCTGATCGACCGCCCGATCCGCCCGCTGTTCCCGGAAGGCTACCTGAACGAAGTGCAGGTGATCATCCACGTGCTGTCGGTCAATCCTGAGATCGACCCGGACATCCCGGCGATGATCGGCGCCTCGGCCGCCCTGTGCGTGGCCGGCATCCCGTTCAACGGCCCGATCGGCGCCGCACGCGTCGGCTACGCCAACGGCCAGTACATCCTGAACCCGACCACCAGCCAGATGAAGACCAGCCTGATGGACCTGGTGGTGGCCGGTACCGAACACGCCGTGCTGATGGTTGAATCGGAAGCGCAGCAGCTGTCCGAAGAAGTCATGCTGGGCGCCGTGGTCTACGGCCACGAGCAGATGAAGGCCGTGATCGACGCGATCCACGCGCTGGTGGAAGAGGGCGGCAAGCCGGAAGTCGAATGGGCACCGGCACCGAAGAACGAAGCGCTGATCGCGCGCGTGGCGCAGCTGGCCGAAGCCAATATCCGCGACGCCTACCAGACCCGCGACAAGCAAGCACGTACCAACAAGCTGAAGGACGTCAGCGCCAAACTGCTGGCTGACCTGGCTGCGGAAGCTGCCGCCAACGGCACCGACGCACCGGACGCCGTCGAAGTGGGCAACATCCTGTTCGACATGGAAGCCAAGGTCGTGCGCTCGCAGATCCTGGAAGGCGAGCCGCGCATCGACGGCCGCGACACCCGCACCGTGCGCCCGATCTCGATCCGCACCAGCGTGCTGCCGCGCACCCACGGCTCGGCACTGTTCACCCGTGGCGAAACCCAGGCACTGGTGATCGCCACCCTGGGCACCGGCCGCGACAGCCAGAAGATCGACGCGCTGATGGGCGAGTACACCGACGAATTCATGATGCACTACAACATGCCGCCGTTCGCCACTGGCGAAACCGGCCGTGTTGGCACGCCCAAGCGCCGCGAAATCGGCCACGGCCGCCTGGCCAAGCGCGCGCTGATCGCTGCGCTGCCGTCGCCGGAAGAATTCAGCTACTCGATCCGCCTCGTGTCCGAGATCACCGAATCGAACGGTTCGTCGTCGATGGCATCGGTGTGCGGCGGCTGCCTGGCACTGATGGACGCCGGTGTGCCGATGAAGGCGCACGTGGCCGGCATCGCGATGGGCCTGATCAAGGAAGGCGGCAAGTTCGCCGTGCTGACCGACATCCTGGGTGACGAAGACCACCTGGGCGACATGGACTTCAAGGTGGCCGGCACTGCCAACGGCATCACCGCCCTGCAGATGGACATCAAGATCCAGGGCATCACCAAGGAGATCATGCAGGTCGCGCTGGCGCAGGCCAAGGAAGGCCGCCAGCACATCCTGGGCGAAATGCAGAAGGCCATGCCGCACGTGAAGACCGAGCTGTCGGACTTCGCACCACGCCTGATCACCATCCGCATCAACCCTGAGAAGATCCGCGACGTGATCGGCAAGGGCGGCGCCGTGATCCGCGCGCTGACCGAGGAAACCGGCACCCAGATCGACATCACCGACGAAGGCATCGTGACCATCGCATCGGTCGACGCCGCTGCCGGCCAGGAAGCCAAGCGCCGCATCGAAGAGCTGACCGCGACGGTCGAAGTGGGCAAGACCTACGACGGCACCGTGCTCAAGCTGCTGGACTTCGGCGCGATCGTGCAGGTCATGCCGGGCAAGGACGGCCTGCTGCACATCAGCCAGATCGCCAACGAGCGCGTCAATGCTGTCGCCGACTACCTGAAGGAAGGCCAGCAAGTGCGTGTGAAGGTGATCGAGGCCGACGAGCGCGGCCGCCTGAAGCTGTCGATGAAGCAGGCTGCTGCGGAAGGCGCGGCTGAGACTGCGACGGCGCAGTAATCGCCAAGCGGCTTTAAGCCAAACAAAAACCGCCAGTGCGAGAGCCTGGCGGTTTTTTATTGCTCATATGAAGGCCACTAAGCCGGGCACAAGCCGTGCTATATGCCGGAGGCGTAGGGTGGGCACCCGTGCCCACGCGGTCCGGCTCACGCACGGCCCTCGGCTTCGGATGCGCACGTAACCGCGTGCGCACAGGTGCGCACCCTACGCCCAGGGTTTAGGCCGTAGGATGGGCACATGCGCCATTGGCACGCTTATTTGTCGCGCGCCACAAACTCCCCGAACGCCTTCAACTGCTCGCCCACCGAGGCCTTGTCGCCCACGACCACGATCGACTGCTTCTCCGGTGCGAAGTACTTCTTCGATACCTCGCGCACCTGCTCCGGCGTCACCTTTTGGATCAGCGGCACGAACTGGCCGAGGAACTCGGGCGGCAGCCCGACCAGCCAGTTCGAGGCGAGGGTGGAGGCAACCGAGCGCTGCATCTGGTTGCTGATCAGGTAGCCCCCAGCCACGTAGCGCTTGTTCATCTCCATCTCGTCCTTCGGTACCAGTTCGGTGCCGATCCGCTTGTACTCGTTGAAGTACTCGGTCAGTGCCGCGCCGGTGACCTGGTTGCGCACGTCGGCCCCGCCGATGATGGAGCCGCCTTCGCGCGCCATCCTCGCCCCGGCGGAAGCGCCGTAGGTATAGCCCTTTTCCTCGCGCAGGTTGATGTTCACCCGGCTCGAAAAGCCTCCGCCGAGGATGGTGCTGGCCAGGCGCAGCGGCACCTGGTCGGCGGCGGTGGCGGCGATTCCCGGGGAGCCCAGGCGCACGGTCGACTGCACGCTGCCGTTACGCTCGATGAGCAAGCGCACCGGCTTGGCCGAGCGCGGCGCCGGTGGCGTAGCCGCCGCTGCCGGTCCCTGCGCCTTCCAGTCGCCGAACGCCTGCTGCGCCAGTTTGAGCGCGTCGGCTTCCTTGATGCGGCCGGTGATCACGAGCAGGCTGTGCTCGGGGCGGAAGCGCTTGGCGTGCTCGTCGCGCAGCAGGTCCTCGGTGACGGACTGGATCGCCTGCTCGGTCGGTTCGGTATGGCCGTACGGATGTTCGCCGTAGATCGCCTGGCTGATCGCACGGTCGGCCTTGAAGCGCGGCGTGGTCTCGGAGACGCGCAGCGACTGCAGCGCGTTGGCCTTGGCCAGTTGCACCTCCTTGGCCGGGAACGACGGGGTGCGCACCACTTCGGCCAGCAGGTCGAGCATGTCGCCGGCGTACGAGGCGAGGGCGTTGGCCGAGACCATGATCCCGTCCGGCGCCGGAGAGGCGCCGACCGAGCCGCCCATGCCCTGCGCCGCTTCGGCGATGGCGCGCGAGTCGCGCCTTGCGGTGCCTTCGTTCAGGAGCCCGGCCAGCAGGCTGGCAAAGCCCGGGTGGTTCTTGTCGTCGGCTGCGTAGCCGGCGCCGCGCACAGCCAGCACGAAGTCAACCCGCGGCAGCCCCTGGCGCGGCACCACCCACACGGTGAACCCGTTGGCCAGGGTCTTCTTGACGATGTGCGGCGCCGGGATGGTCTTGTCCTTGCCGTACGCCGGCATCGGCAGCGACTGGGCCGGTTGGTCGGCGAATGCGGCGGGCGCAAACAGCAGGGAAATCGTCAGTGTCAGCAGCAGCTTTTTCATCGATGCGCTCCTCATTTCTTGTCGCCGGCTGGCGGGTTGGCGGGGGCCGCCTTGGCAGCCGGCTTGCGGTCGATAACGGTGCGGTTGGACGGGATCAGGTAGGTCGCCGCGGCGCGCTTGATGTCGTTCGACGTTACCGCTTCGATCCATTCCGGGATCTTGTTGACCACGCCTGCGTCGCCCCACATGGTCTGCAGCTTGGCCATCGTGTCGGCGCGGTTCATGAAGTTTTCCAGCTTGTTGTACCAGTCGGCCAGCATGCGAGTCTTCACGCGCTTCAAGGTGGCGGCGTCCACGCCGTCCCTGGCCACCTTGCCGATTTCCTGGTCCATCGCCGCCAGCACGGCGTCGGCGCTGCTGTCGGGTTTGTACAGCGCGAACACGGTGAGCAGGGTGGGGCCGTCGTATTCCCACGGACCGGTCAGGCCGAACAGCGAATCGACGTTAAGCGCGATCTCGCGGCCCTTGACTAGTCCCTGGTAGAACAGCGAGGCGTCGCTGCCGGCCAGCAGTTCGCCCAGCACCGCGACCGCGGCCTGGTCCTGGCTAGCACGCGGCGGTATCTTCCACGCCGCCGCGATGCCCGGCACCTGGGCCAGCGCGTCGCTTTGTTCGATGCGCTTTTCCTGGGTGTTCAGCGGCTCGCTGAAATCACCGGCTTTCGGCGTCGGGCGGCTGGCGATACCGCCGAAGTATTTCTGGGCGAGTGCGAAGCCTTGCGCCGGCGTGATGTCGCCCGCAATGGCCAGCACCGCGTTGTTGGGGCCGTAGAAGTCGCTGTGGAACTTGCGTACGTCGTCCAGGCTGGCTCCTTCCAGGTCCTCGAAGCTGCCGTAGCCGTCGTGGTTGTTCTCCCACTTCTGGAATGCCTGCTGGCTGATGTCGATCCAGTAGAAGGCGCCGTAGGGCTGGTTCTTGACGTTGACCCGGATCTCTTCCTTCACCACGTCCTGCTGGTTCTTCAGCGTCTTTTCGTTGAAGTCGAGCGTCTTCATGCGGTCCGCTTCGAGCCACAGGATCGGCTCCAGGCTCGAGGCCGGCGCGGTTTCGATGTAGTTGGTGAAGTCGGGCCGGGTCGAGCCGTTGTTGCGGCCGCCGCCGCCGGTAATCGTCTTGTCAAACACGCCCTTGGGCGCATTCGGCGTGCCCTGGAACATCAGGTGCTCGAACAGGTGGGCGAAGCCGGTGCGGTTGCGCGGCTCGAGCCGCATGCCGACGTGGTACACGACCGAGACGCCGACCGTGGGCGAGCTATGGTCTTCGGAAATAACGACGGTCAGTCCGTTGTCGAGCTTTTTGACTTGGACCGGCAGGTGCCACTGGTCAGCGGCCGCGGCGAAGGCGGACGTCGACAGGGCGAACCCGGCCAGCAGGACAGGCAGTTGGCGCAAGCGCATTGGTCACCTCTACAGGTTGCAGTAATCGATAAGTGTTGCGTGGAAACGGCTCGATCGCCGTTGCGACTGGCATCTTAACTGAACGGCATGTTAAAAAGTAAGTTTTCGTAAAGGCGTTTGGTTACCGCGCAACCCCGTGATCCTGTCGACTGGGTAGTCAAAATTGCAGTTCGTCGCAATTTGATGAGGTGGCGCCCGGCGCGCCGATATAGTTGAGACTAGGAGAGGATGCCTACAGAAAATGCAAATAGAATATCTTTCTGGAACCCATGCCTCGTCAAAAAGCATTGCAATTCGGAGAAGCAGATGAACATCTTTTATAAGCTCGGCCTGGGATCGGCAGCCTTGTGCAGCGTGGTCGGGATCGCTGTCGCGGCGCCCGACGTGTCCACCGAATCGCGTCCGATCGACGCCCGCGTGGTACGCGTCAAGCTGGATGGTGTGGTGAATTTGAAGATCCGGCAGGGCAATAACCCGGTCCTCGTGCTCACGGGGGATCCGCGCTGGATCCAGATGACCACCACGCAGCAAAGTGGTGACACGCTCAACATTGGCACCGAAGGGAGCCGCAGGAAGTGGGACAGTCACTCGGGCCTGAAGGTGGAGCTGACCTTGCCCCGGCTGCGCGAGGTGACATCCGAAAGCCTGGGGTCGACCGAAATCACCGGCTTTTCCGGCGACGAGCTCGACCTGAACCTGGATGGTGCAGGTTCGATGAAGGTCGCCTGCAACTACAAGATCACGACCGCCAGCCTGGGCGGCGTCGGCAGCATGAACATCGGCGGCGTGAACGGCGAGGGCCTCGACCTGCGGCTGCGCGGGGCCGGCCATGTGACGTTGAACGGGCGCAGCAAATGGCTCAAGGCTGACCTGGGCGGGTTGGGCGGGCTCGACGCGCAGCAGCTAGCGGTCGAAACCGTGAACCTCGACCTGTCCGGGCTGGGCAATGCCACCGTGACGGCGCTGCAGAACGCCAGCGTCAACCTGTCGGGCATGGGCTCGGTGACGGTGTACGGCAAGCCGCTCAACCGCAAGGTCAGCGTCGACGGTCTTGGCAAGGTCAGTTGGAAGTAAAAAATACACAGGGAGCCCTCCAACGGCACGGAGGGTAGGACGAAGTCCCAGGTTCCAGTCACGAGACATGAAAAGAATAATGATTGCCATCGTCGCCGTCTTCGGCCTGCATGTCAGCGCACATGCAGGCTTTGCCGAAGGCGCGACCGCCTACAACGCGCGGAACTATCCGCTGGCGCTGAAGGAAATTACCCCGCTTGCCAAGGCCGGAAACGCGGAAGCCCAGCATTTGCTGGGCCTGATGTACTACATGGGCCGTGGCGTGGTGCGCGACTACAAGCAGGCCTTCATGTGGCACCACAAGGCCGCGCAGCAGGGCAAGGCGGACGCACAGTACGTGGTGGGCGCGATGTACTACACCGGCAACGCGGTGCTGCAGGACCAGAAGCAGGCGGTGACGTGGTTCCGCAAGGCGGCCGAGCAGGGCCATGCGGAGGCGCAGCATGCGCTCGGGCTGATGTACCGCTATCACGTCGCGGGCATGCCGCAGGACGTGGTGATCGCGTACATGCTGTGGAATCTGGCGGCGGCCAACGGCAATGCCAATGCAACCGAACAGCGTGCCGCGGTGTCGCGCCAGATGACGAATGAACAGATCGAGGAGGCGCAGGCCTTGTCGCGCAACTGGAAGCCGGGAATGCCCTTGCCGACGGCCTCGCGCACCGGCGGCAATTCCTGATCCACGAATGGCCGCCGGCGACTGGTGCGCACGCGGCCGCGAGTGGCACAGCCGATTCCTCTTGCCCATCAAGATCGGCTGGCCAGCTTTCGACCACGTACGCACCAGTACGCACTTGCGACTGCCGCCGGTTGGCCGGCGGTCTTCCTTTTTCCCCTCCCTTATCTCTTGCCTCCCGCTGGCTGCGAGCGGAACAGCTCCAGCGGCACCGCCTTGCCCATCGCCTGGTGGCCCAGGTCGTTCGGATGCAGGTGGTCGCCGCTGTCGTATGCCGGCAGCAGCCGCGTCGGGCGTGCCGGGTCGCGCGTGACGGCGTCGAAATCGAGCACCCCGTCGAATTCTTCATGCGTGCGTATCCAGTCGTTGACGGTTTGGCGCACCTGTTCCTTCGCTGCGGAGTAAAAGGGCGCACCTTCGAACGGCGTGAGCGTCGCGCCGTAGACCGCGATTCCCTGTTGGTGCGCACGTGCGACCAGCTGGCGGTAGCCGGCGATCAGGTCCTGCGCGCCGACCGGGTTGTCGTTCGGGCTGGCGCCGATGTCGTTGATCCCGATGAGCACTATCATGTAGCGCACGCCGGCGGTGGCCAGGACCTCGCGGTCGAAGCGTTCGAGCGCGCTGGGCTCGTCAGGCGCCGGCCTGGAAAGCAGCCGGGCACCAATGATGCCGCGCTCGACCATGCCCAGCCGGCCGGTCATGTCGAAATTGGAGTCGCGCGCGCTTTGCAGGCGCTTCGCCAGCCAGCTCGGCCAGCGGCCGTCTGCATCCGCTGTGTTGCGGGTGCTCCCGGTGATCGCGTCGCCAAACGTGACAATGGCCGCGGTGGCGTCGCGGTCGACGTCGACCTGGGTCAGGAACGGCAGCGTCAGAATCGTGCGCTCGGTTGGCAGGGCGGACGAGCCGGTGAAGTTGCCCGGGAGCGACACGTAGTTCGGCTGGCTGGCCGTGCCGTGGATTGAAGTCACCGTGTCCGGCAGGTAGATGCTGACCGCCAGCTCCGACAGCGGAGCCACGTTCAGCTCGACCGGATCGGACAGCACCGGCGCGCCGGGCGGGATCGTGATCGCGGCCTGGCCGGAAAAGGTCAGCGGGCGGTCGGTGCCGGGGGCGATCTCGGCGCCGCTGGCGCGCACCGCGATATGCGCTTCGCCGACATGCAGCGGCGTCGTGCCCATCTCGTTGGACAAGCGAATGCGCACGCGATTGCCGCCGATGCTGGTGCGCACGATCAAGCGCAGTGTCTGGTCGCTGAAGGCCCGCGCATTGGCGGGTACTGTGCCAGGGCTCGCACCCCAGGTGGCGACCCAGTGTCCCGAAGGCCAGCCCTGCGATGCGGACGCTGGAACGGCCATTGCGGCGGCGAGCGCGGCGCCAGCCAGCAGCCGGCTGGCCGTACTGAACAGGGCAGGCAGGGACAACATGATGGCAGCTCCTCGCTATCGTGCTTCTTGAATGAGTCGCCGGGTGCCGGCCGGGGAACCGGCGTTACCTGATGAGCTCGTGTGAGCCAATCTACCTGCCGTACATATCGCGGACAAGGAGGCTGCGGCGGTGTTCGTTGACCTATCTCGACTGTCCCGCAGAATTGTCATTCTCTGGAGAATTCGCTTGCACAAGGGCACGCGCCTCGCAGACTTTTTCTCTTCACGGCAACAAACGCTTGGCGCCGGCTCGGCGTCGGCCGCTGACGTACAATCACGGTTCTTGAATAAAGGACCAGCCATGCGCGCCATCGAAATCACCCAGCCCGGCAAGCCGGACGTCCTGCAAGCGTGTGAACGTCCGCTGCCTGACACGAAGCCAGGCGAAGTCCTGATCAAGGTGCACGCTGCCGGCGTCAACCGTCCCGACGTGCTGCAGCGCATGGGCAAGTACCCGGTGCCGCCCGGTGCATCCAGCCTGCCGGGGCTGGAAGTGGCGGGCGAGATCGTCGATGGCGACCTGGACGGCAGCGGCTTTCGCAAGGGCGATATGGTGTGCGCGCTGGTGCAGGGCGGCGGCTATGCCGAGTACTGCGCGGCGCCCGTGCAGCAGTGCCTGCCGATCCCAGCCGGCTTGAGCGCGGTGGAGGCAGCGTCGCTGCCGGAGACCTTCTTTACAGTGTGGACCAACGTGTTCGATCGCGCGCACCTCTCCGGCGCGGAAACGCTGCTGGTGCAGGGCGGCAGCTCGGGCATCGGCGTGACCGCGATCCAGCTTGCCAGCGCGCTCGGGCACCGTGTGTTCGCCACAGCCGGCAGCGATGAAAAATGCCGCGCCTGTGAAGCGCTGGGGGCCGAGCGCGGCATTAACTACCGTACGGAAGATTTCGTCGCGGTGGTCAAGGAGCTGACAGCAGGCAAGGGCGTGGATGTGGTGCTGGACATGGTCGGTGGCGACTACGTGCCGCGCGAGATCGAGTGCCTGGCGGATGACGGGCGCATTGCGCTGATTGCGCTGCTGGGTGGCGCCAAAGCCACGGTCGACCTTGGCCAGGTGTTGCGTCGGCGCTTGACGATCAGCGGTTCCACCTTGCGCCCGCGTCCGGTCGAATTCAAGGCGGCGATCGCGCGGCAGTTGCGGGAACGCGTGTGGCCGCTGTTCGCCGAGGGCAAGATCAAGCCCGTGATTTACAAGACCTTTCCTCTGGCCGAAGCAGCCGAGGCGCACGCGCTGATGGAATCCAGCACGCATGTGGGCAAGATTGTGCTGCAGGTGTTGTAGCCGCGTCGCGTCGCGGAGGGCGTAGGGTGCGCACCAGTGCGCACGCGGTACCGTCGCGCAGAGTTTGCGTCTGCGATTGCCGATCCCGCGACGCCACGTTCGCGAACCGCGTGCGCACAGGTGCGCACCCTACGCAGTGCTCGGAACAACGCCGCTCAGCCATTGTTTGACCGTCCATCTGGCGACCGCTAGAATAGCGGGTTATTTGACCATGGGGTTCCGAATGCGTCCCAAACTCGTCGTAGGTAACTGGAAAATGAACGGCAGCCGCGCGGGTAACGCAACGCTGGTCGCTGGCCTGCTGGCCGGCCTGGATGGCGCAAATGCCTCTTGCGCGGTCTGCGTTCCGGCTCCATATCTGCCGCAGTGCGAACAGCTCCTGGCCGGCACGCCGGTCGCTTGGGGTGCACAAGATGTCTCGCAGCACGCCAGCGGCGCCTACACCGGTGAAGTTTCGGCCGCGATGCTGGCTGATTTTTCCTGCCGTTATGTCATCGTCGGCCATTCCGAGCGCCGCGCATATCACGGCGAGAGCAGCGAGCTGGTCGCGCACAAGGCCAAGGCCGCGCTGGAAGCGGGGCTGACTCCGATCGTGTGCGTCGGCGAAACGCTGGACCAGCGCGAAGCGGGGCAGACCGCCAGCGTGGTTGGCAGCCAGTTGGCCGCGGTGCTCGAACTGCTTGACGATGCGCAGGTCGAAAAAATCGTGGTCGCTTATGAGCCGGTCTGGGCAATTGGCACCGGCAGGAATGCGACGCCGGAAATGGCGCAGGAAGTGCACGCGCAGCTGCGCATGCAGTTGAAGGAGCGCAGCGTACAGGCGGGCGCTTCGGTGGCGATCTTGTACGGCGGCAGCATGAAGCCCGACAACGCCAAGGAGCTGATGGCGCAGCCGGACATCGACGGCGGCCTGGTTGGCGGCGCAGCGCTGAAGGCCGCGGATTTCCTGGCCATCTTGCACGCCGCCTGAAAAGAATTTGAAACGTAGTTAAAATAGGAATGGAATCTAAATGAGCGCCTTGTTCAATCTGATTGTAGTCGTACAGGTCTTGTCGGCCCTGGCCATCATCGGCCTGGTGCTGCTGCAGCATGGTAAGGGTGCCGACATGGGCGCCGCGTTTGGTTCCGGTGCGTCCGGCAGCCTGTTCGGCGCCAGCGGGTCGTCGAACTTCCTGTCGAAGTCGACTGCCGTCGCTGCCGCGATCTTCTTCGCGTCGACGCTGGCACTGGCATACAGCGCCACCAACCGTCCGCACAGCACTAGTGGCGGCGTGATGGAACGTGCCGCGGTACCGGCAGGTCAGGCTCCGGCTACGAATGCGCCGGCGAATAATGCCGGCAATGCAGTTCCGGCAACCGCGAACCCGGCTCCGGCGGCTCCGGTCAATGACGTGCCTGTCGCACCGGGTGCGCCGGCCCCGGCTAACCAGGTTCCGAAATAATCGGTCTTTTGATCGATACCGGCGTGGCCGCCCCTGGTGGCGCCGCGCCAGCCGACTGCTAAGCGTGATCGTTTTCGCAGGTGGCAACAAGGCGTCGCAGGGCGCCAGCAGTACAAATCGGTGTGGCCCGAATGGGTTACATCAAAAAGAGATGACTTTTTATGTATTTTCCTTGTTTCAACGCAATTTGTGCATTGAAAAAAGGTGCTAAGGCAGGGTAAAATACTGGTCTCCAGCCGACGTGGTGAAATTGGTAGACACGCTATCTTGAGGGGGTAGTGGCGAAAGCTGTGCGAGTTCGAGTCTCGCCGTCGGCACCAAAGATACAGAAGCCAGCTAGGGCGCACGAGCACTCAGCTCTCCTGCCTCAGCTGGCTTTTTTACGAGGATCAGTCGTACGATCCTGGTTAGCAGGCAATAAGCCAGGTTCGCGCGATACGGTACTGCTCCACCGCAGTGTTTTATCAACCGATCGTTCAACAAAGGCTTCATTGTGAACCTCGAGAATTACTTCCCCGTCCTGCTGTTCATCCTCGTCGGTATCGGCGTGGGTGTCGCCCCCCAGGTGCTTGGCCGCCTGATTGGTCCGCATCGTCCGGATCCGCAAAAACTCTCCCCGTATGAATGCGGCTTCGAAGCGTTCGAAGACGCGCGCATGAAGTTCGACGTCAGGTACTACCTGATCGCGATCCTATTTATTTTGTTTGATCTGGAAACGGCATTCTTCTTCCCCTGGGGCGTCTCCATGCGCGAACTGGGCTGGCCCGCATTCGTGACGATGATGGTTTTCATCGCTGAATTCGTCGTCGGTTTCTGGTACATCTGGAAGAAAGGTGCCCTTGATTGGGAATGAGCCATGGCAATTGAAGGCGTATTAAACGAAGGTTTTGTCACCACCACCGCTGACAAGCTGATCAACTGGGCCCGCACCGGATCGATGTGGCCCATGACTTTCGGTCTGGCCTGCTGCGCCGTCGAGATGATGCATGCCGGCGCCGCCCGCTACGACCTGGACCGTTTCGGTGTCGTGTTCCGTCCATCCCCGCGCCAGTCCGACGTGATGATCGTCGCCGGCACGCTGTGCAACAAGATGGCGCCGGCGCTGCGCAAGGTCTACGACCAGATGGCCGAGCCGCGCTGGGTCATTTCGATGGGTTCCTGCGCCAACGGCGGCGGCTACTATCACTACTCGTACTCGGTGGTGCGCGGTTGTGACCGTATCGTGCCGGTCGATGTCTACGTCCCGGGTTGCCCGCCGACTGCCGAGGCCCTGCTGTACGGCATCATCCAGCTGCAGAACAAGATCAAGCGCACCAACACCATCGCGCGCTAACACCAGCAGATTTTCACCATGACGACAAAACTTGAAGCTCTCGAGCTCGCCCTGAAGAATGCGCTGGGCGAGCGCGCTACCATTTCGGTGGCGCTGGGCGAAGTAACGGTGGTAGTCAAAGCCGCCGATTACCTGGCTGCGATGCAGACCCTGCGCGACGACCCGAGCCTGCGTTTCGAAGAACTGATCGACCTGTGCGGCGTCGACTACCTGCAATACGGCGACGGCACCTGGGATGGCCTGCGCTTCGCCGCGGTATCGCACCTGCTGTCGATCGAGCACAACTGGCGTGTGCGCGTGCGCGTGTTCGCGCCCGACGACGAAATGCCGGTGGTCCCGACCGTGACCGGCATCTGGCGCGCCGCCAACTGGTACGAGCGCGAGGCGTTCGACCTGTATGGCATCCTGTTCGAGGGCCACGGCGACCTGCGCCGCATCCTGACCGACTACGGCTTCATCGGCCACCCGTTCCGCAAGGACTTCCCGATTTCGGGCTATGTCGAGATGCGCTACGACCCCGAGCAGAAGCGCGTGATCTATCAACCCGTGACGATCGAACCGCGCGAAAACACTCCGCGCGTGATCCGCGAAGAAAACTACGGGATCAAATAATGGCTGAGCTTAAGAATTACACCCTGAACTTTGGTCCGCAGCACCCGGCAGCGCACGGCGTGCTGCGCCTGGTGCTGGAACTGGACGGCGAGGTGATCCAGCGCGCCGACCCGCACATCGGCCTGCTGCACCGCGGTACCGAGAAGCTGGCGGAAACCCGCACCTACCTGCAGTCCGTGCCGTACATGGACCGTCTCGACTACGTGTCGATGATGTCCAACGAGCACGGCTACGTGCTGGCGATCGAAAAGCTGCTGGGCCTGGAAGTGCCGGTGCGCGCGCAGTACATCCGCGTGATGTTCGACGAGATCACCCGCATCCTGAACCACCTGATGTGGCTGGGCGCGCACGCGCTGGACATCGGCGCGATGGGTCCGTTCCTGTATGCGTTCCGCGACCGCGAAGACCTGTTCGACGTCTACGAGGCGGTGTCGGGCGCGCGCATGCACGCGGCCTACTACCGTCCGGGCGGCGTGTACCGCGACCTGCCGGACGCAATGCCCAAGCACAAGCCGTCGCTGCTGCGCAGCCAGCGCGCCATCGACGAGCTCAACGAAACCCGCCAGGGCTCGGTGCTCGACTTCATCGAGTCGTTCACCAAGCGCTTCGACGGCTATGTCGACGAATACGAAACCCTGCTGACCGACAACCGCATCTGGAAGCAGCGCACGGTCGGCATCGGCGTGGTCTCGCCGGAAGACGCCAAGGCGATGGGCTTTACCGGCGCCATGCTGCGCGGCTCGGGCGTCGAGTGGGACCTGCGCAAGAAGCAGCCGTACGCGGTGTACGACAAGCTGGACTTCGACATTCCGGTCGGCACCAACGGCGACTCGTACGACCGCTACCTGGTCCGTATCGAAGAACTGCGCCAGAGTAACCGCATCGTCAAGCAGTGCATCACCTGGCTGCGCGCCAACCCGGGTCCGGTCATCACGAACAACCACAAGGTCGCTCCGCCGCATCGCGTGGACATGAAGACCAACATGGAATCGCTGATCCACCACTTCAAGCTGTTCTCGGAAGGCTTCCACGTGCCGGAAGGCGAGGCGTATGCCGCGGTCGAGCACCCGAAGGGCGAATTCGGCATCTACATTGTCTCGGACGGCGCCAACAAGCCGTACCGCCTGAAGATCCGCACGCCGGACTATGCGCACCTGCAAAGCCTGGACGAGATGGCGCGCGGCCACATGATCGCCGACGCCGTCACCATCATCGGTACCCAAGACATTGTTTTCGGCAGTATTGACCGATAAGTCCGAAAGGCAGAAAAGATTATGTTATCTGAGCAGTGCTACAAAAAAATTGACCGCGAGCTGGCCAAATATCCGGCCGACCAGCGTCAGTCCGCCGTGATGGCCGCGCTGGCGCACGCCCAGGTTGAACTGGGCTGGGTTTCGCCCGAGACCATGCAGGAACTGGCCGACTACATCGGCATGCCTGCCGTGGCCGTGCAGGAGGTGGCGACCTTCTACAACATGTACAACCTCAAGCCGGTCGGCAAGCACAAGATCACCGTGTGCACCAACCTGCCGTGCGCCCTGTCGGGTGGCGAGCGCGCCGCCCAGCACCTGAAAGACAAGCTCGGCGTCGACTTCCGCGGCACCACCGCCGACGGCCAGTTCACGCTGATGGAAGGCGAATGCATGGGCGCGTGCGGCGACGCGCCGGTGATGTTGGTGAACAACCACCGGATGTGCTCGTTCATGAGCGACGCCAAGATCGACGCCCTGGTAGAGGAACTGAAGAAATGACCAGCCTGCACGACCGTCACATCAATCCGCTGATCCTGAAAGACCTGGACGGCAAGAACTGGCACCTGGCCGACTACGTCAAGCGTGGCGGCTACTCGGCGCTGCGCCGCATCCTGGAGGAAAAGATTCCCCCGGAGCAGATCATTGCCGACCTCAAGGCCTCCGGCCTGCGCGGCCGCGGCGGCGCGGGTTTCCCGACCGGCCTGAAGTGGAGCTTCATGCCGCGCCAGTTCCCGGGCCAGAAATACCTCGTCTGCAACACCGACGAAGGCGAGCCGGGCACGTTCAAGGACCGCGACATCATCCGCTACAACCCGCACGCGCTGATCGAAGGCATGGCCATCGGCGCCTACGCGATGGGCATCACCGTGGGCTACAACTACATCCACGGCGAGATCTTCCAGGAATACCTGCTGTTCGAAGAAGCGCTGGAAGAGGCGCGCGCGGCAGGCTTCCTGGGCGATAACATCATGGGCAGCAACTTCAGCTTCCAGCTGCACGCGCACCATGGCTATGGCGCCTACATCTGCGGCGAAGAAACCGCTCTGCTAGAATCGCTGGAAGGCAAGAAGGGCCAGCCGCGCTTCAAGCCGCCGTTCCCGGCCTCGTTCGGCCTGTACGGCAAGCCGACCACGATCAACAACACCGAGACCTTCGCGGCCGTGCCGTTCATCCTGAACATCGGCGCCGAGAACTACATGGCGCTGGGCAAGCCGAACAACGGCGGCACCAAGATCTTCTCGATCTCGGGCGACGTCGAGCGTCCGGGCAACTACGAAGTCCCGCTGGGCACCCCGTTCGCCAAGCTGATGGAGCTGGCCGGCGGCATGCGTGGCGGCAAGAAGATCAAGGCCGTGATTCCAGGCGGTTCGTCGGCACCGGTGGTGCGCGGCGACGTCATGATGAACACCGACCTGGACTACGACTCGATCGCCAAGGCCGGCTCGATGCTGGGCTCGGGCGCGGTGATCGTGATGGACGAGACGCGCTGCATGGTCAAGTCGCTGCTGCGCCTGTCGTACTTCTACTACGAAGAGTCCTGCGGCCAGTGCACGCCGTGCCGTGAAGGCACCGGCTGGATGTACCGCGTGGTGCATCGCATCGAGCACGGCCAGGGCCGCCCGGAAGACATGGATCTGCTCAATTCGGTCGCCGACAACATCCAGGGCCGCACCATCTGCGCGCTGGGCGATGCTGCCGCGATGCCGGTTCGCGCGATGATCAAGAACTTCCGCGACGAATTTGAATACCACATCGAGCACAAGCACTGCTTGGTGCCCGCATACATCTAAAAACCAGGTCAGGTAACGATCAAATGGTTGAAATTGAATTAGACGGCAAGAAAGTCGAAGTCCCACCAGGCTCAATGGTGATGGACGCCGCAAACAAACTCGGGACTTACATCCCGCACTTCTGCTATCACAAGAAATTGTCGATCGCCGCAAACTGCCGCATGTGCCTGGTCGAGGTGGAAAAGGCGCCCAAGCCGCTGCCGGCCTGCGCGACCCCGGTTTCGCCTGGCATGATCGTGCGCACCCACAGCGACAAGGCGGTCAATGCGCAGAAGTCTGTGATGGAATTCCTGCTGATTAACCACCCGCTCGACTGCCCGATCTGCGATCAGGGCGGCGAATGCCAGCTGCAAGACCTGGCCGTGGGCTATGGTGGCGGCCAGTCGCGCTACGAGGAAGAAAAGCGCGTGGTCACGCCGAAAGAGGCGGGCCCGCTGATCTCGATGGAAGAGATGGCGCGCTGCATCCAGTGCACCCGCTGCGTGCGCTTTGGCCAGGAAGTGGCCGGCGTCATGGAATTCGGCATGCTGGGCCGCGGCGAGCACTCGGAGATCACCACCTTCGTGGGCAAGACCGTGGACTCCGAAGTGTCGGGCAACATGATCGACCTGTGCCCGGTCGGCGCGCTGACCTCCAAGCCTTTCCGCTACACCGCACGTTCGTGGGAACTGTCGCGCCGCCGTTCGGTGTCGCCGCACGATTCGCTCGGCTCGAACCTGATCGTCCAGGTCAAGAACGGCAAGGTGATGCGCGTGCTGCCGCTGGAAAACGAAGCGGTCAACGAATGCTGGCTGTCGGACAAGGACCGCTTCTCGTACGAAGCGCTGGACAACGCCTCGCGCCTGACCAAGCCCATGCTCAAGCAGGGCGGGGAGTGGATCGAGACCGACTGGCAGACCGCGCTGGAATACGTCGCGCACGGCCTGCGCAATATCCGCCACGAGCACGGCGCCGATTCGATCGCCGCAGTGGGCACCGCCCACTCGACGGTTGAAGAACTGTACCTGCTGCAAAAAGCGATGCGCGGCTTCGGCGTCGAGTACGTCGACTTCCGCCTGCGCCAGACCGATTTCGCGCTGGACGGCCAGGTCACTCCGTGGCTGGGCATGCCGATCGCCGAACTGTCGACGCTCAAGCGCATCTTCGTGATCGGCTCGTTCCTGCGCAAGGACCATCCGCTGGCCGCCATCCGCCTGCGTCACGCAGTCAAGACGGGCGCCAAGCTGTCGATCCTGCACTCGGCGCTGGACGATAACCTGATCCCGACCGCGAACCGCATGATCGTGGCGCCTTCCGACTGGCTGGCTGCGCTGTCCGAAATCGCCGTGGCCGTCGCCGCTGCGAAAGGCATCGCCGCACCGGCAGGCTTCGAGAACACCCAGGCTGGCGATGTGGCGAGAGCGATCGCCGCTGCGCTGACCGCTGGTGACGCACCGGGCGCAGTCCTCTTGGGCAACGCTGCTGGCCATCACCCGCAGGCGTCGCAAATCCACGCTGTTGCGCAGTGGATCGCCGAGCAGACCGGCTGCAAGTTCGGTTCCTTCGTCGAAGCCGCCAACACCGTCGGTGGCTACCTGATCGGCGCGACCTCGAACAAGGGCGAGAATATCTTCGCCACGCCGAAGAAGGCTTACGTGCTGCTTAACGCCGAGCCGGAGTTGGACGCGGCCAACCCGCAGCAGGCCTTGGCCGCGCTGCAGGGCGCCGAGATGGTGGTCGCAATGTCGGCCTTCAAGCACGGCATGGACTATGCCGACGTGCTGCTGCCGATCGCGCCGTTCTCGGAAACCGCCGGCACCTTCGTGAACTGCGAAGGCCGCGCACAGAGCTTCAACGGCACCGTGCGTCCGCTGGGCGACGCGCGCCCGGCATGGAAGGTGCTGCGCGTGCTGGGCAACCTGCTGGGCCTGACCGGCTTCGACTACGAGACCTCGGAATCGATCCGCGACGAGGCGCTGGGCAAGGGCGTGCTTGACCACTCTGCCAAGCTGAACAACGTGGCCAAGCTGGCACCGACTGCCGCTGCTTACAACACCGCCGGCGGGCTGGAACGCGTGACCGACGTGCCGATCTATTTCGCCGACGCGATCGCGCGCCGCTCCGAGCCGCTGCAGCGCACGGCCGACGGCCAGCCGCCGCTGGCGCGCCTGTCGCAGGCGCTGGCCGACAAGCTGGGCGTCAAGGCCGGCGACGTCGTCAAGGTCACCCAAGGCACCGGCAGCGCCATCCTGGTTGCCGCCGTCGATGCCGGCCTGCCGGCCAACACCGTGCGTGTCGCCACGGCGCACCCGGCGACAGCAAGCCTGGGCGCCATGTTCGGCCCGATCAACGTTGAAAAAGCAGGGGAGGGCAAGTAATGGCAACGCCCGGATTTATTGATAGCTTTACCGCCAGCGGCGCTGCTCTGATGGGTCCCGCCTTGTGGACCCTGGTCTGGACCTTGATCAAGCTGCTGTGCATCCTGCTGCCGCTGCTGGGCCTGGTGGCCTATCTGGTGCTGTGGGAGCGCAAGCTGATCGGCTGGATCCACATCCGCCTCGGCCCGAACCGCGTCGGCCCGCTGGGCCTCTTGCAGCCGATCGCCGACGCCCTGAAGCTCCTGCTCAAGGAAATCGTGATCCCGGCCAAGGCCACCACGTCCCTGTTCATCATCGGCCCGATCATGACCATCATGCCGGCGCTCGCCGCGTGGTCGGTCATCCCGTTCGGTCCGGACAAGGCGCTGGCCAACGTCAACGCTGGCCTCTTGCTGCTGCTGGCGATCACCTCGATGGAAGTGTACGGCGTCATCATCGCCGGCTGGTCCGCGAACTCGAAGTACTCGTTCATGGGCGCGATGCGCGCCTCGGCCCAGATGATTTCGTACGAGATCCCGATGGGCTTCGTGATGGTCGTGGTGCTGATGGTCTCCGGTTCGCTGAACTTCTCCGACATCGTCGCCGCCCAGACCCGCGGCTTCTTCGTCGGCCACGGCCTGAACATCCTGTCGTGGAACTGGCTGCCGCTGCTGCCGCTGTTCGTGATCTACATCGTCTCCGCGCTGGCCGAGTGCAACCGCCACCCGTTCGACGTGGTGGAAGGCGAATCGGAAATCGTGGCCGGCCACATGGTCGAGTACTCGGGCATGTCGTACGCGATGTTCATGCTGGCCGAATACGCCAACATGATCCTGGTGTCGACCCTGGCGGCCGTGATGTTCCTGGGGGGCTGGCAGGCTCCGTTCTCGTTCCTCGAGTTCGGCGGCGCCGTGGGCGGTTTCTTCTGGCTCGCGCTCAAGGCCTTCCTGGTCGTGTCGCTGTTCGTCTGGGTGCGTGGTACCTTCCCGCGTTACCGCTATGACCAGATCATGCGCCTGGGCTGGAAAGTATTCATTCCGCTGACCCTGGTATGGCTGGTCCTGGTGGCTGGTGTGATGCAGACGCCGTGGAACATTTGGAAGTAAGGAAGCGCAAGAAATGGAACGATTAAAAGACTTCTTCGGCAGCCTGATGCTGACCGAGCTATTCAAGGGCCTGAAGGTGACGGGCAAGTACGCCTTGTCGCGTAAGATCACGGTGCAGTATCCGGAAGAGAAGACCCCGATGTCGCCGCGCTTCCGCGGCCTGCACGCGCTGCGCCGTTATCCCAACGGCGAAGAGCGCTGCATCGCCTGCAAACTGTGCGAGGCGGTGTGCCCGGCGCTGGCCATCACGATCGAATCGGCTGAGCGCGAGGACGGCACCCGCCGCACCACGCGCTACGACATCGACCTGACCAAGTGCATCTTCTGCGGCTTCTGCGAAGAGTCGTGCCCGGTCGATTCGATCGTCGAGACCCACGTGCTGGAGTACCACGGCGAAAAGCGCGGCGATCTCTACTACACCAAAGAGATGCTGCTGGCCGTGGGCGACCGCTACGAAGCCGACATCGCTGCCGCCCGCGAGGCGGACGCGAAATACCGCTAACAACAAAGGCTCGGGTTAGTCATGGAATTTACTACTGTACTGTTCTACGTGTTCGCCGCCATCATGGTGCTGGCCGCGACGCGCGTTATCACCGCCAGGAACCCCGTGCACGCGGCGCTGTTCCTGGTGCTGGCGTTCTTTAACGCAGCCGGCATCTGGATGCTGCTGCAGGCCGAGTTCCTCTCGATCGTGCTGGTGCTGGTCTATGTCGGCGCCGTCATGGTGCTGTTCCTGTTCGTGGTCATGATGATCGACATCGACATCGCCCGCATGCGCGAACAGTTCTGGGGCTACCTGCCGCTGGCGTCGATCATCGGCGCCCTGATCGTGCTGGAAATGGCCGCCGTCCTGTGGCGCGGCTTCCTCGGCATCGACGCGGCCCCGGCTGCCGGCCACATCGGCGGCACCAAGGAATTGGGCAAGCTGATCTACACCGACTACATCTACGGCTTTGAAATCGCGGCCGCGATCCTGCTGGTGGCAATGATCGCCGCGGTGGCGCTGACATTGCGCCGCCGCAAGGACACCAAGGCCATCGACCCGGCCGACGCCGTCCGCGTCAAGCGCAATGACCGCCTGCGCATCGTGAAAATGGCATCGGTCAACCAGCGTGCCATCGACGAAGCGGCGGCCGCACAGGCAAACGCCAAGGAGGCACCATGACTTTATCGCTCGCACACTACCTGGTCCTGGGCGCGATCCTGTTCGCGATCTCGATCGTGGGTATTTTCCTGAACCGGAAGAACATCATCATCCTGCTCATGGCCATCGAACTGATGCTCTTGGCAGTGAACCTGAACTTCGTCGCCTTCTCGCACTATCTGGGTGATGCGGCAGGCCAGATCTTCGTGTTCTTCATCCTGACTGTCGCGGCCGCCGAATCGGCGATCGGCCTGGGCATCCTGGTGGTCCTGTTCCGTAACCTGGACACGATCAACGTGGAAGACCTCGACAGCCTGAAGGGCTAAGCGGTTTTGGCGCAGATTAATCCTCGATAAATTCAGATAGGTTCAACAATGGCGGGGCAAATTAACCCAAACCTCTTACTGGCCGTACCCCTGGCGCCGCTCGCGGGTTCCGCGATCGCCGGCCTGTTGGGTACCAAGTTCTTCGGCAATGTAGTCGGCCGCAAGGTCTCGACCGTCGCGACCATCGCGGGCGTGTTCATTGCACTGGTCGTCTCGGTGATGACCCTGATGGACGTGCTGGGTGGCGCGACCTTCAACGGCGACCTCTACACCTGGATGACGGTGGGCACCCTGAAGATGACGGTCGGCTTCCAGATCGACTCACTGTCGGCAATG
The DNA here is from genome assembly GCF_004614195.1 of Massilia horti. Classification (GTDB taxonomy): domain Bacteria; phylum Pseudomonadota; class Gammaproteobacteria; order Burkholderiales; family Burkholderiaceae_D; genus Telluria; species Telluria horti. Next base: position 18,203 of record NZ_SPUM01000083.1, on the reverse strand, counting down.
ATGATGTGCGTGGTGACCTTCGTGTCGCTGTGCGTGCACGTCTACACGATCGGCTACATGGCCGAGGATGAAGGCTACAACCGCTTCTTCTCGTACATCTCGCTGTTCACGTTCTCGATGCTGATGCTGGTCATGTCCAACAACTTCCTGCAGCTGTTCTTCGGCTGGGAAGCAGTGGGCCTGGTCTCGTACCTCCTGATCGGCTTCTGGTACACCCGTCCGACCGCCATCTTCGCCAACCTGAAGGCGTTCCTGGTCAACCGTGTGGGCGACTTCGGCTTCATCCTCGGTATCGGCCTGCTGCTGGCTTACACCGGCACCATGCACTACGACGGCGTGTTCGCCCAGCGCGACACGGTCGCGGCCGCGATCATGCCGGGCACTGGCTGGCCGGTGATCACCGCGGCCTGCATTTGCCTGTTCATCGGCGCGATGGGCAAGTCGGCGCAGTTCCCGCTGCACGTGTGGCTGCCTGACTCAATGGAAGGTCCGACCCCGATCTCGGCGCTGATCCACGCCGCAACCATGGTTACCGCGGGTATCTTCATGGTCTCGCGCATGTCGCCGCTGTTCGAGCTGTCCGACACCGCGCTGTCGTTCGTGATCGTGATCGGCGCCATCACCGCGCTGTTCATGGGCTTCCTGGGCATCATCCAGAACGACATCAAGCGCGTGGTGGCTTACTCGACCCTGTCGCAGCTGGGCTACATGACCGTGGCGCTGGGCGTGTCGGCCTACAACGTGGCCGTGTTCCACCTGATGACCCACGCGTTCTTCAAGGCGCTGCTGTTCCTTGGCGCCGGCTCGGTCATCATCGGCATGCACCACGACCAGGACATGCGTAACATGGGCGGCCTGCGCAAGTACATGCCGATCACCTGGATCACCTCGCTGCTCGGTTCGCTGGCCCTGATCGGTACGCCGTTCTTCTCGGGCTTCTACTCGAAGGACTCGATCATCGAAGCTGTAGCGGCGTCGCACCTGTGGGGCTCGGGCTTCGCGTACTTCGCGGTGCTGGCCGGCGTGTTCGTCACCGCCTTCTACTCGTTCCGCATGTACTTCCTGGTATTCCATGGCAAAGAGCGCTGGAACGAGCCGCACGCGGTCTCCCACGGCCACGATTCGGATGCCCACGATGAAGAGGAAACCGATGCGCACGGCCACCACCATGGCCTGGCCCCGGGCGACAAGCCGCACGAGTCGCCGTGGGTGGTGACCCTGCCGCTGATCCTGCTGGCGATCCCGTCGGTGGTCATCGGCTACCTGACGATCAACCCGATGCTGTTCGGCGACTTCTTCAAGGGCGTGATCTACGTCGGCGAGAACCACCCGGCGATGGAAGAGCTGGCACACGAGTTCCACGGCGCGCTCGCCATGGGCATCCATGCCTTCACTTCGGCACCGTTCATCCTGGGCCTGGTCGGTGTGGCCGCAGCTTACTACTGCTACATGGTTAATCCGCGCGTGCCGGCGGCGTTCTACAACGCGCTGCGTCCGATCTACACGCTGCTGGACAACAAGTACTACATGGACAAGTTCAACGATGTGGTCTTCGCCGGCGGTGCACGCCTGATCGGCGGCGGCCTGTGGAACGTGGGTGACCGCGGCCTGATCGACGGCCTGGTCGTCAACGGCAGCGCGAAACTGGTCGGCGTGTTCGCCGCACTGACGCGCAAGTTCCAGACCGGTTACATCTACCACTATGCGTTCGTGATGATCGTAGGCGTGCTGGCAACCCTGCTGTACTTCTTCCCGTTCTGGCAGGCTTAAATCAGGCAGAGACAACGACAATGATGCAGTCCATTACAACATATCCTCCGTACCTGAGCCTGTCGATCTGGCTCCCGATCCTCTTCGGCGTGCTGGTGATGGCGGTCGGCCGTGACAACAAGGCGGGCTTTACCCGCGTGCTGTCGCTGATCGGCGCCATCGTCAGCTTCCTGCCGACGATTCCGCTGATTACCAACTTCAACAATGCCACGCACGCTCCGCAGTACGTGGAAAAGCTCGAGTGGATCCCGCGCTTTAACATCCAGTACTTCCTGGGTGTCGACGGCCTGTCGCTGTGGTTCGTGCCGCTGACCGCCTTCATCACCGTGATCGTCGTGATCTCGGCATGGGAGGTGATCACCGAGCGCGTGGCCCAGTACATGGGTTCGTTCCTGCTGCTGTCGGGCCTGATGATCGGCGTGTTCGCCTCGCTCGACGGCCTGCTGTTCTACTTCTTCTTTGAAGCGACCCTGATCCCGATGTTCATCATCATCGGCGTGTTCGGCGGCCCGAACCGTGTGTACGCGGCATTCAAGTTCTTCCTGTACACCTTCCTCGGTTCGCTGCTGACCCTGGTCGCGATCATCTACCTGTACAACAAGGCGCACGGCAGCTTCGACATCCTGGGCGCATGGCACCCGCTGCAGTTGACGCTGCAGGAGCAGGTCCTGATCTTCATCGCGTTCCTGATGGCGTTCGCCGTCAAGGTGCCGATGTGGCCGGTGCACACCTGGCTGCCGGACGCCCACGTCGAGGCGCCGACCGGCGGCTCGGTGGTGCTGGCGGCAATCATGCTGAAACTGGGCGCCTACGGCTTCCTGCGTTTCTCGCTGCCGATCACCCCGGACGCGTCCAAGCTGCTGGCCCCGTTCATCATCACGCTGTCGCTGATCGCCGTGATCTACATTGGCTTGGTGGCCATGGTCCAGAAGGACATGAAGAAACTGGTCGCCTACTCGTCGATCGCGCACATGGGCTTCGTGACCCTGGGCTTCTTCATCTTCAACGAAATGGGCGTGCAGGGCGGTATCGCGCAGATGATCTCGCACGGCTTCGTCTCGGGCGCCATGTTCCTGTGCATCGGCGTGCTGTATGACCGCATGCACACCCGCGAAATCGCCGCGTACGGCGGTGTCGTGAACGTCATGCCCAAGTTCGCCGCGTTCGCGGTGCTGTTCGCGATGGCCAACTGCGGCCTGCCGGCCACTTCCGGTTTCGTGGGCGAATTCATGGTGATCCTGGCTGCGGTCCAGCACAACTTCTGGATTGGCCTGCTGGCCGGCACCGCCCTGATCCTGGGCGCGGCATACTCGCTGTGGATGGTCAAGCGCGTCGTATTTGGCGCCATCGGCAACCAGCACGTGGCCGAGATGACCGACCTGAACAAGCGCGAGTTCTTCATGCTCATCGTGCTGACGGTCGCCACGCTGTACATGGGCCTGTATCCGGCGCCGTTCACCGATACGATGCAGTCCTCGGTGGCCCACCTGCTGGAACAGGTTAACATCAGCAAGCTGCCACATTAAAACGATATGAACCCGATGATTAACAACGTTGCTGCGGCAGCCGGCCCGAATCTGGCGCCGGTCTCTGCCGAAATCTTCCTGCTGGTCGCGGCTTCCGCGATCCTGCTGATTGACATGTTCCTCAAAGGTAAGAGGAACCTGACCTACGTGCTGTCGCTGCTGGCCCTGGTGGGCTGCGCAGTGATCTCGTTCCGCGACCTCTCCGCGGGTCAGACGGTCTACACGTTCAACAACATGTTCGTGTCCGACCCGATGGCCAACCTGCTCAAGCTGTTCACCTACCTGGCGGTGGGTGTGACCCTGGTCTATTCGCGCCAGTACACGGATGACCGCGGCATGATGTCCGGTAACCTGGGCGGCGAGTTCTACGTGCTCGCGCTGTTCTCGACGCTGGGCCAGATGATCATGATCTCTGGCAACAACATGCTGCCGATCTACCTGGGCCTGGAACTGATGTCGCTGTCGCTGTACGCGCTGGTGGCCATGCGCCGCGACCACGCGGTCTCGACCGAAGCGGCGATGAAGTACTTCGTCCTCGGTTCGCTGGCATCCGGTTTCATGCTGTACGGTATCTCGATGGTGTACGGCGCCACTGGCTCGCTCGACCTGTCGCGCATCCTGGAAGTAGCCAATGCCCACGCGGCCAACCACACTATCCTGGTGTTCGGCCTGGTGTTCATCGTGGCCGGCCTCGCGTTCAAGCTGGGCGTGGTGCCGTTCCACATGTGGGTGCCGGACGTGTACCAGGGTTCGCCGACCGCTGTGACCCTGTTGCTGGGTGGCGCGCCGAAGCTGGCCACGTTCGCGATCGTGCTGCGCCTGCTGGTCGGCGGCCTGCTGCCGATGGCGTTCGACTGGCAGCAGATGCTGCTGGCCCTGGCCGTGCTGTCGCTGGTATTCGGTAACCTCACCGCGATCGCCCAGTCGAACATCAAGCGCATGCTGGCTTACTCGACCATCGCCCAGATGGGCTTCGTGCTGCTGGGCCTGTTGTCCGGCGTGGTGGACGGCAACCGCAGCTTCGCGCCCGCCGCCTACAGCTCGGCGATGTACTACTCGATCACCTACGTGCTGACCACCCTGGGCACCTTTGGCCTCATCATGATGCTGGCCCGTTCCGGTTTCGAAGCCGAAGAACTGGCCGACTTCAAGGGCCTGGGCAAGCGCAGCCCGTGGTATGCCGTGGTCATGACGATCCTGATGTTCTCGCTGGCAGGCGTGCCGCCGATGGTGGGCTTCATCGCCAAGTGGGCAGTGCTGCAGGCAGTGGTGACCTCCGGCCAGGTGTGGCTCGCGATTGTCGCGGTCATGGCCTCGCTGATCGGCGCTTTCTACTACCTGCGCGTGGTGAAGATGATGTGGTTCGACGAAGCGGTCGACGCCACCCCGATCGCCACCCCGCTGGACATGCGCCTGGCGCTGTCGCTCAACGGCGTGATCGTGCTGGTCCTCGGCGTGGTGCCGGACGCTCTGCTGGGCGCCTGCCTGACCGCCATGACCAAGACGCTCGCCCTGTAAGCAGGTGGACGTCTCATTGGCCAGCTGGTTGGTGGTCGCCGTCGCACTGGCGGCTGCCAACCTGCCTTTCGCAAATGAGAACCTGTTCGGCTTTATCCCCCTGAACGCGAATGGCCCGGGCGGCGCACGCAAGCATTTCGTCGTGCGCCTGCTCGAGCTGATTGTTTTATACTTCCTCGTCGGCGCACTGGCCCACGCATTGGAATCCCGGATTGGCAACGTGTTTGACCAGGGCTGGGAGTTCTACGCGATCACTGGCTGCATGTTCGTCGTGCTGGCGTTTCCCGGGTTTGTACTGCGTTACCTGCGCAAGCGCCGCGGCTGATTTCTCCCGTTTGCGGTCGTCTGTTAGCGCAGCGGGTTTCGTTTAAACGCAGCGTCAAACCGGAGCCCGGATGGATTCCCACCTCAAAGAAACCCGCATCGACGGCGAGACGGCCTACGAAGGCCACTTCCTCAAGGTCAACCGCGACCGCGTCAAGCTGCCCGACGGCTCCCTTTCCCAGCGCGAGTACATCCGCCATCCGGGCGCGGTGGTGATCCTGCCTTTGCTGCCCGACGGCCGCGTGCTGCTCGAGCGCCAATACCGCTATCCGAACGACCGCGTGTTCGTCGAATTCCCGGCCGGGAAGATCGACCCGGGCGAAGACCCGCTGGCCTGCGCCAAGCGCGAACTGCAGGAGGAAACCGGCTACACGGCAACCGACTGGAAATTCGTGTGCACCATCCACAACGCCATCGCGTATTCGGACGAGCACCTCGACCTGTTCCTGGCCACCGGCTTGACTCCGGGCGAAGCCAAGCTCGACGAAGGTGAATTCCTGGAACTGTTCACCAGCACCGTTCCCGAAATGCTGGAACAGGTGCGGCGTGGCGAGATCACCGACGTGAAGACCATCATCGGCACCTTCTGGCTCGAAAAAATCCTGGCCGGCAGCTGGCAGCCCGACTGATTCCCACCGAACTGCTGCGCGTCCGCCGCCGCCATTTTGCGCGGCGCATGCGGCAGCTCAAGCTTGATTCCAATCGCTTGCAAAATGCACGTGATCCGCGCTTGTGCGAGGCCACGGCAACCGGCGAACCTTGGGCAAACTTTGCCAAGGTGAGGTACAGTCTCTTATTGGATCGGCACAACGTACGAGAGATTCACATGAACCAGCAACCGCCGCGTTACTTCGCCCTGGTGCCTGCCGCCGGGGTTGGGGCGCGCATGGGCGCTGACGGCCCCAAACAATATCTGCAGCTTGGCGGCAAGCCGATGCTGCGCCACACGCTCGACGCTTTCGTGTCGAGCCCGCTGATCGCCCATACCTTTGTCGTGGTCAGTGTCGACGATCCCGTGATCGACAGCGTGCTGCCCCCTGAAGGCGTGACTGTGCTGCGCTGCGGCGGCGCATCGCGCCTGGAATCGGTGCGCAACGGCCTGTGGGAACTGGAAAACAAATTGCACGCCAACGACTGGGTGCTGGTGCACGACGCGGCCCGTCCCGGCCTCACACCGGGCCTGATCGACAAGCTGGTCAAGGAAACCGGCGAACATCCGGTCGGGGGCTTGCTTGCACTGCCGGTGGTGGACACCGTCAAGCGGTTCGTGAACGACGAGCTCGCCACGGTATCACGCGACGGTCTTTGGCTCGCGCAGACACCGCAGATGTTCCGGTTCCGTCTGCTGGCCGACGCGCTCGAAGCCGTGACCGACCCCTCCACGATTACCGATGACGCCAGTGCGGTTGAAGCCTTGGGCCTCGCCCCCAAACTGGTGGAAGGGCATCCCCGGAATTTAAAAGTGACGCTGCCCGCGGACATCCGGATTGCCGAGATGTACCTGGCATCGCCTTTAACCTGAAAGCATTGAAAGAATCATGGCACTTGCATCCTACAACCCGACTCCGCCGTTTCGCATTGGCCAGGGCTACGACTGCCACGCACTGGTGGAAGGCCGCAAGCTCATCGTTGGCGGAGTGACGATCCCGCATCGCCTGGGCCTCTTCGGCCATTCGGACGCTGACGTGCTGCTGCACGCAATCATCGACGCGCTGCTGGGAGCGGCGGCGCTGGGCGACATCGGCAAGCATTTCCCGGACACCGACCCCATGTTCGCCGGCGCCGATTCGCGCACCCTGCTGCGGGAAGTGGCGCACCGGGTGCTGGGCACTGGCTATACTATTGGCAACATCGACGCGACCATCATCGCTCAGGCGCCGAAGATGGCGCCGCACATCCCGCAGATGATTTCGCGCATCGCGGAGGACGTGGGCGTGTCGCCGCAGCAGATCAACATCAAGGCCAAGACCAACGAAAAACTGGGCTACCTTGGGCGTGAGGAAGGCATGGCGGCGGAAGCCGTGGCCATGTTGGTGCGCGTGCCGACGTAAGAAAAAAACTCGCGCCGCTTGCAGGAGGGCGTAGGGGGCGCGGGGCCGCCGAGGACCCGTGCGCACGCGGTCACCGCATGCAGACTCGCGGCTGCTGCGCCGTTACGCTGCGTTTGCGAACCGCGTGCGCACAGGTGCGCACCCTACGCCTCGGTGTACGCGCCACGTGACAATCAGGAGACCAAGCTTGCCGCACCAGACCGAGATGACACCCCGCGCCGCATGGCTGCTGATCCTTTCCGCCAGCAGCATCCTGATGCTCACGATGGGCGCGCGCCTGACCACCGGTCTGTTCCTTTCACCGCTCAACACTTCCACCGGCCTTGGCATCGCCTCGATCAGCCTGGCGATGGCGGTCGGCCAGTTCATGTGGGGCGCCTCGCAGCCGGTATTCGGCGCCATCGCCGACAAATACGGCCCGGCGCGCGTGATCGTGCTGGGCGCGGTGCTGCTTGCCGGTGGCATGGCCGCAACGCCGTTCGTCTCCTCGCAGTGGGCTCTGATGCTCACGCTCGGCATCCTGTCCGCTGCTGGCGCCGGCGCTGGCAGCTTTTCGATCCTGATCGGCGCCACTGCGGGCCGCCTGCCGGCCGCGCGCCGGCCGTTTGCCTCCGGCTTCATTAACGCCGGCGGCTCGTTCGGCCAATTCGTTTTCGCGCCGCTGATGCAGGCGATGATCAACGGCGCCGGCTGGGTTGTCGCGATGCTGACCATGGCCGCGACCACGCTGCTGACCATTCCGCTCGCATGGCCGATGCGTGGCAAGAAGCCGGCCATCCCCAGCGTGCCGTCCGCCGGGGCCGCGAACAGCGCTACCAGCATGACCTTGTCCGAGCAGCTGCGTGTGGCACTGCGCGATCCTGGCTACCTGTGCCTGCACGCGGGCTTCTTCACCTGCGGCTTTCACATCGCGTTCCTGGTCACGCACCTGCCCGGCGAGGTCGCGCTGTGCTCGTTGCCGGCCGCTGTGTCGGGCACGGCGCTGGGCCTGATCGGCCTGTTTAACATCGCCGGCAGCCTTGCCGCCGGTGCGCTGGCCACGCGCTACCGCATGAAGTCGCTGCTGGTCCTGATCTATGCGAGCCGCGCGGTGATCGTGGTGCTGTACCTGCTGGCGCCCAAGACCGCGCTCACGTTCTACCTGTTTGCCGCTGCCCTTGGCTTCACCTGGCTCGCGACCGTGCCCCCGACGGCTGGGCTGGTGGGCAAGCTCTTCGGCATGCGCTACCTGGCGACGCTGTTCGGCCTTACGCTGCTGTCGCACCAGATCGGCGGCTTCTTCGGCGCCTGGCTCGGCGGGCTGGCCTTCGTTCAGTTCGGTGACTACAGCTGGATGTGGTATGCCGATATCGCGCTCGCGTCGGCCGCGGCTGTGGTCAACCTGCCGATCCGCGAACAACTGGTGGTACGCACCCCGGCGCCGGTGCAGGCCTGAAGATGGCGCGCGATCCCTGGGCCTATCGCGAAGTGGCGGTCGAGTCGGTGCCCGATCCGCGCAGCGGCCGCCTGATGATCCGGCCGATGGCGGGGCAGGCCTACGCGACCAGCATGAAGGTGCAATGCTCGCGCAGGCTGTTCGACCCCACGCTGTACCCGCCGGGCACCCGCTTTCTGATTTCGGCCAAGCTGACCGACCGCCAGGGCGGGCCGCCATTCCTGTATGCCTACCATGGCGACCCGGTCGTCGTGCTCAGCGCTGCCGAGGCGGAGCGTTTTCTTGACGAATACCGGCGTCGCCGGATTTGATGAGCCTTCAAGGAATGAAATCCCGATCGAGCAGTTCCGCTTGGGAAAACGGATTCGAGCCTGGGAGGGTGGCAATGGCCAAGCCTGTCTCCCGCGCAGCGACCACTGCTGCTCGTGGATATTCGGCATCGGCATATTCCATGACGCGGCGTGCGAGGCTGGGACTGTCCTTGAGGATGCGCGCAATCTGGCCACGTTGCTCCTCCAATGTCCCGACCCAGTTGCTGGACCGCTGCTCCGGTTGAAATTTACACTTCAGTAGATGCACGAGCACCACTTCCAAGCGGCTTTGCAGCTCCCGGTGCTCTTTCCTCGCCATGCCTTCGATCTCTTCGCAAAGGTTGTCAATGTCCAGCAAGTCAAAGCGTCGCGCCCGCATGGTGCGCGCCTGTTCAGTAAGCCAGAGCGCAAAATCACTGGAATAATCCGCCGCAGGCGCGATGGCCTCAGCGGGTGGCGTATCGAGTCGGTTCATGGTGACCTCCGCAGCAGGAACTGAGTGTACCGGATGTGGATTCACTCCCGGGGCGCTGTCGATTGACGCACTCCAAACCGGATTTGTGGTGTCGCCGCATGGACCGGGTTGCCTATTCGCCGACGCGCCGATGCAAAAATGGTTACCATTTGCTCTGCATAGACATCACAGAGAGGACTATTCCCATGGCTACGAGAAAAATCGCAGTACTTGTAGGAAGCCTGCGCAAGGAGTCTTACACACGCAAGGTGGCGAAGAACCTGATGCAACTGGCCCCGCCGACGCTGGATATGGAATTCGTCGAGATCGGCCAGTTGCCGCTGTACAACCAAGATGACGACGCCAACCCACCGCCTGTCTACACCGAGTTTCGCAACCGCATCCGCTCGTTTGACGGCGTCCTGTTCTGCACGCCCGAGTACAACCGCTCCGTGCCCGGCGTGCTGAAGAACGCGATCGACGTCGCCTCGCGGCCCTATGGCCAATCGGCCTGGGACGGCAAGCCGTGCGGCGTGGTCAGCGTCTCGCCCGGCGCCATCGGCGGCTTCGGCGCCAACCACCACCTGCGCCAGTCGCTGGTGTTTCTCAACATGCCGTGCCTGCAGGGGCCAGAAGCCTATGTCGGCGGCATCGCCGGCAAGCTCAATGGAGACACGCTGACCGACGATTCCACCCGCGACTTCCTGAAAGGTTATATTGATGCCTTCGCAACCTGGATCGAACGCAATGTCCAATGAACACGCGATTCACCTGGCGGACATCGACCACATCGTGCTGCGCGTGGTGAACCTGGACGCCATGATCGCCTTCTATTGCACGGTGCTCGGCTGCGAGGTCGAGCGGCGCCAGGACGAGATCGGCCTGGTGCAGCTGCGTGCCGGCAGGTCGCTGATCGACCTGGTGCCGGTCGAGGGCAAGCTGGGCAGGGCGGGCGGCGCCGCGCCCGGTGCCGGGGGCCGCAACCTCGACCATTTCTGCTTGCGCGTGGATCCGTTTGACGAGGGCGCGATCCGGCGCCACCTGCTCGCTTGCGGCGTGCAGGCCGGACCCACCGAATCGCGCTACGGCGCGCAGGGCGCGGGTCCCTCGATCTACTTGCAAGACCCCGAGCACAACACGATCGAACTGAAAGGCCCGCCGTCAGCATGAGCGATGTCAAGGGATGCCAAGTCCCACAAACGCCGTCTTCGTACGGCAGGCCGCCGTCGGGATGGCGGCGGCGCCTGTACAACATCATCTTCGAGGCGGACACTCCCGCCGGCCGGCGATTCGACATCGCCCTGATCGGGGCAATCATGGCGAGCATTCTCGTGGTGATCCTCGACAGCGTGCCCTCGATCAGGGGTGGCGACCGCACCCTGATGTACGTTCTGGAATGGGCGTTCACGCTGCTGTTCTCGGTCGAATACGTCGCGCGCCTGGTCAGCGTGCGCCATCCGCTGCGCTACGCCACCAGCTTCTTCGGCATCATCGACCTGCTGGCGGTGCTGCCCACCTACCTGTCGCTGCTGGTGCCGGGCAGTGCGTTGCTGCTGGACATCCGTATCCTGCGCCTGTTGCGGGTGTTTCGGATATTCAAGCTCACGCTTTACATCCAGGAATACACCCGTCTGTCCGAAGCCCTGGTGGCGAGCCGCCGCAAGATCCTGGTGTTCCTGTCGGTGGTGCTGATGTTGATCCTGGTCCTGGGCACCTTGATGTACGTGGTGGAAGGGCCTGAAAACCACTTCACCAGCATTCCGGTCGCCATGTACTGGGCGGCCGTGACCATGACCACGGTCGGCTACGGCGACATCACGCCCCAAACCGGCGTGGGCAGGGCGATTGCCAGCTGCATGATGCTGATGGGCTGGGGCATCCTCGCGGTGCCCACTGGCATCGTGACCGCGGAGATGACCTCGCAGGGCCTCGCGCGGCGCGCCCTCGAGCGCGCGGTGCGCCGGCATTGCCGCGCTTGCGGCAGTGGCGGGCACGAGCCCGATGCACGCTTTTGCAAGGATTGCGGGGAGCCGATGCCGTCCGAGGCGCACGCCAGGTAACTGGAGCTGCATGCGCCGCGGGTAGTGGGAAGAATCGGGGATTACCTTTAGTCCAGATCAACGTCGGGGTGGCTCGATGTCCTAGCCTTGAGCTTCGTGCTGCTGGACCTGCCATCCCGCCCGCACCGATTGCTCGTTTTTCAACCGAAATCTTTTCCGAGGCGACTAATGTATCCATTCCCACAATCGGTCACGCCTGCCGTCAAGTCCCACCTCGACGCGCAGACTGCCTTCATCAACGACATGTCCAAAGCAATGTTCCGCTCGTTTCAGCAACTGATGAACTTGAACATCCAGCTGGTGCAGACCATGCTTGAAGAGACCACCACCGCCAGCCAGCAACTGCTGACGGCGGACCGGCCGGCCGACAGCTTGTCCGCCGCGGCCTCGCGCGCCCAGCCGATCAGCGACAAGTTGCGTGCCTACCAGCAACACGTTTCGCGCCTGGCCGCCGACGCCCAGGTGGACATGGCTCGCGTTACCGAACAGCACGTGCAGAACACGACCCGCACGGCGCGCACGCTGGCCGACGAAGTGGCCCGCACCGCAACGGAGGAAACCGAACGCGGGCTGCGCGCGCAGCAGGAGAGCGTGCGCCAATTTGCCGATCCGTTTGGCGCCAGCGGGTCGCAGATGTGGTCCGGCCAGGGCAGCAACACGCTTCAGAGCGGCCAGCAGGGTTCGCAGCAGCAATCTGGTATGCAGATGCATGGCAGTGGCGGCGCATCGTCCGGCGGCCGCAGCCAGCAGGCCCAGCAACAACATTAATTGAACGCTCTCGGCGTGGCCTCAGGCAGCGTCCGCAGCCAGCGAACGCGTTGCGCGCGCCTGACCCGCGAGCGGCGCCAGGCCGAACAAGGGCCGCAGCAATGCGTTACGCCGGACCAGTTCGAACACGCCGAAGCTCAGGGTCACGGTCAGGACCACGAGGATAGATGCCTCCACGCCGGGCGCCAGCCGGACCGGCTTGAGCCAGTGCGCGATCGACACGATCAGCGTCTGGTGCAGGATATAGACCGGGAACACCGCTTCGGTCAGGTAGCGCCGCGCGGCGTTATCGACCTGCAGGTGCCGATGTGCAAAGCCGCAGGCCGCCGCGATCGCGCTCCAGGTGCACAGCGCATACACGATGCGTGTGACCACCATGCCCACCTCATGCTGTGTCGCCGACATCCCCTCGTGCGGCATCGACCACCAAATGGTGAGCAGTGCCCAGCAGGCCAGCGCGATGGCGAGGCTAGCCCAGCGCAGCGCGTCCAGCCGCGGCCAGAACTGCGGCACGCGCCCGAGCACGGCGCCAAGCAGGAACAGCGACAGGTAAATCGCGTGATTGAACCAGTCGCCGGCCAGCGCGTGAGTCGACGGGTAGCGCGCTGCCAGCGCAAGGCGCGCCAGGGCCAGCACCGCGACCGGCAGCACGATGATGCGCCAGCCGGTGAGCAGTCCGCCGACGCGCTGCGCCAGCCGATCGAGCCGCTCGCCCAGCGCCGGGATCAGCGCGGCCAGGACCAGCGTGTAAACCCATAGGTAGGCCACGAACCACAGGTGGTTCCAGGTCGGCATGATGAGGCAATCCTCACGGCAAAAGCCATGGTAGCCGGTCAGGTACAGGCGCATGAAATCGAAATAGCTGCCGCTGTAGGCGACCTTTTCGACGACCTCGAAGTAGGACTGCGGCGGCACGATGACCAGCATGCCGAACAGGAGCGGCGGCAGCAGGCGCAGGCTGCGCTGGCGCAGGAAGCGCAGCGCGCCCAGGCGTTCGAAGATGTAGCTCGAAGCCACTCCCGAGACGAGGAACAGCAGGCCGAGACGCCACGGCGAGGACAGGTTCATGAACGGTTCGATCGCATCGCTTGCATTCACGCTCTTCACGTGCCAGTCCCAGGTCACGTAATACATCCCCACGTGGTACAGGATCAGGACGAAGAAGGCGAGGATGCGCACCCAGTCGAGGAAGAACAGGCGGCGCGGCTTGTCTGCGGCAGGAATCATGGCAAAGGCTCCGTGTGAATGACGGTGCCAAGCTTATGAGTCGATTGTTCTATCCGCGAGCGAAATGTGGCGAAGCGGGTCCGGGACGGGGCGAACAGGAGTTAGTGTCCAGCCGTTCCAGCACGTCGTTGCGGTACTGGCGGCTGCACGGCACCCGCCCGCCGCCGCGCAGGACCAATTCGCAATCGCCTTTTTCGAGCGGGACCACGCGCTCGATCCACTCCAGTTGCACCGCCGCGCGCCGGTGGCAGCGCACGAACCCGGCGCCCAGGCTGGCGGCAAGGCCAGCCAGGGTCTGGCGCAGCAGCGGCGCGCCGCTTGCGGTATGCAGGACGACGTAGTTGTCGGCGCTCTCGATCCACTGGATGTCGGCCACCTTCACGATCCGCGTGCCGGTTCGTTCGGACACCAGCAACTGGCGTACGGGCAGGGCGGGGGCAGGTGTGGCACCTGGCGTATCGAGCCGTTCGCGCAGGCGCTGCAAGGCACGCTGCAGTCGCGGCCGGTCGTACGGTTTGAGCAGGTAGTCGATCGCATTGGCGTCGAAGGCGCGGATCGCGTACTGGTCGTAAGCGGTGACGAATACCACCAGCGGCGCCGGCTGCGGGAGCGACGCCGCCAGCTCGATGCCGGACAGTCCCGGCATCTGGATGTCGAGCAGCAGGGCATGCGGCTGGAACTGTTCGATCCGCGCAAGCGCTTGCTCGCCGTCGGCCGCTTCCTCGATCGCGTCGATGCCCGGTTCCTGCGCCAGCAGGCGGCGCAGCTTGTCGCGCGCGGGACGCTCGTCGTCGACGATCAGGATGCGCATGGAATCCGCATTTCGCTGCAAACGCCGGCGGGGGAGAGCTGGTGCAGGGTCAGGCTCGCACGTTCGCCGTACAGTGCCTTGATCCGCTCGCGCAGGTTTTTCAGGCCAATACCCTGCATTTCGCCCGGTGCGAGTGTGCCCTGATCATCCTCGACCTTTACGACCAGCGTGCCGGCTTCGCGGGCAGCCGATACTTCGATGCGGGTCGGCTCGCTGGTGCGTTCGACGGTGTGCTTGAACACGTTTTCGATCAGCGGCTGCAGGCTCATGACCGGCAGCGTCGCTTTCATCGCATCCTCGTCGATGCGCCATCCGATTGCGACGCGCCCCGCGAAGCGCGCCTCCATCACGTCGCCGTAGCCGCGCGCCAGCCGAAGTTCGTTATCAAGCGGCGCTTCGTGCGCGTCGCCGGCTGCCAGGGTAGTGCGCAGCACGTCCCCCAGCGCAACCAGGGTGGCGTCAGCCTTGTCGACATCGCTGTGCATCAGCGACGAGACCGTGTTCAGGGCGTTGAACAGAAAATGCGGCTGCATCTGCTGCGCGAGCCGTTGCAGCTGCGCCTGGCGCAACTGCGCATTGGCCTGTTCCGCCCTGAGCCTGGCGCCGAGCAGCTCGCGGTAGGACAGGATGCCGAAGTGGATCACAGTGAACAGCCCGATGAAAACCGAAATCTTCAGCGACTCGTAAAAGAAGGCGCGCGGCCAGGGATCGTGCATGTAGGTCTCGCCGGCCAACGCATAAACCCCGTTGCGCAGTCCGTAGGCAAGCGGCGTGAAGCAGATCCACCACACCGGCAGCCATAGCGAGCGCATGGCGAACCAGCGTACAGGCGTGGCGATTAGGTGTTCGTCGCGGGTGAAGCGGCTTTGAGCGAGCAGCAGAAGCGTCGATACCAGCGCTGACGATCCTTCCCACAGGATCGGATGCCAGAGCGCCTGGCCACCATGGCGCTGGTAGTCTTCGACCGCGACCAGAATCATCAGCGCCCAGAACAGGATCCAGGCCAGGCTGATGACAAGCTTGCTGCGGTTCGGGTCCATGGGCGTGTGCGGGCGTGAATGGCTGGGCTGCGGCGATGATCACGCATTCCCGTTTGGTTGTCAAAGAAGTAGCGGAACTTGGCCCAAAAAGCGTCGTTCCCGCGCAGGCGGGAACCCATGCTGAGCGTCATTTCACGCTGCCTATGGGTCCCCGCCTGCGCGGGGACGACGGGGTATCTTGCCGGGGCGATCCGTTACGCGCCCGAGTCGCTCTGCTGCGCCTTGCGCGACCTCTCCGCATCGAGCTGCCGCTTCATCGCGCCGACCTGCTTCATGTATTCGTCGATCTCGCGGTCGGGGCTCGCGCGCATTGAGGGCGGCAGCAGCACCGACATGTACAGTTCATCGGCTATCCGCCCGTTGCGCTGCACATTGGTGATGAGGGCAAGCCCTGACCCTGCCACCGCCAGCGCCAAGCAGGTCCACGCCCATCGCCGCTGCTTGCGCGGCTTGACGGTCGCGAGGTGAAAGTAGACGATCCCCGCGAGCAGTGCGATCACCACGTGCGAGCCGTAACGCGTGAACGGCTCGATCGAGAACGCGTAGCCCAGCGCATTCGAAACCTGCTGGTACAAGGTGATCGCCGCGACTCCGCAGCCGAAGATGAACAGGTGGCGCCCGAGCCGGGCATGGCGCTCGAACAGCCGGTTGCCGAGCGCCCATATGCCGCTCCACAGCAGAGCGGCGCCAAGGCCCGCGGCCAGCGCCAGCAGGTAGCGCACCAGCTGGAACTGCTGGGTGTCGCCCAGCCACATCAGAAACAGCGACACCGCGCCGGCCAGGATGATTCCTGCGCTGCCGGGCAGCGCGCCTTCCCAGCCGTGCATCGTGCGGTCGACCAGTTCCGGCGCCACCGCGAAGTCGGACGGGCGCACACGCAGCGACGTGTGCCCGACGCGCACCACCGTGTCGCCCGTCAGGACGACGCTGTCATGACGCCGCCCGCCGTGCACGATGCCATTGCGGCTGCCAAGGTCGCGTATCACCAGCCGCCCCTGTTCGTCGGCGTCGATCACGGCGTGGCGCGGCGCCGCGTAATCATCGTCGACGATGTAGTCGTTGTCGTAGCCGCGCCCCAGGCGGATCGGCAGCGCGGCGACCTGGTGCCGGTGCAGCACGTCGCCGCTGCGTGCCAGGGTCTCGATGAAGAATGGCCCCTTCATCGCTTGCCCGGGCGGCCCAGGGCCGACAGAAAAGCGCGCGTCACGCGCATGCCGTTGTCGTAGGAGACGCCGGAGATATCGAGCCGGCTCTGCAGGCTGGCCCTGGCGTCATCTGTGCTCGCGGTGAGCAGCGTGAAGTTGTACAGGCCGGGGAACTTGCGGTAGGCGCGCACGCAGGTGACCGCGCGCACGGGCAGCGTGGGCGTGTGCACGAACTGTTCGGTACACATCGGGCCGGTCAGGCGGGTATCGCGGGCCGGACCGATCTTGTCGACCTTGAACGTGCTGCTGGCCAGCGCGGCAAAGCGCAGCGGCGGCAGGCTGCCCGAACGCAGGTACTGGTGCGTCATCGAGACGAAGCCGGTCTGCTGGGTATCGGAGACGTAGATCGCCGCCTCCATCGCGCAGCTCATGGTGTCGGCGGTGAAGGTGGCTTCGGCCTTGAAGTTCGAGCGCCCCCAGCAGCGCACCTGGTCCGATTCGCGCACTGGCACCTGGTACGGGCCCATGCGCTTGATCGACAGCGGCGCGGCGAGCAGGCGATCGACCATGCCCGTCTGGTGCGCCAGCAGCTGCTGGCCGATCAGCGGGCTGAAGTCCTTGGGCGGATCGACCTGGGCCGCCACCTTGTGCAGCAGCTCCTGTGCGTACCGGACCGGCACCAGGAAGCTGACCAGCTCACCGTCGCGCCGCTTGGAGACATTAATGCCCGCGACCGTGCCGCTACTGGTCACGGTCGGGCCGCCGCTCATGCCGGAGTTGATCGGGCCGGTGAACATCAACTGGTCGTAGAAGCTGCGCGTGACGACGCCGTTGTAGTTGCCTTCGGAGATCGCAAAGCCCAGGTCGAGCGGATTGCCGAGCGAGTACAGGGTCTGGCCCTGGGTCAGCTTGACGGGTTGTTCCGGCACCTTGAAGAAGCCGCTGCCGCTGCGTTCGACGCGCACCACCGCCAGGTCGTGCAGTACGTCGACCGCCAGCAGCTCGACCGGGCCGCTCTTGCCGTCGGTGTCCAGGTATTCGCCGACGTAGACGTCCGGGTCGAGCGCCATCTGCGACACCACGTGGTAGTTGGTGAGGACGAGATTGGTCGCGCCGACCAGGAAGCCCGAGCCGACGCTCGACTGGCTGCGACCGTTCTTGAGTAGCATACGGATTTGCAGCAGGTCGGCCCTGGCGGCCGAATACAGATCCTGCGCCGCCATCGAGGGAGGGGGCAGGGCGGCGATGGTATCGGTTTCGCCCGGGCCGGGTACGGGCGGCGTGGTGGCGGGCGGGGTGGCCGGCGGCACAACCAGCGGCGGCGCCGGAGGCGGCACCGGCGCGCTCTTGTGATGGCCAGCGGGCTTTTGCGCGGTCGCCGCGGCGAGGCTAGCGGAAAAGCCGAGCAGCAGCAAAGCGAACGAAACGGGTTTCATGCGATCCGAAAGTAGCAAGTTGTCAGCATCTATCTTGCCAGATTAGCAGATTGCATGGTTGTTGCTTGCAAGCGTGATGGCTACGGGCTTCGGCAGGGCAGGGCGCGCCCGGCCGGCGAGGACCAGCACCCTACATTTGCGACGGCTACGGGCTTCCGCAGGGGCGTAGGGGGCGCACCTGTGCGCACGCGGTTCGCGAACGCAGGGCAGTGAAGCGGTAGTCGCAAGTCGGCATGCAGTGACCGCGTGCGCACGGGTCCTCGCCGGCCGCACGCACCCTACGAGGGTGTGAATAAATGCCGGCGCCCGGTACAATTCGTGTTGTCG
>NZ_SPUM01000135.1 GCF_004614195.1 Massilia horti | reverse complement strand
CGTTCAACGTAATCGACGCAGCAGCATAAAAATCGAAAAATTCACAAGTTGTACGCCTCCCTAAAATTACGCCTGCGCGTTTTTCAGCAGCCGGAGCAGGTTGCAGTCGCGCTGCCACTGCTGCCGCTCCTGGCTCGAATGCGCCAGCCGCGCCAGCTCCTCGTCGGACTGTTCAATCAGCGACAGCACCATGCGCTGCGCCAGCGCCGCCTCCGGCAGCATGGTGCCGAAGAACGCGACCGTGTCGCCGCGCTGCACCAGCAGGGTAGGGAAGTTCTCGACGTCCAGGTCGCCGACCACGTCGGCCTGGTCCTCGATGTCGATCCAGAGGAAGGCGATATCCGGCTGGCGTTCGGCCAGCGTGTCGAACGCCGTGCGGTAGGATGTGCAGGTGCCGCACCAGGCGGCGCACAGGCAGGCGACGATCCAGCGGCCGCTGTCCAGGACTTCGGCAATCTCGTCGCGGTTATCGAGCTCGAGGGTGAGGCTAGGCATAGGCGCCAATTCTACCCCGGCCGAACGGCTGCCGCACAGCCCGGGCTTCGTGCCGCACGCCGCGCCGGGTTAAAATTAGGTATGCCTAAAAACCTGCCTAAAATCCTTGCCATCGAAACCTCGTCGGAGCTGGCGTCGTGCGCGCTGCTGGCTCGCGACTCCGTCATCTTTCGCCAATCCGCGGGCGTGCGCACCCATTCCCAGTCGGTCCTGCCAATGGTGCAGGAACTGCTCGGTGAGGCCGGTATTGACCTCTCTGACATCGATGCGGTCGCGTTCGGCGCCGGGCCGGGTTCGTTCACCGGCGTGCGCACCGCCTGCGGCGTGGCCCAGGGCCTGGCGTTCGGCGCCGGCCTGCCGGTGCTGCCCATGGTGACCCTGGAGGCGATGGCGCAGGCATGCCGGGCGCGTACCGGCGCCAGCGAAGTGCTGGCGGTGCTCGATGCGCGCATGGGCGAAGTCTATTGGGCGCAGTACCGCTTTGCCGACGGCTGGCAGGTGGTGTGCGCACCGGCGCTGTGCGCGCCGCAGGACGTGGCGCCGGAGGCGGTTGCGGGTCTGGCCGCCTGCGGGAACGGCTTTGCCGCATACCCGGAGGCGTTCGCGGACAAGCCGTTCGCGCACGGCGCGCTGGCCGACATCATGCCCCACGCTCGCGAACTGGCGCAGTTGGCAGGCAGCGCGCTGGCCGCCGGACAGGCGGTCCCTGCCGCGCAGGCGCAGCCGCTTTACCTGCGCAACAAGGTCGCCTACACCAGTGCCGAGCGGCAGGCGATCAATGCCGCCAAGGCGCAAGGGCTGTGACGATGCGCGACCACGGCCTGCTCGACTATATGCCCATGCAGGCGTCCGACGTGGACGCGGTCCACGCGCTCGAACAAAGCGTGTTTCCGTATCCGTGGAGCCGGGCGAACTTCGTCGATTCGCTGGCCAGCGGTTACGATGGCTGGGTGCTGCGCGACGAATCCGGCGCGCTGATCGGGTATTTTCTGTTGATGTATGCGCTCGACGAGGCGCACCTGCTCGATGTGGCGGTTGCCGGGCACCGGCAGGGACAAGGCCTGGGCCGTTACCTGCTCGATAAGATCGTAACCCGTTGCCGCGAGAAGGGCATGGTGTCGATATTTCTTGAGGTGCGCCCGTCCAACGTGCGTGCGCAACAGGTGTACAAGCACTACGGATTTGCCGAAATCGGGCGCCGCAAGGGGTATTATCCGGCCTCCGGCGGCGGGCGCGAGGATGCAATTGTGATGAGGTTTGTGTTATGAACGGCATGAGCGCGCGCGACGCCGCCTTCCTGGCCGAGATGGGCATCGGACCACTGTGGCAACTGCGCCAGACGGCCGAAGCTCCCGTGCAGGAAGCGCCATGGGAGGAGGCGGAAGAAGTGACGGCCGCCCCCGTGCAGGCGCAATCCCCGGCGGCCGGGCAGGGTACCCCAACCCCAGGCGCTGAACCAGCCTGGGTTGAAGAGGATGTGCCCGCGACCGAACCGGACATCAGCCGCATGGGCTGGGACGAGCTGCGCGCCGCAATCGCCAGTTGCAGCCGCTGCAGCGCTTGCCGCGCGGGTGGCAAGCCGGTCGCCGGCAGTGGTGCGCGCACGGCGCGCTGGGTGGTCGCGGCCGGGGCCACGACTTCACTCGATGAAAAGGCCGGCCAGCCGCTGGCTGGCGATGCCGGCAAGCTGCTCGACAATATGCTGCACGCTGTTGACCTGTCGCGCGAGCGCGACGTCTACGTGACCAACCTGATCAAGTGCCGTCCAGCCAGCGCAAACGGCGGCGACCGCGCGCCCACTGCGGAGGAAGCGGCGGCTTGCCGGCCCTATCTGGAACGCGAACTGGCGCTCACCCGGGCCGGGACCGTGCTCACGCTGGGTCAGATCGCTGCCAATGCGCTGCTGGACAAGCCTTTGAGCGAACCGCTTGCCGGCGCGCGCGGCAGCGTGCACGAGTTAGCCGGTGTGCCGTTGGTAGCCACGCTGCACCCTGGTGAACTGCTGCGGCGCGGCCCCGACAAGGCGCTGGCCTGGGCCGACCTGTGCCGCGCGAGGGCGGCCGATGGGCGATCCGGCTGACAGTTACCACGCATATTTCCACCGCCGCTGGGGCCACCTGCGACGTGCGCGCGTACGTGCGCTGGCGTGGCTGCTGGACGCTCCCGATTTGCTGGACGCCGGCGCGCCCGAATGGCAGGGCCGGATCGCCTCGCTTGCCCCGGTCACACCCGAGATCGAACGCTGGCTGGCGCAGCTCGATGCCGATCCTTCGCGCCTGGACGCCGCACTCGGCCCGCGCGTGCACACCCGCCTGGGACTGTACGCGGAAAAGCTCATGGCGTTCTATTTCCAGGAGCAGGGACAGCTGGTCGCGCACAGCCTGCAGGTGCGCGCCAACCGCAACGAGACGATCGGCGAATTCGACTTCCTGCTCGACGCCGGTCCGCAGGCGGTCGAACACATCGAATTCGCCACCAAGTTCTACCTGCTCGGAGAACCAGCCGGCGGCAACCTCGATGCCCTCGTAGGCCCGAACCTGGCCGACAGCCTGGGCGCCAAGCTGCGCAAGGTGTTCGCGCGCCAGCTTGAGCTTGGCGCGCATCCGGCGGCGCAGGCTGTTTTGCCGCGGCCGGTGGTACGTTCGCGTGCGCTGGTGAAGGGGTGGCTGTTCTATCCGCACGGGGCCAGCGCCGACATGGAAGGGGTCTCGCCACGGCACTGCCGCGGTTTCTGGTGCGCACAGGACGAGATCGGCGAGCTGGAAGGCAACGCGTTCCTGATCCTGCCGCGCCTGCAGTGGCTGCCGCCGTTCAAGGCCGCGTCCGCGACCTGGCTGATGAACCGCGCCCAGCTCGCGGCGGAGCTGCAGGCGCAGTTCGAAGAATCGCCGACGCCGGTGCTGGTGGCCGTGGTGCGCGAGGAGCCGGGGGCGATTCTCGAAGTGGAACGCGGCTTTATCGTGCCGAACGATTGGCGCGAGCGGGCTAGGTCACCGCGGCTTAAGAGTAATGGCTAAACGGAGGCGTAGGGTGCGCACCTGTGCGCACGCGGTTCGCGAACGCCGCATTACGACGCGGCAGCCGCAAGCCAGCTACGGTGACCGGGTGCGCACAGGTGCGCACCCTACGGTGCACAGGCCGTCGCGTCGGCTGGGGGAATTAATGTTTCCGTTCGCCGATCAGCGCGAGTGCTTCCTGCTGCAGCTGGTTGGTCACGTGCCGCCGCTGGATCAGGTACATGACCCCGGCCAGCGACAGGCCGAACACCACCACGATCACGTTCACGTCCACGTTCAGCGTGATCAGGACGGCGTAGGCCGCCAGCATGGTCAGGATCGACAGGTTCTCGTTGAAGTTCTGAACCGCGATCGAGTGACCAGCGCTCATCAGGACGTGCCCGCGGTGCTGCAGCAGTGCGTTCATCGGCACCACGAAGAAGCCCGACAGCGCACCGATCAGCGTGAGCAGCACGTAGGCCACGGCCACCGAATGCACCAGCGACATGCTGGCCACGACCAGTCCCATGATGATCCCCAGCGGAATCACGGACAGTGAACGTTTCAGGGGCACGATGCGCGCCGACGCCGCCGCGCCAAGCGCAACGCCGAGCGCGACAACGCCGATCAGGCTGGTGGCTTTATCCAGAGGCATGCCCAGCGAACGCTCGGCCCACTTGAGCACGATGAACTGCAGGGTGGCGCCGGCGCCCCAGAACAGCGTGGTCACGGCCAGCGAGATCTGGCCCAGCTTGTCCTTCCACAGAATGGTGGAGCAGTTCGAGAAATCGGCGATCAGGCGCAGCGGATTGCGTTCCTGGCGCTGGTAGCGGGCGCCGGTGTCGGGAATGCGCAGGTTGAACAGGGCCGCCAGCGCGTAGATGGCGACGACCACCGCGAGCGAGGCCTCGTTCGAGGTATGCAGCAGGGGCACGCCGAAGCCGAGCAGGAAGGCGCCGCCTGCCGGGCTGACCAGCGCGCCGCCCAGCACCATGCCGAGGATGATCGACAGCACGGTCAGGCCCTCGATCCAGCCGTTGGCGACCACCAGTTTTTCCGGCGGCAGCAGTTCGGTCAGGATGCCGTACTTGGCGGGCGAATAGATGGCGGCACCGAAACCGACGATGGCATTGGCCGCCAGCGGATGCACGCCGACGAAAATCAAGCCGCAGCCAATTACCTTGACGGCATTGGCGATAAACATTACCCGGCCCTTGGGCAGGGAATCGGCGAAGGCGCCCACAAAAGCGGCCAGCAGAACATAGAAAAGCACGAATGTCAGCTTAAGCAACGGCTTGAGCGATTCCGGGGCCTTCATAGAAATTAGCAGATCGATCGCGACAATTATCAGCGCGTTATCTGCCAGCGACGAAAAAAACTGCGCCGCCATGATGGTATAAAAACCACGGTTCATTCGAGAGATTCTAAAAGCGATCGTTGGGTTGCTTTATACCATGAAAGATCGGCTCGCCAAAAGAAAACGGGCTGTGCGTTTGCGCCTCTCCGGTAAAATATGGTTTTCTGTTTTCTCACATTTGCAATATGCCACGCCCGCTCTGCGCTACCATCCATCTCGACTCCATGCAGCACAACCTGGCCAGGGCGCGTGCCTGCGCACCGGACGCAAAAGTGTGGGCGGTGGTGAAAGCCAATGCATACGGCCATGGCCTGGAACGCGGGATGCGCGGCTTTGCCGCGGCCGACGGCCTGGCCCTGATCGAACTGGAAAACGCCGTGCGCCTGCGCCAGCTTGGCTGGACCAAGCCCATCCTGCTGCTCGAAGGCTTTTTCGACGCCACCGACATTGCGCTCTTGGCCGAGCACGACATCAACTCAGCGGTGCACTCGATCGAGCAGATCAAGATGCTCGAGTACACCCAGCTGTACCGCCCGATCGACGTGCACCTGAAGATGAACACCGGCATGAACCGGCTCGGCTTCACGCCCGCGGATTACCCGGCCGCGTATGCGCGGCTGCGCGCCATCCCCGGCATCCGCAACATCACCCTGATGACGCACTTTGCCAATGCCGATGAGCTGGAGCATCCGCGCCTGACGATCATCGAGCAGGTGCGGCGCTTCCGCGAGGGCGCGGACGGGCTGCCGGGGCAGCGCAGCCTGTCCAATTCGGGCGGCGTGCTGCACCAGGCGGAACTGTCCAGGGAACTGCACAACGACTGGATCCGCCCCGGCATCATGCTGTATGGCGGCAGCCCGGGCGGCAAGAGCGCGGAGGACATCGGCCTGCTGCCGACCATGACCCTGACTTCGGAGGTGATCGGCATCCAGCACCTGGTGCCGGGCGACACCGTCGGTTACGGCAGCCGCTTCGTGGCCGAGGTGCCGATGACGGTCGGCGTGGTGGCCTGCGGCTATGCGGACGGCTACCCGCGCCACGCGCCGCACGGCACCCCGATCGTGGTCGACGGCGTGCGTACCCGCTTGATCGGCCGGGTGTCGATGGACATGATGACGGTCGACCTGACCGGCGTGCCCAACGCGCGCGTGGGCAGCAAGGTGACGCTGTGGGGCGACGGCTTGCCGATCGACGAGGTGGCAGCGAGCGCTGGCACCATCGGCTATGAGCTCATGTGCGCCCTGGCACAGCGCGTGCGCGTGAACGAAGGCCGGCTGGGCACGCATGGCTAAGGCGCGCACCAGCTACGTCTGCAGCGAGTGCGGCGCCATCGCCAGCCGCTGGACCGGCCAGTGTGCCGATTGCAAGGCCTGGAACACGATGGTCGAAACCGTGGTGGAGAGTCCCGGCGCCAATCGCATGTCGCAGGCCCAGCACAAGAGCCTGGCGCAGACAGCGCCCGTGCTCTCGCTCAGCGATATCGAGGCGATCGACGTGCCGCGCTTTGGCACGGGCATCGACGAATTCGACCGCGTGCTGGGCGGTGGGCTGGTGGCGGGCGGGGTGGTGCTGATCGGCGGCGATCCGGGCATCGGCAAGTCGACCTTGCTGCTGCAGGCATTGTCGAACCTGGCGCGCGAGCGCAGCACCCTGTACGTGAGCGGCGAGGAGTCCGGCGCCCAGATCGCGCTGCGCGCGCGCCGGCTGGCGGTCGACGCGGGCGAACTCAAGCTGCAGGCCGAGATCCAGCTCGAAAAAATCCTCGGCACCATCGCCGATCTCAGGCCCGAGGTGGCGGTGATCGACTCGATCCAGACGCTGTATTCGGACGCGTTAAGCTCGGCTCCCGGCTCGGTGGCCCAGGTGCGCGAATGCGCGGCGCAGCTCACGCGCGTGGCCAAGCAGACTGGGGTGACCATCATCCTGGTCGGCCACGTGACCAAGGAGGGCGCGCTGGCCGGGCCACGGGTGCTGGAGCACATTGTCGACACGGTGCTGTATTTTGAGGGCGATACGCAGTCGAGCTTTCGCCTGGTGCGCGCGATCAAGAACCGCTTTGGCGCGGTCAACGAGCTCGGTGTGTTCGCGATGACCGAGAAAGGCCTGAAGGGCGTGTCGAACCCGTCGGCGTTGTTCCTGTCCCAGCACGACAGCCAGGTGCCCGGTTCGTGCGTGATGGTGACGCAGGAGGGCACCCGGCCGCTGCTGGTCGAAATCCAGGCGCTGGTCGACACCAGCCACCTGCCCAACGCGCGCCGCCTGTCGGTGGGCCTGGAGCAGAACCGGCTCGCGATGCTGCTGGCGGTGCTGCACCGCCACGCGGGCATTGCCGCGTTCGACCAGGACGTGTTCATCAACGCGGTGGGCGGTGTCAAGATCACCGAGCCGGCGGCCGACCTGGCCGTACTGCTCGCGATCAATTCATCGATGCGCAACAAGGCGTTGCCGCGTGGGCTGGTGGTATTCGGCGAAGTGGGCCTGGCCGGCGAAATCCGCCCCGCGCCGCGCGGGCAGGAGCGCCTGCGCGAGGCGGCCAAGCTCGGCTTTTCGATCGCGGTGATCCCGAAGGCGAACGCGCCAAAGCAAAAGATCGAGGGCATGACCATTGTCGCGGTCGAGCGCATCGAGGAGGCGTTCAGCAAGCTGCGCGAGCTGGACTGAAGCGGCAATCGTCGTTCCCGCCATAGGCAGCGTGAAAGGGCGCTCAGTATGGGTTCCCGCCTGCGCGGGAACGACGGGATGCGCATTGCATTCATGATAACGTTAGCGAGCGATTAACGATATGTTGGAAACAAGCACGCTTCTATGTATTAGCAAGTACGTCACTGTCAAGCTGTACGCTTTCGTCCTATAATGCTCAGCTCGTTTTGACTTTGCTTTACAAAGAATACTGTGATTACGGAACAACGGAAATCGGCTCGAAAAGTAGTAAAAACCAAGGCCACCCTGGTGGTGGAAGGGCAGGGCGCGATCCAGGGTCGCACGACGGACCTCAGTGCGGATGGCATCAGCGTCAGCTTTCCGGATCCGCTGGCGGCCGGCCAGGCTGGCCAGATCAAGTTCGATCTTTTCGTTGACGGCAAGCTCACCGCGATCACTGCACGCGCCAAGGCGCAATATTGCATTTTTAGTCAAGGCGAATTCAAGGTCGGTTTTCAGTTTGTCAACCTCGACCTGGCCAGCATGTCGGCCATCTCGCGCTTCCTGCGCTAAAGACCGCGCTCCGGCGCCGCCGTCACTTGAGCAGCATTTCCGGCGTGACGACCGCCTTGAGGGTCGGCCCGTAGGGAAGGTGCGGGTCGGGCTGGTCGAACCACCACAGCGCCCCGCGTGGAATGTCCCATTCCTGCTGGCGGCCCGACAGCAGCAGTGCCGCCAGTCGCCCCAGCGTGGGCTGGTGGCCGACGACTAGCACCGAGCCGTGCCGCGCCGGCCAGCCGGCCGCGTGCAGCACGGCGGCAGGGTCGGCGCCCGGGCCGATTGCCGGATCGACTTCATAATCGCGTTCCAGCGCATCGAGCGTCTGCTGGGCGCGCACCGCCGGGCTGCACAGTATGCGGCAATGTTCCGGCAGGCGGACGTTGAGCCAGTCCGCCACCTGCGCCGCCTGCTTGCGGCCGGCTGCGGTCAGTTCGCGCCGCAGGTCGGGTGCGCCTTCTTCGGCCTCGGCGTGGCGCCAGATTATCAGTTCCATTCATCCTCCTCGATCCAGGTGATTTCGAGCGCTGCGCCGTGCCCGGGTTCCACGGCGTGTCTATTGTGTGACAGCCAATCGCGGATCGCGCCAAGATGCGCAACACGCACGGGCTTGTTACCGGTGGCTTGTCATCAACCTCCTGCCCATGTCATAAAAATTATTGCTTTTGTTACGACGTTCGCCGTTGTGTCATAAACATGTCATATTTGCCCGCTACACTGCCCGGCAATCAAAACAAGAAGGGCGCCTGTTGCGCTCCGCAACCTAAAGAGGAACTCGATATGCGCATAAAGCAGCTGTTTATCTCGATCGCCTTCTCCGCCCAGGCGGCCTTCGCCGTGTCGGCGCAGGCGGCCGACATCACGGGCGCCGGGGCGACCTTCCCGTACCCGATCTACGCGAAGTGGGCCGAGATGTACAAGAAGGTCAGCGGTGTCGGGTTGAACTACCAGTCGGTCGGTTCGGGCGCCGGCATCAAGCAGATCAAGGCCGGCACCGTGGATTTCGGCGCATCCGACATGCCGCTCGCGGCTGACGACCTGAACAAGGAAGGGCTGTTCCAGTTCCCTGCCATCATGGGCGGTGTGGTCCCTGTCGTCAACCTCGACGGGATCGCGCCCGGCCAGCTCAAGCTGACCGGCCCGGTCCTCGCCGACATCTTCCTCGGCAAGATCACCAAGTGGAATGCGGCGGAAATTGCAGCACTGAATCCGGGCGTCAAGCTGCCGGCTACCGACATCACCGTCGTGCACCGGGCCGACGGCTCCGGCACCTCGTTCCTGTTCACCGACTACCTGTCCAAGGAAAGCCCGGAATGGAAGAGCAAGATCGGCGCCGGCACCGCGGTTAAGTGGGCCACCGGCGTGGGCGGCAAGGGCAACGAGGGCGTCGCGGCCAACGTGCTGCGCATCAAGGGTGGGATCGGCTATGTCGAATGGGCCTTCGCCAAGAAGAGCAAGATGACTCACACCCAGCTCAAGAACAAGGACGGCAACTTCCTGCAGCCGAGCGACGACGCGTTCAAGGCCGCCGCCTCGGGTGCGGACTGGGCCAAGGCGCCGGGCTTTGCGATCGTGCTGACCGACCAGCCCGGCAAGGCGGCCTGGCCGATCACCGGCGCCTCGTACATCCTGATGCACAAGCAGCAGAGCGATGCGGCCAAAGGCAAGGAAGTGCTGAAGTTCTTCGACTGGGCTTACAAGAACGGCGGGCCGGCTGCGACTGAGCTGGACTACGTGCCGATGCCCGACTCGGTCACCAAGCTGGTGCGCAGCGCGTGGACGGCCAACCTGAAGGATGCTTCCGGCAAGGCCATCTGGTAACCACCTGAAGCGGCGCCGGCCGAGCGAACCTGCTTGACCCATCCTGCATCGCCGCGGGATGGGTCATGGTCACGGCGCCCTCGAATTCACAGAAACACATGAGTGCACCCCTACCTGTTGTGATGCCTGAAGCGCTGGACGGCGCCGATGCCGAAGCCAGCCTTGCCGCCCTGCGCCAAACGATGCGCAGGCAGCGGATCCAGGATTTCTTCTTCCATAAAATAACCCTGCTGTTCGCCGCCTCCGTGCTGTTGGTGCTGCTTGGTATCATCGTCTCGCTGGCGATCAAGGCGGCGCCCGCCTTCCAGCATTTCGGGCCCGGCTTCATCACGACGGTGGAATGGGATCCGATCAACGACAACTTCGGCGCCCTGATCGCGATCTGGGGCACGCTTGCCACCTCGCTGATCGCGCTGCTGGTGGCGTTTCCGATCAGCTTTGGCATCGCCCTGTTCCTCACCGAGATCTGCCCCGTGTGGCTGCGGCGCCCGCTGGGCACCGCGGTCGAGCTGCTGGCCGGCATTCCTTCCATCATCTACGGCATGTGGGGCCTGTTCGTGTTCGCCCCGCTGTTTGCCGACCACGTGCAGCCGCTGCTCAAGGAAACGCTGGGCCAGCTGCCATTCATCGGCCCGCTGTTTCAGGGCCCGACCATGGGCATCGGCATCATGACGGCCGGCCTGATCCTGGCGGTGATGATCATCCCGTTCATCTCGTCCGTGATGCGCGACGTGTTTGAGATCGTGCCGGCGGTGCTGAAGGAGTCCGCCTATGGCCTGGGCTGCACCAAATGGGAAGTGGTGCGCAAGGTGGTGCTGCCGTACACCCGTAACGGCGTGGTCGGCGGCGTGATGCTGGGACTGGGCCGCGCCCTGGGCGAAACGATGGCCGTGACCTTCGTGATCGGCAACGCCAACGAATTGTCGTGGTCGCTGCTGGCGCCGGGCAACTCGATCGCCTCGACCCTGGCCAATGAATTTGCGGAGGCGTCCTCGCCGCTGCACGTGTCCTCGCTGTTCGCGCTGGCGTTGATCCTGTTCGCGATCACGTTTATCGTGCTGTCTGCGGCGAAACTGATGTTGGTGGGCATGTCCCGCAAGGAAGGAACGAAATGAATACCGCGTCGACCAATCCGGTCTACCGCCGGCGCCTGCTGGGGCACCGCATCGGCATCGCGCTGTCGATCGCCGCGATGGCGATTGGCATTGCCTTCCTGCTGTGGATCCTGGCCACGCTGCTGGTCAAGGGTTTCGGCGCCGTATCGCCGATGCTGTTCACGCACGACACCCCGGCCCCGGGCAGCGACGCCGGCGGCGGCCTGCGCAATGCGATCGTGGGCACGGTGCTGATGGTGGGCCTGTCGACTCTGGTCAGCACGCCGATCGGCATCCTGGCCGGCATGTACTTGGCCGAGTATGGCGAGCGCAACAAGTTCGCCCATGTCACGCGCTTTGTCACCGACATCATGCTGTCGGCGCCGTCGATCGTGATCGGCCTGTTCGTGTACGCCATTTACGTCGCCCACGCCAAGCATTTCTCGGGCTATGCCGGCACCATTGCGCTGTCGCTGATCGCGGTGCCGGTGGTGGTGCGCACCACCGACAACATGCTGCGCCTGGTGCCCAACAGCCTGCTGGAAGCCGCGTTCGCGCTGGGCGCGCCGCGCTGGAAGGTGGCGATGCTGGTGCGCCTGCGCGCCGTGAAGGCGGGCGTGGTCACCGGCGTGCTGCTGGCACTGGCGCGCATCGCCGGCGAAACGGCGCCGCTGCTGTTCACCGCGCTGAACAACCAGTTCTTCTCCAAGGACATGAACGCGCCGCTGGCCAACCTGCCGGTCGTGATCTACCAGTTCGCGATGAGCCCATACGACGACTGGCGCGTGCTGGCCTGGGGCGGCGCGCTGCTGGTGACCTTTACCGTGCTGCTGCTGAACATCCTGTCGCGGACCGTGTTCAGCCAAAAGACTCCGCGATAACTCCTGACGACATATGACACAAGCAATGCAAACGCCGATGCCGAGCGCGGGTAACGACAAGACCAAGACCATCGAGATCTCGGGCCTGAATTTCTACTATGGTAAAACCCAGAGCCTGAAGAACATCAGCCTCGACATCCACGACAAGCAGGTGACGGCCTTCATCGGCCCGTCCGGCTGCGGCAAGTCGACGCTGCTGCGCACGCTCAACCGCATGTACGACCTGTACCCGGGCCAGCGCGCCGAGGGCCAGATCCGCTACCGCGGGCGCAACATCCTCGACCCGGACGTCGACGTGAACATGCTGCGCGCCAAGGTGGGCATGGTGTTCCAGAAGCCGACCCCGTTCCCGATGTCGATCTACGACAACATCGCGTTCGGCGTGCGGCTGTACGAGAACCTGTCCAAAGGTGAAATGGACGAGCGCGTGGAATGGGCGCTCAAGAAGGCCGCGCTGTGGGAAGAAGCCAAGGACAAGCTGGCCAAGAGCGGCCTGTCGCTGTCCGGCGGCCAGCAGCAGCGCCTGTGCATCGCGCGCGGCGTGGCGGTCAAGCCGGACGTGCTGCTGCTCGATGAACCGACCTCGGCGCTGGACCCGATCTCGACCGCCAAGATCGAAGAACTGATCAGCGAGCTGAAAGAGGACTACACGATCACGATCGTCACCCACAACATGCAACAGGCTGCGCGTTGTTCGGACTACACTGCATACATGTACCTGGGCGAACTGGTGGAATTCGGCGAGACCGACCAACTGTTCATGAACCCCGCGCGCAAAGAGACGCAGGACTACATCACTGGCCGTTTCGGTTGACAACAAACAGAATTAGGGAGAAGCAGCAATGATAGGCGAGCATTCATCCAAGCAGTACGACCAGGAGCTGGAAGCGATCCGCTCCAAGGTTCTGCTGATGGGCGGCATGGTGGAAACGCAGTTCGACGAAGCGCTCAACTGCTTCCGCGTGGGCGACGCCGAGTTGGCCGACAAGGTGATGGCGGACGATCATGCGGTCAATAATCTCGAGGTGCAACTGGACGACGCCTGCAGCCACCTGATCGTGCGGCGCCAGCCGGCCGCCAACGACCTGCGCACCGTGATGGCCACGATCAAGGTCATTACCGACCTCGAGCGCATCGGCGACGAAGCGACCAAGATCGCGCGCACTTCCAAGAGCCTGCACAAACGCGGCGTGACCGGGTTCAACCACTACGACATGATCCGCACCATGGCCAAGGCCACCAGCGACCAGCTGCACGACGCGCTCGACACCTTCGCCCGGCTGGACGGCAAACAGGCCCTGCAACTGATCGCCGCCGACGAAGTGATCGATCACGAATTTCGCACCATCATGCGCAACATGATCACCTTCATGATGGAAGACCCGCGCACCATCTCCAGCGCGCTCGACACGCTGTGGGTGGCCAAGGCGATCGAGCGCATTGGCGACCACGCCAAGAACATCGCCGAATACGTCATCTACGTGGTCGAAGGGCGTGACATCCGCCACAGCAAGCTCGTGGGCAGCGAGCAGGTGGAGGGCTGAACCGGATGGCCGACAACACGCGCGTCCTGATCGTCGAGGACGAGCCGGCGATCGTCACGCTGGTGACCTATTCGCTGCGCGAAGCCGGTTGGGAGGTCGACGCGGCGGACAGCACGGCCCAGGCCTGGGACAAGATCTGCCAGGCCAAGCCGGACCTGATCCTGCTTGACTGGATGCTGCCGGACCAGAGCGGCCTGCGCCTGCTGTCGCGCCTGCGCAGCGACCGCGACTTCCAGGACGTTCCGGTGATCATGCTGACAGCCAAGAGCATGGAAGAGGACAAGATCGCGGGCCTGAACACCGGCGCCGACGACTACGTCACCAAACCGTTTTCGCCGCGCGAACTGCTGGCCCGCGCACGCGCGCTGCTGCGCCGCAAGAGCCCGCACCTGGCCGAGGCGCCGATGCGCGCCGGCGGCGTCACGCTCGACCCTGGCAGCTGCAGCGTGACGATCGACGGCCAGCTGATCGACATCGGCAATGCCGAATACAAGCTCCTGAAATTCCTGATGGCGCACCGCGAGCGCGTCTTCTCGCGCGCCCAGCTGCTCGACAAGGTATGGGGCGACCACGCCACGATCGAAGAGCGGACAGTCGACGTGCACGTGCTCCGGCTACGCAAGGCGCTCAAGGAATGGGACCGGCTGATCCGCACGGTGCGCAGCGTAGGGTATATGCTGTCGGAAAAATAACAGGCATCTGCCCGAGCTTACATGAATCCAAAGCTGCTGTTCTGGGTCCCGGCGCTGCTGCGCCTGGCCCTGCTGTTTGTGCCGGCCGGCGTCGTCTGGTGGATGTCGGGGCCGGTATCCGGGCTGGCGTTCGCGCTGCTGGTGGTGGTGGCGGTGCTGGTGGTCCAGCTGAACTATCTGCGCCAACTCGGCGAATGGCTGGGCGACCCTACCAGCGTCAAGCTGCCGGACGGGTGGGGCGCCTGGACCGACGTGTTCGCGCGGCTGTACCGGATCCGGCGCGACGACGAGCGCAACCAGGCCGAACTGGCCGAATGGCTGGCGCGCTTCCGCCAGGCGATGCAACTGCTGCCGGAAGGCGTGGCGATCATGGACGACGTGCTGCAGCTCGAATGGTGCAACCCGTCGGCTGAGCGGCACCTGGGCCTGTCCGATGAGCGGGACAAGGGGCGGCGCGTAACCAACCTGGTACGCCATCCCGAATTCATCGACTACATCATCCTGGGCCGCTACGAGCAGCCGCTGACCCTCACCTTCCGCGGGCGCAAGCTCGAGATCCGGATCATCCCGTTCGAAACCCGGCGCCAGATCCTGGTCACGCACGACGCCACCGAAAGCGAGCGCATCGAAGCGATGCGGCGCGACTTCATCGCCAACGCCTCGCACGAGCTGCGCACGCCGCTGACGGTGATCGTCGGCTTCCTCGAAATCGCGATGAACGATCCGGGCCTGGACGCGGCGACGCGGCTGGCGCACCTGAAACTGATGACCGAGCAGGCCCAGCGCATGCAGCGGCTGATCGAAGACATGCTGACCCTGTCGCGGCTGGAATCGGACGAATACCCGCTCAAGCGCGAACAGGTGAACGTGAAGGCGCTGGTGGAATCGGTGGCCGCGGAGGCGAGGGCACTGTCGGGTGGGCGGCACGAGATCGACGTCAAGGTGGACGGCCCGGACGTGATGGGCAGCGCGGAGGAACTGCGCAGCGCCTTCGGCAACCTGGCCTCGAACGCGGTGCGCTATTCGCCGGATGGCGGCAGGATCGTTCTTTCCTGGGAGCGCGGGCAGAATGACCTGCGCTTTTCGGTGCGCGACAGCGGCATCGGCATCTCGCCGGAACACATCGTGCGGCTGACCGAGCGTTTCTACCGGGTCGACAAGAGCCGCTCGCGGGAAACCCAGGGTACCGGCCTGGGGCTGGCGATCGTCAAGCACGTGCTGCTGCGGCACGGCGGGCGGCTCACGATCAGCTCGGAACCGGGCGCCGGCAGCACCTTTACCGCCTTGCTGCCCAACACCTCGCTTCCCACCTAAAAAGTGGGGTCAGAGTCAAATTAATCGGAACATTGTTAAATTTCCCGTTAATTCGACACTGACCCCACTTTTGTTTGCTTCCTTCCTGCAAGCACACGCAGGGGTCAGACCCTCATTATTCGCAATATCGGAAAGGTTCCGATTAATTCGACTCTGACCCTCATTGTTGTTGTTTTTCCATGGAAATGTTCCGAGTAATTCGACTCTGACCCTCTTTGTTTGGCAAGAGCATGTGCGGCTGAGTCCGCGGAAGGGTACAATCGCCCGTCGTTCTTTCTTCCAATGATTATGCTTTCTCGACGCTCCTCCCTTTTCGCGCTGGCGGGCCTGGTGCTCGCCGGCTGCGGCAGCGAACCGAAGCTTCCCCCGGCCACCCCCGTCGCGACCTTGCCTCCGCCCCCCGCGCCCGTCCTGCGCAAACCGAGGATCGCTCTCGCCCTGGGCGGCGGCGCGGCCCGCGGGTTTGCCCATATCGGCGTGATCAAGGCGCTTGAGGCGCAGGGCATCGTGCCCGACATCATTGTCGGCACCAGCGCCGGTTCCGTGGTCGGCGCGCTCTATGCCTCCGGGTATAACGGCTTCGCCCTGCAGAAAACCGCGCTCGAGATGGATGAGTCGACCATTTCCGACTGGGCGTTGCCGCTGTTTAGCAAGTCGTCTGGCGTGCTCAAGGGCGAGGCGCTGCAGAATTACGTGAACAAGGCGGTGCGCAACGTGCCTATGGAGAAGCTGAAGATTCCCTTCGGCTGCGTGGCCACCGACTTGAAGACTGGCCAGCCCATCTTGTTCCGGCGCGGCAATACCGGCATGGCCGTGCGCGCGTCCTCTGCAGTACCGAGCGTGTTTCAGCCAGTGAGCATCGGCGGGCGCACCTACGTGGACGGCGGCCTGGTCGCTCCGGTGCCAGTGCGCTTTGCGCGCGAAATGGGAGCGGAGTTTATCATTGCGGTGAATATATCTAGCCAGACAGATGGGCAGGTGACGGCCAGCTCTCTCGATGTGTTGATGCAGACCTTTAGCATCATGGGCCAGCGCTTGAACCATTTCGAGCTGAAGGACGCCGACGTCGTCATCACCCCCGCCCTGGGCACAATGGGCAGCGGCGATTTCAATAGCCGCAACCTGGCAATTCTTGCCGGTGAGCAGGCCGCTGCCGCGGTCATGCCAGATCTGAAGGCCAAACTGAAGGCCAAATACGTAACTGTAAATTAAGGAAATACCATGCAGACCAAATTCGTCCTGACTCTCGAGGATGTGAAGAAGATCGCCGCCGCCGCGGAAGCCGAGGCGGTGAAGAACAAATGGGGCGTCGTGATCGCGATCGTCGATGACGGCGGCCACTTGCTGTGGCTGCAGCGCCTGGATGGCGCGGCGCCGGTGTCGGCTTACATTGCGCCGGAGAAGGCTAAGACCGCCGCGCTCGGCCGCCGCGAGTCGAAAGCCTACGAGGACCTGATCAATAATGGCCGGACCGCCTTCCTGACCGCGCCGATGCAGGGCATGCTGGAAGGTGGCGTGCCGATCGTCGTGCAAGGCCAGGTCGTGGGCGCGGTGGGCGTTTCGGGCGTGAAGTCGACCGAAGACGTGCAAATCGCAAAGGCTGGCATCGCTGCCCTGGGCACTGCGGCCTGATCGATTCGCGCCGCCGGGAAGGTTCGAGCAGCATTCCCGGCGCGCCACCTGCCGCAAAGCGATCTGCGGCAAAACTGCTCAGTTATATACATTCCGCATCACGATCTGCTCAGCCATTCACGGGCAGTGTCAACTTCCCCCGCCAACACGCATTTGGACCAGGATTCGGCCGTCACTCGATTGCCGGGCAGGGTTCGGCAAGCTATAATTGGAGGGTTTAGCCATTCACCCACCTGCCGTAGCGACGAACCACCATCACTGACACGAATGACTCCATGCTGGGCGATAAATAAAACGTCTGACGTGCGTGGAAACTGGTCTGACGTGGCGCGCTGCGGTAACTTTCACGGGAGTTGCCCTTGCCGCCATTTTATTCCGGCCCCGCCGTGCCAGCCATCCTGGCCCTTGCAGACGGCACCATTTTCAAAGGATATTCGATCGGTGCCACCGGTCACACGACCGGCGAGGTGGTGTTTAACACTGCCATGACCGGCTATCAGGAAATCCTGACCGATCCCAGTTATTCACGCCAGATCGTCACGCTGACCTATCCCCACATCGGTAACACGGGCGTGAACCGCGAGGACGTGGAAGCCTCCAGGGTCCACGCCGCGGGCCTGATCATCCGCGACCTGCCGCTCTTGGCATCGAACTTCCGTTCGACCCAGTCCCTGTCCGATTATCTCAAGGCCGAGAACGTGGTTGCGCTCGCGGGCATCGACACCCGCAAGCTGACCCGCATTCTGCGCGAGAAGGGGGCGCTGAGCGGGGCGATCCTGACCGGCACGCAAGGCAACGAGCCGTCGCAGGCGCAGGCGCTGGAACTGGCGCGCTCGTTCCCGGGACTGGACGGCATGGACCTGGCCAAGGTGGTGAGCACCCGCGCGCCGTACGAATTCACCGAGACCGAGTGGGAACTGGGCCGGGGCTACGGCAAGCAGGACAAACCCAAATTCCATGTGGTCGCCTTTGACTACGGCGCCAAGCGCAACATCCTGCGCATGCTGGCCGAGCGCGGCTGCCGCATCTCGGTGCTGCCGGCGCAGTCGACCGCGGCCGACGCGCTGGCCATGAACCCGGACGGCATCTTCCTGGCCAACGGTCCGGGCGATCCGGCGGCCTGCGATTACGCGATCGAATCCACCCGCGAGCTGATCGATTCCGGCATCCCGGTCTTCGGCATCTGCCTGGGCCACCAGCTGATGGCGCTCGCTTCCGGCGCCAGGACGCTGAAGATGAAGTTCGGCCACCACGGCGCCAACCACCCGGTGCAGGACCTCGATTCGAAGCAGGTCCTGATCACCTCGCAGAACCACGGCTTTGCGGTGGACACCGCCACGCTGCCGGCCAACTGCCGCGTGACCCACGTGTCGCTGTTCGACGGTTCGCTGCAGGGTTTCGCCCGCACTGACAAGCCGGCCTTCTGCTTCCAGGGGCACCCGGAAGCGTCGCCCGGCCCGACCGACGTAGCCTACCTGTTTGACCGTTTCATCGGCCTGATGCAAGCCGCCGGGGAGAAAAAGTAAATGCCAAAACGTAGTGATATCAACAGTATTCTGATCATTGGCGCGGGCCCGATCATCATCGGCCAGGCCGCGGAGTTCGACTATTCGGGTGCGCAGGCATGCAAGGCGCTGCGCGACGAGGGCTACCGGGTCATTCTGGTCAACAGCAACCCGGCGACCATCATGACCGACCCCGAGATGGCTGATGTGACCTACATCGAGCCGATCACCTGGAAGGTGGTCGAGCGCATCATCGCCAAGGAGCGCCCGGACGCGATCCTGCCGACCATGGGCGGCCAGACGGCGCTGAACTGCGCGCTGGACCTGCACCGCAACGGCGTGCTCAAGCAGTACGGCGTGGAGCTGATCGGCGCGTCGCCGGAGGCGATCGACAAGGCCGAGGACCGCGCCAAGTTCAAGGAAGCGATGTCGAAGATCGGCCTGGGTTCGGCGCGCTCGGGTGTCGCGCACTCGATGGACGAGTCGTGGGCGGTGCAGCGCGAGCTGGGCTTCCCGGTCATCATCCGTCCGTCGTTCACGATGGGCGGCACTGGCGGCGGCATCGCGTATAACGAAGAGGAATTCGAGACCATCTGCAAGCGCGGCCTGGAAGCCTCGCCGACCTCCGAACTGCTGATCGAGGAATCGCTGATCGGCTGGAAGGAGTTCGAGATGGAGGTGGTGCGCGACAAGAAGGACAACTGCATCATCGTGTGCTCGATCGAGAACCTCGATCCGATGGGCGTGCACACCGGCGACTCGATCACGGTCGCGCCGGCGCAGACGCTCACCGACAAGGAATACCAGATCATGCGCAACGCGTCGATCAACGTGCTGCGTGAGATCGGCGTGGATACCGGCGGCTCGAACGTGCAGTTCGCGATCAATCCGAAGGACGGCCGCATGATCGTCATCGAGATGAACCCGCGCGTGTCGCGTTCGTCGGCGCTGGCCTCGAAAGCCACCGGCTTCCCGATCGCCAAGGTGGCGGCCAAGCTGGCGGTGGGCTTCACATTAGATGAGCTGCGCAACGAGATCACGGGCGGCCAGACCCCGGCCTCGTTCGAGCCGTCGATCGACTACGTGGTCACCAAGATCCCGCGTTTCACTTTCGAGAAGTTCCCGGCGGCCGACAAGCACCTGACCACCCAGATGAAATCGGTGGGCGAGGTGATGGCGATGGGCCGTACCTTCCAGGAGTCGTTCCAGAAGGCGTTGCGTGGCCTGGAAGTGGGCGTGGACGGGCTGAACGAGAAGACGCGCGACCGCGAGACGATCGAGGAGGAGCTGGGCGAGCCAGGTCCGGAGCGCATCTGGTACGTGGGCGACGCCTTTGCGCAAGGCTTCACGCTGGAGGAGGTGCACCAGCTGACCAGGATCGATCCGTGGTTCCTGGTACAGATCAAGGAGATCGTGGACCTGGAGCTGTGGCTCGACCACCAGAGCCTCGATGAGCTGGACAAGGCGACCCTGTACCGCCTGAAGCAGAAGGGCTTCTCGGACCGCCGCCTGGCATTCCTGATGAAGACCACGGCCGACGCGGTGCGCAAGCGCCGCATCGAATACGGCATCCGCCCGGTCTACAAGCGGGTGGATACCTGCGCCGCCGAATTTGCGACCAACACCGCTTACATGTACTCGACTTATGACGAGGAGTGCGAGTCGAACCCGACCGACAAGAAGAAGATCATGGTGCTGGGCGGCGGCCCGAACCGGATCGGCCAGGGCATCGAGTTCGACTACTGCTGCGTGCACGCGGCGCTGGCGATGCGCGAGGATGGCTACGAGACTATCATGGTCAACTGCAATCCGGAGACCGTGTCGACCGACTACGATACCTCGGACCGCCTGTATTTCGAGTCGCTCACGCTCGAAGACGTGCTCGAGATCGTGGACCTGGAAAAGCCGGAAGGCGTGATCGTGCAGTACGGCGGCCAGACCCCGCTGAAACTGGCGCTGGACCTGGAGGCGAACGGTGTGCCGATCGTCGGCACCAGCCCGGACATGATCGACGCGGCCGAAGACCGCGAGCGCTTCCAGCAACTGCTGCAAAAGCTCGGCCTGCGCCAGCCGCCGAACCGCACCGCGCGTACCGAGACCGAGGCGCTCGAACTGGCCAAGGAGATTGGCTACCCGCTGGTGGTGCGTCCGTCGTACGTGCTGGGCGGGCGCGCGATGGAGATCGTCCACGAGCAGCGCGACCTGGAGCGCTACATGCGCGAGGCGGTCAAGGTGTCCAACGATTCGCCGGTGCTGCTGGACCGCTTCCTGAACGACGCGATCGAGGTCGACGTGGACTGCATCTCGGATGGCGAGTCCACGTTCATCGGCGGCGTGATGGAGCACATCGAACAGGCCGGCGTTCACTCGGGCGATTCGGCCTGCTCGCTGCCGCCGTATTCGCTCCGCCAGGAGACGATCGATGAGCTCAAGCGCCAGACCGCGCTGATGGCCAAGGGGCTGAACGTGGTCGGCCTGATGAACGTGCAGTTCGCGATCCAGCAGCAGGAGGTGG
The DNA here is from genome assembly GCF_004614195.1 of Massilia horti. Lineage (GTDB taxonomy): Bacteria > Pseudomonadota > Gammaproteobacteria > Burkholderiales > Burkholderiaceae_D > Telluria > Telluria horti. Next base: position 29,408 of record NZ_SPUM01000135.1, on the reverse strand, counting down.
ACGGCAAGCTGCGAGATACGGTATTCGTGCTGGAGGTGAATCCGCGCGCCTCGCGCACGGTGCCGTTCGTGTCGAAGGCGACCGGCCTGCAGCTGGCCAAGATCGCGGCGCGCTGCATGGTCGGCAAGTCGCTGGCGCAGCAGGGCATCACCAGCGAGGTGACGCCGCCGTTCTACAGCGTGAAGGAAGTGGTGTTCCCGTTCGTGAAATTCCCGGGCGTGGACACCATCCTGGGACCGGAGATGAAGTCGACCGGCGAGGTGATGGGCGTGGGCGCGACCTTCGGCGAGGCGTTCGTCAAGTCGCAGCTGGGGGCGGGCATCAGGCTGCCGGAGTCGGGCAATGTGTTCCTGTCGGTGAAGGCGTCAGACAAGCCGCGCGCGGTCAAGGTCGCGCGCGACCTGGTCGACCTGGGCTTCACGCTGGTGGCCACCCGTGGCACCGCCGCGGTCATTTCGGCCGCCGGCATCCCGGTCACTCCGGTGAACAAGGTGATCGAGGGCCGTCCGCACATCGTCGACATGATCAAGAACCATGAGATCGCGATGGTGGTGAACACGGTGGAGGAAAAGCGCAGCGCGATTACCGATTCGCGCGCCATCCGCACCTCGGCCCTGGCCGCACGCGTGGTCACTTACACCACGATCGCCGGTGCCGAGGCCGCGATCCAGGGGATGCGCCATCTGGACGAGTTGCGGGTCTACGATTTACAAGGCCTGCATAAAACCTTAAACTAAGCATCAAGCAGTACCCGTAAAACCACAGAGCTCGCGTGGCATGCGCCGCGCGCCTCTGTGGTTTTCACTTGGTACGTCCACTAACAACGTCAGAAGCAGATACGACATGAACACTCCACTTACCAAGTACGGCGCCGAACTCCTGAAGGAAGAGCTGCATCAGCTCAAGACCAAGGAGCGCCGTATCGTCATCGATGCGATCGCCGAAGCGCGCTCGCACGGCGACCTGTCGGAGAACGCGGAGTACGACGCGGCCAAGGAGCGCCAGGCTTTCGTCGAAGGCCGCATCGCCGAGCTGGAAGGCAAACTGAGCTCGGCCCAGATCATCGATCCGTCAACCCTTGATGCCGAGGGGCGCGTGGTCTTCGGCTCGACCGTGGACCTGGAGGACCTGGAAAGTGGCCAGAAGGTGACCTACCAGATCGTCGGCGAGGACGAAGCCGACCTGCGCGTGCTGAAGGTGTCGGTGACCTCGCCGATCGCGCGCGCCCTGATCGGCAAATATGCCGGCGACGTGGTCGACGTGAAGGCGCCGTCCGGCACGCGCGAGTACGAGATCCTGGAAGTGCGCTACATCTGATGAAACTGGCCGCGGCGCGCCGGCTGGTCGCCAGCCTGTGGGCCGGCAGCCTGTGGGCGGTCGGCTACCTGGTCGCGCCGACCCTGTTTGCGCACGTGGACAGCAGCCTGGCCGGGGAAATGGTCGGACACCTGCTGCGCAGCGAAGCCTGGCTGTCGATTGCGTGCGCGCTGGCGATGCTGGCGCTGCTGCGCTTGGCGGCGGAGCTTGAGCCGCGCCACAGGCGCCAGCTCGTTGTCGTGGTGCTGGCGATGCTGGCCTGTACGCTGGTGGTGTACCTGGGCCTGCAGCCTGTGATGGCGCAGCTGCGCGAGGCGGCCGGGGCGGGCGGGGTGCGCAATTCGCCGCAGTGGGGCCAGTTCGCCATGCTGCACGGCCTGTCGCAACTGATCTACGTGACCCAGAGTGTGCTTGGCGTGGTCCTGGTGGTGAGAATCCGCTAGCGGCAACCTTGCCTGCTGTGCCGGCACGGCGTTTTTCGAAACCGCGTGCAGAGGCGCCAGGGCATGAAAAACCGGGGACGGGCCCCGGTCGTGTTTTACTTGTTCAGCGCGCTCTTCTTGGTGCTGGCCTGGCGCGGCTTGGCACGCTTGATGTTGCCGCCCGCCGTCACCCGTTCATTCCCCTTGAGCAAAACTTTCTGGACAGTGGGTTTCTTGGTGCCGCTCGGACTCGGCTTGACGATGGTAACCATGCGCATGCCCTTGCCGGATTTGTCGCTGCGTTCCTTGACCACATCTTTCTTAGGACGGTACAGGACCAGCAGCTTGCCGATGTGCTGGACCGGGGCGCAATCGAGTTCCTGGCAGATCTGTTCGTAGATGGCCACGCGCTCTTCGCGCTCGTCGCCGAACACGCGCACCTTGATCAGGCCGTGCGCATCCAGGCTCGACGAAATTTCCTTCATGACAGCCGGAGTCAGGCCGGCCTCGCCGATCATGACCACCGGATTGAGCCCATGGGCTTCGGCGCGCAGCGCGGAACGTTCGGCGGGAGTGAGTGTAAGCATAATAATTCTATTTGGATGAACCTTTAAAAGCAGTATTCTACGCGAATGGCAAAGAACAAATTCAACAAAAACTGGTTGCACGACCATATTAATGATCCGTACGTGAAACTGGCGCAAAAAGAGGGGTACCGCGCGCGGGCCGCTTATAAGCTAAAAGAAATTGATGAAAGTGAAAAATTAATCAGGCCGGGTCAGGTCATTGTCGACCTCGGATGTACGCCCGGCAGCTGGGGGCAGTACACCCGGCGCAAGCTGGCCGGCGCCGAAGGGGGCGGGATCCAGGGCACGATGATCGGCCTGGACATCCTGCCGATGGATCCGATTGCCGATATGCATTTCATCCAGGGCGACTTCCGCGAGCTGGAGGTGCTCGACCAGCTCGACGAAGTGTTGGCCGGGCGCAAAGCCGACCTGGTGTTGTCGGACATGGCCCCGAACCTGTCGGGCATTCCGTCCGCGGATGCTGCCCGTATGGAACATCTGATCGACCTCGCCATTGAGTTCTCTCAATTTCATCTCAAGCCAACTGGCGCATTGTTGGTGAAGTGCTTCAAGGACATGGGTTTCACCCAGATCGTCGAGAAGTTTCGCGATGAATTCAAGACCGTCAAACAGGTCAAACCGAAGGCGAGCCGCGACAAGTCGTCCGAAATCTTCCTGCTCGGGCGCGGATTGAAACATCCTTCGGAGCGAAAACCCGGCGCTGAACCGGATTTTCACCCTTGATTTTTGCGCTCGCAACCGCACATGGTCGTGCGTGAGGCTGCCACGATTTGTGTACTTGGGTGGCAGCGACAGTGGAAGGCCGTAAAAAGTGGTATTTCGGCATCACGGCAGGCGGTGCGTGGCACGGCCTGCTTATTGCGAGTAAAATCGGCGTTCTGAAATCTGTAAAGATGCGCCAGCATCGGAGGAGTCTGCGTGAATAATATGTTATCCAAATCCGCCATCTGGGTGGTCGTCGCGCTGCTGTTGTTTATGCTGTTCAAGCAGTTCGACAACCACAGCGTCGCCGGCGGCAGCAAGACCATTGCTTATTCCGAGCTGCTCGATGACGTGAAGGCGCACCGCATCAAGGATGTGCTGATCGAGGGCAGTACCATTACCGCGACGCGCAGCGACGACACCAAGGTGCGCGCCACGGCGACGGGCCTCGATCGCGGCCTGATTGGCGACCTGCGCGACAACAACGTGCACTTCGACGTGAAACCGCCGGAGGAGCCGTCGTTCCTGCAGCAAGTGTTTATTTCCTGGTTCCCGATGCTGCTGTTGATCGGCGTCTGGGTGTTCTTCATGCGCCAGATGCAAGGCGGCGGCAAGGGCGGGGCGTTCTCGTTCGGCAAGTCGAAGGCGCGCATGATGGACGAGACCAACAATACCGTGACCTTCGCCGACGTCGCCGGCTGCGACGAGGCGAAGGAGGAAGTGGGCGAGATCGTCGACTTCCTGCGCGATCCGACCAAGTTCCAGAAACTGGGCGGACGCATCCCGCGCGGCGTGCTGATGGTGGGTCCGCCGGGTACCGGCAAGACCCTGCTGGCGCGCGCGATCGCCGGCGAAGCCAAGGTGCCGTTCTTCTCGATTTCCGGCTCCGACTTCGTTGAAATGTTCGTCGGCGTGGGCGCGTCGCGGGTGCGCGACATGTTCGAGAACGCGAAGAAGCATTCGCCGTGCATCATCTTTATCGACGAGATCGATGCGGTCGGCCGCCATCGTGGCGCCGGCATGGGCGGCGGCAACGACGAGCGCGAGCAGACCCTGAACCAGCTGCTGGTCGAGATGGATGGGTTCGAGGCCACTTCGGGCACGATCGTGATCGCCGCGACCAACCGCGCCGACGTGCTGGACAAGGCGCTGCTGCGCCCGGGGCGCTTCGACCGCCAGGTGATGGTGGGCCTGCCGGACATCCGCGGCCGCGAGCAGATCCTGAACGTGCATATGCGCAAGGTGCCGATCGGCACCGACGTGAAGGCCGACATCCTGGCGCGCGGCACCCCGGGCTTCTCGGGCGCCGACCTGGCCAACCTGGTCAACGAGGCCGCGCTGTTCGCCGCCCGCCGCAGCAAGCGGCTGGTCGAGATGAGCGACTTCGAGGACGCCAAGGACAAGATCTTCATGGGGCCGGAGCGCAAGTCGATGGTCATGCGCGAGGAAGAGCGCCGCAACACGGCTTACCACGAGTCGGGCCACGCGGTGATCGCCAAGCTGCTGCCGAAGGCCGATCCGGTGCACAAGGTCACGATCATGCCGCGCGGCTATGCGCTGGGCCTGACCTGGCAGCTGCCCGAGCACGACAACCTGTCGGGCTACAAGGACAAGATGCTGGAAGAGATCTCGATCCTGTTCGGCGGCCGCATTGCGGAGGAGATTTTCGTCGGCCAGATGTCGACCGGCGCCTCGAACGACTTTGCGCGCGCCACCAAGCTGGCCCGGGCGATGGTCACCCGCTTCGGCATGTCCGAGAGCATGGGCGTGATGGTCTACGAGGACGCGGAAGGCGAGGGCTTCTTCGGCGGCCCGGTCAAGACCATCTCGGAGGCCACCCAGCAAAAGGTCGACGCCGAGATCCGCGCGATCCTCGACGAGCAGTACGCGCTGGCGCGCCGCCTGCTGGAAGAGAACCGCGACAAGGTCGAGATGATGACCAAGGCGCTGCTCGACTGGGAAACCATCGACGCCGAGCAGATCAACGACATCATGGCCGGCCAGGAGCCGCGCCCGCCGAAGACCGGCCTGCTGACCAAGCGTCCGCCGCCGAGCGACAAGGGCTCGGGCGACGTGCCCCAGACCACCACGGCACCGGCTTGATCGGCGCGTAGTCCCTGACAAAAGGCATCCGTCCGGATGCCTTTTGTTCGTTAACTTCTTTCTCTTCTTTCTGATGCGTGAAATTCTCAAATGCGGCCGGTTTGACCTGAAGCTGGACGGCCTGCCGCTCGTCATGGGCATCCTGAATGTCACCCCCGATTCGTTTTCCGATGGCGGCCGCTACCAGGGGCTGGAGTTCGCCCTGTCGCGGGCCGAGGAAATGATTGCCGACGGGGTCGACATGATCGACGTCGGCGGCGAGTCGACCCGGCCCGGATCGCCGAGCGTGCCGGCGCTGGAGGAGCTGCAGCGGGTGATGCCGGCGCTGTATGCGCTGCGCGAGCTGGGCAAGCCGCTGTCGGTCGACACCTGCAAGCCGGAAGTGATGCGCGAGGCGATCCTGGCCGGCGCCGACATGATCAACGACATCAATGCGTTCCGCGCGCCGGGCGCGCTCGAGGCGGTGATCGATAGCGACTGTGGGCTTTGCGTCATGCATATGCAGGGAACTCCGCAACATATGCAAGAGCAGCCGGTCTATCAGGACGTGGTGCGCGAGGTGATCGAGTTCTTGCGAGAGCGGGTTGACACGATGGTCGCGGCCGGCATTGAGCGCGCGCGGATCTGCGTCGATCCCGGCTTCGGCTTCGGCAAGACCATCGAACACAACTATGCCTTGCTGCGCCACCTCGGGCAGATCCGGCAGGAACTGGCCCTGCCGGTGCTGGCAGGCCTGTCACGCAAGTCGATGATCGGCGCCGTGATCGGCAAGCCGGTTGAGCAGCGCCTGGCCGGCAGCCTGGCTGGAGCGTTGGCGTCGGTCGCACATGGCGCTAGAATTGTCAGGGTGCATGATGTTGCTGAAACGGTCGATGCGCTGAAGGTTTGGCGTGCGGCGACCGCCGATTAATCCTCTCACAAGAGAATAAGAATGGCTCGAAAATATTTCGGTACGGATGGCGTGCGCGGCTTGGTTGGCGAGGCGCCGATTACGCCGGATTTCGTCATGCGTCTCGGCTACGCGGCCGGCAAAGTGCTGGCAAAGGGAATCACATCGAGCAGCGGCCGTCCGACCGTCCTCATCGGCAAGGACACCCGCATTTCCGGCTACATGCTGGAAGCGGCGCTCGAAGCCGGCTTTTCGGCCGCCGGCGTCGACGTAATGCTGGCCGGTCCCATGCCGACCCCGGCAATTGCCTACCTGACGCGCGCCCTGCGCCTGCAGGCCGGCGTGGTCATCTCGGCCTCGCACAACCCGTTCCAGGACAACGGCATCAAGTTTTTTTCGCAACATGGCACCAAGCTGCCGGATGCGGTCGAGCACGAGATCGAGGAAGCGATCGACCAGCCGATGGGCTGCGTGTCCTCGGACAAGCTGGGCCGTGCCACGCGCCTGCGCGACGCCCAGGGCCGCTACATCGAGTTTTGCAAGAGCACCTTCCCAAATGAACTGGACTTGCGCGGCCTGAAGATTGTCGTCGACTGCGCCCACGGCGCGGCCTATAACATCGCCCCGCACGTGTTCCATGAACTGGGCGCGGAGGTGATCGCGATCGGCGCCACGCCGGATGGTTTCAACATCAACGCCGGCTTTGGCGCGACGGCGCCCAACGCGATGTCGGAAGCCGTGGTCAAGCAAAAGGCCGACCTTGGCATCGCGCTCGATGGCGATGCCGACCGCTTGATCATGTGCGACGCCAGCGGGCGCCTGTACAACGGCGACGAACTGCTGTACGTGATGGTGCGCGACCGCATGGCGACCGGGCCTGTCGCGGGCGCGGTCGGCACCCTGATGACCAATATGGCGCTCGAAGTTGCCTTCAAGGAACTGGGTGTCGGTTTCGCGCGCGCCAAGGTCGGTGACCGCTACGTGCTCGAGGTAATGCAAGAGCGCGGCTGGCTGTTCGGCGGCGAGGGTTCGGGCCACCTGCTGGCGCTGGACAAGCACACCACCGGGGATGGCATCGTGTCGGCATTGCAGGTGCTGTCGGCCCTAAAGCGCAGCAACCAGTCGCTGGCCGACTGCTGCGGCGAGCTCAAGCTGTATCCGCAGACCCTGATCAATGTGAAGGTGGAGCCGGGCACCGACTGGACCGCGAACACGGCGCTGGTCGCCGAGAAGGAAGCGGTCGAGCGGGAGTTGGGCGATGCGGGCAGGGTATTGATCCGCCCGTCCGGCACCGAGCCGCTGATCCGCGTGATGGTCGAGGCCAAGAGCGCGCAACTGGCCGAGAACTCGGCCAGGCGGATCGCCGCCGCGCTGGCCGCGTAAGGCCAGTCCTCACATTGACGCGCCACCCCTGGCGGGGTATGATCGGCTGCATCGGAGTGTGGCGCAGCCCGGTAGCGCACCTGCTTTGGGAGCAGGGGGTCCAAGGTTCGAATCCTTGTACTCCGACCACGTTTCGCAAGCGGGCTGTCCGTTGACGGCCCGTTTTCTTATGCCTCGCGCGCTCGCGAGCGCATCATAAGCTGCCCATAGCTCAGTTGGATAGAGCATCAGCCTTCTAAGCTGAGGGTCGCAGGTTCGAACCCTGCTGGGCAGGCCAATAAAATCAAAGGGTTACTCAATTTCTTCTCGGTCGCGTCGCAGTTGATCCCATGCGCGCGCAATCGGTTGTAATCCATTTGTAAGCCTTTTAGCGTGCGAGGAATGGAGGCGGCGGGAATGGAACCGTCGTCTACATTGAGCCGCTAAGTCATTGCATTGACCTAACTAGCCTTCGGTGTCCCGTTTGGGCACTTCATCGGGGCAGTCTATGACGCGGCCAGGGCGTCTCAACTGTTGATCGCAATCTCTTGCCACCGTTGATCCCCACCAATCCATCTCGTGGCAAGTCAAGCAACAATGGCATGCCATCCTTATTCCATGAGGCATCGTCATGCAAGAGCGGGATCAACCAGGCGGCTGGGTCGAACGTCGGAGCACCGAGAGTTGCTTTGATGCAGAAATGCCCGTGCGCGTTCTTGGGGCCGCTCTGTGCGCCTATGGTCAACCCACCGCCAGCACGTTCGCCCAGCGTGGAATTTCGATGGCTTTGGGGTTGCAGGTACTTATGAAGCTTAACCACAGCCGCAAGTGCCGCAGCCACAGCACAAGCCCAACCAAGTAACCAATCCAACGGGAGAAATATCATCATGGCATCTGATGTCTATTTGCAAATTGAAGGCGTCAACGGCGAATCTAGCGACGACAAGCACAAGGGATGGATCGAGGTCCAGGCCATCGACTGGGGCGTCGCACAGCCAACGGCCGGCACTGTGTCAACCGCTGGCGGCCATACGATTGGACGTGCTGTCTTTGATGCGATCAACATTAAGAAGGCAGTCGATCTCGCTTCTCCGAAATTGATGGAATTGGCGGCTCAGGGCAAGACGATCCCGAATGCCAAGCTTGAATTCTTCCGCGCGGATGGCGGTGGCCCGGTCAAGTACTACGAGGTAGTGCTGGCAAACGTGCTCGTGTCCAGTAGCAGAAAAACCTTCGGCGGGCACGGTCTGCTGGTTGAACAGTTCACGCTGCACTTCGCCAAAATCACCGAACGGTACACCCAGCAGAAGATCGGCGGCGGTGTCGGCGGGAGCACGGGCGGCGGCTGGGATTTGGCAGCGAATAAGGCCGCAGCCTGATCTTCACCGAACGCGAATTGGAGTGATATATGACGGTTCACGCGCCTACGAAGACAGGTTTCGAGAAATGGCAGGACGGTATAAACAAGGCCGTTGGTGATGCCAAATGGGATGCTTGGGATTGCGAAATTCAGACAGCCGTCAATGAATACAACCGTCATCTTTCCGGTACGGCAGGATATTTTCCACTCGATTGGCACCTTATTAAGGCAATGATGTGGGTCGAATCCGGAGCCAATAATTCCGAGTGGAAAACAAAGCCAATGCAAATAGGAGTGGCTGGCGATCCGGGGATGACATCGCTTCTATTTGGAAACGAAGGCGGTGACTTGATTCTGCCGCCAATCTGGAAACGGAAGCTGACGACAGGGTCGGTCAGAACAATACCGGCACATAACATTCGCGCTGGAATAGGCTATCTGCTGATGAAAATGGCCAATTACGAGTATCGTAGCGTGCGGAGTACTGATACCAAGGTCTATGAGGCCGCTGTTAAACCGGGCGACAGTCTGGACAAGATTGCGAAAGCCCAAGGGTGCACAGTCGAAACGCTGAAAGAAATGAATCCGACAGCCTTCGTTCTGCGACCTGGGCAGGTGTTGAAGTGCCAGAAAGCCTCGGTACAGCGTGTCATCACAAACTGGCGTTCCATATCCACGACGCTGGTGGCACAGCGATATAATGGTGGCGGCGATCCCAACTACGCAAAGAAACTCGATTACGCATTGTCGCTGATGCGCAAAGGGAAGGCTGTTCTATGCGAACCATGAAGCTGATCTGTTTCTGGCTGGCTGCCTATTTATCACTACCAGCCTTTGCGGCCTCGGCTGCGCCCGCTTTTAGCGAGCGAGCCTTTCGCGAGGAGTGCAGCGCCTTCTCTCAAGCGGGAATGCGCGACTGCTTGGCAAAAAAAGCTGAGGACAGTCAAAAAGCATTGCGGCAAGCTGAAGAGAAAGTGGCTAACACTCTTCTAAGATGGGATGAGGATGCGAAGTACATCAATCAAGCTAAATCCAAACTAACCGCATCCAACAAAGACTTTGCTAAGCACCGTGATTCTCAATGCGAATTTTTGGCTTCGCTGCGCGGCGGCGGTGCCGGTAATGCTCATGAGATAGGACGTCTGGCTTGCATTACGGAACTTAATAGCAATCGAGTCAAGCAGCTACGCGATGCGCTGTCTGATTTGCCCTTGAAGTAACAGTGAGCAACGGGAGAATCATGGGCGGAATAACCTGCTGGTAGCCCTCCCGGCAAATTATGGCCGCTTGGGCATTCTGGCATTGCCTCGGGAACGATGCGTGGGGCACTACTTACCATCACTCTTGTTGGCGTCGTGGCGGATAACGCGCGGCTTCGCCGTTAATTGCGTGCCAGGCGCGGCGAGTAGTTGGCGCGTGTGCCGTGATCATACGCGATGGCGGCCTAGACATGACTGACCCAAGCTTGTCGTCAACCAGCGCCAGCAGCATCGGCGCTTCCGGTAACTCTTTGGATACCCTTCGGACAATAACCGGCAACTGATCGCCGCGTAGTCGAGTTTTGGGGCAAGCTCGATTGAAGGAACGAACGGCTTATTGCTCTGGATTCTTATATAAGGATCGCTTTGGAAAGTGGGTGCGCTGTTCAATGAAGGGCATCAGGGAAAAGTGCTTTTTTTCTAAGACTACCCACCCTGTTTAGGTCTGCCGGTATGGGGCCTCTTGTGGTGGAGGTGGCGGGGTATGTAAGTCGGATAAGTCTGGCTTCGCCCTGTTGGGGTCTGTTTTTCCAGGCGGGTTCGGTCGTCTGTGAGGGGATGGTAGTAAAGCTAATGTAGTTATTAGAAGCGGACTCGTCTCCATGTGGATTTCTCCTATGAAGAGGGTTGCTTGCGACGTTAAAAGAATGCTATTTTTTGGTGCTAATTTTTGCGGATTTTCGCACGTATGACCAGCGCCTCGTCAGGTGTTGCAGTTGCCTCTTTACTATCTGATTCAGTTCGGTATCGGCCGGCATGATGTGGGCGCGGGTGTTGCTGCTGTCTTTCCGGGGGATTGCTTTCCGGTGGCTTGCCCGGTCAGCGTACCCGGCGATGATGGCCTGTTGCATCTGGTCGGCGGTCGGGTCTGCTTTTCTAAAGCTTATGTACGGGGCCAAACTTTCGAACTTGAAGCTCTTCCAAGAGTCGATGTCTTGGTCCGGTAGGGCAGCGCCAGCAAGTCGAATTTCAAAGCGTGCGCGGTGGATCTCGACCGGGATCGGCTTCTTGTTGTGGTCGGTCGTTTTCAGGTAGCCGTGCTGGTACTGGTCGGCGGTCTTGTCCCCAAAGCCGACATTCCAGCCCTCGACCATTTTGCGCTCAATTGCTTCCAGTGTGCGGGGTAGTGCGGTCGGCCCTCCTTTGCCATCCCGGTAAATTCGGCTGTTGGGGCTGACTGGTGCCGCCAGTTGGTAGGCCATGCGCGCCGCCAGTGCTGCGAGGTGATTGTGGTTGGTGGGCGCGGCTGGGTCTTTCAGGTAGCCATCGAAGGCGACTTCGATCATGGTGACGACTGGCGGGCTGGCGAACGGGCATTCGCTCTCAATGCTGGCGAGCTTCGATTGCAGGGCGGCGTGGGTTCTCAGGTCGTACAACTTTATCCTAAAGTGCGATGACCATCCTGCGGCGTCTGGCTGTACCGGCTCGACGTATGAAATGCCGTGCAGCGCCAGCGCGCCCTTGATCTTCCAGCCTTGATTTCGGGTCGTCGTGTGAATCCGTACCTCGATGAAGTCAACGACGGCTTCAAAGCGGAAAATGCTATAGTTCATGCTACTGTTCATTACTAAAATCACGCCAGCTTCCCGGCTATGGCGTGATTTTTTTGTCGTGAGTCTATGCCGCCGCGCACGCTGGTGTCGGTGGCCTCATTCTCCAGCTGCGGCAGTCCTCGCTGTCTAGCTTGATGGTCAGGACGCTCGGCTTGATGCCCGGTTGCGCTGTCGGGTGGCGTCGGCGTACTGATCGGATGAACTCGACAATATCCTTAATGGCATACACAGGACGGCGGCATCGGCTTTTCAGGGAGGCGCACGGTTGCAAATCAAAGTCTGCCAGCGGATCGCCTCGACCGCGCCGTCGGTCGCTCAACCAATCATCCCATGCGACGATGGGGCCAAGCTGTTGACGAAGGAATGCGGCCGTTTCGGGCGCGGTCATTGCCTTTACCTCGATCATGCTCATTGGACCGCTTCCTGATCGGTCTGGACGATGAAGGCGTGCAAATCGCCGCGCAGTGCGCTACGGATGCACAGGAAGGGCGCTGGCGGGTCGCCCGGAATGCCGCGATATCCTGCGATGACTTCGAAGCCATTAAAGGAGCTATCGCGGTGCGTGATGCGTGCAGCGTCCAGTTCGCTTTGTAGTGCCTCGTCGTCCAGGCGGTAATACTCGCTGCCGACAATCTCGTGATCTTCGTCCAGCACTTGAGTATGCATCGCCTGATCGGCCTCCAGTTGGCGACTTAGGAGGTAGTCCACGACGGCAGCACGGATGACGCTGGAGTAATTGGTTGCGGCCGGGTTCGCCTCCAAAACTTCACTTGCCCATCGTGTCCACTTCCGACCCTCACAGGCTGCAATGTAGTCGATGGCGGCCCACGTTGCCGACTCTAGGTGCAGGCTCGTTTTCTTGCCGTCGTTCAGGGTGATTCCGCGGGTTTGTTTTACTTCGATCATGTAATTCTTTCTGGTGTATTGACTGGAAACGAATATACATACCTAGAAAGACAGTCGCAACCAATGTTGCCTAAACTGTATTTTTGGTTTAATGGGCTATAAGATTGGTGAAGGGGCGCGCATTGTTGTTTTGTCTAGCGCAATACTTGTAACTAATGACACCGGGCAAAAACAGGTGTTTTGCTTGTGTCAAAAGTTACTGTTCAATGCTTATGATCTGTGTCATAATGTGACTCATAACTTTTGAGCTTTTTTTGCGGGACAATTCAACATGAGCAACATCGCCTACTATCGCGTTTCCACCAATGACCAGTCCATCGAATCGCAGCGTGCCGCGCTGTCGGGTGGTCGCACATTCGATAAAGAGTTCAAAGATGAGGGCGTGTCTGGCGCGGTGCCTGCTGCTGATCGTCCTGGGTTTGCCAAGATGCTTGAGTTCGTTCGCGAAGGCGACACCCTGTTCGTCTACGCTGTAGACCGTCTGGGCCGTGATGCCATCGACATTCAAATGACCGTGCGCAAGTTGATCGACAAGGGTGTGACGGTGGACGTTCACGGTCTGGGTCCGATCGGTCGCGGTGTCGGTGAGCTTATCGTGGCCGTGCTGGCGCAGGTGGCGAACATGGAGCGTGAAAAAATCATTGCGCGCACGGCAGCGGGCCGGGTAACGGCAATCGCGTCGCTTGCGGCTACCGGCAAGACTCACAAGGGCAAGGACAGCATGGGGCGGCCAGTGAAGGGCGACAAGGCGGCGGTGGTGGCGTGGCGTGATGCGAACAAGGCGAGCTTCCGACAGACTGCCGAACAGTTCGGTTTGTCGGAGGCGACGGTGAAGCGGTATTGCAGGGTCGCGGCCTGATCCGCCAACCAGCGCCAGCAATATGTGATTGCTGGCACTGGATCAAGCAATTAGGGCTTTTTCGATTTAAGTCTCAGGTGCTTCCTGATTTCGTCCACCGGCCACATAAGTTGGCGTCCGCTCTTGATAGGGCGCATTGGCCCGGTTCCATGACAGTTCCACATAAGCAGCGTTTGCGGCTTTCTGCCTAGCCAAAAGGCGGCACATGCTGTCGAAACATGCGTTCGCGTGTCCAGGTCAATTGATGGGAAGGTTTCTCCTGAATCGGCATTACTTGGTTCCTTAATTGTCGTTTCATCACTTCGGCCTACTTCCTTCGGGGCAGTGCCGTACCCTCTGACTGGGCTTGATGGGGGCGGGTGATCTTTTGCCTGTATTGCTTCCGGTGCAAGTTCCGGCGGCATGTTCCATTTCAACTTTTTTGCGAATGCCAGGAATTGCGACAGGGTTAAGGTATTGGGCAATTCGCGCATGGCAAACCGTCGCCGCTGGAATGTGATTACGGCGGCGATGTCATCCACGCGAGGACCGCCCGAGTCTTCGTCCTCGTCCCCGCGCATTGCATCAATAATTCCGTAGTCTTCGTTCGCCACTTGTGGACATATATTCATGCTGAGGCAAAGCGCGTCCAATTTGCGGATTTTTTCTACATGCAACCAAGCATCCCAGTCAGGGGCAGGGTACGGCGGTACTGTTTTCATCTCTTACTTCTGCTGCGTTGGTAGGTCTATTCGGCTGCGTTGGCGGGTCTATTTTGGCTTGTTCCAGTATCCAGGACTCAATCCTCACGTGCCACATCCGCAGGATGTCGATTGGGCGGCGGCGGTAGTGCTTTTCGGCTAAGGCGCTGGGCTTGTGACCGTTGATTTGGGCAACAACGCCAATCGGCACATCAAGCCATTCTGCCAGCGTGCCGAAAGAGCGGCGCAGGCCGTGTATCGTGACGTGAGGCAGGCCGACAGCAGTAAGGGCTTTGGCGTGGGCGTCCTTCGGTTCTTCGATGTGGCCTGATTCCGACCTGGAGCTATAGAAGACCCACTTGTTTTTGCGGGGCAGGGTGGCAAGAAGCTGTGAGAGGTAGGGCGGCAGCGGAATGGTTCGCATACCTTCGATTTTGTCGCCAATGTAAAGCGTTTGCCATTGGAAGTCCACGTTGTCCCACAGCAGTTCGGTTAGCTCGGTCCGCCGCGCGCCGGTCAACAGAAGGGCTTGCAGATAAGCGGCGCGGATTGGATTCGTAAGTTGCTTCACGCCTTTAAACCAAAGTTGCAGTTGTTCTCGCTGGATGCTGTCATCCTTCTTGGTTTCGCTCTTCGGTGTGGCATCACGTACCTTGCGGGCGCTGTAAGCGCCGGGTGGAATGATGCCGCTGTATGCCGGGGTGTCGTCGGCCCAACGGATGAATGCGCGCAGAATGCGAAAGCTCTGGGCGGCATTGGTGGCCCGTGTTTCGGCCTCTAAGGCCAGCCAGCTCGCGATACGGTCGCTTGTTAGGTCCGATAGTGGAACGTTCATTAAGGGCGCTAGGGGGCCTGCTACGGTCAGCCCTTTACCGCGCTTTTTGACTTGTCCGCCAGGAGCTGAAAGGTTGATGTGGTTTGCAAGATGGCCTTCGCTCCATTTTGCCTTGCGGTCATCAATGTAGGTTTGCCAGACTTGGCCAAGCGTTACACTTTGCCGTTCTTGTTCGATTCGCTCAGATGCTGCGGCGGCTGCGTCGGCGCTTCGTTGCGCTTGCTCTGCTGCGATGGCGTCCGCTTTTACCTTGCGCGGGTCTCTGCCGCCATCAATGATGGTCTGGAGTCGTCGTGCTTCGGTGCGTGCCGCCTCGATTGTCCAAATTTCAACGTTTCCTATTGTTATCCTTAGAGGCTTTCCCTCAAGTTTGGACTGAAACATGAACGACTTTGCGCCGCCGGGGTTGGCTCGTACACCTAGCCCCGGTGCCAACTGATCCCATAGAAATGCCTGCAATTGCTTCTCGCCACAAACGAAGGTGGCAATCTTGCCTGTTGTAAGTCTTATCTTAGCCACTGCTCACCCTGCACAAGCTGTTGCTTGTAATAAAAAGCAGGGATTGTAAGCTATTTGTAATCCAGTTTGCTCAATTTTGTTCAATGCCATTCAATGTCGGCACTACAGTTGCATTTTGCTATGTCATTGATTTTTAGTATATTTTTCGATTCTGTAAATAAATTTCAAGCAACATATATGTCTTATTAATCAGCCTTCTAAGCTGAGGGTCGCAGGTTCGAACCCTGCTGGGCAGGCCAACAGAGCAGTTGCAGCGCGGTCACTCCTCTGCGGAGCATCACCGCCACGCTCGCGCCCTAGCGGAAATATTCCTCTCTGTTCGCACCGTCAAAAGCGCCCAGATTTCAGACAGCACCTCTTGAAATGCTGCCCGGATCCGCAGGGGCAGGGATCGTTACGGCCCAGCTTTTCCAAGAGTTCCTTATTCCCGTGCACGAATCGCATGCCGCGTTTCACCTGCGTTTCAGACGGGAATCCCTTCCTGCGCTTGCTGGTGATTTCGAAAGCAGATCTGGTCGATGTGTTCTTTTTTCATGATGACCTCCTGATGGGTTAAGTTAAACGTGGAACGACGTCTGGCTTACAGATTGCGCTATGTCTTTAATCCGTAATTCCTGAGCTCATGCGCATTAAGCTGTTGTTTTGACACGGCATATTTGTTCGGGTCGCCATACAGCTCGAAGTTGCTTGGCTGCCCGTCTTTGGCGTCGATATGCCCGTCTTGGCGCGACACCCAGACCTTGCGCACAACGTCCCAGCATGCGTGGTTGACAGTCTCCTTCTGAATTTCGCTTCCTGATTGCCTTATCCGCATTCGCGCTGGGGGCAAGACTCCCAGGGTGACGCGGTACCAGATCCCGCCAATTAAGTGCAATTGTTCGTCGTCGCTGATCATGCGGCGCACGCCCAGCTTTCCGGTTTGCGCTGCCTCGCGTTCCAGCCGCCGTCGCTTGTCGTACGAGACATAGTGTCGATTGCGCAGCAAAATGCCTGTTCGAGGATGGACGTAGAGGATCATGCGCGATTCCTCCAGCGGCACGTCCTTCCGTGGCCACCGTTGGCCACGGATGATGATCTTTCCTCCGGACGCTGTTTCTACCCAGTGGGTATCGATCGCAACGAAGTCATCAATGTGCTGGAGAACGTGCAGTTTTACCGTACTGCGTGGATCAATCGTTGCGCGGATCTCACCGTAGACCTTGTTCCAAGGACGGTTCACTTGCTTTTCCAGGTAGCGGCGCAACGGTGCCAAATTCTCGTTGAGCCACTTCTTCAAGTTGTATCCGCGCTTCATGCCCAAATGATTGGGTGTTTCTTCGTGATTGCGGTACTTGCGCCCGTCGCGGCTGTAGCCGTTACTGTTGACGAGACGCGGTCGCTCCACGATGACCTTGAACATATCTTCACGCATCGTGTCCGCCTTCTTTTCTTTGGCCGATGACCAGCGAGCGCAACGCCTGTTTCTCATTGCGCCGCTGCCTGCGTCCGGCCAGATATGCTCCATGTGCACCCGCATTTCGCCGCTTCGCAGCAATTGCATGCGGGTTACGCGGTTTGCTGGGTTTGCTAATCAGCTTCATAGTTATCCCTTGATACAGATGATCTGGCGCAGCGTGTGCACGACCTCTACCAGATCGGTCTGATGCTGCATGACCGTGTCAATGTCTTTGTAAGCGGCCGGGATCTCGTCGACCACGCCGCCGTCCTTGCGGCATTCAATGCCTTCCGTCTGTGCGGCGAGATCGAAGCGGCTGAAACTGCGCTTGGCTTCACTGCGGCTCATGCGCCGTCCTGCGCCATGCGAGCATGAACAGAACGAATCCGGATTACCCTTGCCGCGCACAATGTAGCTCTTCGCGCCCATGCTGCCGGGGATGATCCCGAGCTCGCCTTGCCGCGCCGAGATTGCACCTTTACGCGTGATGAACAAGCGTTCGCCACGGTGCGTTTCGCGCGCAACGTAGTTGTGATGGCAGTTGATCGCTTCACCGTCGAGCTTGAATGGCGGCAGTTGCTGCGTCAGCACGTCGACTACACGCCGCATGATCTCGCGCCGGTTGATAAGCGCGTAATCCTGCGCCCACTCGACCGCTTCGACGTAATCATCGAACAGTGGCGACCCTTCGCTGAAATAGGACAGGTCCTTGTCCGGCAGATGTATTTGGTGGCGCATCATGTCCTTGCGTGCAGCCGCGATGAAGTAACGCCCAATCACATTCCCAACGCCGCGTGATCCCGAATGCAGCATGATCCACACGCGCTGCTCCTCGTCGAGGCAGTTTTCGATGAAATGATTGCCGCCGCCGAGCGTGCCGAGCTGGCAGATCCAGGTCTGTGCGAACTTGTGCTGCATTTTCATAATGCCGCTGTGCTTCGCCACTATGCGGTCGAGCCTGTCGTTGAGAGGGCGGCCGACGCGCGCATGTGCCGATCCGCGCACCTTGTCCCAGGCGTGCTGCTCGAAACCGACGGGCACCATACCTTCGATTGCGCTGCGCAGACGTGCCAGGTTATCGGGCAGCTGGCTTGAGGTCAGCGTGGTGCGTACGGCATTCATGCCGCAGCCGATGTCGACGCCGACCGCAGCCGGAATGATTGCGCTCTGAGTCGGGATCACGCTGCCAACGGTGGCGCCGATGCCTGCGTGTACGTCAGGCATTGCCGCGACATACGGATGAACAATGGGCAGTCCTGCTATGTTCAGCAGTTGCCGCAGGGCCGAGTGGTCGATCTCGTCCGTGTAAATGTGCACCGGGACCCGTCCCTTGTGCAGTGTTTGTACGATGGGCATAACTTGTCCTTCGAGAGTTCGTTATGCCGGCGTTCTTGTGTCGGAAGTGGGCCTTCCGAAAAACAAAAAACCCGGCGAGTTTCCTCACCGGGTTCTGAAGGGAACGGCCGGCTCGAGGAGGCATGAGTGCCTGGCCCCGAGCAGCGTTGCGCGGGGCTATCTGTCTTGAGAATTGTTGATAGCCGTACGTGGCATGGCCGTTCCTTTCGCGAAAAATTCGTTGGTAAAAAATGATGCGGTGTGATTCTGCGGGACGTGATGAAACGCTGTCAATAGGTTTGTATTGAGATGGATCGAGGTGTGACAAAAGGACAACGCTGCGCGCTGCGGATGTCGATAAAGAGCTGTGATCACGAATCCCAAGCGTTCCTGTATCAAGAAAAAAGCCCCGGGCCGAAGCCCGGAGCTTGCAAAAGGACCGCTTTACCCTATGCTGCGATCAGAACTTGACCGACGCGCCGAACGTCAAGTAGCGGCCGATAGCGTCGTAGGTCTGCGGGAACGTGTTGCCACTGTTCGGGCCAGTACCGCCAATGGTGCCGCCGACGATAGGCGGCTTCTTGTTGGCCACGTTATTGACCGACACGTTGAAGCGCACGTGCTTGTTGTAGTTATACACGCCGCTCAGGTCCAGGTAGTTGTAGGCCTTGATGTGGGAGAATTCCGGCAGGAATTTCGTGGCACCCGGTTCCACATCGACGGCGCCGATATAACGCCAGTTGTAGCCCACACTGAAGCTGCCCAGGTTCCAGTTGGCGCGCTGGTTGAATTTGCGCTTGAACACCGGTGCATTGACAATGTTGGCGCAGGCCACGGAATAGTGGCCCAGGCAGTCACGCTCGATCGAGGCCGGGGTCGCACGGAACTTGTAGCTCTGCACCTGGGTATACATGAAGGACGCGTCGAAGTTGCCCCACTTGCTGTCCAGGCCCAGCTGATTGGCATTGAAGCGGTACGCTGCGTTCAGATCCCAGCCGGAAGTGCTTTGGGTGCCCAGGTTGGACTGCGGGGTCAGCACGCCGCGCGATTCAACGCCGTTGAAAGTGCCGTTGAGGGTGTTCCGGCCGATCATGCCACACGCCGTGTTCATCGTCAGGCCCGGATTCAGGGCGGCGCTGTAGCAGCCGTCCAGAATGTCGGTTGTAGACGGCGAGGACACTGCCTTGTCGATATTGATTTTGTACCAGTCCAGGGACACCATCATGCGCGACACCGGTTCCCAAACCAGGCCCAGGGTCTTGGTCTTGGCTTCTTCAGGCCCCAGGTTCGGGTTGCCGCCGCTGAGGTAGTTGATCTGACCGGAAGACGGCGCTGGCAGGCTGCCGATTTCGGACGCTGGCACACCGGTCAGGCGGCACAGATTGGACAAGGTGCCCGCAGTGTTGGCATCGGCTTTGTTGATGCGGTTACCCTGGCATGGGTCCACCGCCAAGTTGGACAGGCCCGTCACCTGCGGCGCGAACAGTTCGTTCACGTTCGGTGCACGGGTCGCTTTCTGGACCATGCCGCGGAAGCGCAGCGACTTGACCGGCTGCCACTCACCACCGCCCTTCCAGCTACCGTAGCTTCGCGAATCGACAGTGGTGAACTCGGTGTGGCGGTAGCCCGCCTCGAGGTTCAGGGCCTCGATGAACGGCTTTTTGGACACGACCGGGATGGCCAGTTCGATCGCCTCTTCGCGCATCCGGAAGCTGCCGCTGCGGTCAGGCAACGGCGCGCCGGTGCCCAGCACTTCGCCCTGAATCTGGGATGCGCTGTCGGACTGGGTGCCGGCGATCATCTTGCGCTGCTCCGCCGACAGAGACATGGCGATCGGATTGTCAGCCCACGGCGACTTGATCTTCTGGCCCAGGTCACCCGAGACGCTGATCGCCGATACGTCTTGCTGGACCGACTGCATCAGCAGCGCCGACAAGTTGATGAACTTCAGCATTTCCGGAGTAATCGAACCCGCCGCGCCGAACACGTTCAACGGCACGCAGCCGTTGGCCGGGTTCACGCAGGAGGTCTTGGACAGGGCGTTCAGCGCCTGGCCTACTTTGGACAACGAGCCCCAATTCTGGCGCGTCTGGGTCTGGTCAGAAATGCCGCGGCTGAAGTAGGCATCATAGTTCCATTCGTACGGCAGGTCGCCCTTCAGGCCCACGGTGTACTGCAGGGTCCTGGTGTCGAAGTTGTTCAAGCGCGGGCCCAACTCGACGAAGCGACGATCGACCAACAGTGGCACCATGGTGGCATTGCCGACCACGCAGTTAGCGGCGCTGATGGCGCGACGATCGCACAGCTGCTGGCGCATCGCATCCGGCATGTAGGGGTTGCCGATCGGGACCTGGAAGGTGTTGCCGAAGGTGCCCGATTCCGCCAGGGTCGAGGCGACCTTGCTGCTGGTGTAGAAGACATCGGAATACACTTCAACCCAGTCGTTGATCTTGTAATTGCCCAGGGCCGTCACCTGGTTGCGGTCAAGGGCGGTCTGGTAGTAGTTCAGCGGATTGGTGTTGTAAGGCACGAGAGGCTGTACCAGCTTGCCGCTGGCCGGGTCGATCTGCCATTTGCCGGACAGGGTGCTGGTGCCGCCCGTGGCCTGGCCGGTGGAGAAGCCGGCAGGCACGCCCGTCTCCGAGCCCGTCGGCGCACCGGTCACCGAGTTCAGGTTAGTCATGCCATAGGGCCGGGAACCCTGGGTTACTGGGTCGACTTTGGTTTTGCCGAGGGACATGACCACATTGCCGCGGTTGTCGTCCAGCTTGGCGCCCACGGTCAAATCGGTTCGGTGGCGCTTGCCGTCACCTTCGCCGGACACACCGTAGGAGGACGTCAGGTCTACGCCAGTGAAGTTGCGCTTCAAGTTGAAGTTCGCCACGCCAGACACGGCGTCCGCGCCATACACCACCGAGGCGCCACCGGTGACGAGGTCCACGCGGTTCAGGAGTGCGATCGGGATGGCGTTGGTATCGACCACGCCGTTCAGGTTATACGGCACGATGCGGCGACCATTGATCAGCACCAGGGAGCGGTTGGTGCCCAGCCCACGCAGGTCGATGGTCGCAGCGCCGCCGGTACCGTTATTGGTGCCCGGACCCACAGCTGGCACAGCGGCCGGCAAGCCCTTGAAGAATTCTTCCACCGCCACTGGCTGGGCAGCTTTGATCTCCTCTGCGGAAATGGATGAAATCGGATTATTCGATGTTGCGCCAGGGGTGGTGATGCGGGTGCCGGTAATTTGCACCGTCTCGATTTTGCCTTCTTGTTGCTGGGCCAGCGCGAAAGTGCTGGCGCCCATCAATAAGCCTCCTGATACAACTAACCTTACGGCACGTGCCAAAGTCTTCTCTTGAATCATTCCATCTCCCCATATGAACAAAGTTGTCATCCATCCTGTTGGATACGGTGTTACATTTCGCAACACGAGGCATACAATACGATACGTAAACCGTCAACAGTTGCAAATTTGCACCGGAATGATGCGTTTGTTGTCTTTATGTAACAGCTTTCACCGGAATAATGCAGGCGTTGACTTTAGGTAACAGCTTGGTTACCTATTTAAGTCGTTTAGATCGCGCAATGTGGATGACGACCGAGGTCTAGATCTTGCGATGTTTGCCGGAAATACTGTCAAACGGGGGAGGTATCTGGAATAACCAGATAAAGCTGATCAGGGGTGATCCAGCCAGGGGCAAACAGCCAGCGCCGAATAGTGAACGATCGGACCGGCAATCAGCTGCGGAGAATAGAAGGCGAAGTCAGAAGTCGAACAGCCGCAGTCGAGGTTTGCTCCCAAGCACACATCGACCAGGACTAGAGCGAAATTATCTTTTCCGCTGACCAACGTCGGCGGCGTCCTCCGTGAGGTAGAGGGTCAGGGCGTCGCCGCTTCGCTGTCGAGCGCGTGCTCGCTCGCGACCTGGTCCAGCCGGACGACAAAGCGATGTTTGCTGTTGGCCTGGGCGATGAAAGGTTGGTTGAACACGATCCTGAGCGTTTCAAACTGCAGTGACTTCGCGATGCGGTCACGATACGGTTTGGCGATGGCGGCAAGCTCATCGGCCGGTTTGGCTGGCAGGTGCAAGTTGACCACCAGCGCGTGCCGATCGAAGCTCACCTGGAATGCATGGATGCGCAGGTCTTCCCGGAACAGGTGCGTAAAAAATTCGGAGTGGACAGCGCCGCCATGCGGATCGACCACGATGTCGTTCTGGCGCCCGATAATCTCATCGATCAGCGGCAAGCCGCGGCCGCATGGACAGAGCCGCCCCGACATGCGTACCAGGTCGCCCGTGTTATAGCGCGGCAGGAACATCGCATCATTGCTGAGATCGGTCGAGATCAGCCTGCCATCGGCCAGCACCTCGACATGGGCGCGCGGCGAGAGCAGGTGGAACCCGTTGCGCAGTTCGCATTCGAAGGCCGAAACCCCGGCCTCATGGCATCCATACTGGCTGTGGCAGGGAACCCCAAAGGCAGCCTGGATATCGGTGCGCATTGGCGGCGTGAGCATCTCCGCCGTGCAGACGATGCCGCGCAGCTTGGTCTTGAGCGTGCGCTTCTGATTGAGCAGGTGCCGCGCCAGACGATGAATGGCCGAGGCATAACCGTACAACAGCCGGTAGCCGCCGGAGCTCAGTTGGGCCGCATACTGTTCCATGCGCTCGGCCGACATGTCGAACGCCGACATCAGTGTTACGTTCAGCAGCTGGTAGTACAGCGTTTGCTTGGGACCGGTGCCGTACAGGGCCGAGCCGGCCAGCGATGCCACCTTGTCGCCCAGCCGGTAGCCGGCGGCTTCCCACGCCAGCATCAGTCCCGCCCACAGGTACGACTGGGTTTGGGTGCCGGTGTAGTAGACGAGCGGTTCGCCGGTTGATCCGCCGGTTTTTTTGCGAATCGTCTTGCCGCGATAATCCGGATTCATCAGTTCGTCACGGTGCTCGTTGACGAAACGCTTGTCGATGATCGGCAGGTCATGGAAACTGGCCACATCCCGGAACCTGGGCACGGCCTTGCGCAGCGCCGCGAAGTAGCGCTCGATCGCATCCCTCCCGCTGGCGGCCAATTGCGACTCGCTGGCGAACTGCTGCCGCCGCAGGGTCGCCAGCAGCGCGACGGAGCGGGTTCCCCGTGCCAGGTCAATCAGGCGGTAGCGCAATGCCAATCCCATGACTGTGCCTCCTTTTCCGCTTCAGATTGAACTGAACACGATTCTGTTCCGGCTGATCAGTCAAGGCTTGATGCTGCGCAAAATAGCAGGAAAAGAGATGAGCACGCCATTACTGGCGCCGTATCAGGCTGCGCCTGGCGTGCGCGGTGCTACAGGCGGTCGAGCCGCCCGCCATCGACGCGCAGCATCGCCCCCTGAACGAAGGCGGCGTCATCGGAAGCGAGGTACAGGATGGCGGCGGCCACATCTTCCGCCTTGCCCACGTCGTTGGTAGCGATTTTTTCCTGGCCCGATTTGACGTTCGGGTTCGACCACAGCATATCGGTGTCTATCGCGCCGGGCAGCACGGCATTGACCCGGATTCCTTTGGGCTTGCCTTCGAGCGCGGCTGAACGGGTGAGGGACACCAGCGCCGTCTTGGCTGCGGCGTAGGGCGCGATCAGCGGCTCGGTTTCGACCGCGTGTACGCTGGACACATTCACGATTGCGCCGCCATGCGTCATCGCGCGAAATGCGTGCTTGGTGAAGAAGAATGCACCGAGCAGGTCGACGCCAAGCACGCGCAGCCAGTCATCCTTGGTCTGCAGCTCGATCGGCTTGAACACCATGATGCCGGCATTGTTGACCACGATGTCGAGCCGTCCGAAACGGCCGATCGCCGCGTCGACGGCGCGCTGGACCTGGTCCTCGTCCGACACGTCGCATGGACTGCAGAAGACGCCCTGGCAACCGGCCGCGAGCAGTTGTTGCTCGAGCGTGGCAATGCCGTTCGCATCGATATCGGCCAGCACTACGTTGGCGCCTTCGTTTGCCAGTCTGGTCGCGACAGCCAGGCCGATGCCGCTGGCGGCGCCGGTGACGATGGCAGCCTTTCCCGTAAATCGCATGGCAGTCTCCGTCTATTGTGTGTTCGCCTCCGAATTGGGCGCTGCCGGTCCGCTTTCCACACCGCCGGCACCACTCCATTCGGCTCCGCTCGAATTGACGTCGTACTCGTAAGGCATAACAATCGGCACCTGCAGGCAGACGCTCTTGGTCGGCAGTACTTCCATCCAGTCCCGTACCAGTTCCCGGTAGGCGATGCCGACGGGCCGGATATTCCGGTTCAGGTCGTATAACCCCAGCGCGTTCGGATTGCCCTTGTTTTGCGTCAGCGCGCTATCCCAGTCAACCTGGTCGATCAGCGAATACCATGTGAAACCGACGAGCGGAACACCGTTATTCCTCACGCGCAGCACATTCGCCCATTCCTTGCGCAGCCAGCGCACCGCTTCGTCGCCGCGTGGTCCTTCACTCAGGTTGGTTTCGGTGTGCATGACCGGCAGCCGGTAGCGGTTGTAATACTGCTGGGTGATGAGCGCATAACCGAAGATTTCACCGGACGGATAGGTGGTTCCATCCGCCGTCACGTGATGTTCATTGGACTGGTAATAATCGTTACCCATGATGCAGTGATGCTTCAGGTTGTGGCTCAGGAAAAAATGGTATTCGTCGCGCGTCAATCCGTTGTCGAGCAGGTATTCGTACATCTGCGAGTCGACCCGGCGCCCGTAGTTCAGGTCGAGCGAAAGGAATCGGCGCGAATTGCGAAATTCCGCGGGGCTGATCGCCGCCGGGCTCTCCGCATGGAAGTATTCCGAGGATTCGCTTTGCACGAACAGCGCATCGGGCCGCACCGCCAGGATCGCGTGCATCGCGAGGATGTTGGCCTTGACGATGTGCTTGAGCGCGGTGACGTAGGCGCGGTCGGTGCGCTCCTGTTCGTTCCACCAGCCGTACAAGGTTGAAAACAGTGCGCACACCGACATTTCGTTGACCGGGGTGTACATCTGGACCCATGGATAGCGCCGGGCGAACGCGCCGGCGTATTGCGCGAACAGTTCCGGGAAATCGGGATTCTGGAAATTGCCGATCCAGTCCGGCACCCCGAAGTGGCACAGGTCGACAATCGTGGCCAGGTTGCGCAGCCGCAGGTCGTTGAACGTCAGGTCCGCAAATTCCCAGTCGTAGCGCCCCGGGCCCAGGAAAGTCCGGTGCAGGGGCGGGCCATAGCGCAGCACTTTCAATCCCAGTTCCTGCACCAGGTCGAAGTCGAGCCGCCAGTGGCGGTAATGGCCGCATTTCTCCATTTCGTCCATGCGCACGCGTCCATGCTGGATCGTGGGGGCGCTGTTCTCGATACCCGTCGCAAATATGAATCCTGGGGCGGCCATGGCGACTCCTTTTATCGCGGGATTTCATTCTAGCCCGCTTGCTTGTGTCGAGCTCGCACGCTACGTAGCGTGCGCACCAACTGGCACTGCCGGGTAGCGGGGCCGGAAGGCAGCCGGAAGATGCGTTGAAGCAAGGGCTTTCGTTAAAATTTCGTCAATCATTGCATGGTCTGTGCCAGCCCGTCCCGATTGAACAGTGCGTTTGAGGTGCAGCAAAGCCGAGCTGGACGGACGCCTTACCCTGAGCCTGAAAGCCGCAACGCAGGGACCATTCGGATAGGCGCTACCATGAAATTTTCTATGAGTATTGCATTGCTGCTGCGCTCCACTCCGCTCCTTTTGCTGGCGCTGGTCGGGTGCGCTTCCACGCTACATTTCAATTCGTCCGATTCAGCGGGGGGCGAGAACGCGGCCCCGCCGACTGAATTGATCACCGAGCAACTGATTCAGGCCGAGCGGCAACAGAACGGTCAGCACGCCGCGCAGGACCTGTCGCGCCTGATCGTCAGCAATCCTCCGCCGTACGTGATCGGCAGCGGCGATGTGCTCTCGATCGTGGTGTGGGACCACCCCGAGCTGGCCGGCGCCGGCATGCCGGCCGCCACTGCCAATGGCGACAACGGCATCGCCGCCATGAACGCGGCCAATGCCACCCCCCAGGGCTTCGTGGTGGACCACCTGGGCCGCATCCAGTTTCCGTTCGCCGGCCTGTTCAAGGTGGAGGGGCTGACCGAGGAGCAGGCCCGCACGCAGCTGGCCGACAAGCTGGCCAAGTACATCGCCAACCCCAACGTGACGCTGCGGGTCCTGGCCTATCGCAGCAAACGGGTCTACATCGACGGCGAGGTCAAGTCCCCGGGGTTGCAAGCGATCAACGACATCCCGATGACGCTGATGGAGGCGCTCAACCGGGCCGGCGGCCTGCAACCGACCGCGGACCAGAGCCGCATCACGCTCGAGCGCGGCGAGGAGCGCTATACGATCAACCTGCGTGAGCTGGTGCAGAAGAATATCAGCCCCGGCAACGTGATGCTGGCGCCGGGCGACGTGGTGCGGGTGCATTCGCGCGACGAGAGCAAGGTGTTCGTGTCGGGCGAGGTGATCAGCCCGCGGGCGCTGACCATGCATGACGGGCGTCTCACGCTGAACGAGGCGCTCGGCGAGACTGGCGGCATCAATCCGCTCAGCGGCGACACGCGCCAGATCTACGTGGTGCGCAAGACCCCCGAGCGTACCCGCGTGTTCCGGCTCGATGCGCGCGACACCGGCTCGCTCGCCATGGCCGAGGCGTTCGAGCTGCGGCCGAAGGACGTGGTCTATGTCGCCGCCTCGCCGCTGGCCAACTGGAACAGGAGCCTGAGCCTGCTGTTCCCGGGCGCGCTGACCCAGGCCTTCAGCATCACCAAGCCTTGAGCAAACGGAGCGTTACATGAGCACCCCCGGCGAACACCACTCCCTGACCAAAGTCGTCCACAGCCCACCCATCCGGTCGATCCCGTTCGAGTCGCCGATGGATCCGGCATCGGAAGAGCCGGCGATCGACCTGAAAAGCTACATCAACACACTCTACGACAGCCGCTGGCTGATCGGGGCCATCACGGCCCTGATCACCCTGGCCGCGGTGCTGTACGCGCTGGTGGCCAAGCCGGTGTACGAAGCCAACCTGATGATCCACGTCGAGGAAGAGAGCCCGAACGCTGCGAAAAACATCCTGAGCGAAGCGTCGTCCCTGTTCGAAACCAAGAAGGCGGCGATTGCCGAGATGGAGCTGCTGCGCTCGCGCATGGTGATCTCGCGCGCGGTCGACAATCTCCAGCTGTACCTCAACGTCAAGCCCAAGTATTTCCCGCTGGTCGGCTTCTGGTTCGCCAACCGCAACGCCAACCAGCTGTCCGAGCCTGGCCTCTTCGGCCACGGCGGTTACGTGTGGGGCGGCGAGAAGGCCGAGGTATCGGCGTTCGACGTGCCCGACGCCTGGCAGGGGCGGCAGTTTACTCTGCTGGCGCGCCCGGACAACCGGTTCCGTTTCTTTGGCGGTGACCAGCCGCTCGTGATCGAGGGCGAGGTCGGCCAGCTCTACCGGGTCCCGACCGCCGATGGCGTGCTCGAATTGAAGGTCGACAAAATGCTGGCCAGGCCGGGCGCCATCTTCACCCTGAGCCGCGCGTCGCGCCTGGCGACCATCCAGTCGATCCAGAATGCCCTCGTCATCGCCGAACAGGGCAAGCAGTCGGGGGTGATCGAAGTGAAGATGCAGGGGGACAATCCCAAGCGCATCAATAGCTTGCTGACCGAAATTGGACGCGAATACATGCGCCAGAACCTGGCGCGCAAGACCGAGGAAGCCGAGAAGTCGCTGGCCTTTCTCAATGAGCAGTTGCCGGCGCTGAAGCACCAGCTGGAACAGGCGGAAGACCGCTACAACCAGTTCCGCAACACCCACGGCACCGTCGACCTGAACGAGGAAGCGAAGATGAGCCTGGCCCAGGCCGCGGCGGCGCGCGCGCGGCGCATCGAGCTGATCCAGAAAAAGACCGAGCTGCTCGCCCGCTTTACCGAGGACCACCCGCTGGTGGCGGCGATCAACCGCCAACGCAAGGAGGTCGACGACGAAATCGCGCAGATCGCCGCGCGGATCAAGGCGCTGCCGGGGCTGGAGCAGGACCAGGCGCGCCTGACCCGTGACATCAAGGTCAACACCGACCTGTACACCGCCCTGTCCAACACCGCCCAGCAGCTGCGCCTGATTTCGGTGGGGCGGGTGAGCAATGTCAGGCTGGTCGATGCACCGATGGCGCCGGAAAGCCCGATCAAGCCGAACCGCCCGCTGATCGTCGCGCTGTCGGTGGTGTCCGGGCTGTTCCTCGGGACCCTGGTGGCCTTCACGCGCAAGGCGATCAAGGGCGGCATCGACGACCCGCAACGGATCGAGCGCATGCTGCAGGCGCGGGTGGTCTATGCGACCATTCCTCACAGCAGCAACCAGGAACGCATGATGCGCAAGCTCAAGAGCGAGGGCGGCCCGCTGCCGCTGCTGGCCAGGGAACTGCCGGAAGACGTCGCCATCGAGAGCCTGCGCAGCTTCCGCGCGGCATTGCAGTTCTCCATGCCCCACTTCCGCAACAACATCGTGATGCTGTCCGGCGCCACGCCCGGCCTTGGCAAGTCGTTCGTGGCGGCGAACTTCGCGGCCGTGGTCGCGGCCAGCGGCAAACGGGTGCTGCTGGTCGACGCCGACCTGCGCAACGGGCAGCTGCACCGCTACTTTGGCATCGGCCGCGAGCGCGGCCTGTCGCGCGCCATTACCGGGGCGCTGCCGGTGGCGGAGGTGATCCATCATGAGGTGCTGGAGAACCTGGACTTCATTCCGACCGGCGAACTGCCGCGCAAGCGCTCGGACTTCCTGCTGAACCTGAACTTCCGCGAGCTGCTGGACGCCGTCAGCGCCGATTACGACCTGGTGCTGCTCGACCCGCCGCCGATCTTGCCGGTCGCCGACGCGCTCATCATCGGTGCCCACGCCGGCGCCGTGTTCATCATCGCGCGCTCGGGGGTGACGACCGAGGCCGAGATCAACGAGTCGATCAAGCGCCTGAACCACGCCGGCATCTCGCCGCAGGGCGTGCTGTTCAACGACATGCCGCTGCGCCTGCAGGCGTACGGCCGCGAGTATGGCTATGCGGCCCAGCTGGAGTATACGGGCTGAGGCGTCGCAGGCGCTCGGTGCGCGCCGTGGGGCCGGGTGCGCGACGCGATCCGGCGCCCACCGGAGCCGCACAAGCCGGGCTGCGCGACCTGGCCACGACGCAGCGGGCTGGCCGACCAGATCCACGCCAAGCTGACGGATGGGCGCGCCGAAAGCGCAGCAACCGGCGCCGCGCCCCAGGACC
>NZ_SPUM01000072.1 GCF_004614195.1 Massilia horti | reverse complement strand
ACGCATACTGACTTGCGGCTGCCGCTTCTCTGCGCAACGTGCGCGAACCGCGTGCACACCATGTGCTGTGGCCACTGGCTTTGACAGAGGCGTAGGGTGCGCACCTGTGCGCACGCGGTCAACGCATACTGACTTGCGGCTGCCGCTTCTCTGCGCAACGTGCGCGAACCGCGTGCGCACTGGTCCTCGGCGGCCCCGCGCCCCCTACAATGGTGCAGCGACGGGCTTTGGCAGAGGCGTGGTCAGCGCTGGGCCTTTTCGCGCCCCACCCAATACAGCAGCACGATGAGCACAGCGTACGGCAGGATCGACAGCGTGTCCGAGCTCGCCCCCGCAAAGAACGGGTTCGCCGCCTCGGCCCATTTGTTCAACTTATTGTCGAAGTCGGTCATCACGCCGGCCGTGATCGCGATGATGATGCCAGCCAGCGCGCCGCCAGCAATGTAGCCCGATGCCAGCAGCGTGCCCGAGCTGCGGTCGCCCGCGGCCTGCAGCTCTTCCTCGTTCAGCTTCGAATACTGCGGCAGCGTGTTGTTACGACGGTCGACCATCCAGCGTATCAGGCCACCGATCGCGATCGGCAGCGTCGACACCAGCGGCAGGTACACACCGACCGAAAACGCGAGCGACTGGACGCCAGCCATTTCGAGCACCACGGCGATCATCACGCCAAACAGCACGAGGGTCCACGGCAGTTCCTGGTCGAGGATACCCTTGATAATGTACGACATCAGCACCGCCTTCGGCGCGTCGTACTTTTTCACTTCCGAGCCATCCGGACGCTTGTTGTGCTGGCCATTGATGCCCGGGTCGACCAGGTACACCGCCTTGCCATCGTCCGCCACCAGGTATTTGCCGGCCGGGCCGCCCACGGTATCGGTCTTGTGCCAGACCTTGTAGGTGTTGTGATCAGTCTCGGCCTGCGGCCCCTGCAGTTGCGCGGTCGCGTTCAGCTTGGAAGCGTCGACGGAAAGGCCTGGCGCCACCTGCGCGGCAGGCACGTAGACGGTGCTCACGTCGTTCAGCTTGAGCAGGATCGGTCCCAGGATCAGCGCCGATGCGAACGCGCCGGCCAGGATCGCGTACTGCTGCAGGCGCGGCGTGGAGCCGACCAAGAAACCAGTCTTCAGGTCTTGGGAGGTGGTGCCGGCGTTACTCGCGGCGATGCACACGATCGCGCCGACCGACAGCGCCGTCACATAATACTGGCCGCCGGTCCAGCCCATCACCAGGAAGATCAGGCAGGTAAACAACAAGGTGGCCACCGCCATGCCCGAGATCGGGTTGGACGACGAGCCGACCTCGCCCGTCAGGCGCGAGGACACGGTCGAGAACAAAAAGCCGAACACCAGGATCAGGATCGCGCCCAGGATGTTCATGTGCAGCGGCGTGGCCAGCGTAATGATGGCGATGATCGCGAGGCACCCGATCATCACCCACTTGATCGGAATATCGCGGTCGGTACGCAGCGACTGGTCCGCCACGCTGCCCTTGCCGATGCCGGACAGGCCGCCTTTCAGGCCCTTCCAGATCGTCGGCAGCGAACGCGCAAGGCTGATCAGGCCACCGGCCGCAACCGCGCCGGCACCGATGTAGAGCACGTAAGCGCTGCGGATGTCGTCCGGTTCCATGTCCTTGATCAGCATGGTCCCCGGCGACAGCGGGACGGTCAGCAGATCCCCGAAGAATTTAATCATCGGGATCAGGAGCAGGTACGACAGCACGCCGCCCGCCGCCATCGTCATTGCGATGCGCGGGCCGATGATATAGCCCACGCCCAGCAGCTCGGGCGAGATCTCCGCGCCAGCGGAACCAGCCTTGAGCGGCGCGCCGAACACGAAGTTGACGGTATCCTTCCACAGCTTGAGCGAGATGCTGAGCACCTTGTACAAGAGGCCCAGGCCAAAGCCGCCGAAAATGATAAAGGCACGGCGCCGGGCTTCCTGCGCCGCGCTCGAACCTTCTTCACGCACTTCGCCCGCGGCCAGGCGCGAGCTTTCGGTGGCCGCGGCCTTGAGCACCTCGGCGCAGGCCGTGCCCTCCGGGTATTTGAGTTCGCGGTGCTGGTCGACGATCATTGTGCGCCGCATGGGGATCATCATCAGGATGCCGAGCAGGCCGCCCAGCACGCCCACCAGCATCACGCGCGAGATTTCAAGGTCGAAGCCCAGGATCATAATCGCGGGCATGGTCACGCCCAGTCCGAACGCGATCGATTCGCCCGCCGAACCCGCGGTCTGCGTGATGCTGTTTTCAAGAACAGTCAGCTCGCGCGCCCCTGCCTTTTTAGCAATGCCAAACAGCGTGATTGCGATAACCGCGACCGGGATCGAGGCGCTGACCGTCAGGCCGACCTTGAGCACCAGGTAAAGAGACGAAGCGCCGAATACCATACCCAGGATGACACCCATCGCCAGCGCGCGAAATGTCATCTCGGGTAATTGCGCCGACGCCGGAATATACGGCTTGACGTTGGCCGGACTGGGGTCGTATGGCA
Organism: Massilia horti; assembly: GCF_004614195.1. Lineage (GTDB taxonomy): Bacteria > Pseudomonadota > Gammaproteobacteria > Burkholderiales > Burkholderiaceae_D > Telluria > Telluria horti. The sequence goes on along the minus strand of NZ_SPUM01000072.1, from coordinate 48,448 downwards.
TTCGAGTTCCTTGTGAAGTATTGACAGGCAAGCCGCAAAGTGCTGCGCTGCGCTCCTATTGAGGCGTGACTATCGCACATGCCGGAGAGGAATAAAAGGGGATTATAATTCCCCGCCGATGGCCTCGATACCGAAAAGGCCAAACCTTGAGAGTTCAGTTTTGACAAAATCCTCCAAGCTTCCCAAGCAGTTACGCCGCGTCCGCGGTTTCATCCTGATCGCGCTCGTCCTGATCCTCCTGTTCATTGCCGGTGTCGTGGGCTATGTCCTGATGGCGGTGATACCCAACGTGCCGGCGATCGACGCGGTCACCGACTACAAACCGAAAATTCCGCTGCGCATTTATACCGCCGACCACGTGCTGATTGGCGAATTCGGCGAGGAACACCGCGACTTCGTCCCGATCGGGAAAATCCCGGACATGATGAAAAAGTCGCTGCTCGCCATCGAGGACGCGCGCTTTTATGAACACAGCGGCATCGACTGGCGCCGTGCGATGGGCGCGGTCAAGTCCAACGTGGTCCACGGCTTCGGCTCGGGCGGCGCTTCGACCATTACCATGCAGGTGGCACGCAACTTCTTCCTCTCGCGCGAAAAGATCACGGCGCGCAAGGTCAATGAAGTCCTGCTCGCGTACAAAATCGAAAAGGCGCTGACCAAGGACCAGATTCTCGAGCTGTACATGAACCAGATCTACCTGGGGCAGCGCTCGTATGGCTTTTCCAGTGCCGCCCGCACCTATTTTGGCAAGAATCTCGACCAGCTTTCGATCGCCGAAATGGCAATGCTGGCCGGCCTGCCACAAAACCCTGCGCGCCACAATCCGGCCGTAAATCCAAAACGCGCCAAGGCGCGCCAGCACGCGGTGTTAAAGCGCCTGCGTGAACTGAACTACATCACCCAGGCGCAGTACGAACAGGCGCTGGCCGAGCCATTGCGCGTTAAGAGCGGCGGCATCTCGTTCGACACGCACGCCGAATACGTAGCCGAACTGGCACGCCAGGCAGCCTTCGAACAATTCAAGGAAGCGGCATACACCAGCGGCATCACCGTCACCACCACCATCCTCAAGGCCGACCAGGACGCCGCCTACGCTTCGCTGCGCCGCAACGTGCTGGCCTATGACCAGCGCCACGGCTACCGCGGACCGGAAGCCAGGATCGAGCTGCCCCTCGATCACAACGAGCGCGAGGACGCGATCGTCGACGCGATCGGCCGCCGTCCCTCCTCCGACGGCCTGATTCCGGTAGTCGTGCTCGCGGCCTCGCCCAAGCGTGTGCAGGTCGAAAACGTCGACGGCGACATCATCGACATCACCGGCGCGGGCCTCAAGTTCGCCGAACGCGGCCTTTCGCCCAACGCAAAGGACGCAGTGCGCATCGTGCCCGGATCGGTCATCCGCATCAGCCGGGAAGGCAAAGGCGACTGGAGCATCACCCAGGTGCCGCAGGTGGCGGCGGCTTTTGTGTCGATCGATGCCGAAACCGGCGCCTGCCATGCCATGGTCGGCGGCTTCGACTACAACCTGCAGAAATACAACCACGTCACCCAGGCGTTCCGCCAGCCCGGCTCCTCGTTTAAACCGTTCATCTACTCGGCCGCGCTCGAGAAGGGCTATTCGCCGGCCACGCTGATCCTCGACGCCCCGCTGGAGATGCCGGGCGAAGACGCGGGCAGGACCTGGGCGCCGCAAAACGACGACAACGTGTTCGACGGCCCGATCACCATGCGCCGCGCGCTGGCCGCATCGAAGAACGTGGTCTCGGTCCGGCTGCTGCGCAAGCTCTCGGTGCCGTACGCGCACGACTACCTTGGCAGGTTCGGCTTCGACCCGGCACGCCAGCCGAAGAACCTGACCCTCGCGCTGGGCACCGGCGCAGTCACCCCCCAGCAGATGGCCGGCGCCTACGCGGTGTTCGCCAACGGCGGCTACAAGGTCCAGCCCTACCTGATCGCCAAGATCGAGGACGCAAACGGGCGCGTCGTCGTCGAGAGCAAGCCGCCGGCCGCGCGCCAGGAAGAACAACGCGTGCTCGACCCGCGCAACGCGTTCATCACCGACAGCATGCTGCGCGACGTAACGCGCTACGGCACGGCCGCCAAGGCCACCGAGCAGCTGGGCCGCGGCGACATCGCCGGCAAGACCGGCACCACCAGCGACGCAATGGACGGCTGGTTCGCCGGCTACAGCGGCACCGAAGTTGCGGTCGCCTGGATGGGCTACGACGATCCGAAGTCCCTGGGCGGGAAAGAGTTCGGCTCAACCCTGGCACTGCCGATCTGGATCGACTACATGCGCGTGGCACTCGCCAAGCGCCCCGAATACCAGCGCGAGACGCCGGAAGGCGTGGTGCACGACACGGACTGGGTCTACGCCAAATTTCTCGAGTCGCCGGAATTCAAGACGATCGATATCGAACAGGGGCCCGAGACGGAAGCGCCGGCCGATCCGGCGCCCGTGCCGACGGTGACGACGACGCCTTAGCGCAAGCAGGCGGCGACATTCCTTTTGATGTCGGCGCCGGCACGCCCGTAGGGTGCGCACCCGTGCGCACGCGGTACGTGTGCATACCGGCGCCAACGGCATTCAACCGTACAGCGTGCGCACAGGTGCGCACCCTACGCCAAGCGGCAGATATCCGCTCTCTGCATGAGCCCTGCCCGTGCTAGCATTGCACCAAGCCGCCTTCCTTCGTCCACCAGGAGCCGCCATTGGATCTCTTGAAGCCACCCCGCCAGCCTGACACGAAGCGCCTCGACCTGGGCCTGGCATTCGGCCTGACCGACACCGGCACTGTGCGCAGCTCGAACGAGGACAACCTGGTGCTCGATCCCGCCCTTGGTCTGGTCGCGGTCGCCGACGGCATGGGCGGACACCTCGACGGCGCGCTCGCCAGCGCCAATGCGCTCGCTGCCCTGGTCCACTACATCCGTACCGCCGGCGATATCGACGCCCCGGACTCGGACGACACCATTCCCAAGTTCCAGGCCAGCGCGTTCGACCCGGCCCAGAGCGATCCCGACGCCACCTGGACCGACGACACGATGCGCGCCATGATCACGCTGCACGGCGCGGTCGAGTACGCGAACCAGCGCCTCTTCCAGGCGAACCTGGCGAACGGCCGTGCCGATGGCAGCGGCATGGGCACCACGCTCACCGGCATGTGGCAACCCGCGCCCGGTGCCCCGGTGTTCGTATTCCACGTCGGCGACACCCGCCTGTATCGCTGGCGCGCCGGCCAACTGGAGCAAATCACGCGCGACCAGACCATGTACCAGCAGGCGATCGAATCGGGTATGAAAGGCAATCTCCCGGCGCGCAACCTGCTGCTGCAGGCGCTCGGCCCGTACCTGGACATCCGGCCGGAGCTCCTGACCCAGCCAGTGGAACCGGGCGACCTGTACCTGCTGTGCAGCGATGGTTTGCACAGCGCCTGCAGCGACGAGCGCATCGCATCGATCCTCCAGCAGGCGCAGCCGGGGTCCCTATCCGCATGCTGCGAACAATTGGTTGCGGCGGCCAAGCAGGACGGCAGCCGCGACAACATCACGGTGGTGCTGGCGCCCTGCCGGGCCTAGCGAATCAATCCTTCAACATCGCGCCGTACGCCTGCGGCGCCGGCAGGCCGCGGCACAGCCGCACGCAAGGCTCGACCCGCTCGGATCCATCGGTCCACCACACGCTCTGTCCATACAGCGCAGCACAGGCGACGGCGTCCGCCACGCCTGCCGCCTCGTTTGCCGATTCGATGCCAATCTGCCAGCCCAGCGGCCCGTTCGTGCCCGGCGCCGGCGAAAGCGGAAGGCCTGGCAGCGATAGTAGCGCGGCATCGAACTGTTCAAAACTAAAGGCCACATCGAGCGTGGACAAGGCCAAGTCCTCCACCTGCTCGAACCAGTTCGCGCCCAGCCACTGCGCAAGGGGTACCGCTTGGTCCGCGCCGGCCGCGATCATGAGCGGAAAGTGGCGGCCGACGCGGTCCACACTGGGCATCAGCACGCCGGCCCAGGCTTGTCCATCGCACACGCCCGGCGCCAGGGCAAAGCGCCAGATCGGGCCAGTCAGGTAGACGTCGAGCCAGTTCTCGCCCAGCTGGACGCGACTGGCCTGGATGCACGCCTGCAGCCAGCCATCCCATACTCCAATGAAGCCAGGGGCCAGCCGACGCCAGATAAAGTCGCCATGCGAGGCGAGCTTGCCGTAAAAGCCGGGAGCCTGCCGTTCCATCACAGGTGTTCGCGGCACCGGAACTGCTCCAGCGCCTCGCGCCGGAAGGCATTATTGACACTGCTCGCAACCAGGTCGAATACGACCTTGCGCCCGTCGATGTCATAGGTGAGCCGGAAGCGCTCCGCCTGCGGCGCGCTCTCCAGCACACCCTTGTCGAGCATGCGCATCCAGGCCCACGGCCCTTCAGTCCTCAGGTCCGCGGACGGCGCCAGCTCAAGGTGCACTTGGTTCACGCCCTTCCCGCTCGGGACCTGGAAAGTGGTGGACCGTGCTGGCCCGCCCGGCGCCCAGGCCAGCGGCTGGCCGTCGATGTCCAGGCCCAGTTTGGTAATCGCAGGATCGCTCGCGGCCACCTTCAGGTCGAAACGCATCGATGCCTGCTGGCCGCCGGCCGCGAAATACCGGTCGCGCACCGTCGCGGCACGCTGGAAGTCGTCCAGCACCTCCTGCGGCAGCCCGAGCGAGACGCCGTTCACCGTGCGCCAGCGCCAGCGCGCGCCACCGGTATCCACATACACCTGCAGGTTCTTCTGGAAGAAGTCGTCCATCATTCCGCCCGGCCCGAAGAAGCGGCCGAAGTCATCCGGAGTCACCTCCTGTGCCACGCCGCGCACCAGGGGATAGCGGCCGGCGATGGCGCGCCGGCAGAACGGACCGGCCATCGCGGTCCAGAGTGAATCGATTCGGGCGCGCTCGCTGCCCTGTGTGAGGCCGGCCGCGTTGCTGTCGATGCCCTTGACCAGTGTGTCCAGCGGTGCCGGCAGCTCGAGGGCATCGCGTTTAAGCTGGAGCAGTGCATCGGCCGGCGGGGGCGGCGCGCCCGCGCTCTTTGCGGCATTGGCCGCTTCAAAGAAGGTGGCCACGTCCTTCAGTTTGCCAAGCAACTGGTCCAGCCCGCTCGCAGCCGCTGCACCGCCCGCCGCAGGCCCCACGGCGACCAGTTTATGCAGAGCGTCGAAATGGGCATCGACCGGGTTGCGCGGCGCCTTGGCTGCCTGCTGCGCCACCGGGACATCGCCCAGTGCCGCTTCCAGCCGCCGCCGAGCCGCGTCGCGCAGGTCCTTGACCGCGCCGCTCGCCAGCTCCACTCCCGACTTGGGCTGCGCCACCTTCTCAAGCGTCGTCTCGCGCGCGGCGGCCAACAGGAATTTGCGCAGGGGCGATTCGGGCCCGGACAACAGCCTGGCCGACCGCGCGGCCTGGTCAAGACCGGTCGACGGCGCCAGCACCACGTCGGCCAGCAGCGCATCCCACTGCCGGATGTAGTCGTCGTAGTACAGCTGCGTGACCGCGGCCTTGATCTGCGCCGCGTCATCCAGGTCCGTCACCGCTTCGCGCCGGTCGAGCACCCAATTGTCCTTCGCCACATCGGCGATCGCCAGGTCAAGCTGGGCGAAGAACATCTTGTAGCCTGCCACGGTGTACATGCCGGGGATGCCGCGCGTGAGCGGCTGGCCGCTCTGGCGCACAAGCACCAGCGGCGCATCGCGCCCGGCATTGGAGGCCACGTCGAATTCCGGCAAATGGGACTGCGCCAGCGCGTGACGAACGCGGTTATACACCCGCTCACCCATCGGCATGCGCGCCAGCGCCAGGCGGGTCTGGCTGACCAGGCCTGCGTCGAGCTGCGGCGCCGACGCGGTATCGTCGGCCAGCAGCGCAGCCGCGTGGCGCGACAGCGCCTGGCGTTGCGCCTCGTTGGCCGCGGGCAGGTTGCGCTGCCAGTCCAGGTCGATCCATGCCTGTACCGCCTCCGGCTCGAGATGGCTGCGCTGTCCGAGCATCAGGTAGACCCGCAGCAGCTCGTACAGGTAGTCCATGTTGTTCGAGCCGCCGCGGCGCAACTCGTCTTCCATGCGGCCGACTATCCTTGGCATCAAGGCCTGCGCCAGCGCCTTGTGATAGGCGCCAACCGCGCCCTCGCCCAGCTTGTCCCCCTGGTACAGGCCAAAGCGCATTTTCAAGGGAACGTCGTGGCCGAGATACTGGTAGCCCCCCGGTATATCGCGCAGGACCTCCAGCAGCGGCAGCACGGCCAGCGGCGACGGATCGTCGGGCACGGCGCGCGCAAGCCTGGCCGCATCGCCCGCGCGCGCGGCCACGTCGTCGACATATTCCTGGTTGTTGGCGTGGCTGACGACCAGGCCAGCGGTAACTGTAATCAGCAATACCGCAGCCAGCCCGATCGCCGTCCACTGCAGGTAACGCCGGTTGCGCTCCAGCCTGAGATTGGCCCCGGCCAGCTCGCTTTCGGGGAAGATCACTTCGCGCAGCAGGCGGGTGATGAAGTAGCTGCGTCCGCCAAAAGCGTTCGGCGGCAGCACCTTGCGGTCCAGTCCGAAGCCGGCCGCAAGCGACGACATCACGCGGTCGATCGGGCTGCCTTCCTGGGTACCGCTGGTAAAGTAGACCCCGCGCAGCAGCGCCGGCTCCTCGTACGCCGTGACGCCGAACACCTCGTTCAGGAAGCCTTGCAGCGGATCCGCGAGCGCGGCGAACTGCTGCGGGAAGTTGTAGATCAGCGCGCGCCGCTGCAAGTCGCGCTCCTCCTGCATGCGATCCAAAAGACGGGCGTGCAGCTGCTGCTCCAGTGCCGCAAATTCAGGCGCGAAGCGCTGCAGGGTCTCCCCCACCGCCTGCGGCGCGGCCGGCGGGAAGGTCACGCCCCAGACCTGGCTGCGCTCGTCGCGCCCCAGATTGTCGAAGAACTCGATAAAGCCGGCTAACAGGTCGCATTTGGTGACGATCACGTAAATCGGGAACCGGATCCCCAGTTCGTCATGCAGTTCCTTGATGCGCGCACGGATCGCCAGCGCCTGCGTGCGGCGCTCGGCCTCGCTCTGCTGCAGCAGGTCCGCCACCGGCAACGCGACGATCACGCCGTTGACCGGACGGCGTGGCCGGTTGCGCGAGAGCAGCCGCAAAAAGCTGCCCCATGCGGCCTTGTCGACCTCGGCGTAGCTGTCCTGCGTCGTGTAGCGGCCTGCCGTGTCCAGCAGCACCGCTTCGTCCGTGAACCACCAGTCGCAATTGCGCGTGCCGCCCACGCCGCCCAGCGCCGTCTTGCCCAGCGCGTCGGCCAGCGGGAACTTGAGGCCCGAGTGCATCAGCGCGGTGGTCTTGCCGCTGCCGGGCGCCCCGACGAACATGTACCATGGCAGCTGGTGCCAGCCGCCCTTCCTGCCGCCCAGGCGGGCCTTGCGCAAAATCGCCATCGCTTCCTGCATGCGGCGCGCGAGCTGCTCGGCCTCCGCCTGCGCCTCGGCTTCGCCCGGGAGCGGGGCCGGCGCCTCGTTCTCCGCCACGCCGCGCGCCAGACGCAGGTTGGCCAGCCGCGCGCGCAGCCACTTCCATCCGAACCAGCCGGCCCAGCCCAGGAACAGCAACGTGATCAGGATCCATCGCGAACGGGTTGACGCAAACGGCGCCTTGCCGTCGAAGGCGAACAGCGGCGCCTCGAACCATACCAGCAGCGACAGCACCAGCACGCCGAGGAGCGACAGCACGGGCGGCTTGATCAGCCAGGCAAACAGCTTTTTCATTGGGTTAGCAGGATGATGACGACCCGACGGTTGCGGGCCCGGTTGGCCGCGCTGGTGTTGGGCACCAGCGGCTCGGTCTCGCCCCTTCCCTCGATTGCATAACGCGAGGCGGGGCCGGCACGGCGCGCCAGCAGGTCCACGACGGCGGCGGCGCGCGCCTTGGACAGCGCCCAGTTCGACGGGAATTGCGCGGAAGCGCTCGGCACGTCGTCGGTATGCCCGATCACCAGCACCTTGCCGGGAACGGTGCGCAGTGCCTCGCCGATGCGTCCCAGAAGCGGCTCGAAGGCATCGATCACTTCCGCACGGCCGGACGCGAATACGCCGTCACCGTGCAGGGTGACGGTCGAGCGGTCGGCGGTTTCGGTCACGCCCACCAGAGCGCGTTCGATATCCTGCTGCAGCCACTTTGACAGGCGGGGCTGGGCCGGAACCTCCGGCTTCGGTCGTGTCGTTGCCAGCGGCGCGGCCACCGCAATGCGCTGCAGCGCCGCATACACCGGGTCGGACTTACGGTTCAGGGAGAAGGAGAAGGCCAGATGCAGCGCCAGCAGCACCAGCGCCGCCACGCCGGCAATGATCCAGAGCGGGACAAATTTGCGCAGCGAGCTGCCTGTGCGGCCTGCGCCTTTCCAGTGCGGCGACAGTTCGGCCTCAAATGCCCCGCGCTCCTTTGCGATGAGCTGCTGCAGGCGTTCACGCAGGACATCGAGCTGGCCCCGTCCCCCGTCGAGCACCCGGTAGCGCCCCTCCAGGCCGAGCGCAAGGCACACATAGAACAGCTCCAGCACATGCAGGTTGGCGCGCGGGTCCTGGCACAGCCGCTGCAGGATCACAAAGAATTTTTCGCCGCCAAACGCCTCGTTATGAAAGGCGACCAGCAGGCTGCGGCTCGCCCATACCCCGCCCGCGCCCCACGGCGTGCTCGAAATGGTTTCGTCCAGCAGCGTACACAATGCATAGCGCGCGGCCGCCACCGCTTCAAAGTCGATCATCGCGGCTCTAGCGTCGGCTTCAAACTTTTTGATCGCGCCCACCAGTTGCTGGCGCAGTCCCTCCACGTCCGCATGGCTCGCCATCACGCGCAGCGGCACCACCAGGTCGAGCAGCGGGTTGGCCGCGGCAACCAGCGGATTGACGCCGCTTGTGCACGGCAGCGCGGCGCTCTGGCCCCGGGGCGTGGCCGCCACGGCTGGCTGACCCGCCGCCGGCCCGCCAGGCGCCGGACTCGCGGCCGCACGCCTCCTGCCCGGCGTGGGCACCAGAATGGTTCGGTCGCTGTCGGGCTGCGCGCCCGGTGGCTGGTCTTGGCTCACGGCTTACTTTCGAATCGCCCAAAATTCCATCTGCAGCCCCGGGAACTCGCCCGCGATGTGCATCGCAAAGCCGGCAGACGACGCCAGCGGCGCCCAGTACTCGCTGTTCCTGTCCAGCTCAAAATAGGTGTACCCCGCGTGGAACGGCAGTTGGCGCGGCGCCACCGGCAGCGGCCGCAAACCTATGCCGGGCAGCTGCAGGTTGACGAGATCGCGGATCTTTTCGATCGAACCGATCTTCACCTGGCGCGGGAATCCGGTCCTGACGCCGTCCGGCGCCATGTGCGCGGTCACCGCCAGCACGAAGGTCGCAGACCGGATCAGCTCCGGATCACGCATCACCGCCACCCGGATGCCGAACTGGCGCTCTTCCAGCGGAATCGGCACCGCGTGCGTGTCGAGCACCGCCGACAGCGCCTCGCGCAGGTGGTCAATCACCGGCTGGAACGATTCGCGCAAGTGGTCGTGGCGGTAGGCCGGATACTGCGTTGCGCGTTTGCCGCCGGCGCCGAACGTGGCCAGCTCACCGGCCAGGGCGACCATCTCGCGGTACAGCTCTTCCGGGTGCAGCCCGCTCATGGAACCCAGGTGGCCGAACAGCGGCTCGGCGCGGTTCACCAATTGCAGAAGCAGGAAGTCCGCGATCTCGGCAGCACCCGCGGCGCCCGGCTGCGACAGGCGGCCCGCCAGCAACTGGCCGCGCTGCTGCAGCAGGCCAGTCAGTTCGTCGGCAAACATCGACAGCCTGGGCGCCACGCGAAAATCGAGGCACGGCGGGCAGTAGTCCGGATCGAGCACCAGCCGGTTGTCCGGGCGCCGTTCGAGCACACGCGCCACGCCCAGGCAGGCGTAGGCGTTGGCGACGTCAGGCTCGAGCGCCAGGCGCACCCGCAACTGGCCCACCTGCATGAGCGCGCTGTTGTCCAGGCCATTGCTGTCCAGGGCCTCGTGATCGACCGGGCGGTAGCGCGCATAGTTATCCGCCGCCTGGCTGTCGGCCGTCTCGGGCACGCCGGGACGGCGCAGCGGCAGCGCCAGCACCACCAGCACGTTGCGCGCGTCCTCGGGAATGTCGAGCGGCAGCGGCAGGTCGTCGTCCTGCGGCAGGACAAACGGCGTCCCGTCCGGCAGCACGCCGCTGCATGAGTGCAGCGCTAGCTTGCCGAAGGCGAGCATCTGCTCGTCGACCTTCAACGACGAAAAGCCCCACGCATATGACCGCAACAGCGCCACGCGCGCCTCCAGCTGCGCCTGCAGGTAGCGGTCGTGCTGCTGCAGGTGCTGGGGTTGCAGCAGCATTCCCTCGGACCACACCACTTTACGATTCCACGACATGATCCCTCACTTATCCGTTTTTTGGTTCAGGCGTGCGATCTGGTCCTCGTAGGCGGCCGAGAAGCGCTCCCCGAACAGGCGCTGGAAGTCGTCTTCGGCCTCGCGCACGATCTCGCCGTACAGCTCGACCATCCTGTCCCACAGCTTGGCCTTGCGGCTGGAGGAAAGCATCTTGTCCATCACGCCCTCCGGCTCCATTCCCCGTTCGACCAGCGCCGGATCGAAGCGCGCCAGCACTCCGGCCAGCGCCGCGCGCATGCCGGCGATGACCGCCATTTCATGGGCCTTGAGGTCGTCGAATGCGCTCGCGTATGCCTTGCTTGGTGCCATGTAGCCAGCCATGGCATTGGTCAGCATCTGGGCCAGGGCACTTTCCGCGTCCGGGAAGAACTTGAGCGGATTGTTGGCCTGGGCGCCAAGCACGGTGAGTTCGAGCCGGCTTTCGCGCTTGGTCATGGCGCGCGCCAGCAGCACCGCCATCGTGCCGGCCGTCGCTTCGCGCAGCATGGCGCCGACCAGCTCCGCTGTTTGCGCGGGAGGGCGGTCAAGTTCGAGGTCAGGCACGCCCAGTCCGCGCAGTAGCGCCTGAATCAGCTCGCTGTCGCCGTCAGTCGCGGGAGTCGCCGTCGCCTTCGGCACGTCGATCGGCGCCGGAATGGCGGGCTGCGCGCGCGGCGCCAGCAGGTCCGCCAGCGGATCGTAATCGTCGGGGATGAGGAACTGGCCGGCCGGGACGGCGGGCGGCGCCACGGGCGGAATCTCTTCGACTGCTGTGGGCGGCGGATCGGCGGCCGCGCCGAACGCGGCGTGCTGCGGCGGCACATGGTCCGGCTCCGAACCGCGATACCCATCAGGGCCGGCAGCGGCATCTTCCTGGCCCAGCAGGTTGAGCCCAAGCGGATCGTACGCGCCTGGCGCCGCAAGGTCCGCGCCGGTATCGAGAATGCTGGCGCCAGACAGGGGATCCACCGGCGTCACGTACTCGGGTTCAGGCTGGGTGGGCTGGTCGAACGGATGCCCGGGCGCGAACAACGGTACCGGCGCAGGAGGCGCCTCGTCCACCGCGACCTCCAGCACGTAATCGCCAACCGTCAGCCGGTCGCCATCGGCCAGCACGGCGGATTTGCCGGTGCCCAGCGGCTGGTCATTGACCCAGCTTGGGTTGCTGCCCAGGTCGACCAGCGTGAAACGCCCGTCGACGTAATCGATCCTGGCGTGCGTGCGCGAGATGTACTTGGCCGGATCGGGCAGATGCAAGTCGCTCTCCGACGCGCGGCCGATAGTGCCGCCCAGCCGGTCGAAACGCCGTTCCACTGCCGCGTCAAGCGCTTGCTTGCGGTAGGACTGGATCCGAAGAGTCAATGGCATCGGCGGTCGAGCTTCTTGATTTTCGTTAAAAATATTATACGTAGCGCTACCCAAAAGTCACGGCATCAAGTTAATAAAACAACACCGGCCTCAGTTGATCTTGACCAGCGAGCCTTCGATCGTCATCACCGCTCCCGACTTCACCGTCATCATCGCGCCGGCCTTGAACTCGGCGTTGCCGTCGGCCGCGATCGCGATCTCGGGCGACTTGATCGTCACCTTGGCCGGTTCCAGCTTGATGCTGCTCGAGCCGACCTTCAGCTCGATCGAAGTGGTCGCTTCGATCACGATCGTCTTGTCCACCTTGACCTTCTGGTCGCCCGCGATCTTGACGCTCTGGTTGTTGTCGACCTTGATCGCCTGGTCGTGGCCTACTGTCAGGCTCTGGTCGTTCTTGATCGAGATGGTCTGGTCGCCCTTGTCAGCCTTCTCAAAGCCGACCTTGAGCGTGTCGTTGTTCTTGACCACGCGGTTGAAGTCCTTCTCGGCCTGCACGTAAATCTCTTCCGAGTTCTTCTTGTCCTCGAAGCGGATCTCGTTGTAGCCGCCCCCGCCCTTGGAGCTGTTGGTCCTGATGACCGATTTGGTCTGCTCGCCCGGCAGCGCGTATGGCGGCATCGAATCGCCGTTGTACACGCAGCCGGTGACCAGCGGCCGGTCCGGATCGCCCTCGAGGAAGCTGACCACCACTTCCATGCCGATGCGGGGAATCGACATCACGCCCCAGCCCTTGCCGGCCCAGGCCTGCGCCACGCGCACCCAGCACGAGCTGTTTTCGTCATCCGCGCCATCGCGGTCCCAGTGGAACCGCACCTTGATGCGGCCGTACTTGTCGGTCCATATCTCCTCACCCGCCTTGCCGACCACCATGGCGGTCTGCGGCCCTCGCACCACCCTCTTGCGCAGGTGACGCGGAGCGCGGTAGCTGTGCTTCGTACCAATCGCGCAAAAGCGGCAGTTGAACTGGAGCCCAGCGCCGCCCCCACCGCTTCTGTAATCGTCGGCCACGATGACGTAGTCGGCGGCGGTGACCAGGTACTCGCGGTTCTGGTCCGCATGCGGATGCTCCGCCAGCGTGAACAGTCCGCCGGTGCACAGGCCGCGCGCGTTGGTATCGCCCACGAGCTGCTCGCATTGCCCGTGCAGCGACTCCATTCTTCCCCGCGCCAGCGCGTTGCCATCGTCGGCACTGGCATAGCCGCCCGGGTAGTCGTACTGCTCGAACGCCTGCTGCGAAAACGCGGCGGCGATGGTCGACTTGACCCGCAACCCGCCGCCCGTGCTGGCCGATGCCTTCTCGAAGTCGAAATCGTTCAGCGCGTAGCTGCTCGGCTGGATTTCGCCGGCCGCGCTCCAGCCAAACACCGCCTCGCGATCCAGCACGCCGCGGCCGTTATCGCCCCGGAATTCGAGCTTTTCGTAGCCGGGATTGGCCGTGTGGGCGCCGTACGAGTCGGCCAGCACCATGGTGTGTTTGCTCTCGTCGTGTTTGAAATAGAAGTAGATGCCCGCTTCCTCAAGCAGGCGGCAGACAAAGTTAAAGTCGGTCTCGCGGTACTGCACGCAATACGGCAAGGCCGGGTAGGTGCCCGACAACGAACCGGCATCCAGGTCGACCAGCCCACCGTAGGCAGCGTCGCCGCACACTGCCTTGACGATGTCGAGCACCGACTTGTCCTGGAAGATACGGCAGTTCGAGCTGCGCGTGAGGAGCCACAGCCAGGGATGGATGGTCGCCTCGTAGCACGCGAATTGATCGCGCGAGCCGGTGCTGGCAAAGCGCGTGACGACACCGTGGAAGTGGCGCTTCGATCCGTCCGCGAGCTCCACGCGGATACCCATCGGTTTGCCAAGCACGTCGGCGAACTTGATGTCGCCGCTTTCCGTCAGGAGCTGCACCCGGTACTCGGGCAGCCGCCCCAGCGCTTCGGTGCCTGTCATGCGCTGGAACAGCAGAACCTCCGGCCCGAGGGCGCAGGTGACGGCGACTTCGCGGTTGGCTTGGATTGCGGGCATGGGAACGATCCTGGCCTACGGGTTCACGGCACCATGGTCTTGGTGGTGCCGGCGTTGGTGAAGCTGATCACACCGCCCCAGTTGCACAGGCACTTGGAGACGTTGTCGAGCGCCGGCATATTCGCAATCAGCACCGTGGGCGCGCCGGGCATCCACGGCGCCGAGGTCGCGGGCACGCACGGCATCGGCGTGAGCACGCCCAGCGCCGCGGCGGTGGCGGCAGCGACGGCCGGATTGGCCGGCGACTGGCACATCCCGAACGGCATGATGTTCACCATTGGGATATGGTCCATGATATTGGCCGCCGGTGGTCCTTCGGCCAGCACCTTGTTTTTCGGGAGGACGACCAGCGATGACGGCGCCATACCAAAGCTGCAGGTCATCATTGCGCCCATCGAAACTTGCTGAGGCATCGTCCCTCTCTCCTTTTTCGAAAAAGTTCGCGCCGCGGCGCCCCCTCTATACCAGGTTTCCGCCCGCGTTGTACACTTTGGAATAGATTCTCGCGTCGAAGTCGAAGCCGTAATAGCCGTCCACGCGCTGTTCCACCCTGACAGCCTTATAACCAGTCGGACGGAGGTTAAGGTCCCTGCAACAGGCCCATACGATATCGAAGTTAACTGACGCGTTGACGAATGCGTGAAACAATTCAGACAGTTGTTTCCCTCTGGCCTGTGTTGTGAATACCAACGATACGTCGGCCGGCTTGATCGCCTTGGAATACGCCTTTAATGGCGGGTCATCTGGAAAGAAGCGCATGTTCGGCACCGTCTTGTACGGACCGTGCGAACTTGCAGGCGACAGAGTCGGGGTGCCTTTAATGAGTTCGAAGACCTCATGCGAGTTCATCCACTTCGCGTTTTCGGTATAAAACGTCAGGCGGCAATTCTTGGGAACCTGTGTATACCCATCCTTGGGATCCCATTGTCCATGGCCGCAGATAAAGGTCTTAATCGCGGCATCGGTATCAGGATTGTAAGCCATGATGAACTCCGTTAAATAAATGATGAGAGTGAATGCCCTTCGTTATTACCTGTGCAAACCGCCCGAATACAGCGGGACGGCATCAATGCAATTCGCCTGTGTCCCCGAATTCGTACAAAAAGTCAGCGGAGCGGGCGCTGACAAAAACGCGTTCAATCGTGCTGCCAACCATTAATCTGGAAAGAAATTCCTTCGAAATATCCGGCAGCATCGTATTGGTCAGGATCGCGTCGATCATGCGCCCGCCCGACTCGCTCTCGGTGCAGCGCGAGACCACCAGCTTGATCACGTCGTCGCTGTACTCGAACGGAATCTTGTAGCGCGCCTCGACCCGCTTTTTAATGCGGCCCAGCTGCAGCCGCACGATCTGCTCCAGCATCTGGTCCGACAGCGGGTAATACGGAACCGCGACCAGGCGCCCAAGCAGCGCCGGAGGGAACACCTTCAGAAGCGGCTCGCGCAGCGCCTTGCCCAAGCCTTCCGGGTCCGGCATCAGGTCCGGGTCCTTGCACATGCCGGCGATGAGCTCAGTACCGGCGTTGGTGGTCAGGATGATCAGGGTGTTCTTGAAGTCGATGAGGCGCCCTTCCCCGTCCTCCATGAAGCCCTTGTCGAATACCTGGAAGAACATCTCGTGCACGTCCGGGTGGGCCTTTTCCACCTCGTCGAGCAGCACCACCGAATACGGCTTCCTGCGCACCGCCTCGGTCAGCACGCCACCCTCGCCATAGCCGACGTAGCCCGGCGGCGCGCCCTTGAGCGTCGATACCGTATGCGCCTCCTGGAACTCGCTCATGTTGATGGTGATGAGGTTCTGCTCGCCGCCGTAAAGCGCCTCGGCCAGCGCGAGCGCGGTCTCGGTCTTGCCCACGCCCGACGTGCCTGCCAGGAGGAACACGCCGATCGGCTTGTTGGGGTTGTCCAGCCCCGCGCGCGAAGTCTGGATGCGCTTGGCGATCATTTCCATCGCGTGGTCCTGGCCGATCACCCGCCTGGCCAGCAGCGAGGCGATGTTCAGGATCGTCTCCATCTCGTTTTTCGCCATTCGCCCCACCGGAATGCCGGTCCAGTCGGCCACCACCGACGCCACCGCCTGGTAGTCCACGGTCGGCAAGATCAATGGGGCCTCACCCTGCAGAGCCGCCAGCTCGGCTTGCACCGCTGTCAAACGCTCCAGCAGTTCGGCGCGCGCGGACGGATCGGTCTCCGGTTGCATGGCCTGGGCGGATTGTTCGAGCCGGCTACCCGTGCCCTCCACCGGATGGGCGCCACCGCGCAGCTTTGCGCGCAGCGACAGCAGTTCGTCGACCAGCTTGCGTTCGGCGTTCCAGCGCTCTTCCAGCCCGGCCAGCCGTCCGCGTTCGGCATCGAGCAGCGCGCCAGCATCCGCTTCGCGCTTGCCGGTGTCGATGCCGATCGCCTGTTCGCGGCCGATGATCGCCAGTTCCGTCTCCAGCGCCTCGATCCGCTTGCGGCTGTCGTCCACTTCGGCGGGTGTCGCGTGCAGGCTCACCGCCACCCGGGCGCAAGCGGTATCGAGCAGGCTCACCGACTTGTCGGGCAACTGGCGCGCTGGAATGTAGCGGTGCGATAGCTTCACCGCCGCCTCCAGCGCCTCGTCCAGGATCTGGACCTGGTGGTGCTTCTCCATGGTCGAGGCCACGCCGCGCATCATCAGGATCGCCCGCTCCTCGCCCGGCTCGTCCACCTGCACGGTCTGGAAGCGCCGGGTGAGCGCCGGGTCCTTCTCGATGTGCTTCTTGTATTCGGCAAAAGTGGTGGCGCCGATCGTGCGCAGCGTGCCGCGCGCCAGCGCTGGCTTGAGCAGGTTGGCCGCATCCCCGGTCCCGGCGGCCCCGCCTGCGCCCACCAGCGTATGGGTTTCGTCGATGAACAGGATGATCGGTTTGGCGCTGCCCTGCACCTCGTCGATCACCGAGCGCAGACGCTGCTCGAACTCGCCCTTCATGCTTGCCCCGGCCTGCAGCAGGCCGACGTCGAGCGTGAGGAGTATCACGTCCTTGAGACTGGGCGGCACGTCCCCGCGCGCAATGCGCTGCGCGAAGCCCTCGACGACCGCAGTCTTGCCGACGCCCGCCTCGCCCACCAGGATCGGGTTGTTCTGGCGCCGCCGCATCAGGATATCGACCACCTGGCGGATTTCGTCGTCGCGGCCGACGATCGGGTCCATCTTGCCGCTGCGAGCCTGTTCGGTCAGGTCGACCGTGAACTTCTTGAGTGCTTCCTGCTTGCCCATAGCGGCCGGGGCGATCGCGCCCGAAGCTTCTCCAGGCGCCGCCGTGGTAAAGCCGTCGCTGGCCGTCATCTGCGCTTCGGGCGAATCCGTGAGCAGGCCGGCAAAACGCTCGGCCAGGTCCTCGCCCTTGATCCGTTCGAACTGCCGCGATATGTTGTGGAGCGCGTTGCGCAGGCCGTTGGTCTTCAGGATACCCACCACAAGGTGGCCGGAACGCACCTGCGACTCGCCGAACATCAGCGTGGCATAGACCCACGCCCGCTCCACCGCTTCTTCCACCTGCGATGACAGGTCGGTGACCGAGGTCGAGCCGCGCGGCAGCCGGTCCAGCGCCGCAGTCAGGTCGCGCGCCAGCGCGGCGGGGTCGAGTTCGTAGTGGCGGACGATGCGCGCCAGGTCAGAATCCTGCAGCTGGAGTATCTGTTGAAGCCAGTGAACCAGCTCCACGTAGGGGTTCCCGCGCAGCTTGCAAAACACCGTGGCGCTTTCCACCGCCCGGTAGCACAAGCCGTTCAGTTTGCCGAACAATGCAACGCGACTGATCTCTGCCATGATAAGTCCTTAGCCCGCGTGGGCACTTGGTTTGATGAGCAATTGGTCACGATCCCGTTCGAGGGCGCCGTGCGCGGGCCAGGTGGTCCAGCCCAACCGCGTGGCGCCGCCCAGCCGCAGTGCAGGCACCTGTTCCTTCTTGAGGATCAGCCGCACGTCCCAATCGAGCGCGTCGCCGGCGTACTGGCGCACCCACGCCAAGAGGCGGGTCATGCTGGCGCCGCCCGGCAGCATGCGCTGGTAGTCGTCGTAGTCGAGCGGCCCGACCTCGATCCTGAACTTGTGCTGGCAGTCCCACACCGCGCGCCCCAGCACGCTCGATACGCCGAGACGGTTGCCGCAATCAAGGCGGCCGACGCGCGCCTGCTGGTCCGCCGGCAGGCGCATCCAGTGGCCGACGAACTGCTCCAGGCGCACTGGCAGGCCAAAGTACCGCTGCAAAATCGCCACCAGGCCCGCGGCCGGGCGCGTCTTGTTGGCGAGGAGTCCGGCGAAGTGCAGCTTGGCGAAGTCGGCGATTGCGTCGCGGCCGCGCAGCGCCGGCGCGCCGATTCCGAACAGGCTTCCAACGAAGTCGGCAAAGCGGTCCTGATCCGGGCGATCCAGGCTGACCGCCGGTTCGGCCTGGGCCCGCGCGCGGTAAAACAGCGACAGCATCCGGTGATGGAATACGTCGAGGAAGGCCAGCAAGGTCGAATCGCCTTCGTTGCGCAAGCGGTCGCGCGTGTACTCGGTCAGGTGCCGCGGCAGCGGGCCGTTTGCGCCCAACAGGCCAAAGAAGTTGACCGCGAGCCGGGCCCGGGCCTGGCTTGACGTAGCCGTGAAGCGCGCCAGCGCGCCCTCGTTGAAGGCCAGGGTCGGCTCCTGCCCCAGGCGCAGCACATCGTCGCGCGCACGCAGCGAAGTGCCGATGCGCGGCAATTGCGGGTGGGCCGCGTCGATCAGGCGCAGCACCTGGAAAAAGTCCATCCGGGCTGCCACCCGCTCGAGCCTGCGCTCCAGTTCTACAGGATCGCGCATACGCCCTCCTGCGCAGGCCAACGCATGATCTCGCCGCGGGCGACGGTCCTGATCACGGTTTCGGTAAACGCATTGATCGACACATACTGTCCAAAAAAGCGCGCCAGCACCGCGCCCAGCACAAAGGCGCCGCTGCCTTCGAACGCCGCGTCGTCGAACGTCACCGTGAGCTGCAGCCCCCGGCCGAAGGCGATTGGACCGGGCGACGGCATGCGCCGGATGATCGGGCCGGACGCGATGCCGCGCACGCCTTCCACCTGGCGCTGGCCGCCAGAATCGCCCGCGTGGCAGTACAGGGCCAGCAGTTCGCGCAGCGCCACCGCCCCTTTGTCGGGATCGGTATCGGCCAGCGACAGGTAGTTGAGCGAGAGCTGGTTCAGCAAGCGCCACGCCACTGCCCCTTCGGCGAACGAAGGATACGGCTGGCTTGGCCCGGCCACGCAGCGCACCGACTGCACCGGCGCGCCGGAATCGAGAATGAAGTCGGTCTTGCCGACACCGAGCGGCATCGACAACGGCAGGTCGCGGTTGGTGCACCAGACGCTGACGCCAAGCTGGCGCAGGTCGCCGCGGTACGGCGCCTCGGCCGCGTCCACCAGTGTGAGGAAAGTCTCGCTGCCGATGTAGCTCGAGCGCGGCCCGCTCTGCCGCTGGCGCTGCGAAAGCGCACGCCGTTCACGCCGCAACTGAAAAAAGGCCTTCTGCTGCTCGCCGCCGGCGAGATCGTGCGCGCTGTAGAACGGCATGAAGCGCTGCTCGGCGTTCGTGCCGGCGCCATAGCCGGTCACTTCCTCGACCTGGAAGACCTCGTAATCGAGGGGGCGCGTGCGGTCCACCAGCAGGTGGTATTCGAGCTGTTCCCCGGTCAGGTTGATGCGGTCGGCACGTCGCCGGAACAAGTTGGCCGCCGGCGTGCAGTTGAGCGCAAAGTGCGAGGCATCCAGCACCTGTTCGAGCTGGGGATCGGCGCGATTGAGCAGGACGATCAGTTCAACCTCGGTCTCGTCGCAGCGCGCCAGCGCCTGGCGCAACGCGCTGATCTCGACGAAATGGTAACGCTGCGGGAGTGCGAAATACTCCTGCAGCAGCCGGTAACCGTCCAGCCGCCGCGGCTCGCCCGGCAGCAGCGCCTCGCCAGGGGAAAAGCCGAGCGGCGCAAGCACGCTCTTGGGCAGCAGCGCGTGCCAGGATGCCGGGCGCGTGGCAGGCAACACCAGCACGCCCTCGACCCCGGCCAGCATGGTCTCGTAGATCCGGCCGGGGAGCGCGTCGCTGCCGCGCAGGTGCAGGCACAGGCGATCGAGCGGCAGTTCGGCCAGCCGCGCGCCGCTGCTGCGCAGCCGCAGCCGGATGCCGGCCTTGACCGTCGACGGCAGCCGCAGGTCCACGCCCGGCAGCGCGCCTGCAAAGGTGAAGCAGCGCGCCTCTGCCAGTTCGAGCGGCCACAAGGTCAGTGAATGCGCGGTGCGGTATTCGCAGGCGGTGGTGTCGCCCTTGCCCAGCACGCTGCGCAGCGCCGTCCCGCGCGGCACGGGAAAGCCATCCTTCAGGCTGGGGTTCGCCAGGTCAGGCTGCAGCTGCACCACCGCCATCGAGGGCGTGGGCGCCAGGAACTGCGGATACACCAGCTCCGAAAGATGCTGAGTGAAGCGCGGGAACTCGGCGTCGAGTTTCATCTGCACGCGCGCGGCGAGGAAGCTGAAGCCCTCCAGCAGGCGCTCGACATAGGGGTCGGCGCATTCGAAGCCTTCCAGGCCGAGGCGCCCTGCGATCTTGGGGTAGTCGCGCGCGAACTCGCCGCCCATCTCGCGCAGGTGCTGCAGCTCCTGGCTGTAGTAGCGCAAAAAGCGGGGATTCATTGCGTCCCCGCCCGTTCGGTCAGCCGGATCGATGCACCGATCAGGTCGATCTCGGTTTTCAGGTAGAGCCGTTCAGGATACGGCTGCGCCCATAGGTCGCCCTCGATCTCGAACATGATCTTGTTGTGCTGCGCCTCCCCTGACAGCGCGCGCACGTTCACTGAATTGCGTATCAGGCGTGGTTCGAAATCCCAGATCGCCTGCCGGATCGCGCGCTCCAGGTCGGCCAGGTCCAGGCCGGCGATGGCGATTCCCGAGATGTCGGGCATGCCGTAGTTGAGCACCGAATTGGCA
Organism: Massilia horti; assembly: GCF_004614195.1. GTDB lineage: Bacteria > Pseudomonadota > Gammaproteobacteria > Burkholderiales > Burkholderiaceae_D > Telluria > Telluria horti. The sequence continues at coordinate 27,674 of NZ_SPUM01000072.1, read as the reverse complement.
AGGTGCGGCAGGCGCGGCGTGTCGGACACCGACAGCAGGTTGGTGGTGTTGAGCAGCCATGCCAGGTCGCGCAACACCGATTCGCGCAGGGTGCGCAGCGACAGCACGCGCCGCTCGCGCGCTTCGACCGCCTTGTCCGGCTCGAGGTCGGTCAGGCGGTCCAGCAGCGACGGCTGCAGACGCTCGCGCGGGGCCAGTTCAGCCATCTTGGTCCTGGCGGTCGAACTCGATCGCACGCACGTCCATCAGCGCGTACTCCGCATGATCGGTCGCCAGCATGCGCTGGCCCAGCGCGCGCCCGGCCAACGCGCCGTGCTCACACCATTCGGTGCGGCGGCCCATCAGCAGCGCCTCGTCGCCGCTCTGGACGGTTTCGCTGTAGCGGGTCGGCACCAGCGCCACGCTGTCGCCACCGTTGGTCCAGATGAAACGCGCCGGCAGCCAGACCGTGTCGCGCAGATCGCTCGGCGCCTCGAACTGTACGCGGGCCACGCGTTCGACCGGCACCCAGAAGTAGCGGCCGTTGATCACCGCCTCGAACACCGGCCCCAGGCGCGGGTCGGCATCGGCCAGCCAGCCAAAGCGCACGCCGTCGATGTTGCCGCTGCTGGTCGCGGCCTGCTCGAGCGCCTGCGCGCGCAGCCCGTCGGCCTTGGCCGGGTTGTCGCCGTCGATCCGCAGCGCTTCGACCAGCATGCCGAGCCAGGCTTGCGGCTCGCCGAACACCAGCGGCGTGCGGCGGCCGGCAAAAATCTCGGCGCGCAGCACCTCGCAGCGGATCGCCTCGCGGTACACCTGCGCCATCGGCAGCGCGTTGGCATCAAGATGCGCCGCCATGTTGAGCTGGGTGAGGGCCCGGTCCCACTGGCCGAGCACGGCCAGCAGCTGGAACAGGAAGATGCGGTGCCTGGCACATGCCGGTTCCGCGCGCACGGCCTGCTGCAGCACGCCCAGCGCGTCGTTTAGCCTGCCTTCGTTGAGAAGCTCCTGCGCTTGCATCATGCCCTCCCTCGGTTCGCCGGGGAGGCGCGAAGCCATCCCCGGGCCAAACATTACGCGGCGATGTTTTCCGCGATGTTCCAGCCAAATTCGGCGTCGGCGCCGACCTCGCCATGCGAGTCCTGCTGCGCGTAGGCGAACTTCACCTTGCCGAAGTTGAGGGTCACGTTTTCGGTGAGGCGATCTTCGCCCCCGCTGCCGCCGGTCGAGATCGCAGTCACCAGCACCTCTTCCATTGTGATCTCGATATAGCGTTTCTGGCCCTCGCCCGCCTTACGCACAAGGAGGTGCGCCTTCGGGATGTGGGAGCCCTTGGCCAGCGCCGTCATCAGGCCGTTGGATGACTTGTCGACGTACTTGGTGAACGACAGGTCCTGGAAGCTGGCCTTGCCAGCTCCGCCCCCGCCGCCCATGTGGGTGGTGCCGGACTGCGACATGCCCCAGCTCCAGGCCAGCACGTCGATGTCGCCTTTCGGGCCTTGCACGCTGTCGCGCGATTCGCCCTTGATCTTGTCGCCCATGTTGATGAACATGTCAACTGCCATTTTTTTCTCCTCATGGCCGGTACCTGGCGCCGGCGTCGTGACGCACAAAGAATGCCGGCCAGGCGCCGGCCCGTTGCTTGGCCATGAAGGCCGAAATGACTAGCCCTTGGCGGACGGCAGCTTGGATACCAGCCGCAGCGACACCGTCAGGCCCTCGAGCTGGTAATGCGGGCGCAGATAAAACTTGGAGGTGTAGTAGCCGGGATTGCCCTCGACCTCCTCCAGCACCACCTCGGCCGCAGCCAGCGGTTTGCGCGCCTTGGTCGCTTCGCTCGAGTTGGCCGGGTCGCCGTCCACGTAGCGGTTGATCCACTTGGTCAGCCAGCGCTGCATCTCGTCGCGCTCCTTGAACGAGCCGATCTTGTCGCGCACGATGCATTTGAGGTAATGCGCGAAGCGGCAGGTCGCGAACAGGTACGGCAGGCGCGCCGCGAGGTTGGCGTTGGAGGTGGCGTCAGGGTCGTCGTATTCGGCCGGCTTGTGCAGGGACTGGGCGCCGATGAAGGCGGCAAAGTCGGTATTCTTCTTGTGCACCAGCGGCATGAAGCCGTTGGCGGCCAGTTCGGCCTCGCGCCGGTCCGAGATCGCTATCTCGGTCGGGCACTGCATGTCCACTCCGCCGTCGTCGGTCGGGAAGCTGTGCACCGGCAGGCCCTCGACCGCGCCGCCCGATTCGATGCCGCGAATGCGCGAGCACCAGCCATACATCTTGAACGAACGATTGACGTTGACCGCCATCGCATAGGCCGAGTTGGCCCAGGTGTAGTTCTTGCTGCCCGGGGCCGAGGTATCCTCCTCGAAGTCGAATGCCTCGACCGGGTCGGTCTTGGCGCCATATGGCTGGCGCGCCAGGAAGCGCGGCATCGCCAGGCCGACGTAGCGCGAATCCTCGGACTCGCGGAACGAGCGCCACGCGGCGTGCTCCGGGGTCTGGAAAATCTTGGTCAGGTCGCGCGGGTTGGACAGCTCCTGCCACGACTCCATCAGCATCACCGACGGCGCCGCGGCTGCCATGAAGGGCGCGTGCGCGGCGGCCGCAACCTTGGCCATGCTTGAGAGCAGTTCGACGTCGGGCGCGGTGTTATCGAAATAGTAGTCGGCCACGATCGCGCCGAACGGCTCGCCGCCGAACTGGCCGAACTCCTCCTCGTACATCTTCTTGAAAATCGGGCTTTGGTCCCAGGCGGTGCCCTTGTACTTCTTGAGCGTTTTGCCCAGCTCGTTCTTCGATATGTTCATGACGCGGATCTTGAGCGTCTCGTCGGTCTCGGTGTTGTTCACGAGGTAGTGCAGCCCGCGCCAGGCGCCTTCCAGCTTCTGGAATTCGGGCGCATGCAGGATCAGGTTGATCTGCTCGGTGAGCTTGCGGTCGAGCGCGGCGATCATCGACTCGATCGTCGCCAGCACGTCGCCCGGCACCAGGCTGGCGCCGGCCAGCGCCTGTTCGGCGAGGGTGCGCACCGCGCTGTCGACGGCGTCCTTGGCCTTGTCGGACTGCGGCTTGAATTCTTTTTGCAGCAGGCTCGCAAAGTCGCTCATCTCGAGCGGGGCGGCCGCGCCCTGCTGTACTTCTGCGGTCATTTCAGTCATCGGATTCTCCTGGGCGGTCGGTTACTCTTGCGGCTTGGGCGCGGCGGCAAGCGCCTGCATCAGCGCCGGGTCCTGCAATACCCGCGCGACCAGTTCCTCGGCGCCGGTCTTGCCGTCCATGTACGTCATCAGGTTCGACAGCTGGCCGCGCGCTTCCAGGAGCTTACGCAGCGGCTCGACCTTGCGTGCGATCGCGGCCGGCGTAAAGTCGTCCATGCTTTCGAACGTCATGTCGATCGACAGGTTGCCTTCGCCTGTGAGCGTGTTGGGCACCGCGACCGCAACGCGCGGCTTCATCGCCTTGAGGCGTTCGTCGAAATTGTCGACGTCGATCTCGAGGAACTTGCGGTCCGCGACCGGCGCCAGCGGGTCGGCGGGCTGGCCGGACAGGTCGGCCATCACGCCCATCACGAACGGCAGTTGGACACTCTTTTCGGCGCCATAGACCTCGACGTCGTACTCGATCTGCACACGCGGCGCGCGATTGCGCGCGATGAATTTCTGGCTGCTTTCGGTACCCACGATTTACCCCTCCCCAGAGTGAGAAAACTGCATTTACGCGTCGGTCTGCCGGCCCCGGATCGCCGCCAGTTGCTCGATGCCGCTTGGCGCAAGGTCTTCCAGCAGCTCGATGAAATTCTTGGGAACCAGCCGCTTGGCCCGCTCCAGAAGCAGCGGCACCGGGCTGGAAGGTTCGTAACGTTGGTAATATCTGCAAATCCTGTCGAGCATGTGCAGCACGTCCTCGCGCGAGGCTATTTCGCCGCTGATCGCGGGCGCGTTCGCGGCCCCTGCCACGGTGGACGACGCCATACCATCCACCTGTTCCTGCGCCGCCTGCGCATCGGACGGCGGCGGGACGGCGGGAAGGAAGTCACGCGCACGCCGCAGGACCCGGCCAAGCGCATCGAGGCTGATCGCATGGGAAGCGCCCACGCGCTGCACCAGCACGCGCTCGATGGCGGCCAAACTGTCGTGGGCACGCGCGAGCGCCCGAGCCGCACCTTGCAGCTGGTCCGGCGCCACGTCAGCCAGCGCCGCTTCGATGGTCGACAGCGCCAGCTTGTCGTGCGCCTCAAGCGGCGCCACTTCGCCATATGCGATCTCGATCGTGCGCACGGTCAGGGGGCCCAGCGCGGGCAGCACCAGGAGCGGCGCGTCTTTCAGTTCGCGGATGGTGGTGGCGGCATCGGCCAGGGTGGCGATCGAATTGACGCGTAGCGTTGGATCGAGGTCGTCATCCGGGTCGAGCTGCGGATGGACGCTGTCCCAGCGCTCGTCCAGCAGGCGTTCGACCAGCTTCAGCCCGTCGGCAAGGCCTGCGGGCCCCTCCAATGCCAGCAGGGCACGTGAGAGCGGAACCGCAATGCGCAGATCGCGCGTGCGGGCCAGCAGGTCGATAGCGAGCCTGCGCACCTGTTTCCATTCAGGGGGAACGGCGGGTGTGATGGTGCCGCCGTACTGGACCTCGGGCTTGCCGAGCACGGCCTGCTCCAACTCGAGGAACGCAGGGTCGTACTCCAGGTTGGGACCGCATGGCTCAACGGGGTCCACCTCCTGCAGCAGGAAATCGACATCGACAAGGCTCATGTTCGAGGACGGTCAGCCGCAGCCCGGCACTGGTTCGCCGGCGGCGCGCAGCCCTAGTAATGTTATTGTTATAACTGCCTGTCTTTGAAACAATTGTTGCGAAGACATCAAATTCAATATACGCCGATTTTTGCATAACCAACTAGAATTTTTTTTGCACTGCAAAATTGAGACATTCAGGCCTGAGGGGTTGACAAATTTCCTCGAACGACGCAAGAAAATCTCCCGCACATGCGAATCGCCTGGCCGGATCGGTGGCCAGCGCGTGCTGCGCCTTTTGTCCGGACAAGCGCTCCAACCCCAGCCAGGCCACGCGGTGCGCGTGGTCTTCGCCGCATTCGAATAGGCGTACCAGATGCGGTGATTGAGATGGCCAGCGAGTGCGAGCTCGTACGGCAGCTGTGCGCCCGCCTCTGAATCGGACGGCGCCAACTGGAGCGCACGCAGCGCACCATTGCTGCGCTCGCACACGCGCCATACACGACTATCCGCTCCCTCACCCACCAACTCCCCAGTGCAAACGGGCCGATTTCCACGAATTTCCACATATGTTTTGTGCAACCCCAAAATGCAACCGACGATAGCATCATGATATTTCCATCCAATTGTCCTTCACCGCTATCCATGAATAACGAAGCGATGCCGACATCATCCGTTCACACAACGGCATGCGCTGCACGTGCGCATTAGCAACCACCAGCTCGGTTAGAATGGGCGCCCTGCGGCGTGAACGAGGCCTGGCGATGAAAAACTGGATAACCCGATTGTTTGGCAGTAGCGACGGCAAGGCAGCCATGCCCGAAGGCGTGCTCGCCCCCTCCCCGGTCCCGGCCTCGGCGCCGATGCCCGGCACAGACGATATCGAATATATGTTTTGCCGCTGGCTCGCCGGACCAGCGCTGCAGGATGTGCCCCCGGCGGCCGAAACCCTGATCATGGGCGAACTGGCGCGCCTCGAAGCCACACCTGGCGCGGCGGCCGACCTGGTACCGCGCGTGCCCGCTGTGATTCCACAACTGCTGCGCAGCCTGCGTGATGACTCCGCATCCGCCGCCGACCTCGCGCGACAGGTGGCGCAGGACGTGGTGCTGGTGGCGGAGGTGATCCGCGAGGCGAACAGCCCCTACTACCGGCCAACGGCGCCAGTACGCACAATCGAAGGCGCGATCATGCTGCTCGGGCAGAACGGGATGCGGATGCTGCTGGCCCGCGTGGCCTTTCGCCCGGTGATCAGCGCGCAGTCCGGGCGCCTGGCGCGCCTGGTCGCGCCAAATGTCTGGCGCCACGCCGAAACCTGCGCGCTGGCCGCCAGCCTGCTCGCACCGCAGGTGAATGCCGATCCGCTCGAAGCCTACCTTGCCGGCCTGCTGCAGGATGTCGGCTTGATCGTCGCATTCCGCGTCATTGACCAGGTGTGCCAGGCCGACGCGCTGCCGCAATCCGAAACCTTCTGCGCGCAGTTGATGGCGGCGGCGCGCGTGCTGTCGGTACGCATCGGCGCACACTGGGAGTTCCCGGCTACCGCAACGAGCGCGGTCGCCCTTGCCGGCCGCGGCGATGCCACGCCGCTGGCACGCGCACTCGCGCAAGGCGACCAGTTGGCCAAGCTGCGCCTGCTGCTCGATGCCGGTCAGCTCGCCGAAGACGTTCCGCCGCTGGCGACCTTGGACGCCGGCGCGCGCAGGTGCTTCGAAAAACTCAGGGTCGAACAGGCCTGACCGGCGATACCGCCTTCTTGTGCATTTCCTCAAGGCTACCGGCCTCATCCCTAGTTAGATTGAAGTTTTGCGCTGAAAATCTAACTGCGAAAGGGATGCCATGATCACCAGATACCACATCACGGTCGGCGCGAAGACCACGGCCGGAATCAGGACTTCTCATGCCAGGACATCGATGCTGACTGGCACGCTGGACAAGTTGTCCTTCGACCAAGCAGTCGCCGTGCTGGAAGACCTTCAAAACCAGTTCAAGGCTGGCGGCTGGGAGCCATGGGCAAAGAACGGCAGCAAGTGGTTCGACCTGACGCCGCAAGGCAAGAAGCGGCTGTATGAGCGGATGTTTGAGCCGGGTTACAGCCAGACCGCACAGTTGCGCATCCCGAAGAAATACGGCATGACGTTCCGGCTCAAATGCACAGATGGATGCTGGCCTGACGAGCAGCCGCCTTACTTGTTTCTTATCGATGTAGGGGTTGGCAGCGACACCGTTGGATGGGAACAAGGAGACCCTGAAGTTTGGGACAAATCGTTCCCTGGCTCCGTTGCATCCAACGCGCCAGCACGATTCAAATGCCCCGATGGCCGCTCTCATTAGCCCTGATTGCAAACGGCCTCCCACGAAAATCAACTTCACCGCAAATAGTTGCTTCGGCTAAAATTAACTTTAAGGAATGTCCGAAACGATGAAAGTGTTTGCCGCTTGTGGCGTGAAATAGGAATGCTGGGAATCGATTTTGCGATCCACTCTTCGTTTGCCTTGCCCCTCCCCTTCTTCGTATTGATGATCGTGTTCCGGCCACACATCTTTTCCCACAATTGGCGCACCGCATGAGCCGTGCCGGCCGTCTGTTCCAACTGATGGACGCGCTGCGGGGCAACCGCAGGCCGGTCACCGCTGCCGCACTGGCCGAACGCCTGGGCGTTTCGGAACGCACGATCTATCGCGACATCCAGACGCTTGCCCAACTCGGCGCCCCGGTCGAGGGCGAGGCTGGCGTCGGCTACCTGCTGCGCGCCGGCTTCTTCCTGCCGCCGCTGATGTTCAACGCCGACGAACTGGAGGCACTGGTGCTGGGCGCGCGCTGGGTACGCCGCCAGGGCGACCCGGCGCTTGCCGGCGCCGCTGCCAGCGCGCTGGCCAAGATCGCCACCGCCACGCCGAGCGACCTGCGCGATCATATGGCCGACACCAGCCTGTGGGTGCCGATCGGCGGCACAAGAGGGGCTGTCGACCCGTTCGTGCAGCCAGCGCGCGAAGCGATCCGCCGCCAGCACAAACTGCGCATCTGCTACCGCGACGAACAGGGCGCGGCGTCGGAGCGCGTGGTCTGGCCGTTCGCGCTCGCGTTCTTCGAGGGCCGTCGCCTGCTCGCCGCGTGGTGCGAACTGCGCGAGGCCATGCGCCACTTCCGGATCGACCGCATCGAACAACTGCTCGCGCTGCAGGAGCGCTACCCGAGGCGGCGCCACGAGCTGCTCCAGGAATGGCGGCAGCAGGTCGGCATTCGCGAAGACTCCTGACAAAAGTTGTCAGTGCCCGCCCTTAGCATGTGCGCATCACTGAACCACTGAAGGAGTCTGCGATGCGCCTGTACTATCACCCGATGTCCTCCAATTCGCGCCGTGTCACGATGGCGGCAATGCACCTCGGCCTGAAGCTCGATCTGGTCGAAACCAACCTGATGAGCCCTGACGATCGCCGTCGCCTGGCGGAGCTCAACCCCAACAACAAGATCCCGGTGCTCGAGGACGACGGCTTCCTGCTGTGGGAATCCGCGGCGATCATGCAGTATCTGGCCGACTGCACGCCGGGCCAGACCCTGTACCCCGTTGATCCCACCCTGCGCGCCGACGTGAACCGCTGGCTGTTCTGGTCCTGCCAGCACTTCTCGCCAGCGATCGGCGTGATCGTCTGGGAAAACCTGTGGAAGAAAGCCGTCCACGGGACCGACCCGGACCAGAACGAACTGGCGCGCGGGGCACGCGATCTTGAAAAATTCGCCGGCACGCTCGACGGCCACCTGGCGAACCGCGAATGGCTGTCGGGCGACGCAGTGAGCCTGGCCGACTACGCGGTGGCCGCGCCGCTGATGTACAAGGAGACCGCGCGCCTGCCGCTCGACCAGTACCGGCACCTGCTGGCCTGGTTCGGCCGCGTCCAGCAGCTCGACGTGTGGCGCCGGACAGATCCGGTCTGGTGACACTGCAAAACCGAAGGCGGATGGGGGGCCCGGTACCATTCCCCCCGATTGCCGGGCATGGCTTGGCGGCCGGCGAACCGGCGAGGGTTCGTCTATAATTGTCAACCCTTCCGCCGATTGTTCTGCTCGCGCATGCCTTTCGATCTCAAAAAGCATCTTCCCAAACCTGGGCAACGCTTCGTCTTGCCAAGCCTGTACGGTTCGTCCGACGCCTATGCCCTGGCGCAGGCGGCGTTTGCGCTCAAGGCGAACAAGCAGATGCTGACGGTAGTCGTGGCCAGCGCCAGCGACGGCCAGCGCCTGCTCGACGAGATTCCCTGGTTCGCCGAGGGCAAACTGTCGTGCCACCTGCTGCCGGACTGGGAAACCCTGCCTTACGACGCGTTCTCGCCGCACCAGGACTTGGTATCCGAACGCCTCGCGACCCTGCACGAAATCCGGAACGGCCACTGCGACGTGCTGGTGGTGCCGGCGACGACCGCGCTGGTACGCCTGGCGCCGCCCTCCTTCCTCGCCGCTTACACCTTCTTCTTCCGTCAGGGCGAGAACCTGGACGAGGCCAGGCTCAAGGCCCAGCTCACGCTGGCAGGCTACAGCCATGTGTCACAGGTGATGTCGCCGGGTGAATATTCGGTGCGCGGCGGCCTGATCGACCTGTTCCCGATGGGGTCAAGCCTGCCTTACCGGCTCGACCTGTTCGGCGACGAGATCGAAACCATCCGCACCTTCGACGCCGACACCCAGCGTTCGCTCTACCCGGTCAAGGAGGTGCGCCTGCTGCCCGGCCGCGAGTTCCCGATGGACGAGCAGGCAAGGACCAGCTTTCGCAGCCGCTGGCGCGAGCGCTTCGAGGGCGATCCTTCGCGCTCGCCGATCTACCGCGACATCGGAAACGGTATCGCCTCGGCCGGCATCGAATACTACCTGCCGCTGTTCTTCGACCAGACGGCAACCCTGTTCGATTACCTGCCGGACGAAACGCCGCTGGCCTTTGTCGGCGACATCGAGGCCGCGATCCAGCGCTTCTGGCTGGACACCGAATCGCGCTACCGCTTCCTCAAGAGCGACCGCGAACGCCCGATTCTGCCGCCGGATGAAATCTTCCTGTCGGCCGAACAGTTCTTCACACGGGCCAAGCCGCATGGACGCTGGGCCATCGCCAGGGATCTGAACGGGCAAGCGTCCGAGCTGTCTGCGCCGATTCCTGACATCGCGGTCAACCGGCGCCTGGATGATCCGCTTGCGAACCTGCGCTCGTTCCTGATGCGCACCCAAACGCGTGTCATGATCTGCGCCGAGTCGAACGGCCGGCGCGAGACGCTGCAGCAGTACTTCAATGAATACAAGCTGGACCTGACGCCGGTCGAGGGCCTCGACGGATTCCGTTCGTCAAGTGCCAAGGTGGCCCTGGGCGTGGCGCCGCTGCAGGCAGGCTTCGAACTGTTCGAGGAGGCAAGCGGGAACCTGGTCTTCATTACCGAGACCGAGTTGTACGCAGGCTCGGCGCGCCGCGCCGGCAAAAAGAAGCAGGAAGCGACCAGCCAGGTCGAGACGATGGTGCGCGACCTGTCGGAGCTGAAGATCGGCGACCCGGTGGTGCACATCAACCATGGCATCGGCCGCTACCTGGGCCTGGCCAGCATGGACCTTGGCGAAGGCGAGACCGAATTCCTGCACCTGGAATACGCCAAGGAGGCCAAGCTGTACGTACCGGTCTCGCAGCTGCACGTGATTTCACGCTACTCGGGCGCCTCGCCGGATGACGCGCCGCTGCACGCATTAGGCTCCGGCCAGTGGGAAAAGGCCAAGCGCAAGGCCGCCGAGCAGGTGCGCGACACGGCGGCCGAGCTCCTGAACCTGTATGCGCGGCGCGCGGCGCGCCAGGGCCACTCGTTCGAGTACTCGGCGGTCGACTATCAAAATTTCGCGCAGAGCTTCGGCTTTGACGAGACGCCGGACCAGTCCGCGGCGATCCATGCCGTGATCCAGGACATGACCTCGGGCCGCCCAATGGACCGGCTGGTGTGCGGCGACGTCGGCTTCGGCAAGACCGAAGTGGCGCTGCGCGCCGCCTTCATCGCCGTCATGGGCGGCAAGCAGGTTGCGATCCTGGCGCCGACCACGCTGCTGGCCGAGCAGCACGCGCAGACCTTCGCGGACCGCTTTGCCGACTGGCCGGTCCGCATCGCCGAGCTGTCGCGATTCAGGACCGGCAAGGAGATCAACAACGCGATCAAAGGCATGGCCGACGGCACGCTGGATATCGTGATCGGCACCCACAAGCTGCTCTCGCCGGACGTCAAATTCAGCCGCCTGGGCCTGGTGATCATCGACGAGGAACACCGCTTCGGCGTGCGCCAGAAGGAAGCGCTCAAGGCGCTGCGCGCCGAAGTGGACGTGCTGACCCTGACCGCAACCCCGATTCCGCGCACGCTCGGCATGGCCCTCGAAGGGCTGCGCGACTTTTCAGTGATCGCGACCGCGCCGCAAAAGCGCCTGGCGATCAAGACCTTTGTCCGCAGCGAGGACGGCTCGGTGATCCGCGAAGCCTGCCTGCGCGAACTCAAGCGCGGCGGCCAGATCTACTTCCTGCACAACGAGGTCGAGACGATCGAGAACCGCCTGGCTTCGCTGCAGGAGCTGCTGCCGGAAGCGCGCATCGGCGTGGCGCACGGCCAGATGCACGAGCGCGACCTGGAAAAGGTGATGCGCGACTTCGTGGCCCAGCGCTTTAACATCCTGCTGTGCACCACGATCATCGAAACCGGCATCGACGTGCCGACCGCGAACACCATCATCATGCACCGCGCGGACAAGTTCGGCCTGGCCCAGCTGCACCAGCTGCGCGGGCGCGTGGGCCGTTCGCACCACCAGGCCTACGCCTACCTGCTGGTGAACGACGTGCACGGCCTGACCAAGCAGGCGCAGCGCCGGCTCGATGCGATCCAGCAGATGGAGGAACTGGGCAGCGGCTTCTTCCTCGCAATGCACGACCTGGAGATCCGCGGCGCTGGCGAGGTGCTGGGCGAGAGCCAGTCGGGCGAGATGCTGGAAGTGGGCTTCCAGCTGTACACCGACATGCTCAACGAGGCGGTCCGTTCGCTCAAGGCAGGCAAGGAGCCTGACATGAGCGCGCCGCTGGCCACGACCACCGAAATCAACCTGCACGTGCCTGCCCTGCTGCCGGCCGACTTCTGCGGTGATGTGCATGAACGCTTGTCGATCTACAAACGCCTGGCCAACTGCGAACGCCAGGACCAGATCGACGACATGCAGGAAGAGCTGATCGACCGCTTCGGCAAATTGCCGGATGCGGTGAAGGCGCTGATCGAAACGCACAGGCTGCGCATCGCGGCCAAGACGGTGGGCATCACCAAGATCGACGCCCACACCGAAGCCGCAAGCCTGCAGTTCATGGAAAAGCCTCCGATCGACCCGATCAAGATCATCACGCTGATCCAGAAGAACCGCCACATCAAGCTGGCGGGCCAGGACAAGCTGCGCATCAGCGCCAGCATGCCCGACCTGGCAGCGCGCGTGACGCAGGTAAAGCAAACGATCAAACAACTGCTGGCTTGAGAATGAGATGAGGATGAATCTGGTATTGCAGGGCCCGCGGGCCGATATTGGACTGCTCAATGAAATCGCGCAAATCTCCCGCCCGGCCAGGGTGGTGGCGCTGAGCGAAAGCGCGGTGCGGTGCGAGGATGTCGAGTATTCGGAACAAATAAAGCACGAAGTCGAGACACTCGCCTACGGCTCGCAGGTCGACGCGACCTTTATCGGAGCCCAGTGCAAGCTTTCCGACTTCAAGCTGGTGGCAATGGACATGGACTCGACCCTGATCACCATCGAGTGCATCGACGAAATCGCGGACATGCAGGGCTTGAAGCCTCAGGTATCCGAAATTACCGAGGCAGCCATGCGCGGCGAACTCGATTTCGCGGCCAGCCTCACCCGGCGCGTTGCCCTTCTCGAGGGTCTGGATGCATCTGCGCTGCAGCGTGTGTATGACGAACGCCTGCGTATTTCGATGGGCGGCGAGGCGATGCTGGCGGCGGTGAAGGAAGCGGGTCTGAAGACCCTGCTGGTTTCGGGCGGATTTACCTTTTTTACAGAACGGCTGCAGGAGCGGCTCGGCCTCGATTACACCAATGCGAATGTGCTGGAAGTCGAAAACGGCAAATTGACTGGCCGCGTGGTAGGCGGCATCGTCGATGCCACTGAGAAGATGCGCACGGTCGAACGTGTGTGCGCCGACATGGGCATCGACCCGAAGCAGGCGATCGTAATGGGCGATGGTGCCAATGATTTGAAAATGATGGGTATCGCCGGTTTATCTGTCGCATTCCGCGCCAAGCCGGTGGTGCGCGCGCAGGCATCGGTTGCGCTCAACTTCTGCGGGCTCGACGGCCTGCTTCCGATTCTCGCTTAATGTCGGCGCTGCCGGGGTGCTGATGACTCCGTGCGTGTGCAGGAGCCAACACTATACGAAGGTACCGCGTGCGCACAGGTGCGCACCCTACGAGTGTGTGAATTAATGCCGTCCGTAGGGTGCGCACGTGTGCGCACGCGGTACGTTTGCATGCCGTTGGCTCCTCCGGCAATCCGGAACCTGACCTTTTGTTCCATAAGTTTCCGGTTTAGCCAAAGGTGTAACAAGCTGTAATTCCAATGCAGGCGGAAGCAAAAGTTCTTATAGTAGAAACACTAGGAGAACTGTCATGAAAAACCTTTTAATTGCCTCATCGCTCGTAGCATTGGCCGGCTGCGCTGCGGCCCCTCCGGGTCCGCCCAATTACGGCACTCGTGCTGCTTACGCCCAACCATACGATCAGAGCCAATGGCACGTCGTGTCGGTCACTCCGGTGCCTGCCGGAACCGGTGCCCGCGTCGCCGCCAGTGGCGATACCGGAACAATTACCAGTTCCGCCCCCACCGGCGAGCCGAACGGCACTACAAGCTCCACGATGCCATATTCGGCCCCGCAGGCCGGTACGGTTGTGTCATCCCAGCCGGTGTACGTGCCGACGCCAGTGTATGTCCAGGCGCCGATCTACGCACCCCCGCCCGCCTATTACACGCCCCCGGTCTACGCCGCACCTTACTACTGGTACCCGCCGATCTCGATCGGATTGGGCTTTAGCTGGGGTCGCTGGGGCGGTGGCCACTGGGGTGGTGGCCACTGGGGCGGTGGACATGGCGGCTGGGGCGGCCATGGCGGCGGCCACGGCGGCGGCCGACACCGCTAATCCCATTCGCGGACAGCGCGGTCTGGCTGTCCGCACTTCCCCTTCACTTCTTCCGCATCTCCCTCCGCCTCCAGGCGTTCCTTACGCCCGTTTCCTTACGCACCGCTTACACCATGGCAGCAATTGTTACATGGTGCAACGCGTCACAGCAAACAATTGCTGTTACCCAATTGCTATCCTAAAATGGATTGTCGATGAGGCATCATTGGGCGTTCGGCAACACAAAAACTACGGAGACAGCAAATGGATTTCAAGTTGAAAGCATTGGTTGCGGGTGTAGTACTGGGTTTTTCGATGTCGGGGATGGCCGCCGAGGCAATCAAGATCGGAGTGTCCGGCCCGTTCACCGGCGGTTCGGCGCCAATGGGCGTGTCGATGCGCGATGGCGTGCGCCTTGCAGTGGCGGAGATTAACGCCAAGGGCGGCGTCCTGGGTCGCCAAATCCAGCTGGTCGAACGCGACGACGAGGCCAAGAACGAACGCGGCGTGCAGATCGCCCAGGAGCTGATCAACAAGGAACGCGTGGTGGCCACCGTCGGCTACATTAACACCGGCGTGGCCCAAGCCTCGCAGCGCTTCTACCAGCAAGCCAAGATCCCAGTGATGAATAACGTGGCCACCGGCTCGATCATCACCAAACAGTTTGCCGACCAACCGCAGAACTTCATCTTCCGTAATTCTTCAGCGGATGTCATCCAATCCGAGATGATCGTCCAGGAGGCGGTCGACCGCCGCAAGTTCAAGAAGGTCGCGATCCTCGCCGACTCCACCAACTACGGACAGCTCGGACGGGCCGACCTCGTAAAAGCGCTGGAAAAGCGCGGCGTCAAGGCGGTCACCGAAGAGAAGTACAACATCGGCGACGTTGACATGACCGCGCAACTGCTCAAGGCCCGTGAGGCCGGCGCGGAAGTGGTGCTCACCTACGGCATCGGCCCCGAACTGGCCCAGATCGCCAACGGCATGGAAAAACTTGGCTGGCACGTGCCCATCGTCGGCAGCTGGACGCTGGCGATGGCGAACTTCATCGACAACGCCGGCAAGAATGGCGAAGGCACACGCATGCCGCAGACCTTCATCCAGGACCCAGATACGCCGCGGCGCAAAGCTTTCATCGACGCCTACATCAAAGCCTACAACCCGCCGGGCGGCCGCATGCCATCGGCCGTGTCGGCAGCCCAGGGCTACGACTCGGTTTATCTGCTGACCGCGGCAATCAAACAGGCCAATAGCACCGACGGCCCGGCGATCGCACAGGCGCTCGAAAATCTCAACGAAAAGGTCGAGGGCGTCGTCACCACCTACAGCAAACCGTACAGCCACGACAACCACGAGGCCATCAACTTCGAAAACACCAAGTTCGGAGAAGTGCGCAACGGGCGCGTGGTGCTGGCCAAGTAAGTCATTCGTATCAGCGCTGTGACATGGCCGGCCTTCGGCAAGGCTGGCCATTTTTTTGCTGTTGGTAAGGCGGAGCCCATCGCTTCGCCAATTGGACGGAAAAATGGAAATCCTTCTGCAACTCGTGATCAGCGGGATCGCACTGGGCATGATCTATGCCGTGATCGCGTTCGGTTATCAACTCACCTTTGCCACCTCCGGCACCCTCAACTTCGGCCAGGGCGAGGCCCTGATGCTGGGCGCCCTGGTCGGCCTTTCACTCGTCGGCACGATCCATGGCGGTCCTTACATGAGTTACTGGCTCATGATCCCGCTGGTGATCCTGTTCGGTGCAATCCAGGGCATGGTCGTTGAATGGTTGGGCGTGCGCCCGGCCCTCCGCATCAAATCCGAATTCGGCTGGATCATGTCCACCATTGCGCTCGCCATCATCTTCAAGAACGTGGCCGAGAACATCTGGGGCAAGGATGTGCTGCCCTTCCCCTCCCCGCTGTCATCCAAACCATTCCAGGTATTGGGTGCGAACGTGCAGCCGATGCAGATGGCGGTGGTCGCCGGCGCGTTGGCGATCATGGCAGCCGTCGAGATCTTCAATCGCAAATCGATCTACGGCAAGGCCGTGGTCGCAACCGCGAACGACCGTGGTGCAGCCGGACTGATGGGGATTAATACCGGGATGGTGATCACCTTTTCGTACGCGCTGTCGTCCGCCACCGCCGCCTTTGCCGGCGCGCTGATTGCACCGCTCACCCTCACCAGCGCCACCATGGGCGCTTCGCTTGGCCTGAAAGCATTCGCGGTGGCGATCATTGGCGGCCTGACCTCTGGCCTGGGCGCGATCGTCGGCGGTGTGATCCTCGGCGTGTGCGAAACCACTGCCGGCTACTACATCTCCACCGGCTACAAGGACGTACCCGGCCTGGTGCTGCTGCTGCTCGTGTTGGCGGTCAAACCGGCAGGCCTGTTCGGCAAGGCCGCGATCAAGAAGGTGTAAAGATGAACATGAAGATCGTCATCGCGAGCTTGCTTGGCATCGCCGCGCTCGTGCTGTATCCGCAGCTGTTCAGCAATCCGTACTATGTGCACCTGGCCGAGACCATTCTGATCTATGCCATTTTGCTGTTCGGGCTGGACATCGTGGTTGGCTACACCGGCCAGGTCTCGCTCGGCCACGCGGGCCTGTTCGGGATCGGGTCCTACGTCACCGGCGTGCTGGTGACCAAGCTCGGCCTGGGCTGGTATCTCGCCATCCCGTGCAGCATCGCTGGCGCCGCCCTGTTCGGCGCAATCCTGGCACTGCCGGCGCTGCGCGTGACCGGCCCCTACCTCGCCATGGTCACGCTGGCTTTCGGGACCATCGTCCAGATCCTCATTAACGAGATGACCTTCATCACCGAAGGACCGATGGGCATCACGCTGTCCAAGCCGGCGGTGTTCGGCCATGAGCTGGGCGAAACCGGATTTTTTTACGTGGTCGCAACGCTGATGGTCGCGTCGCTCGCGCTCGTGCACCAGCTCCTCAAGTCGAACATCGGGCGCGCGTTCGAGGCGCTGCGCGACAGCCCTATCGCCTCCGATTGCATGGGCGTTTCGGTCTACCGCTACAAGGTTTATGCGTTCGTCATCAGCGCCGGCTTCGCGGGGCTGGCGGGCAGCCTGTACGCCTACTCGGAACAGTACATCTCGCCCAACACCTACAATTTCGAACTGACGATCCTGTTCCTGCTGGCCGTGATCATGGGTGGACGCAAAACCCGGTCCGGCGCGCTGATCGGCGCGGTGATCGTGGTGATGCTGCCCAGCCTTTTGGCCGACATCGCCCTGTTCCGCATAATCGCCGTGGCCGCCGCCGTGCTGGGCGTGGCCGGTTCCGCGCTCGCGCTGGCCAAAAAGCGCGCAAGCGTTCGCGGCGTGCTCGTGCCGCTGATCGCGACGGTCGGCATGGCTATCGTCTCGTACCGCATCGAGAACATGGTCGACTGGCGTTTGACCATCTTCGGCCTGATGACGCTTTTCGTCGTCTACTACCTGCCGGACGGGATCGTCGGCTACCTGCGCGAGCTGCTGGGACGCGGCATCCGGCACGTCAGTGCGCTCGCTGCCACCTCCGAAACCGATCCGTTCGCAGGCCTGAAGGCCGAGCAGCACGAAGGCGAGCTCCTGCGCGTCGAAAAGATCCTGATGCAGTTCGGTGGCCTGAAGGCGCTCAACCAGGTCGACCTGAACGTGCGCCACGGCGCCGTTCATGGCCTGATCGGTCCAAACGGCTCGGGCAAAAGCACGATGATGAATGTCCTCACCGGCATCTACCGGCCCGGAGCGGGCAGCGTCGTCTTTGCGGGCAGTGCCATCACCGGCCGCACGCCGTCGCAGATCGCGCTTGGTGGCGTGGCGCGCACCTTCCAGAACGTGCAGCTGTTCGGTGAGATGAGCGCGACCGAGAACGTGCTGGTCGGCCTGCACCATACGTTCAAGTCGACCGTGTTCGACGCAATGCTCGGCACGCCGCGCTACCAGCGCGAAGAGCGCGCTGCGCGCGAACGCGCCGCCGCCATTCTCCAATTCGTGGGACTGTCCGCGTTTGCCAACGAGGAGGCGCGCAATCTCCCGTACGGCAAGCAGCGCCTGCTGGAGATCGGCCGCGCGCTTGGCCTGAATCCCCGCCTGCTGCTGCTCGATGAACCGGCCGCCGGCCTGACCGCGCCCGACATCAAGGAGCTGATCGCGATCATCCGCAAGATTCGCGACCACGGCATCACCATCATCCTGATCGAGCACCACATGGACGTGGTGATGGCGGTGTCAAGCATCGTGACCGTGCTCGACTTCGGCCAGAAGATCGCGGAAGGTACGCCGGCGCGGGTGCAGGCGGACCCGAAGGTCATCGAAGCTTATCTCGGCGGCGCGGAGCAGGAAGAACCACCGGCCGCGGCGGCGGTTTGAGGAGGACAAACATGTTATCGATCCAAAACCTGCAGGCTGCGTACGGCAAGGTCGAGGTCCTGCACGGCATTTCGCTCGAGGTCCCGAAGGGCAAGCTGGTCACGCTGATCGGTTCCAACGGCGCGGGCAAGACCACGACCATGCGCGCCATCTCCGGAATGATCAAGCCGAAAGGCGGCACGGTCACGCTGCATGGGGTTGATGTGACCGGCATGGATTCGCACCGCATCGCGCGTGCGGGCCTGGCCCATTCGCCCGAGGGACGGCGCGTGTTCGCGACGATGAGCGTGACGGACAACCTGCTGCTCGGTGCATTTCCGCGCCTTACCCGCGCCCGGCCTAAGGGTGACGTGCAGTGCGACCTCGAGCGCGCCATGGACCTGTTCCCGCGCCTGAAGGAGCGGCGCCACCAGCTGGCGGGCACGCTGTCTGGCGGCGAGCAGCAGATGCTGGCGATGGCGCGCGCAATCATGCTGAATCCCGAAGTGGTGCTGCTGGACGAGCCGTCGATGGGCCTGGCGCCGATCCTGGTCGACGAGGTGTTCCGCATCATCGCCCGGCTCAAGGACGAAGGCGTGACGATGCTTTTAGTCGAGCAGTTTGCCGCCGCGGCGCTGAACGTGGCCGACTACGGCTATGTGCTGGAAAACGGCAGCATCTCGTTGCACGGGCCGGCCGCAAGCCTCAAGCATGACGCAAAGGTGGTTGTGGCCTACCTTGGCGGCGCGCACGCCCATTAGTCGGTCGGAAGCGGCCGCGGGCGTAGCTGGGGAGCGCTCTCGGCCCATTCACTTCTGTGATAAAGCGCGTACTTTTTATCATATTCATTTGATACCCTGTGTTTCTTGTCCCGAAGTGCTTCTTAAATATTTCTCAAGTCTTTGAATGGAGCCAAGCTGTGCGTCTGAAAGCCCTCGTATGTGCCAGCGTGTTTGTGATGCTCGTTTGCGACACCTCCGCAAGCTATGCCCAAGATTCCACCCGTCTTGACCAGATCGTCCAATCCTATGTCGATGACAACAATTTCACAGGGGCCGTGTTGGTCGCGCGAGACAATAAAGTGCTGTTGAACAAGGGGTATGGCGAAGCCAATCGAGAGTGGGCTATTCCAAACGGACCAGATACTAAATTTCGGATTGCCTCGGTCTCCAAGCAATTCACAGCGGCAGCAATCCTCGTGCTTGCCGAACGCGGCAAACTCAACGTCGACGATAAAGTTTCCAGCTACATTCCGGATGCGCCTGCTTCATGGAAGGACATCACAATCTTTCATTTGCTGACGAATACATCAGGCATTCCCGACTTCACGGGCTTTCCGAACTTTTCTGCAATTCAGGCAACTCCGACCACCGCTGCCAAGACCATCGCCAGCTTTCGTGACAAGCCGCTCGAATTCACACCGGGCGAGCGGTTCAAATACAGCAGCTCCGGCTACGTATTACTTGGCTACTTAATCGAAAAAATTAGCAATCAAAGTTACGAACAATTTCTCCAGGATGCGATCTTCACGCCCCTGGGCATGAAGAATTCCGGATACGATAGAAACGCCACCGTAATGGCGCATCGGGCTAGTGGTTATACCATGACGAAAGCCGGCGTCGAAAATTCTCAATACACCGACATGAGCCTACCCTATGCTGCCGGGGCCTTATATTCGACGACACAGGATTTGCTGCGTTGGCAGAGGGCCCTGTATGGTGGCAAATTTCTTTCGCCGCAATCCCTGAAAAGAATGACTACCGCGTACAAGGATGATTATGCGTTCGGGCTCGATGTGATCAGCAGCGCGGGCGTACAGGAGATTTCACACGACGGCCATATCCAAGGATTTCGCAGCTTTATCGGACACTATCCCGCCTCCAACGTCGATGTCATCATCCTTGGCAACCTTGACGGGCGCGCTAACACACCACTTATGCAGCATAAATTAGCCAAGGTGGCCGCGGGCGGCACCGTAGTATTGCACTCCGAGCGGAAAGAAATCCCTGTGGCCGTCTCGACGTTGAAGAAGTATGAAGGCACGTATCGCTTGATGGGCGAAAAATACACGCTCGAGGTGAGGGGCGATAAATTGTGGGCGGGCGGCAATGGCAAGTGGCGATGGCAACAACTTAAGGCCGAATCGGACTCCGTGTTTTTTTATGAGCACTTGAAGGATGTGAGCGTGGAAGTTATCCGTGATAATTCAGGCAATGCGACATCCATTGTGATGCACAACTTAGGTAAATCTTACCCAGCTCCGCAGTGGGTTGACTGATCAATCAATTTGATTGCCCACTTGCTGTTCACTCTATCGGCGAGTTGCCTGCAGACGGCCCTATAAGTCTGCAGGCGGCAAAAAGGGCCTTCTCTTTCCAATTATTTTGAAAAGTGCATTCAGCAGGAGCGTGCGCTTTATCCCTCTATTTCGACAGTTTGTCGCACAGAACTTGTGCGCTTTGCGCCGCCCAGCGCACTTTTTGAATGTCTGCTTCATGGAATTGCGTCCAAAGGAATCGCACGCCAGATGCTGAACGCGCCGGCCCTGATGTTCGACAATCGCTTCCGGCCAGAGTGGCGGCGGAGAGAATTGATGAATAAGCAACGGGCGGCGTTAGCTATACTTGGGGAAAATGAACAGCCTTACCATACACTCACTCGCCCCGGTTGCAGGCCGTTCCGCCGACCGCCGCCTGATCGGCGCCTTCATTACAGTCCTCATTCATGTGGCCCTGATTTTGGGCTGGCAGATGGTGCGCACGCTGCCGTCGTCGCAGCCGGAAGAAGCGCACTCCAGCATCCAGTGGATCGACCTGCCAGCCCTGATGCCGCCGGTCGGGCCAGCGCCCTCCGACCGGCCGGCGGATGCACCAAGGCGTTCGCGCCGAGCGTCTGCCCCGTCCGCCCGGTCCGACATGTCAGCGATTCAAACCACGCCGCCCTCAGCGCCAGCGGCGACGCCAGCAGCCGCAGAGCCTGTGGCAGATCCGTTCTCCGCCGCCGAGGTACCGAATCGGCCCGGTGCCGAAGCAATCATGGAAAGCGCGCGGCGCAGCGCCGGCAGCATCGACCGCGCGCTGCGCAAGGAAAACCGGCCCTACATCACGGCACCGCTGGACAGTCCGCAAATCCGAATGCGCAACGGCATGGAGCAGGCATTCGCCATGGCGCCGCCACGGTTGTCGGAAGCGCCCAAGGTCGAGGAGCTGGTGAACAACACAGGCGATGGCGCGCGTCGAACACGCGTTATCACCGGCAACCGCACCTACTGCGTTACTGAAAGGTCCCCTGCCACCAGCATCGATATGATCGAAAAACACGGCAAGCTGAGGTTCACCAACTGCCCGAAGTATGAAGAGCCCGCCAAGCAGCAGAGATGGCGCACCGCGCGCGACTGAGAGCCTCGGACAAACCTTAGTGCGGCTGTTTTCGATCCAGTTGCGCGCCAAGCCTGAGCGCGGCCGCGATATTTCGCCCCGCGCTGTGCAGGTTTGCGCTCGCCGCCGCCAGCGCTTCCTGTACCGTGCACGGACAGTTGACCGCGGCGAAGATCGCATCGATGCCGTGCTCGTGAACCACGCTCGCGTTCGGAGCAAGGCAGCCGCCGATGCCGATGACCGGCTTGCCGTGACGCTGCGCCACCCGGGTCACGCCGATCGGCGTCTTGCCGTTGATGGTCTGGCTGTCGATCCTGCCCTCGCCGGTGATGACGAGGTCGGCGTCCCGGATCGCCGCGTCCAGCCCGATCGCTTCGGCCACAATCTCGCTGCCCGGACGCAGCCGGCCATTGAAGAACACCAGCATCGCCGCCGCTATGCCGCCGCCCGCGCCCGCGCCCTCCACCTGCGCCACGTCGCGCCCGAGGTCGCGGTCAAGCACCTTGGCGTAGTGCCGCAGATTGGCATCGAGCTGCTCCACCATCTCCGGGGTAGCGCCCTTTTGCGGTCCAAAGATCGCTGAGGCGCCTTGCGGTCCCACCAGCGGGTTGCTGACATCGCTGGCAATCTCGAATGTGCAGTCACGGATGCGCGCATCCAATCCGCTCACGTCGATCCGGTCCAGGCGCGCCAGTTCACCGCCACCATATGCAAGTTCGGCGCCCTGCGCATCGAGCAGCCGCACGCCCAGTGCCTGCACCATGCCGGCCCCGCCGTCGTTGGTGGCGCTGCCGCCCACGCCCAGCACGAACTTCCTCGCCCCTGCATCAAGCGCATGTCGAATCAGCTCGCCGGTGCCAAAGCTCGTGGTCGTGGCCGGATTGCGCGACTGTGGCGGAACCAGCTCCAGGCCGCTGGCAGCGGCCATCTCGATCACCGCAACCGGGTCGTCGCCTCCGGTCAGCCCGTAGAAGCCGGCTACCTGCTCGCCCAGCGGGCCGGTCACCTGGCATTCGATCTTGCGGCCACCGGTGGCGTCGATCATGGCCTGCACCGTGCCCTCGCCGCCGTCGGCCATGGGCTTCTTGACGTACTCGGCATTTGGGAAGATTTCGCGAAAGCCGCCTTCAATGGCGGTCGCGACATCCATGGCGGACAGGCTTTCCTTGAACGAATCGGGCGCAATAACGATTTTCATCGGGGATCTCTCCAGTTGGCGATTAGCGGTGAATCGATTATCACGGATTGGTTCAGATAAATCCTCGGCCAAGAGCACCATGGACAAGCCTTTTTTCGCGGTCATTTTTGGGCATTTGCACAATCCGATGTCAACCAAGCGACCTCGCATCCAACATTCACTTGTCAGTTGGCACAAAGTTCGGATTGGTTTATTGTTGAGCGCAAGATTACACTCGAGCCCATGAACATGCTGAACACCGGTCTGGCACAGGAAATCGTCACGCGGACGATGCGCATTATTCCGTTTAACGTCAACGTAATGGATGCAAAAGGCGTGATCCTCGCCAGCGGCGATCCCGGACGGGTCGGTCAACTGCACGATGGTGCGTTGCTCGCCCTGGCGAAAAAGCAGCCCGTCGAAATCGACGCGGCGTCGACCCGGCACCTGCATGGGGCCAAGGCGGGCGTCAACTTGCCCCTTGCCGTCAACGGCCAGATTGTCGGGGCGCTGGGCCTGAGCGGCGAGCCCGATCAAGTGCGTCAGTTCGGCCAACTGGTCCAGCTGACCGCCGAAATGATCCTGGAACAGGCCAGCCTGACCAGCGAACTGCAGCACGATTCACGCTACCGCGAGGCCTTCTTGCTCAATCTGCTCCGCTGTGAAGCCTCACAGCGGGCGGAACTCGAAGCGTGGGGGCAGCGGCTGGGCATGGACTTTACGCGGACTCAGGTTGTGTTCCTGCTTGAGTTGCAGGTCGATCAAGCGGGCACCGAACGCGCCCTCGCCGATATCCAGCGGCTGCAGATGCGCATGCTGGCCAGACAACCGTCCGTGCTCACGGCCACTGTTACGCCGTGCGAGATGGTCATCGTCGATACTTACGAAACGGCCAAAAACATCGAACGCGCTGGACAGCGGCGGTTGCAAGTGTTCTCGGATCTGGTGCAGGAAGAATGCCAGTTGCCGTTCACACTCGCGATGGGCATTGCCCAGATCGGAGTCGAGGCGGTGTCGATTTCCTACCAGAGTGCCAGGCAGGCGGCGCTGATCGGGCTGCGTCGCAATCCGCGGCTCAAGCACTTCAGCTATTACGACCTCGCGTTGCCGGTGCTGCTGTCGGGTCTGGGCAACAGTTGGCAGGCGAATCAGCTGCGTCTGCCAATCGCAAGGCTCGGGCAGGACAGGAACAGGGAGATGCTACGCGAGACCCTGGATGCCTGGTTTGCCAACGACGAAAACATGGGCGCCACGGCGAAGGCGTTGGACATCCACCGCAATACGCTGGACTACCGGTTGCGAAGGGTGGCGGAATTGACTGGGCTTGATCTTGCGCGTAGCGAGGAGCGGCTGCTGCTGTATGTGTCGACACTGCTTGCGTGAAGGCGTAGGGGGCGCGGGGCCGCCGAGGACCTGTGCGCACGCGGTTCGCGAACGATGCGTAGCGAAACAGTAGCCGCGAGTCGGCATGCGGCGACCGCGTGCGCACAGGTCCTCGGCGGCCCCGCGCCCCCTACGCCTTCCGATCGCATGTGCATGAATGCCCCTGCCGCGTTACACTGAACCAAACAGGTCATGCGCGTCAAGCAGGCGATAGATGATCTCGGGATTGCGCTCCAGGCAACGGCGCACCGCGGCCGGCACCGACTGCCGTACCTTTCGGCACAGCCCCGGCCGCTCTTCGAGGACGA
Source organism: Massilia horti (assembly GCF_004614195.1). GTDB lineage: Bacteria > Pseudomonadota > Gammaproteobacteria > Burkholderiales > Burkholderiaceae_D > Telluria > Telluria horti. The sequence goes on along the minus strand of NZ_SPUM01000072.1, from coordinate 3,211 downwards.
TGATGATGCCCCGTACCGTCTTCACCTCGTTGGGTCCAGGTTCGATGCGCAGGTCGGCGCCCAAATGGACCTTGATCAGCTCCTGCACTCTCTTGAGATCGGCATAGTCGCTGATGCGCTCGATGCGCTCGATCAGCCGCTGCTCTTCCATCCGCGTTAACCGCAGTGGACGCAGGTCGGCGTACGGCTCGGCCAGCAGGCGCTCACGCTCGCACACGCACGCGCCCGGCGGGCATTCGTTGCGAAGCGGATAAGTAATCTTGGGCAAATTCGTGGTCACACGGACATCGAATAGTAGTTGGGCACCGAAAATGATTGTACATCAGCACATTGTGTCGCAGTCGCCCGGTATCAATCTCCAGTCGCGGCCGCCAACACCGAGGTCATCCGTTTCCAGTGCGAGCCCTTCCAGAACACGCGGTGGCAGATGTCGCAGGTATTGAATTCATCTTGCTGCTCGCGCACGGAGGGCGGGAGCTGGTCGATCACCTCGTCCTTGGCTACCCAACGCAATGGCGCGTTGCAGTGCAGGCAGAGCGTGAACGGCTGCAACGAGCCGGCCAGGTCGAGCCTGTTAAACAACTCGCGCAGCTGGTGCGTCGCCTTCAAGGTATGGATGTAGCAACCATGGGTGATCGTGCGACGCTTGAGCAGTTCGCGGTCGCGCGTGAGCACGACCCTGTCCTCGGCTTCGGCGATCGCCTCGATCTCGGCATCATGGTAGTTGTTGTCGTAAAGCGTATCGAAGCCGGCCATGCGCAGCAGCCTTGCAAGGCCGCCTAGATGAGCGTCGGCAACAAACCGCAGGCGCCGCAACGGGCGTTCGCGCACGCGCAACAACTGACTGATGTCGAGGCTTTCGAATTTGGGATAGACAGCAACCCTGTCGCCCTCTTCCAACAGCCGGTCGAACCCGACCGATTCGCCGTTGACCAGCACCAGTTCAACTTCGGTGTGCGGTACACCCAGCGCCTCGATCATGTGCTTGGTCGTGGCTGCCCTTGCGCAAGGCGTGCTGAATGAATGGCCGCGCCTTTCGCGCGGCAGGAAATCGTTCAGCTCTTCGTAAAAGCGGAAGGTTGCCATTACCATGGCGTGAGTATCACATCTTCGCCGGAAACGCGCCGTTCCTCCCGTCCGCAACCCACGCAGCATACAATACGGGCAACGAATACTTGCTACCGAGGAGATTTACATGAGTGATCCCCTGCACGTGGTCTGCCCCAATTGCGATGCCGTCAACCGCCTGCCAGCCGAGCGCCTGTCCGAAGCGGCGGTATGCGGCAAGTGCTCGCAGCCGCTGTTTGCCGGCAAACCCACCGACGTGACGAGCGAGCGCTTCAACAAGCACATCAGCCGCAATGACATTCCGGTGCTGGTCGACTTCTGGGCCGAGTGGTGCGGGCCTTGCAAGATGATGGCGCCAGCCTACGCGCAGGCGGCCCAGCGGCTGGAGCCGCGGGTGCGGGTCCTGAAGGTGAATACGGAGCAGGCGCAGGACCTCGCCGCCCGCTTCCAGATCCGCAGCATTCCGACGCTGGCCTTGTTCAAGGGCGGGCGCGAGCTTGCGCGCCAGGCCGGCGCAATGGATACGGGCAGCATCGTGGCGTGGGTCCAGTCGCGGCTGGGGGCATAGCGGCGCATGTGCTTGCCTGGATGCTATCCCTGCTAAAATCCTGGCATTACTCGGGGGTCGTCCCGACCAAGGAGGGTTTATGGCGCAAGAATTGGTTTTTGATAGCGGCCTGGAGGATGCCAAGCAGTTTGCGCGGATCCTGTACCTGGCGCATGCGATCACCTTTTTCTTTTCGCTAGGCATGCTGTCGCTCCTGCCACTGATCGTCAACTACATCAGGCGGCCGGATACCGCGGGCACCTTCGTCTACAGCCATCACACCTGGATGATCCGCACGTTCTGGTTCTACATCCTGTGGATTGCGGTGGGGGTGTTGCTGTTCTTTACAATCATCGGCATCCCCCTCGCCTGGCTCATTGGCGCGGTGGCCTGGGTCTGGTACGCCTATCGGCTGATCCGCGGCTTCCTCGACCTGAACAGCAACCGCCCAATGCCTGTCTAGCACTGATATAGAGCAAGACGGGGTTTGCTCAGCTGGAATACTGTCCTAAAGGCACTTCAACCTTGGGGACAGGACATGAAATCAGTTCAGCAGGAAGTCGATGAGCGCAGCAACCTGGCGGGGACCAACAAATTCGAGCTGCTGCTGTTTCGCCTCGGCACTGACGAGCGCAACGGGCGCAGCGAGCTGTTCGGCATCAACGTCTTCAAGATCCGCGAGATCGTCGCCATGCCCGAGATCACCTCGGTGGCCGGCGCCCAGCCGCAGGTGCTGGGCGTGACCAACCTGCGCGGGCAGATCATCCAGGTGCTCGACCTGCCGGCCATCGCCGGCTGCACGCCCAAGACCGGCCTGAACATCATCCTCGTCACCGAGTTCGCCCGCACCACGCAGGCATTTGCCGTCGAAAGCGTGGAAGAAATCGTGCGCCTGGACTGGAGCTGCGTGATGTCGGCCGAGCATAGCGCCAGCAGCAGCATGGTCACCAGCATCGCCCGGCCGGTGGACGAAAACGGCGGCCCGGCGCGGCTGGCGCAGGTGCTGGATGTGGAGACGATCCTGCGCGATATGAGGGCATCCCAGGAGCCCGCGCTCAATGCCCACGGCATCGCCAAGATCAGGCTCAAGCCGGGGTCGATCGTGCTGGCTGCCGACGACTCGGTGGTGGCGCGGGCGCTCGTCGAACAGGGCCTGGACGCCATGGGCATCCCGTTCATCATGACCAGGAGCGGCAAGGAAGCATGGGACCAGCTCAACGCGCTGGCGGCAAGCGCGGAGGCTGAAGGCAAGACAGTCTACGACAAGGTCGCGATGGTGCTGACCGACCTGGAGATGCCCGAGATGGATGGCTTTACGCTGACCCGCAGCGTGAAGCAGAGCCCGCGCTTTGGCAACCTGCCGGTCGTGATCCATTCCTCGCTTTCGGGCACGACCAATGAAGAGCATGTGCGCTCGGTCGGGGCGGACGGGTATGTGGCCAAATTCTCGGTCGAGGACCTGGCAAGCATGATAAGGCGCGTGCTGCGGCAGTAGCACCGCAAACCCTAGGGGGTGCGGGTGGCCCGAGGCCGTCACAATTCGTAGGGTGCGCACCTGTGCGCACGCGGTCACCGCATGCTCACTTGCGGCTGCCG